>NZ_LMFF01000015.1:0-374658 GCF_001427205.1 Rhizobium sp. Root491
GACAAGCTTGCCAAGGGTGTTGCAAAAGGCAGCGACGATCTGACGGATCAGACGAATTCCACGATCCTGACCTCGCTTGTTGTGGTTGGCATCAGCTTTGCAGCCGGCATCATTCTCGCACTTCTCGTGGCCTCGCGTGGCATCACAACGCCGATTGCCCGCCTGCGGGAGCGTATGGTGTCGCTGGCAGGCGGCGATACGGCAGCCGAGATCGATGGCATGGACCGCAAGGATGAAGTCGGCCAGATGGCGGTTGCCGTTCAGGTGTTCCGCGAAAGTGCGATCGAGCGCATTCGTCTCGAACAGGAAACCGAAGCCAATCGCAGCCTTTCGGAAAAGGAACGCATCGCGCGCGAGCAGCAGAAGGCCAAGGAAGCTGCCGACGTCAAATTTGCCGTCGACAATCTTGCAACCGGTCTTTCGAAGCTTTCGGATGGCGATGTGTCCTACCGCATCGGCCAGCCGTTCACGGCGACACTCGACGGCGTTCGTAACGACTTCAACATGTCCGCCGAAAAGCTGCAATCGGCATTGACCCGGGTTGCGCAGAATGCCGGTGGCATCGGCGCGGGCGCAAACGAGATCAAATCGGCCGCCGACGATCTGGCCAAGCGTACCGAACAGCAGGCAGCAGCCGTGGAAGAAACCGCTGCCGCTCTGGAAGAGATCACCACGACCGTGAAGGATTCCACCAAGCGCGCGCAGGAGGCAGGCCTGATCGTCAGCCGCGCCAAGGCAGGCGCCGAACAATCCGGCGAAGTGGTACGCCGCGCCGTGGTCGCCATGGAGCAGATCTCCAAATCCGCCAACGAGATCAGCAACATCATCGGCGTGATCGACGAAATCGCCTTCCAGACCAACCTTCTTGCGCTGAATGCCGGCGTGGAAGCTGCGCGTGCGGGCGAGGCGGGCAAGGGCTTTGCCGTTGTCGCGCAGGAAGTGCGCGAACTGGCGCAACGCTCCGCCAATGCGGCCAAGGAGATCAAGGCGCTGATCACCACCTCGAACGATCAGGTGCAGCAGGGCGTTCAGCTGGTGGGCGACACCGGCAAGGCGCTGGCGACGATCGTATCGGAAGTGCAGGAAATCAACCGGCACGTCGTCTCCATCGTGGAATCCGCGCAGGAGCAATCCTCCGGCCTCCAGCAGATCAATACCGCGGTCAACCAGATGGACCAGGACACGCAAAAAAATGCTGCCATGGTGGAAGAGACCAACGCCGCCAGCCACAATCTGGCCAAGGAGGTAGCTTCGCTCAACCAGCTTCTCGCGCAGTTCAAGCTCGCCGATACCGCCTATCAGCAGAAGAGCCAGCCCGCTCCGGTTCGCAATGCCGGCGGCAACGACAGATACGTGGCATCCCCCGTACGCGCGCTTGGCCGCAAGATTGCATCCGCATTCTCCGGTAACGCTGCTGTCGATACGTCAAAGGACGACTGGCAGGAGTTTTGATCGNGCATCCCCCGTACGCGCGCTTGGCCGCAAGATTGCATCCGCATTCTCCGGTAACGCTGCTGTCGATACGTCAAAGGACGACTGGCAGGAGTTTTGATCGCCATACGATTGGCATCATGCCGATCCACGCCCGGACATGACGCAAGGCTTGCGGGCCTGACATCCGGGCCGTGATTTAAAAACATGCCGCGCAGGGTCCGATTGCTTGCGCGGCATGGCTGAAGGAGGCGCGTGCCGCCGCGCCGGTAAATCAGTCTGGCATCAAATCGGAAATCTGCCCATGTGAGACCAGCAGGCGCGGGTTTGTCATGCTGCCGCTTTCCTCGTCGACGGTAACGGCATAAGCCGCAACGCCGATGTGGCGCGATGCCATGGCGCTCGCTATCTTTTCGGCGGACGCCGCATTGGAAGCCTGCCGCATTTCGCCCGGCACAATGCCCCCGCGTCCCTTTTTGAACTGCACTACAATAATCTTTTCAGCGTCTGACATATCTCGTGCACTCTCGTTTGTTCTTTAAATGTTCTAGTTATATAAGAGATTCAACATGGTGTTACGCCCCGTTTTTGGGGCCGCCAAAGTTCTACAGTACTATTGGAAGCATTGGGTGAATTTTGACGCGAACGGGAGAGTTTTACGCATAACAGGTTGAAGTCGTTACGATGGGCCGAGCTTCCCAATTACATGCTTACGAACTCAACATTTTCTAACGCTGAGCGTCCGTTATATTCGGCTCAGTGTTTTCGAGGTCGTTCTTTATTCCGTACTCTGCAATAAAATGGCGCACCCGACAGGATTCGAACCTGTGACCTTTGGAATCGGAATCCAACACTCTATCCAGCTGAGCTACGGGTGCAGCGGTCACGCTTGAATCGCGTGCAGCGGTTGGTTCATACCCCAGCTTTCTTTCCGCATCAATGTCTAAAAATCAAAGATTTACGAAATGGGGCCTGTTTTCCGGTGTGGGGGAGAGCGTGGGTTGCTGCGAGGGCTGCTGTCTGCATGTTTGCGATAGCAGGGCGGTATGTTGTTTGCGGTATTGCGTTTCTTCCTGATAAGACGTTTCCCTTTTAAGTAGTATTTTACGTCTGCATCCAGCGGCTGTCCTGGCACTTTTGTACACAGGCGGGTTGATTGTCGTATTGCCTTTCAAACAAGGCGGGGGAGGCGGTTTTTGACCCTAAAAATCGGTGGGTAAATAATCATACTTTTCTTTTGTGCCCGATGGTGATTACGAGACAGGGGTTGTCGCAATGGGTATTAACTGTCAAATTATTATACAATATTAGTATCATCTACATTTATTTGGGATACAGTTTAGTCCTGTTGTCGGTTATCATTCCGGCAGGGTTAAGGAACGAATCAGGCGGGGGATCGGATGGCTTTGCAATTGGCACATAGCAACGGGCCACGGGCGGAAAAGGCCGAAAGCGGCGGCACGCAGGCGGAACATTTAAACGCTATCGACTATGGATTGTTGACGACCGCGATCGGTTATCATTTGAGGCACTCGCAACTTGCCGTGGCAAACGGCTTTTCCGACGTGCTGGCGGAGATGGGATTGCGGCCGGCCGATTTTTCCGTTCTCGTCATCGTCGGCGGCAATCCGGGCCTCAAGCAGAGCGATGTGGCCGAGGCGCTTGGCATACAGCGTGCCAATTTCGTCGCGATCGTCGATAGCATGGAAAGCAAGGGATTGCTTGTCCGCCGCAGGTCGGAAGAGGACAGGCGCGTTCATTTCCTCGACATGACGGATGAGGGCAGCAGCCTTCTTGAGCGCCTTTCCGATGCATGGCGTGACCGCGAGGAAAAGCTGATCGACCGGATCGGCGGCAAAAAAGCCCGTGACCAGCTGCTGGCCCTGCTTGGACGCCTGCGGGACTGAGCGGTAGCGGTATCGGTCAAGCCGGTCGGCAATCCCCTGCCTCTCCCTTTCACGAGGGTCTGATTGGTAGGGGGTCGATTTGCGTTGCAATTTTCCTGCGAAACGGCCAAGACGCCTTGGACGTGCCAACGCCTTTGGCGCGCGTCATGCCGCAACTGCGCAATGTTCTGGAGAGGCCCGAAACGGGAACGCCATGCTGATTATCGATACGAGCCATCCGCTTTATCGCCGTTTGTGGGTCAGATTGCTCATCGTCGGCTTTTGCGCCGCCTGGTCCGTCATCGAATTCGTCAATCGCGAATTTTTCTGGGGAACGGTTGTCGGCGGCGTGGCGGTCTATGCGGCCTATGAGTTGTTGCTGAAGTTCAAGCCCGCCAGCGAGGAGAACGCTGGAGGCAAGGCTGACGCGGCCAGGGACGATTCAGACGAGCCAGTGGAAAGTGCACCCACGGATAGAAATGACGCCGGCTGAGGCGAGCTTTCCGGGCGTAAAACCGCTACCTGCCTCTACTGGAAATGTTCACGGGTTCGCAGCATCCGGATCGCCTGGTCAATCAGGAGATTTGCCGCTGTCATGCGCAGCGTCGCATTGTGCCGGAATTCCGGTCTCACTCCGTCGGGATGATTGAGCCTTGCGAAGGCGCGGCGCTTTTCCGCAAGCGTTGCGGCGGTGTCGGTTTCATGGATGGCCAGTTCTGCTGAAACATCCGCGAGCGAGGTCTTTTCGAGATGGGCCGGCATGGGTTCGGGTTGGGGTTCCGGCTGGGGCTCGGCAAGCGCAACGGGCTCCGGCAGAAAGGCCAGATAGGCGTCGAGACTGGCGTTTCCCGGTTGCGGTGCATCCGGATAGGTATCCACGACGAAGCCAGAGCTGAAACCCACAATACGATGACCGGCGGGCGGCGTCGGCTCCGCGCTTTCGTCTTCTTTTTCCTGTCTCAGTCTTTCAACGACCGACTCGAAGACGGATTGTCCGAAAAGCATGCGGCTATTCCCTGGGCAGGTCCTGATAAATCCGGCCTCTATATACAATGAAGTTGGCGTCTGGCTTGCCTTCCTCAAAAGCCCGTCAGTTTGCGGCTTTCATCCAGAACCAGATCGTAGAGCAGCCGGGCGCTGGGCGGCAAAACGCGGCCTTTGGTGGTGATGATGCTGTAGGGCTTGACGACAAGCTCGAAATCCGTCGGCAGGATGCGGGTGCGGCCGATATCGGCCTGCTGGCCGGCCACGAACTCGGCCATGTCCTGCGCGATTGGCGCAATTGCATCCGTGTTGCAGATAAGGGCAAGCGTCAGCACCACGGATGGCGTGTTGATGACGTTGCGCGGCATGGCGACGCCGTGAGTGAGGAACACGTCTTCCATCGTTCTGCGCAAAAGCGCGCCGGGCGGCTGGAAGACCCAGTCGTAACCGGACAGATCCTGCAATGTCACGGGCTCGCCGTGGAGCAGGGGGTGGCCCTCGCGAACCACCAGACAGGCGCGCTCGATGCCAATTTCATGGATGGAGAACAGGCCGGGGTCGAAATCATCGGGGATGCGGCCGATGATGAAATCGTGACGTGCGGCCAGAAGTTCCCGCGCCAGTACGTTGCTACTTTCCACCTGCACGTTGATCTCGATACCGGGATAGGTGTCCATCGCCCGTCTTATGGCGGGCACGACCAGGCTGATGGCCGGTGCGGTGACGGCGCCGATATAAACCGATCCGCCGCTGCCAGATTTCATCTGGTTGAGTTCGCGGCTCGCCTCACGCAGCTCCAGCAATATGGTGCGGGCGCGCCGCGCCAGCGCCTCGCCGAACTTGGTCAGCACCACACCACGCGACGCTCTCTGACAGAGCGGGCTTTTGACGATTGCTTCCATTTCCGAAAGCATGCGCGATGCCGCCGGCTGCGTCATGTTCATGGCGGCGGCGGCGGCGCTGACCTGCCCGTGCTCCTCGATCATGACCAGCATGCGCAGGTGGCTCATCTTCAAGCCGGCGCGCAGCAAAGGGTTGTCTTCGAAGACGAAGAGCGCATCCGCTGTTTGCGTCTGCTCATACACTTTTTGGTTGCTCATTCGCCGGTTTATACCCCTCAATGGTTATTGTATCGATTTAATATATCATAATTGATATACGTAAACTGATTTATTCTATTTGACAGTTATATGGATTCAGAACAATTTGCGGAATGCCGGGGAGGAGCGGCATCTGTTCCATTTCGCAGTTGCGAGATCGGAACGGGCGCAATGCGGCTTCTTCCTCTGATGGCATGAATTTTATGGTGCAACGCAACAAGCGGGTACCAAAGAGGGTTCAAGGGAGAGAGTTAATGAAGTCCATTATTTCGCTGATGGCGGCTTGTGCCATCGGTGCTGCTTCCTTTGCAGCGCCGGCTTTCGCGCAGGACAAGGGTTCTGTCGGTATCGCCATGCCGACAAAGTCTTCCGCGCGCTGGATCGATGACGGCAACAATATCGTCAAGCAGCTGCAGGAAGCCGGTTACACGACCGATCTGCAATACGCCGACGACGATATTCCGAATCAGCTTTCCCAGATCGAAAACATGGTCACCAAGGGCGTTAAGGTCCTCGTGATTGCTTCGATCGACGGCACGACCCTGTCGGACGTTCTGAAGCAGGCTGGTCAGCAGGGCATCAAGGTCATCGCTTATGACCGTCTCATCCGCAACAGCGGCGACGTCAGCTACTACGCCACTTTCGACAACTTCCAGGTTGGCGTTCTGCAGGCAACTTCGATCGTTGACAAGCTTGGCCTGAAGGACGGCAAGGGCCCGTTCAACATCGAGCTGTTCGGCGGTTCTCCTGACGATAACAACGCCTTCTTCTTCTACGATGGCGCGATGTCGGTTCTGAAGCCTTACATCGACAGCGGCAAGCTGGTCGTAAAGTCGGGCCAGATGGGCATGGACAAGGTCGGTACGCTGCGTTGGGATCCGGCAACGGCCCAGGCTCGCATGGATAACCTCCTGTCGGCTTATTACACGGACGCAAAGGTTGACGCTGTTCTGTCGCCCTATGACGGTCTGTCCATCGGCATCATCTCCTCGCTGAAGGGCGTTGGTTATGGCACGAAGGACCAGCCGCTGCCGGTCGTTTCCGGTCAGGACGCTGAAGTTCCGTCGGTCAAGTCGATCATTGCTGGCGAACAGTATTCGACCATCTTCAAGGACACTCGCGAACTCGCGAAGGTTACTGTTGGCATGGTCAACGCCGTTCTGCAGGGCAAGGAGCCTGAGGTGAACGACACCAAGACCTATGAAAATGGCGTCAAGGTTGTTCCGTCCTACCTGCTCAAGCCGGTTGCCGTGACCAAGGACAACTACAAGCAGGTTCTCGTCGACGGTGGTTACTACACCGCAGATCAGCTGAAATAAGCCTGCAACACATGCGGGGATGGCTTGGCGCCGTCCCCGTTTTTCCATAAAAATAAAAACGCCTGAATTAATCGGGCGCTGGATTGCGATATGGCCAATACCATTCTCGAAATGCGGAACATCACCAAGACGTTTCCGGGCGTAAAAGCGCTTGAGAACGTCAACCTTAAGGTAAAGGAAGGTGAGATCCACGCGCTCGTTGGCGAGAACGGCGCTGGAAAGTCGACCTTGATGAAGGTCCTTTCTGGTGTTTATCCCGCTGGCACCTATGAGGGCGAGATCCACTATGAAGGTGCTGTGCGAAATTTTCGCGCCATCAACGACAGCGAAGATATTGGTATCATCATCATTCACCAGGAGCTTGCGCTTGTGCCGCTCCTGTCGATTGCCGAAAATATTTTCCTTGGCAACGAGGTCGCTTCGGGCGGCGTCATCAACTGGCAGCAGACCTTCAACCGTACCCGCGAACTTCTGAAGAAGGTGGGCCTGAAGGAATCGCCGGAGACGCTGATTACGGATATCGGCGTCGGCAAGCAGCAGCTGGTCGAAATCGCCAAGGCGTTGTCGAAGAGCGTGAAGCTTCTCATCCTTGATGAGCCGACCGCCTCGCTCAACGAGAGCGATTCCGAGGCTCTGCTCAACCTTTTGATCGAGTTCCGCAAGCAGGGCATGACGTCGATCATCATCACCCACAAGCTCAACGAAGTGCGCAAGGTGGCCGACCAGATCACCGTGCTGCGCGACGGCATGACGGTGAAGACGCTCGACTGTCATCAGGAAGAAATCAGCGAGGACGTCATCATTCGCAACATGGTGGGACGCGATCTAGAAGATCGTTATCCGCCGCGCGACGTGCCGATCGGCGAGACCATTCTCGAAGTGAAGAACTGGAACGCCTATCACCAGCAGCACCGCGACCGGAAGGTCCTGCACGACATCAACGTCACCGTGCGCAAGGGCGAAGTCGTCGGCATTGCCGGGCTGATGGGGGCAGGGCGCACGGAATTCGCCATGAGCGTGTTCGGCAAGTCCTACGGTCACAAGATCACCGGTGACGTTCTGATCGACGGCAGGCCCGTGGATGTCAGCACCGTGCGCAAGGCAATCGATGCCGGTCTTGCCTATGTGACCGAAGACCGCAAACATCTCGGTCTGGTGCTCAACGACAACATTCTGCACAACACCACGCTTGCCAATCTGGCAGGCGTGTCGAAGGCCAGCGTCATCGACGACATCAAGGAAATGAAGGTGGCGAGCGATTTCCGCACACGCCTTCGCATCCGCTCTTCGGGCATCTTTCAGGAAACGGTCAATCTTTCGGGCGGCAACCAGCAGAAGGTCGTGCTTTCCAAGTGGCTCTTCTCCAATCCTGATGTCCTGATCCTCGACGAGCCGACACGCGGTATCGACGTTGGCGCGAAATACGAAATCTACACCATCATCAACCAGCTCGCTGCCGACGGCAAAGGCGTTCTGATGATCTCATCGGAAATGCCTGAATTGCTCGGCAATTGCGACCGCATCTACGTCATGAACGAAGGCCGCATCGTCGCTGAATTGCCGAAGGGAGAGGCGAGCCAGGAAAGCATCATGCGCGCTATCATGCGCTCAGGGGAGAAGAACTCATGAGTTCGGCAAACACCACAAACGAAGAAAGCAACGTCATCTCGGTCGGGTCGTATATTCGCTCCAATATCCGCGAATACGGCATGCTGATCGCGCTCGTCGCTATCATGGTTTTCTTCCAGTTCTATACCGGCGGCATTCTGTTCCGGCCCGTGAACCTGACCAACCTCATCCTGCAGAACTCGTTCATCGTCATCATGGCGCTTGGCATGCTGCTGGTCATCGTGGCCGGACATATCGACCTTTCTGTCGGTTCCATCGTCGCCTTCGTCGGCGCGATTGCGGCCATATTGACCGTGCAGTGGGGCATGAACCCGTTTCTCGCGGCGCTGATTTGTCTTGTCATCGGCGGTATCATCGGTGCTGCCCAGGGTTACTGGATCGCCTATCATCGCATCCCGTCGTTCATCGTGACGCTGGCGGGCATGCTTGTGTTCCGCGGCCTCACGCTTTTTGTGCTCGGCGGCAAGAACATCGGCCCGTTCCCGACGGATTTCCAGATCATCAGCACCGGCTTCCTGCCTGATATCGGTGGCATCGAAGGTCTGAACACGACGTCGATGATCCTGACATTGGTGATTACTGTCGTGCTGTTCTATCTGGCGTGGCGCCGTCGCGTGGTGAACGTGAAGCACGGCATCGACGTGGAGCCGTTCGGTTTCTTCATTGTGCAGAACCTGCTCATCTCAGGCGCTATTCTGTTCCTTGGCTACCAGCTGTCCACCTATCGTGGCCTGCCGAACGTCCTGATCGTGATGCTGGTTCTGATTGCGCTTTACAGCTTCGTGACGCGCCGCACGACCATTGGCCGCCGCGTTTACGCCATGGGTGGCAACGAGAAGGCGACCAAGCTTTCCGGTATCAACACCGAACGCCTGAGCTTCCTAACCTTCGTCAACATGGGCGTACTGGCCGGTCTGGCCGGCATGATCATCGCGACACGCCTCAACTCGGCAACGCCGAAGGCAGGCGTTGGCTTCGAGCTTGATGTGATCGCGGCCTGCTTCATTGGCGGTGCTTCGGCCTCCGGCGGCGTTGGCAAGATCACCGGTGCTGTTATCGGTGCCTTCATCATGGGCGTCATGAACAACGGCATGTCGATCGTCGGCCTCGGTATCGACTTCCAGCAGATGGTCAAGGGCCTCGTGCTGCTCGCTGCCGTGTTCTTCGACGTCTACAACAAGAACAAGGGCTGATTGCCCAGCCAATATAGCAAGTCAAAAAAGTGGCCGGTTTCCGGCCACTTTCATAAGGTGAAGGCGCAACGCGCCGAAGAAGATAAGGCGCGTTGCGCCGCAGGAAGGAAATCCCGTGCTCATTTCACAGATCAAGGATGCCAGTGGCAAAATCACCGTCGCCGTTCGCGAAGAAGGCGGACAGGCGCACGCCGTCAACGGCGCTCAATCGGTTTACGCGCTCGCCATGGAAGCTGCCAATGGTGGCAAGAGCCTTGCCGATGTTGTGTCCGCCCATGGTCTCGGCGATGCCGTCGATCTTGAAAAGGCTTATGCTGAAGGTCGCTTTCTGCCGCCGATCACCCATCCCGATCCGGCGCATCTGCATCTGACAGGCACGGGCCTGACCCATCTCGGCTCTGCTGCTACCCGCGACAGCATGCACAAGAAGACCACGGAAGCCGCCGAGGAAAGCCTGACGGATTCCATGAAGATGTTCCGCATGGGTCTGGAAAATGGCAAGCCGAAGGCTGGCGAAAAGGGTGTTCAACCCGAGTGGTTCTACAAGGGCAACGGCTATGTCGCAGCGGCACCCGGTGCTGCTCTCACCTCTCCGTCCTTCGCGCTTGATGGCGGCGAAGAGCCGGAAATGGCCGGCATCTACGTGATCTCCGACAAGGGCGAACCCGTGCGCATCGGCTTTGCCGTGTCGAACGAATTTTCCGATCACGTCACCGAGCGGATCAACTATCTCTACCTCGCCCATTCGAAGTTGCGCCCGGCAAGCTTCGGCCCGGAAATCCGCGTCGGCGTTGCGCCGTCGGATATTCGCGGCACCTCGCGCATCCGTCGTGGCGACAAGGTCATTTTCGAAAAGCCGTTTGTTTCGGGTGAGGACAACATGTCCCACACCTTCGCGAACCTCGAATATCACCACTTCAAATACGGCCTGTTCCGCGCACCTGGTGACGTCCATGTGCACATGTTCGGTACCGCAACGCTCTCTTTTGCGGAGGGCATCAAGCCGGAAGCGGGTGACGTGTTCGAGATCGAGGCCGCTGGTTTCGGCCTGCCGCTGAGGAACCCGCTTGCGGTTAATGCGGAAGAAGAAATCACGGTTCGGCAGATCTGATCTACCGGGGCTGCACGTTAAACGGTTGAGGGAGGGGGTCGCTCAGCGTCCCCCTCTCGACGTCATCCCCGGCTTGTCTTCAGGTGGGACACATCCGCCAAAGCGATAACGCCGCGGTTTTGCCAGTAATCGTCTTGTCTTAGGTGCGTAATGCTGCCGGAAGACGCGGGAAAGCTGACATAACCGACGCTGTCGATCGGCATTTTGATCCATGCCGCGATGACGAAGGTAAGAGCGAAGCCATGGGTAACGATGATCTGCGTGGGGCAAGGACGCGATATAATCGTGTCCACGGCGCGGTACACTCTTTCGGCCAACTCTCGTCTCGTTTCGCCATCAGCAATTCCGCCACGATGATCCATCCGGTCGTGATGGGGGGCCGGTATCTGACGGGCGTCGAGCCATTCCTGCGGCATACCACCCGCCGAACCGTAGCTGATTTCCCGCAGGCCATCCGTGGTTTCAAAAGGGGACTTGAGGTGTTCAGCAATGATTGCCGCAGTCTGGGAGGCCCGCAGAAGATCGGAACTGAAGATTTCGACTGATGTGTTGCCGATCAAGGCCACAAGTTTCTCGGCCGTCGCCTGCGCATCGGCTTTTCCCTTGGGTGTCAGTTCGGTATCATACCAGCCTCCAACCTTGTTCTCGACATGATGGACGGACTGGGTGTGCGTGACGACAAAAATGTTCTTCATAGTGTTCTTCCGGGTATCTGGGGCTTACTCGAACCCCCACAGCCTGCCTTCGCCCACCTCCACGGAATTGCCGGCCGGGTCGCGGATGTAGACGGAATAGCTGTCATTCGGCCAGCGGTGATAGTGTTCGATGGGAATTCCAAGCTCCTCGAAGCGGGCTTTCCAGTCGTCCACTTCCGACTTGTCTTTCGCATAAAAACAGAAATGGCCTTGTCCGGTGGCGCCGTGGCGCGGGATCGGATTGTCGGGGGTGGCCGTGCGTGATTGTTGCGGATCGAAGACCAGCAGCATCTGCCGGCCACATTTGAAGAACACGAACTGGCCCGGCAGCCTGCGCACCACCTCCAGCCCGAAGACATAGCGATAAAAGGCCTCGGCGGCGTCGAGATCGTTGGCGTAGATCGCCGTCTCCATAAGGGCGGCTGGCGGTTTCATGGTTCCTCCCCGATGTCTGGCAACGGATATAGCGGACAGTCTATGTTTTCGTGCTGTAGGTCAGCACCGTCAGGTCGTGCTTGCCAACACCACGTTCCAGAACGGTCCAGCCGCAGTTCGTATAATAGGTTTCGAGACGGCGCCGGCAGCACAGGTAGCTGGTGTCGTGACCAAGTTCGGCGGCCCGTTGTGTTGCGGCCTGCATGAGCGCCCGGGCGACACCTGAACGTCTGCTGTTTTCCTCCACCCAGAGTGCGGCAACCCATGGCAGATATTGTGGCCGCTCCTCCAGATCGCAATGGATAAGAAAGGCGGAGCCGACGTAACCCTTGTCGTCATGGGCGACGAAGCCGGTCGGCAGGGCATGGGGGTTCACCATGTCTTTCAGATGTTCAGCCACATCGCCGACCTGGAGGCCACTATCCTGCCACCATGCCGTCCAGACCCGTTCCGCAATGATGGGTCCATGGGACTGGCAGTCGCGATAGTCGGAAATACTGTACAAAAAGCCCTCTCCCTGATCGGTTGCTGCGGCGATTTAACCGGTCACGGCGGGCTTTCGCAACCCACAGGTTGTTGAAAGCGGATCAGGGTTTCGTTGCCGTCACATGCAGCCAGTCGGTTGGCAGCTTGTCGTAACCGCTGCCGTGCCGTGCTTCTATCTCCACGCCTGCCCAGGCGAAATGCCCGTACAGGTCCTCAAGCCAGGTTTTCGAAGGATAGTTGTAATAGCGGCCGAACGTGTCGCGGCCTTCCGCTTCCCCGGCCTTGAAGCTGGCGTAAAAAACACCGCCCTGTTTCAGCGCCGTACGGATGCGGCGGATGATACCGGAAAGAGCGGGGCGGGGGACATGCAACAGGCAGGCATTGGCCCACACGCCGTCATAAGTCTCCACGTCGCCGATATCTTCGAACAGCAATGTCGCGACGGGAATGCCGAGCCGCGTTTCGGCCGCCTTGGCGATTTCGGGTGTGCCGTCCGTCGGGCGCACGTCGAAGCCTGCAGCGAGCATGAATTCACTGTCCTGCCCGCCACCGCACCCCAGTTCGAGGATGGTCGCGCCTTTGGGCAGGCGCGACAGGAATTTTTCCAAATGGGGAAGGTCCGCCGTTTGCCCTCTCGACGTATAGGCTCCGGCATTATGCGTATAAAAGCCGATCGTTTCGTCGTCTCTGCCGGCCATTGTCTCAGCTTTGCGATTGGCTCTGCGATTGCTGCACGGTCACCGAAACGTTCAGTGTTTCGCCGGCCGGGCCGATCCGCATGCCCGATATCGGCGCGCAGTCGCGGTAGCAGAGGCCAAGGGCAATGCGCACGTAGCGATCGTCAGGGCAGATATTATTGGCGGCGTCAAAGCCAACCCAGCCGAGCCCCTGCAGATGCACCTCGGCCCAGGCATGGGTTGCCGTCTGCTCCGCCACGTCTTCCATCATCAGATAACCGGAAACATAGCGGGCGGGCAGGCCCATCAGCCGGGCGGCGGAAATGAGGATATGGGCATGGTCCTGGCAGACGCCCTTGCCGGCTTCGAGTGCGAGTTCGGCGGTGGTTTCGGTGTCGGTCGAACCCGGCACATATTCCACCTTGCTGTTGATCTTCTCCATCAGGTCGTGCAGGCGCTCGAGCTCGCTGTTGCCGGTGCTGGCCTTCGCCAGTTCGCGCACGAGTTTGCCAGGCTTCGTCAGCGGCGTCTCGCGCAGGAAGAGCCATAGCGGCGCACTGCCGGTGTGGGGGCCGACCATGCCGGCCCTGTCTTCGGTTATGACGAGGCCACCAGCCACGACCTTGACCCTGCGTTGCGGGCCTTCGGTCTCGACCAGTGCGACACGGTTGCCGAAATGGTCGTCATAGCTTACTTCGACGGTGGCGCCGTCGACCGATACATCCCAGTCCTCCACCGTCTGGCACGGGCCGGTCTGTGGCGTCAGGCGCAGCCGCTGCAATGCATAGGGCATCGGCTCGTCATAGACATATTCGGTCGTATGGGTGATTTTCAGACGCATAAGCTGTCCCCGTCCACGCGCTTACAGATAAAAGCGGTAGCCTTCCATGATTTCCTGCCCCAGCTGCCCGTTCCGGTTGACAAATCTCTCCAGAAACTCGTGCAGGCCTTCATCCATGACGCGATCGATCGTCGTCTTGCGCAGACTGTCGCGAATGCTTTCCGCCGTTTCATGCGCCTTGTGCTTTTCACCGTAATCCTCAGCTATGTAATTGAGGTTGCTGGTTATCTTCTCGTAGCAATAGGCGAGCGAGCGCGGCATGCGGCCGTTGAGAATGAGGAAGTCGGCAATGTTGGCGGGCTTGTATTCCGCATCATAGACCCAGCCATAGGAGCGGTGCGCCGAGACCGAGCGCAGGATGGATTCCCATTGGGCATTGTCGAGCGAGGAGCCGACATGCGCCACGGCCGGCAGCAGCACGTAATATTTTACGTCGAGAATGCGGGCGGTGTTGTCGGCGCGCTCGATGAAGGTGCCGATGCGGGAGAAATTATAGAGATCGTTGCGCAGCATCGAGCCGTGGAAGGCGCCGCGCACCAGACCGGCGCGATGCTTGATGACATCGATGGTCTGCGGCAGTTCGGCATGGCTGAGCTTGCGGCCGAGGATGTTCTTCAACTCGATCCAGAATTCGTTGGTGGCTTCCCATGTCTCGCGCGTCAGCGCGGTGCGCACCATGCGGGCATTGTTGCGGCCTGCCTCGATGCAGGACATGACGCTCGAAGGGTTTGCCTTGTCCCGCAGGAGATAATCGATCGCATTGGCCGCCGTCACCTTCTCGCGCGTTTCGAGAAAGGCTTCGTGCACGCCGGCACTCTGCAACACGCCGTCCCAGTCCTCATCGCCGCTGCCGCTGCGCGTCAGGGAAACGCGCAGGCCCGCATCGATAAGCCGGGCGATATTTTCAGCGCGCTCAATATACCGGAACATCCAGTAGAGCCCGTTTGCCGTTCTGCCCAGCATGGCTTAGTCCTCCAGTACCCATGTATCCTTGGTGCCGCCGCCCTGGCTGGAATTGACCACCAGCGAGCCCTGCTTGAGGGCAACACGGGTCAGTCCGCCGGGAATGATCTTCACCTTGTCTGAAACCAGCACATAAGGACGCAGATCGACATGGCGCGGCGCTATGCCGTTTTTCACCATGATCGGCACGGTGGAAAGCGACAGCGTGGGCTGCGCGATGTAATTGGAGGGGCGGGCTTTCAGCTTTTCGGCAAAAAGCGCCCGTTCCTTTTTCGACGCGGTGGGGCCGACCAGCATGCCGTAACCGCCCGAACCGTGAACTTCCTTGACAACCAGTTCGGCAAGGTTGTCGAGAACGTATTTCAGGCTGTCCGGCTCCGAACAGCGCCATGTCGGCACGTTTTCCAGAAGCGGCTTGCGGCCGGTGTAGAACTCGACGATCTCGGGCATGTAGGAATAGATTGCCTTGTCGTCGGAAATGCCGGTGCCCGGCGCATTGGCGATGGTGATGTTGCCGGCGCGGTAGACATCCATGATGCCGGGTACGCCGAGCGCCGAATCCGGCCGGAAGGTGAGCGGATCAAGGAAGTCGTCGTCGACGCGGCGGTAAAGCACGTCGATGGCCTCGTAGCCACGTGTAGTGCGCATCTTGACCTTGCCGTCCATGACGCGCAGGTCGGACCCTTCCACCAGCTCCACGCCCATCATGTCGGCCAGGAAGGAATGTTCGTAATAGGCGGAATTGTAGATGCCAGGGGTCAGCACCGCGACGCGCGGCTTGCCGGTGCAGCCGGGGGGTGCAAGCGAGGCGAGCGATTGGCGCAGCTGATAGGGGTAATCCTCCACCCGCTGTACCCGGTTTTCATGGAAGAGTTCCGGGAACATCTGCATCATCGTTTCACGGTTTTCCAGCATGTAGCTGACACCTGAAGGCGTTCGGGCGTTGTCTTCCAGAACATAGAACTGGTCTTCGCCGGTGCGGACGATATCCGTGCCGACAATGTGGGTATAAACGCCGCCGGGTGGCGTGAAACCGATCATTTCCGGGAGGAATGCGACGTTCTTCTCAATGATTTCGCGGGGAATGCGCCCGGCGCGAATGATTTCCTGCTTGTGGTAGATATCGTCGAGGAAAGCGTTGAGAGCGAGAACGCGCTGTTCGATACCCTGGGCCAGTTTGCGCCACTCGCGCCCGGAAATGATGCGCGGAATGATATCGAAGGGGATCAGTTTTTCTGAACTGTCGGCGTGGCCGTAGACTGCGAAAGTAATGCCGGTTTTTCGAAAGATGTTTTCCGCGTCTTTAGACTTCTGGATCAGGTGTGCCCTGTCCTGCCGGCTGTACCACTCGTTATAGTTTTCATATGGGCTTCGCGGCGCGTTGTCCGCATTTATCATTTCGTCAAATGCCAACTTCGATGTCCCCTTTTTTGCCATATGAATACAACGACAAATGCAATGCAAGAACTATGCGGAGGCCTCCGTGAAGATTTTTTACCGCCCTAGAGTTTTAAAAAAGAAGCGTTTTTTCGCTTTCAGCCTATAAATGCGGCATTGGCAAATTGGTTGCAGGGCAAGGTGGGGCGGAACGGGGTGGTGGCACTGTGTGCGCCGTGGGCGAATGCACAAATTTTATTCGTTCGCTTTCGGTTGATGGGTTTTGGGTGTGGCATCAGAAAATCTGAAAGATGCGATCACCAAAACACTTTTGACCTTTTGCGGGGATGGGGATCCCGGCTAGCTTGGACGGCTGTGTTTCGCCAAGGGGTGCGCGCCGAGATCCGGCCGGGTCATTGACCGGTTGCTTCAAGTCGTAAAAATGTCAATTCGCCGCATGCCTTATGTCCCGGGCCCATGTCCGGTTGCGGGGCATCACGCGGCACAGGGGAAGTTCCCATGTCGCTCGACCGTCTGGCTCCGGCCATCTTCGTCTTTCTCTGGTCGACCGGCTGGGTCACCGCGAAATATGCCGTTTATTATACTGGTCCGCTGACCTTCCTCTGTCTGCGTTACCTGTTGGCGGGTGCGATATTGTGGGCGATCTGCCGGTTTTCCTCCATTCAATGGCCTGAACGGCGCATCGATGTTTTCCGGGCAATCTTGTCCGGCGTGTTCCTGCACGGCCTTTACCTTGGCATGATCTGGTGGGCGATAGGGCAGGGCGTGCCGGCGGCGATCGGCGGCATTATTGCCGGTTTGCAGCCGTTGATGACGGCGGTTGCCGCCCGTTACATGATCGGCGAAAAGATCTCTCCGGTGCAGCGTGCCGGCTTGCTTCTCGGCTTTGTCGGCATTGCCATCGCCGTGCTGCCGAAGGTCATGGCATCAGGCGCGCTCGGCCTTTCCGTGCCGCTTTATGCCGTGGCGGTGAATGTGCTGGGCATGACGTCGGTGACCTATGGCACCCTCTACCAGAAGAAATACGTCCATGGCGGAAACATCATGGCGGTCGCCACGCTGCAATATGTCGGCGCCCTCATCGTCACCGTTCCCTTCGCGCTGTTGCTGGAGGATGGTCATGTGGACTGGAGCCTCGGGCTTGCCGCCACGCTCGTCTGGTCGGTGGGCGCGATCTCCATCGGTGCGGTGGCCCTGCTACTCTATCTCATCCGGCGCGGGCAGGTCTCGCGCGCTGCCTCGCTGATCTATCTCGTGCCGCCGCTTGCCGCCGTGGAAGCGGCCCTGCTTTTCGGGGAAACGCTGACGCCGGCCATGATTGCCGGCACGGTCCTGGCGGTAACGGGGGTGTATCTGGCCAACCGCCGGCCCGCAGCGCCAGTTGAGGCGCGTTAATTCCTACAACCTCATATTAGAGATTTGTTAACCATAAAATTATACCTCTCGTTAATCTAGAGATTTGGCGGGGGTTACATGTCTATTTCACGTCGTGGTGTTCTGTTCGGATTGCCGCTGTTGCTGGCCGGCTGCGCAAGTTCCGGCATCGGGCAGCAGAGGCTTAATTATGCGGCGAAGCCGGACGAGAAGTTTCCGCTTCCGGAAATGCATCTCGACAAGGTGAAGCCCGAGCTGCGCCGGCAGGAAGTGGCATACGATACCGCGCATCCGGCCGGAACGGTGATTGTGGATACGCCCGCGCGGCGTCTTTACTACGTACTGGGCGATGGACGGGCAATGCGTTACGGCGTCGGCGTCGGTCGCCAGGGGCTTGCGCTGAAGGGCGACGCCTATATCGGCCGGAAGTCGGAATGGCCTTCCTGGACGCCGACCGCAAACATGATGCGCCGTGATCCGCGCAATCTGAAATACGCCGGCGGCATGGAGGGGGGCCCGAACAACCCGCTCGGCGCACGGGCGCTCTACCTCTATCGCGGCGGCAACGACACCATGTTCCGTCTGCACGGCACCAACCAGCCGCAATCCATCGGCCACGCCATGTCAAGCGGCTGTATCCGGATGCTGAACCACGACATCATCGATCTTTACAGCCGCGTGCCGGTTGGCTCCAGGGTCGTGGTGTTGCAGGCCTGACGGAGAGGCGGATTTTTCCGCCTTTGCCACTCGAAAAAATGCCTGTATCCTTGGGTTGATTTTTTCCACATGAGTCCAGTTTTATGGTGGAAAATCAACCATGTGTAGAATGACTCCCTTTATGTATTTAAGGGAGTTCTGCTATATCGGAAATGTGATTTTCGGTGTTCGAGACGTGTATCCATAAAGGCATGATTGCGCTGTATCGAGCGTCGCACCACTTCAACGGGGACACATGAACATGGCAATTTTCGACAATCTCTCCCGCTACCGCCCGCAGGCACTCGGGGCGCTGCGCATCATGACGGCGCTGCTTTTCATTTCGCATGGAACACAGAAGCTGTTCGGTTTTCCGGCATCGCAGATGGACGGCTCCCTGCCGACGATGCTGCTGGTGGCGGCGCTTCTGGAAGCCGTTGGCGGCATTCTCGTGCTGGTCGGCCTTTTCACGCGTCCGGTTGCCTTCATCCTGTCCGGCCAGATGGCTGTTGCCTATTTCATTGCGCACGGGCCTAAGAGCTTCTTCCCCGCTCTCAATGGGGGCGACGCCGCGATCCTGTTCTGCTTCATCTTCCTTTATCTCGTGTTTGCCGGTCCGGGTGCTTTCTCGGTGGATGAACGCCGGGCCTGATCGGCCGCTGCAATCTCCGGTCTGTCATTGAAGCCCCGCATGGCTGGTACCGTGCGGGGCTTCATGCTTTTGAAACGGTGGAAACTTCGGCCGTCACCGAAGCATAGATGCTTGTTTTCGGGTTAGGAACGGTTCATCCTGAACGCAGTTGGAAAATTGATCCGTGACCAGTCAAAACCCTATCGCCCGCGAATTGCTGCTACTTGCCCTGTTGTCCACTCTGTGGGCCGCATCCTATACTTTCATCAAGATCGGGGTGGAGACCATACCACCGCTGACCTTCATTGCCGCAAGAACCCTGATTGCCGGTCTGTTGCTGCTGGCGGTCATTCGCCTGCGCGGGCTGCGGTTGCCGCGGGATTTCGCCACATGGCGGCTCTTCTTCGTTCAGGCCTGCATCAACAGCGTGTTGCCTTTCACGCTGATCGCGTGGGCGGAGCAGAGCATCGATGCCGGTCTCGCCGTCATCCTCAATGCGACGACGCCGATCTTCACCTTTCTTCTCACCGCGCTGATCATCCGGCATGAGCAGGTCAGCGGGCGCAAGCTGTTCGGCACTGTTGCGGGCATGACAGGTGTCTGTCTCATCATCGGTCTGGATGCGTTGAACGGGGCGGGTGAGGCGCTGTGGAGCCAGATTGCCGTGCTGACTGCAGCCTTTTCCTACGCCTGTGCCGCCATCTTCAGCAAAAACTTCAGGGGTCTCGATCCCGTCATGCCTGCCGCCGGCTCGCTGATCTGCGGCGCCGTGCTTCTGTTGCCGGTTAGCGTGATCGTTGACCGGCCCTGGACATTGTCGCCATCTTCGGCGTCGCTCACCGCACTTGTGTGCCTCAGCGTCTTTTCAACGGCGCTCGCCTTCATGGTCTATTTCCGGCTGATGCAGACGCTCGGTTCGGTCGGTACCACGTCGCAGGCGTATCTGCGGGTTCCGATCGGTGTCGCCATTGGCATGGTGTTTCTTGGAGAAGTGCCGACGCCTGCCATGTGGGTGGGTCTTGTCTGCGTGATTGCCGGAGTGCTGGCCATGACCCTGCCGTCGCGGCGCCGGTCGTTGGCGCAGGGCGGCTGAGAGCAAAAAGAAAACCCCGCAAGCCTGCGCTTGCGGGGTTTGAAGGTAGACACGCGATACCGAGGAATCGGCTCGCGCAGAGTTAAGTTACTTAGCGGTTACGGCCGCGATTGCCGTTTCCGTTGCCGGAAGCGCGCTTTTCCTGGCCGTTGCCGCCAGCAGGTGCGTGACGGTTGCCCCCGCTGCCGCCGGGCTTGCGGGCAGGGCGGCGCTGCTTGCGAGGGCCGGCCGGGCGACCTGCGTCACCTTCCGCCGTCTTCACGCGCTTGAAGTCTGACGTGACTTCCAGATCGTTGTCCGCATCACGCGGGGCGTGGTGACGCGAGGGACGGGGCTCGCCATTGTGGCGTCCGCCTTCGCGGGGTCCACGCGGCTGGCCGCCATTGTTGTTGCGACCACGGTTGTTGTTGTTCGGGCGCGTCGGGCTGGCAAGACCGGCCGGACGTTCACCGGATGCAACCGGGATATCGATCTTCATCAGCTTTTCGATATCGTGCAGCAGACGTGTTTCGTCCGGTGCGCAGAACGCGATGGCAATGCCGTCGCGGCCGGCACGGGCGGTACGGCCGATGCGGTGGACATAGGCGTCGGGCACTTCCGGCAGGTCATAGTTGAAGACGTGCGTCACGGCCGGAATATCGATGCCGCGGGCAGCGACGTCGGTTGCGACCAGAACCTTGATCTCACCGTCCTTGAAGCCCTTCAGTGCCCGCTCGCGCTGTCCCTGGCTCTTGTTGCCGTGGATGGAAGCGACCTTGAAGCCGATATGTTCCAGATGCTTGTAGAGCTTTTCCGCGCCGTGCTTGGTGCGCAGGAAAACGATCGATCGGCCATCCGGGTTTTCGTTGAGCGACTTCTTCAGAAGGTCGGTCTTGTCATTCTTGCCGGCGACGAAATGCACGTACTGCTCGACCTTGTCGGCGGCCTTGCCCGGAGGTGTTACCTCGACCTTGATCGGGTCCGTCAGGAAGTTGCTGGCAAGCTCGGAAATCGCCTTCGGCATCGTTGCCGAAAACAGCAGGGTCTGGCGCTTGGCCGGAACCATCTTGGAAATCTTGCGCAGATCGTGAATGAAGCCCAGATCGAGCATCTGGTCGGCTTCATCAAGCACCAGATAGGTGACCTTGGAAAGCGAGATCGCGTTGCGGGCGATGAGGTCCAGCAGGCGGCCGGGTGTCGCCACCAGGACGTCCGTGCCTTTTTCGAGCTGAAGCTGCTGCTTGTTGATCGACGCGCCGCCGACAACCTGGTTAATGCGCAGCGGCGTCTTCTTCACGAAGGAGCGCAGGTTTTCGCCGATCTGGTTAACCAGTTCGCGGGTCGGTGCAAGGATGAGGGTGCGGGTGGTGCGGTTTGCCGGGCGGTCGGCTTGCTTCATCAGCATTTCGATGATGGGCAGGCCGAATGCTGCCGTCTTGCCCGTGCCGGTCTGTGCGAGGCCGATGAGATCACGGCCTTCAAGCAGCAGCGGAATGGCCTTTGCCTGAATGGGGGTGGGGGTTGTGTAGCCGAGCTGGGTAACGCTGGCCACAATCTTTTCAGAGAGGCCGAGTTCGCTAAAACTGGTCAATAGTAATGCCTTTCGGGGCGCCAAAAACCAATCGTCCGGAGCAGTTGCTGCTGTCCGGCGGTTTCGGCGTCAAGAACCCCGCGTGAATTGGGAACTTGTGGGTTGGAATAACTTTCTGCGCATCAGTGCGGCAAAACGCCGTCTTCTGTATTCGTTGCGCTTTTCCTTCATGCGGGCCAAGTCATCTTGGTCATGTGCTGCAGCTCACGCGGCTGCCGAAGGTGAAAGCTTGACCGGCATGTGGGCGTTTTATGGCGTAAAGTCAAGCAATAGTTTTGTAACGCTGCCGTCTCGCGGCGCATGGCTGCCATGCAGAAGGCAGGCTAGCGATTGCCGGCGAGGCGCGGAGGCTTGCGAATAATTATGGTTAAAAAAGGGTAAAGCGACCATTCCGCACATAGCAAATAGCGGTTTTCTCACATAACGTTTTTGCAACGACGTCTGGAAATATTTGATTCGACAAGGATGGAACTGCACGGTGTGGAGTATCGCTTGACCCAAGGATGCGGGTTGCTGGAAAAAGCTTACGGGGCAATCGCCGCCCTGGATTTGCCCGCGTGCATCAAGGACAGCGAGCTTCGCTACCTCATGGTCAATGCAGCCTATGGCCGGGTCATGGGGCGTCCGCCCGCCGCGTTCACGGGCCACACCAGCCTTGCTCTTTCCGCCGATATTCGCGATGCCGAGCGCGAGGACAGGGAGCGCCGCTCGCTGGTCTTTGCCACGGACGAAGTGATTTCATGCCATGGTGCAGCGTCTTCAGGGCCTTACAAGCTGCGTTGCGAACGTTTCACCGGCGATGACGGCAGTCTGTTCCTGTTTGAGGTGTTCGAAGAAGTGCCCTCTGTCGTGAAGGGTGTTTCGGACGGCGGCAGCGCCGACCTGCTGTTCGACAGCGGCGTTATCGACCTCATCGATGCCGGTATCGTAATTTATGACCGTGAAAACCGGCTCGTCTATTGCAATGCGCGTTTCGTGGAATTCTACAGCGATTTCAACCTCCAGCTAAAGCCCGGCACCCGGCTTGAGACGCTGATGGAGGCGGTCTATTTCTCGAGCGGCTACCGCAGCGTGAAATCGGACGATCCGGATTACCAGGCATGGCTGCAGAAGCAGTTGCGGGATTTTTCCCTGCCCTATCTCGAAAGGGTGGAGCAGTTTGCCGATGGCCGGTGGGTGCGTATGGTCAACAAGCGGCTGGAAAACGGCATGCTGGTGGGGCTTCGCGTCGATGTGACGGAGTTCAAGGCGCATGAGACCCTGCTTAGCAAGCAGATCCGCGAGACCTGGCTGCTGCGCGCCGCGCTTGAGCAATTGCCCGTGGGCGTGTTCCTGCGGGATCAGGACAGGCGGCTGACCTTTGCCAATGCGGCCTTTGAGAAATTCCGGGGCGGCAGCCTCGCCGACTATTTGGGCAAGACCGAATGCGAGATGTTTCCGGAGGAGGGCGCAGAGTTCCAGCGGGAAAACGAGCATATCCTGCAAACCGGAGAGGCGATTGAAAAGACGGGAACCATTCCGCTTTCGGATGGCGGCGCCGTTCCGGTCATAACCCGGCTCGGCCGGGTCACGACGCCCGATGACGAATATTATCTGGTGGGTTCAGTCACAGATGTCAGCCTGCTGAAGGAGCGGGAAAATGCGCTGATCGCGGCGCAGGCGCAGGCCGAAGCGCTGCATCGCCAGTTCGAAACGGTTCTTCATGCCCTGCCGGTTGGCGTACTACTCCTCAACGCGGATCTCGTCATCGAATATGTCAATCCGTGCTTCGACACGTTATGGGGCGAAATCGGCGGCGAGAAGTCGCTTGTCGGTAAAAGCTATCGCGAATTCATGGAGGCGAATTTCGAAAGCGGCCTTTATGACTATGGCGATATACCCTTCGAGGAGCTCTACAACCAGCGCGCAGAACGGCTGCTCAACGACAAGGTCTTCACGCCGCGCGAGGTGCGCAGCAAAAGCGGCAAGGTCACCGTCATTTCCAAGACCCGCCTCGACGGCGGAAAAATCCTCAGCACCTATGCCGATGTGACCGACGTGCGCATGCGCGACGCCGAGATCAGTGAGGCAAAGGCCGAACTTGAGCGTGTCGGCGAATATATGCAGGGCGCCACGCGCGCCATGGCGCAGGGGCTGGTGCTGGTCGAGCAGGGAACCATCATCATGTCCAACGAGGCTGTGGCGCGAATGTTCGATGTGCCGCCGCAGCTGCTGGAAAAGGGCTGCAACTGGTCGGGGTTCTTTGCCCATTGTGCCGGGCGCGGAGATTTTGGCACCAAAGAGGAGGCGGCCGCGACGCTGACCGCCTGGAGAGAGCACATAGCCGCCAACAGGCCGTTCTCCTGGCTGATCCATATTGCCGGAAAGACGTGGCTCAATCTGGAAGCGACCAACAGTTCCGGCAATTACTGGCTCATCATCGTCACCGACGTCACCGAGATGAAGATGCGCGAGGAGGAGTTGCAGCGGCTGCTTTCCCGCGCGGAAGCGGCAGATCGCGCCAAATCTGAATTCCTTGCCAATATGAGCCATGAAATCCGCACGCCGATGAATGGCGTGCTCGGCATGGCGGAACTTCTGGCCAAATCCAATCTGGATACACGCCAGAAAACCTTCACCGATATCATCGTCAAATCCGGCAATGCGCTCCTGACGATCATCAACGACATTCTCGACTTCTCCAAGATCGAGGCCGGGCAGATGAAGCTGCGCAGCGTGCCTTTCGATCCGGCGGAAGCGGTGGAGGATGTGGTTTCCCTCCTGTCCTCAGCGGCGCTGGAAAAGAACATAGAACTTGTCGTCCGGATCGATCCGTCGGTTTTCGGCAAGGTCATGGGGGACGCCGGGCGGTTCCGCCAGGTCGTCACCAATCTTGTTGGAAACGCCGTCAAGTTCACGGAAATGGGGCATGTACTGATCGAACTTTCGGCGCAGTCGGCAGAAGCGTCGGAGACCATTCTGTCGCTGCGCGTCGAAGATAGCGGCATTGGCATTCCCGCAGACAAGCTCGAAACCATCTTCGACAAATTCAGCCAGGTCGACGGCTCAGCGACACGGCGGCACGAGGGAACGGGATTGGGACTGGCGATCACGGTCGGTCTTGTCGGTCTTTTCGACGGTACGATCAATGTGGTGAGCGAAGTCGGCAAGGGATCGACCTTCGAGGTCAATATTCCGTTTCACGTTACGGAAAAGCGGCGCGACGCTCCGCTTCTTGCCATGGCGATCGAGGATATACGCGTACTCGTCATCGACGATAACGACGTCAATCGCCGCATATTGGCGGAGCAACTGAAGACTTGGGGTATCGACGGCCATGCTGTGCAGGACGGGCCATCAGGCATTGCCGTGCTGCAGGAGGCTGCATCCCTCGGTTTTGCCATCGACGCCATCATTCTCGATTATCACATGCCTGTTATGAACGGGCTGGATGTGGTCGAGCGGATCAGGGCGGATAGCCGTTTCGACGATATCGCCATCGTGTTCCTGACGTCTATGGATGTCGTGGGTGACGAGAGCCTTTTCACCGATCTCAGCGTGCAGGCGCATCTGATGAAGCCGGCGCGGGCGCGTCTGTTGCGTTCCACCCTGTTCGATGTGGTGCGGGATGTGCGGCAGAAGCGCGCCCGGCAGGATCCGCAGGGGCTGGCGTCAGGCGGCAGCGATGCGCCGGTGCAGCCAGACAATGGCCCCACGGACAAGAAGCGGCGGGTTGTGTCACCTCCGACGACGGTTCCAGACCGGCGCCGACCCTGCCTTGTCGATGTGCTGGTGGCCGAGGACAACGACGTCAATCAGATCGTCTTCACCCAGATATTGCAGCAGGCGGGTTTGCGGTTCCTGATCGTCGGCAATGGCAAGAAGGCCGTTCAGGCGTGGGAGGAGCACAATCCCGCCGTCATCCTTATGGATGTGTCGATGCCGGTGATGAACGGGCATCAGGCGACACTGGCAATCCGCGCCGCCGAACAGGCGGCTGCCGACGGCCGGCATGTTCCGATCATCGGCGTTACCGCGCATACACAGGACGCGGACCGCGAGCTCTGCATCGCAGCAGGCATGGATGATTATCTGTCGAAGCCCATCAGCCCCGAAATTCTCGAGGACAAGATCGCGCAATGGCTGGGAGACGCGATGCCACGTCGCGACGTGCCGACCGCCTGACAGTGAAGGCCGGTTGCTGCTGTGGGAGCCGTCTCAGCGGGATGGCTTGGTGCCGCACAGCATCTCACGCTTTCCGGCAAACCCTTTGCGGCGCTCCAGTTCAAAACCGGCGGCTATGAGGTTGCGGCGGACGAAGCCAGCGGCGGCATAGGTGGCGAATGTGCCCCCCGGTACCGTTTTGCCGAACAGCGTCTGCATGATTTCCAGCGACCACATGTCGGGATTGCGGGCAGGGGCGAAACCGTCCAGAAACCAGGCGTCGAAGCCTTCGCTTCTGCCGGAAATGCCGGTGAGCGCTTCGCCGCACACCACTGTCAGGCGCGTCTGGTCGTCCAGTTCGATATCGACCTCGCCTTTCGGGTCCGCCGGCCAGCGGGCGACCAGTGCCTTGCGTTCGGTATCAACTTCCGGCCAGCGGGAAAGCGCCCGGTCAATCTCGTCCGCCTTCATCGGGTAGAGTTCGAAGGACATGAAATGCAGCTTGGAGTGGCCGTTGCGCACCTCTTTCCATTGACGCCAGGTCTCGCAGAGATTGAGACCGGTGCCGAAGCCAAGTTCGCCGATGCGGAAGATGCTCTCTCGCTCAAGCCAGCGCTGCGGCAGGCCGTTTCCGGACAAAAAGACATGGCCGCATTCCAGCCTGCCATCCGTCTGGCAATAAAAATGATCGTCAAAGGCTAGCGAATAGGGCATATCCCCCTCACGCCAGTCGAGCGCGGCGGGCGGATTGTCGGCTGCCGAACCGATATCTGCGGTGTTTTCCTTGGAATGTGTCATGACTAATGCCGATAGTCCCGCTTTCGAATCTGGTCAATCACCAAGATTGCGGGCACCAAGATTGCCTGGCTCGGTGCCGCTCCTCATCGTCGGTGGCGGCATTATGGGGCTGTGGGCTGCCGTCAAGGCAGAGAGGATGGGCATAAACGCCCTGCTGCTGGAAGCGGGCCGTCTTGGAGATGGTGCAAGCGGCGGGCTGTTGGGCGCACTGATGCCGCATATGCCGGACCGCTGGTCGGACAAGAAGCAATTCCAGTTCGACGCTCTCGTTGCGCTGGAAAAACAGATCGCCGAGTTGGAAGCCGAGACCGGGCTTTCCGCCGGTTATCGGCGCTGCGGCCGGATCATTCCCCTGCCGAAACCACATTTGCGCAGCATTGCCGAACGGCACGAGCGGGATGCCGGGGAAAACTGGGTTTCAGACGGGCGCCGGTTCCACTGGCATGTCGGTGACAGCCCTTCCGTTGCCGGATGGGTGGACGATGCGGCGGGACAAGCGGGCTTCGTGCTGGATACGCTGGCTGCACGGGTTTCTCCCCGGGCGATGATCGCCCTTCTGTCGGCTTTCCTCCGCAACGCCCGGCATGTGCGGGTGGCGGAACAGTGCCGCGTCGTCTCGCTCGATCCGGATAAAGGGCGGGCGGTGCTGTCGTCGGGCGACGAGGTCGCCTTTGATCATGTGATCGTCGCGAACGGCCATGGTTCCTTCGCGCTGATCCGCGATGCCATCGGTCTGGAACCCGGCATTGTGCTTGGACAGGCGGTGAAGGGGCAGGCCGCCCTTCTGGATGCTGCGGCCGATCCGGCCATGCCGGTCGTTTTTCTGAACGGCCTCTACATCGTGCCGCATGAGGATGGCACCGTCGCCATCGGCAGTACCAGCGAAGATTGTTTTTCCGCTCCATTCAGCACCGACGAAAAGCTGGAAAAATTGCTCGCGGATGCATGCGCCGTGGTGCCGTCGCTTGGCCGTGCGCCGGTGATCGAACGCTGGGCCGGGTTGCGGCCGAAGGCGGTTGGACGGGACCCGATGGTGGGGGCACTTTCCGAATATCCGCGGCTCGTGGCGTTATCGGGCGGCTTCAAGGTCAGCTTCGGCCTTGCCCACTGTCTTGCAGATGCTGCGTTGCAGGCCGTGTGTGGCCACACGCCGGACGTGCCTTCCGGTTTTCACCTTCAAGAACACGTGAGTATTGCCGTCCGGACTTTAGAAACTTCTGATTAGTTTGGTCCACGTCGTTAATCTGTCACGCAAATCGCTTACTTGCTGGCCTGCAAAGAGCCCCGTTTGGCCGCATTTGCGGCGAGGTGATAGCGCATGCGATACGCCATCCATTTCACGCCTTCCCCCAACGACCCGCTGACGCAGGCGGCTGCCGCGTGGCTGGGACGCGATGCCTATTCAGGCCATGCGGTGGAGCCGCCGGGCACGATCGATCTCGGCATGCAGGAGATTTCCTACCACACCGCCCTGCCGCGCCGTTATGGTTTCCACGGCACCATAAAGGCCCCGTTCCGTCTTGCCGAAGGTCATTCCGAGGCCGCTTTGTTGCGCGACCTGATGTATTTTTCCGGCAGGCAAGACCCCTTCACGCTGCCGCAACTTATAGTAGCGCGGCATGACAATGTCTTCAGCCTCGTTCCCGAGCGCCCCTGCGAAGTGCTGAATTTTTTCGCAGCCCGTGTGGTGCAGGAATTCGACCGCTACCGCGCGCCGCTCTCCGAGGCGGAAATCGAGCGGGCGGATCCCGACCGGCTTTCGGCTTCGCAGCTGACCAATCTGCATCGCTGGGGCAGTCCGCATGTGATGGACGAGTTCCGTTTTCAGATGTCGCTGACGGGCGGTGTCGAGCCTTCCAGCAGCCAGAGGATCGAGCGTGCCGTGCGCAAGGTTTTCGAGCCGCTGCTCACCCGGCCTCTGTCATTTTCCAGCCTTGCGCTTTTCATCGAGGATGAACCCGGTGCGCCTTTCCGGGTGCACTCGCTGCACCCCATGGGTCGTGTTTCCGCCCGAAAGATCGCCTGAGAAGCGCCCCGCAGAAATCGTACACAAAAAAGCATCGGAATGTCGGCAAAATTGCTCTCGACATTCCGAATGCGGATGCTACCGTCCGTGCATCGCATGTCTGAAGCGTGTCGTGTTTACCCGTATCGGGCAGACACCTTCGGATGGTTGTTTTGCTCATGTCTTCCAGAAGCGGGTTCCGCGTCGGGAGAGGTGTTTTGGGTGGCTGAATGATTTCCGAGAATTACTCCCGCAATCTGGTGGGCTACGGCCGCAATAGTCCCGATCCGAAATGGCCGGGCGGCGCACGCATCGCCGTGCAATTCGTCATCAACTACGAAGAGGGCGGCGAAAGCTGCATTCTCGACAATGACAAGGCGTCGGAATCGCTGCTGTCGGAAATCGTCGGCGCGCAGCCGTGGCCCGGCCAGCGCAACCTGAACATGGAATCGATCTACGAATATGGCTCACGCGCCGGTTTCTGGCGGCTGTGGCGCATGTTCACCGATCTCGGCGTCACCACAACTGTTTATGGCGTGACCGCTGCCATGGCGCGCAACCCGCAAGCCGTTGCGGCAATGAAGGAAGCGGGTTGGGAAATCGCCAGCCACGGTTATCGCTGGCTGGAATACAAGGATTTTTCCGAGGAGGAAGAGCGCAAGCATATTGCCGAAGCCGTGCGCCTGCATACGGAGCTGACGGGCGAGCGCCCCTTTGGCATGTATCAGGGTAAGCCTTCCGACAATACGTTGCGTCTCGTCATGGAAGAGGGCGGTTTTCTCTATTCGTCCGATTCCTATGCCGACGATCTGCCCTATTGGGTGAAGGGATTGCAGGATGAACCGTTCCTGATCATTCCCTACACGCTCGACACCAATGATATGCGTTTCGCCACGCCGCAGGGTTTCAATTCCGGCGACCAGTTCTTCGCCTATCTGAAAGACGCTTTCGACGTTCTTTATCAGGAAGGGCTTGAAGGCGCGCCGAAGATGATGAGCGTCGGCCTGCATTGCCGTCTTGTCGGCCGTCCCGGCCGCGCCGCAGCCCTTCGCCGTTTCATCGAATATGTGCTGGGCCATGAAAAGGTGTGGATCCCGCAACGTATCGAGATCGCTCGTCACTGGCATGAAAACCACAAGCCGGGAACGCTCTGATGCTGACGCGGGATGAATTTGTCAGCCGTTTCGGCGGTGTGTTCGAACATTCGCCTTTTATCGCCGAACGGGCCTATGATGTCGGAGGCGCAGGTCTGGAGTTAACAGCGAAGGCGGTTCATGGCGGATTATGTGCGCAGTTTCGTGCCGCCTCCGAAGCGGAACGGCTGGGTGTTTTGCGCGCGCATCCTGATCTTGCCGGCAAGCTCGCAATAGCAGGTGAGTTGACCGCCGATAGCCGCAATGAACAGGCGGGCGCAGG
Organism: Rhizobium sp. Root491; assembly: GCF_001427205.1. Lineage (NCBI taxonomy): Bacteria > Pseudomonadati > Pseudomonadota > Alphaproteobacteria > Hyphomicrobiales > Rhizobiaceae > Rhizobium > Rhizobium sp. Root491. The sequence continues at coordinate 29,875 of NZ_LMFF01000015.1, forward strand.
GCTTGACCGGCTTTCGCCCGAGGAGCATGCGCGCTTCACCGAGCTGAACTCCGCCTATACGCAAAAATTCGGCTTTCCATTCATCATTGCAGTCAAGGGGCTGAACAGGCACGATATTCTCTCCGCCTTCGAGACGCGTATCGGCAATGATGCGGCGACAGAATTTGCGACGGCGACGGCGCAGGTGGAAAAGATCGCCTGGCTACGCCTTTCCTCGATGCTGCCCGAGGGCTGAATTGGCGAGCGGCGGTCGTTCCGCTATACTCGTGCTATCTGGAGATTGAGGCCATGAGACCCTCCGAGGTGCTGGAAAAGAACAGGGAAGCGATCCGCGAAGCAACGAAGCGCTTCAACGCGGCAAACCCGCGCGTGTTCGGTTCCGTCGCCCGTGGCGAAGACAGGCCGGACAGCGATCTGGATATTCTGGTGGATGCGTTGCCGGGCACGACGCTGTTCGATCTTGGCGGATTGCTGGAGGAACTGAAGACTATCCTCGGTGTCGAGGTTGACGTCGTCACCTCAGGCGGCCTGCACTCGGATATCCGGGCGCGTGTTCTGATGGAAGCCAAGGCAGTATGAGTACGGATCGACTTCTGCTCTACCTGAAGGAGATGGATGTTGCCGCCTCCCGAATACGGGATTTCATTCAGGATATGGATGAGGCCACTTTTTCTTCCGATACGCGAACCCAGATGGCGGTGATGATGTGCCTTGCCCTGATTGGCGAGGCGGTCGCAAAACTGGACAAACATTACCCCGCGTTTTTACAGCAGCACCCGGAAATCCCCTGGATAAAGATGAAGGGTATGCGCAATTTGATCGTGCATGATTATTTCCGGGCGGAACTCTCGGTGGTCTGGAAAACGATAACGCAGAGCATTCCGGATTTGCAGGCGCGTCTCTCACTCCTCCGAAACTGGCATGCCCAAGGTGAATGACATTTGACTGATTTTCTCGAGATCAAGCCTCTCACCAAAGAGGCGTTCGCATCCTTCGGTGATGTGATCGAAATTACACCCTCTTCCATGCGCCACATCAATGGCGGCCAGACCGAGCGGCATCATGCGCTTGCGGCACCCGAGGCAGCGGGCGAGGGTGGGCGCATCATCCTCAATATTTTCCGCGGACAGCCGCGTACCTTTCCCCATACAATCGAGATGATGGAGCGGCATCCGCTCGGCAGCCAGAGTTTCTCGCCGCTGTCCGGCAGGCATTTCCTTGTCGTCGTTGCCGAGGACGAGGGCGGCAAGCCTGGTCGACCGCAGGCTTTTCTGGCGCGCGGGGATCAGGGCGTGAATTACCGCCGCAATGTCTGGCATTATCCGTTGATGCCGCTGCAGGCGATTTCTGATTTTCTCGTTGCCGATCGCGATGGGCCGGGCAACAATCTGGAAGAGCATTTTTTCGATGCGCCCTACATGATCGCGGAGCCTAGCCTATGACCGGTTTGACCACCCACGTCCTCGATGCCGCCCATGGCACGCCCGCCGAGGGGCTGACGATCGAGCTTTACCGGCTCTCGGGTGATCGTCGCGAGAAGATTAAGACGGTTAAGACCAATAGCGATGGCCGCGTTGATGGCGGGCCGCTACTTGTGGGCGACAGTTTCAAGGCCGGGGAATACGAGCTGGTTTTCCATGCGGGCGATTATCTGCGTGGCAAGGGCGTCACCCTGGCGGAACCCGCCTTTCTCGACATCATCCCCATCCGTTTCGGCATTGCCGACGAGAGCGGCCATTACCATGTGCCGCTTCTGCTTTCGCCCTATAGTTACTCCACCTATCGAGGAAGCTGACCGCCATGATCTTTGCCGCCATTGCCGATATTCATGGAAACTGCGCCGCACTGGAGGCCGTGCTTGAGGATATCGCGAGGCTGGGCATCAAGGACATCGTCAATCTCGGCGATTGCTTCAGTGGTCCGCTGGAAGCGGGTTTTACCGGCGATGTGCTGGTTGGCAACTGGATACCCAGCGTTCTCGGCAATCATGATCGCGAATTGATCGAGCGCGCGCCGGAAGAGATGGGCAGCTGGGAGAGGCCGGCGCATGCGCAGCTAACCGCCGCGCATCTGGACTGGCTGCACACCCTGCCGTTCAGCATGGTGTTCAAGGACGTCGCCTATTGCTGCCACGGCTCGCCGCGCGGTGATCTGGAGTACTGGCTGGAAACGCTTTCGACGGAAGGGGTGCTGAAATTGCGACCGCTTTCCGAAATCGAGGCCATGGCTGATGGCATCACCCAACCGCTAATGTTGTGCGGCCACACACATATCGCCCGCACCGTGCAGCTCTCCGATGGCCGCCTGATCGTCAATCCCGGCAGCGTCGGCTGCCCCGGCTGGAAGGATGGCACGCCGTTCGACCATCATGTCGAAGTCGGTCATCCGCTTGCCAGCTATGCCGTGCTGGAAGAAACCGCACGCGGCTGGCAGGTCTATTTCCGGCAGATACGCTACGATAATCTTGCCATGGCCGAGATGGCGAAGGTCAACGGCATTCCGTATCTGGCCGATGCGTTGGAAAACGGTTGGCTCAAGCGGTAGAACTCACCCTTCGCTGTTCATGACAACGCAGGCATAAGACTGCGCCTTCAACTCCTTACAGGCGGAAACCGCCGAAGACTGGTCTTCAAAGCCGGTAAAGCGGGCGCGGTAGAGCGTTGCCGATCCGCTTTGCACCGCTTCGGTATAGGGCGCGATGCCGGAGTAGCTGCCGGCGATGTTGGAGCGGGCATTGGCGAGCAGCGAGCGGGCGGCAGCTTCGCTGTCAGTGGCGGCGATCTGTACTTCCCAGCGGCTGCGCTGGCCGGTCATTTGTGCAGCGGGTGCGGGTTTCGGAATGGCAGAGACCTGGATCATATCCGCCATCTGGCTGTTCGCCGTGGCGATCTGCATGGCGATCGGATCGGCGCGACGCTCGGCAAACATCGGCAATGGTACGGCTGCCGGAGGGACGGCTGCGGGCGGCACATCGAAGGTGCGGCTGACATTGGCGCTTGCCACCAGCTGTTCGGTATTACGGCTTCTCGAGGCCTGCGGCATCGCCTTGTCCAGCAGAGCAGCCATCTGCGCATCGCGGCTGCGCGCGGTCTTGCCCCCCAGCACGACGCCAACGACACGGCGGCCATTGTGATTGATGGCGCTGACGAGGTTAAAGCCCGACGCATTGGTGTAACCGGTCTTGATGCCGTCCATGCCCTGATAGCGATACATCAGATTATTGTGGCCACGGATGCGCTTGCCCCGGAAGCTGAAGGATTCCATGGCAAAGAGGCCGTATTCTTTCGGAAAGTCGCGCTGCAGCGCAAGTCCGAGTTTCGCCATGTCGCGCGCAGTCGTCACCTGCGATTTGCTGGGCAGGCCGGAGGCGTTGCGGAAAACCGTCTTGGTCATGCCAAGCTGGCGGGCCTTACGGGTCATCATCTGCGCAAATTGTGCCTCGGACCCACCGAGATGGTCACCCATGCCTTCCGCCATGTCATTGGCGGATTTGACGATCATGCCGTAGACGGCTTCGCGCACCGTAAACGTCTGGCCCTCACGCACATAAAGCTTCGAGGGGATGACGGCTGCGCCGTTCCTGGACATCCTTATCTTCTGGTCCCAGCGAATTCGGCCGGCGTGCAACGCCTCGAAGGTCATATAGAGCGTCATCATCTTGGTCAGCGATGCCGGGTGGTTCAGCACATCGGCGTTCTGCGCGGCGAGGACCTTGCCGGTATTGGCATCCATGATGAAATGGGCATAACCGGCCTGCGCAGGCGATGCCTGCAATGAGAGGATCGCGCAAAAGAAGGCGAGTGCGAATACCCATGCGCCCGCCATTCCCCGTTTGATCGTTCCCGACATGGTCCACCCCTTTTTGTTCGATCGCCGCGATGGGCGAAGTTTTACTGACACTTTCCGGCAACAAAACCGCTAAAACTTTAGAGATCGCTTTCATGCTTAATTAAGTATGAAATTCAAGTCGGCCGTCGCCCTCACAATTTCCTTGCAAAGAAACCAACCATCCGGTATGTTTGCGACCATGACAAATGCACATGAACGCAAAAAGCAGCCTGAGATCGTGCGCCGCAATCTTCTCGATTGCGCGGCGAAACTCGCTGCCGAGCAGGGGGTTGCGGCGCTTTCCGTGCAGGCAGTGGCCGATGCCGCCGGGGTGACGAAGGGTGGGTTGTTTCATCATTTTCCCTCCAAGCAGGCGCTGCTGGAAGCGGTGATGACTGACCTTCTGGCGGCTCTGGACGCTGAGATCGACGACCTCATCTCACAGGATTGTGAAGCTTTTGGGAGCTTCACAAGGGCCTATGTGAACGCGGTTTTCTCGGATCGGGGCAGGGATTCGGGCAGGCAATGGGCAGCGATCTCGGTTTCCATGGTCGGTGAACCGTCGCTTCGGCGCATGTGGAACAGCTGGATTGAGGGGCGCCTTGCCCGTCATAAAGAAACGGATGACGGGGTGGTCCTGGAGATGGTGCGGCTTGCGGCTGACGGCATCTGGTTTGCCGATCTACTGGCCGACGACGGTAAAGCGGGTGGCGACAGGGCGGCTCTGAGGGCCCGGATGATCGCCCAGACGAAAAAGGAAGTGGAACGATGAACGCGGCTGTTTTGACTTATGGGGCGCTTGTCGCGGCTATCGTCTGCGAGGTCATCGCAACTTCCTTTCTGCAGCAATCGCAGCAATTCACCAAGCTGTTGCCGACGGTGCTGATGGCGCTTTTTTACGGTGCGGCCTTTTATCTCCTGTCGTTCACGCTCCGGGCGCTGCCGGTCGGCGTTGCCTATGCGATCTGGAGCGGGCTTGGCATCGTGCTGATTTCCGGCATTGGCTATTTCGTGTTCCGCCAGACGCTCGATATTGCTGCGGTGGTTGGTCTTGGGTTCATCGTGACCGGGGTGGTGATCGTCAATGTGTTTTCGAAGACGGTGGGGCATTGAGCTAAAATTTTTTAATGCTAAATAGATTCACTTGCGTTCCCTATATGTTCTGGTATTGGTTGGCCATATGCGCATGAGTGCTACCATTGAAAAGGGATGGCACTCATGCGCTCATTGCGTAAAAAACGTCAGAAATCTGGAAAAGCGCCAAAGCCAGCATCTTCGCATGCAATGAATTTTGCGAAACTCGTTCTGCTTGAGTTAATAAGAGTTGCGATGAAAGAAGAAATCTGGCCTTTTATAAAAATACTCTTTGACATACACGGCAGCTGAGAAAGTTAAGCGAGAATACTGCGATTCACATCCGTAATCAGCCGCTTCCCGCAAAGCGCCATGCTGATATCCATTTCCTTGCGGATGATCTCGAGCGCTGTCGTCACGCCCTGCTTGCCATCTGCGCCGAGGCCGTAGAGGAACGGGCGGCCGATGTAGGTGCCCTTGGCGCCGAGTGCTACCGCCTTCAGCACGTCCTGGCCGGAGCGAATGCCGCCGTCCATATGCACCTCCACCCTGTCGCCAACGGCATCGACGATCCTCGGCAGCATGGCGATCGAGGAATGCGCGCCGTCGAGCTGGCGACCGCCGTGGTTGGAGACGATGATGGCGTCCGCGCCGGTATCGAGCGAGGCGCGCGCATCTTCCTCGTCAAGGATACCCTTGAGTATGAGCTTGCCGCCCCAACGCTCCTTGATCCATTCGACATCCTTCCACGACAGGCGCGGATCGAATTGCTCGGCCGTCCAGGAGGAGAGCGACGAGAGGTCGGAGACGTTCTTGGCGTGGCCGACGATATTGCCGAAGCTGCGGCGCTGGGTGCGCAGCATGTCGAGGCACCATTTCGGCCGTGTGGCCATCTGCCAGATGTGTTTCGGGGTGAATTTCGGCGGGGCGGAGAGGCCGTTGCGCAGGTCCTTGTGGCGCTGGCCGAGAATTTGCAGGTCGAGCGTCAGCACCAGCGCCGAGCATCCGGCGGCTTTGGCGCGATCGATGAGATTATTGACGAAGTCGCGGTCCTTCATCACGTAAAGCTGGAACCAGAAAGGTTTGGAGGTGACGGAGGCGACATCCTCGATGGAGCAAATGCTCATGGTGGAAAGCGTGAAAGGCACGCCGAATTCTTCCGCCGCTTTTGCCGCCAGCATCTCGCCATCGGCATGCTGCATGCCGGTGAGGCCAGTGGGGGAGAGCGCCACCGGCATCGAAACCTTCTGGCCGATCATTTCGGTGGCGAGCGACCGGTCGGTCATATCCACCAGCACACGCTGGCGTAGCTTTATCTTGGAAAAATCCTCCTCATTGGCGCGGTAGGTGCCTTCCGTCCAGGCGCCGCTATCGGCATAGTCGAAAAACATCTTCGGCACACGGCACTGGGCCTGTTTCTTCAGGTCCGCTATGGTGAGGATTTTGCCCATGGATAAAGCCTTCACATTTGAATGATGGCTTCACATAACATGGTAATCGCGTTTACGCGATGGCAATCGTCTTTGCAGCAGTGCTTTTTGCACTCGCAAATGGCTAGGAATTATGCTTGAAATATACTGTATTTCGATAATAATTCAGATGGTTTCTCAAATAATAGCGTATTTTAATATGTTAAATTATTTACTCAGATTATTTATCGCAGTTCTTATTTCGCCCGCGATTGTTTTCGCCGCCGAGTGCCCCTCCGGTAAAAATGATGGAGATGAGTTTGTTCTTGCCCACGGTCAGGTGCGCAGCGAATTCAGGCGATCCGGACCGATCGTCTTGGTGGAGAATGATTTTCAAGGCGCAGGCAAACAGAGGCTTTTTCTCTTTCGGGGGTTAATCGAGCTGGCGCGTTCGGGCGATGACGGCAATTACAGCCAGCACTTTACGTCAAATCTGGAAGCATTCTGGCCTCTGAAAGTTGGCGCTCGACGCACTTTTGAATTTCTGCCCCTCGAAACTACCAAAATCGAGGATAAGTGGTCACTGACCCTTGCAGTTACGAAGCGGCGCGCCTTTCCGATTAAATTCTGCAATTACGAGGTGTTTTATGTGACCTACGACATTCGTAAAAACGGCAAAGAGGGAGAACGATGGACAGCGGTTTATTCGCCGGATCTGCGCGCCACGGTGGCGAAGATTTACGATGAGGGGACGGAAGACGAAGAAATTGTCGCCTATAATCTGATTGCGCCTCTGAAGCGGTGACGGTTCGATTGCGCTTGAATCAACTCCAGAAAGCCCGCAGGAACAATTCACCACCTAGCATAAGCAGGCAGATGAGGAACCAGCGCCTGAATGTCGCGGGAGTGACGATGCGGCGGATATTCTGGCCAAGCCACATGCCGAGAAGCGCTGGCAGGACGGCGAGTGCGGAAAGCGACATGTGCTCGACGCGGAAGGCGTCCTGAGAGGCAAGGCCGGCGGCAAGCGCAACGGTGGAAACGGTGAAGGACAGGCCAAGCGCCTGCACGAGATCATCGCGGCTGAAGCCAAGCGACTGGATATAGGGCACGGCGGGGACCACGAAAATTCCGGTGCCGCCGGTCAGAAGGCCGGTCGCCAGCCCGACGGCCGGGGAGAGTTTCGGTTCCAGCCTTGCGGGAACGGCGAAGGGCTTTGCAAGAAGGCTGTAGGCTGCGTAAGCCGCGAGGCACAATCCGAGCGCCGAGGTGGTCCAGACGCCGGTGCCTGATGTCATCAGCCGGATGCCGAGAAGCGTGCCGACGGCAATGGCGATCATCATCGGCCATAGTCGCGAGACGACCGCCTTGAAATCGGGTCCGGCCAGCAATTGCCAGATATTGGTAATGAAGGAGGGCAGAATGAGCAGGCCAGCTGCAACGACCGGCGGCATGAAAAGGCCGAGAACGCCCATGGCAACGGTCGGCAGGCCCATGCCGGTGACGCCCTTGACGACGCCCGCGACGATGAATGTCGCGACAATCATGAGCGTTGTGGTTGTCTCAAAATCCGGCACGGCGCACTCCAGAGGTCATTCGCATTTCGGCTGACTTGGGCTGTCAGGCAATCTTATGAAACGGGCGAGTGCGGCCTGTTTCTTCTCCCCGGCGTGGAGAGAAAAACAGGCGACGCCCGCTCGTTTCAATATGTACTGATATAGATGAGGCGACGACCTGATGTTTCGGCCTAAACCGAACTATGCAAGCGCGCTTTTCATCGCCTTGCCGGCGACGTAGGTCTCGACGACTGTGCGGTCGTCACCCATGGTCAGCATCAGGAACAGTTCTTCGGTCAGGCTTTTCACCACTTCCATCTTCAGCGCCATGGCGGGCGTGGAAGAGGCGTTGAGAACCGTGATGTCGGCATCCGTGCCGGCGTCCAGCGTGCCGATGCGGTCGACCATGGAAAGCGCTTCGGCGTTGCCGCGCGTCATCAGATACCAGCTTTCCAGCGGGTTCAGTCGTTCGCCCAGCAATTGCTGGATCTTGTAGGCCTCATCCATGGTGCGCAGCATGGAATAGCTCGATCCGCCGCCGATATCGGTCGCGACTGCGATGCGCACCGGCTTTTCGCGCCGTTGCAGCTTTTTCATCGGGAAGAGGCCGGAACCGATGAAGAGGTTCGATGTGGGGCAATGCACGGCGACTGCACCGGTTTCCGACAGCACGTCCGCCTCACGTTCCGAGAGGTGGATGGCGTGGCCGAGCAGGGTCTTGTTGCCCATCAGGCCGTAACGCACATAGATGTCGGTGTAATCGGTCGCTTCCGGGTAGAGCTCGCAGGTATATTTGATCTCGTCCAGATTTTCGGAAAGATGCGTCTGGATGAAGAGATCGGGAAATTCCTGCGCCAGCGCCTGGGCTGCTTCCATTTGTTTAGGCGTAGAGGTGATGGCGAAGCGGGGCGTGATGGCGACGTGGTTGCGGCCCTTGCCGTGCCAGTCGGCGATGACGGCCCGGGTCTCGTCATAGGAGGTTTCCGGCGTGTCCAGCAGGCCCTGCGGGGCGTTGCGGTCCATCATCACCTTGCCGCCCACCATCAGCATGCCGCGCTTCAGGGCCTCAGTGAAAAACGCATCGGCTGACGTCTTGTGCACGGAGCAATAGGCGACAGCCGTGGTGGTGCCGTGGCGCAGAAGCTCATCGTAAAAATGTGTGGCGATGCGCTGGGCATGCGCGCTTTCGACGAAACGGCATTCTTCCGGGAAAGTATAGGTATTCAGCCATTCCAGAAGGTTGGCGGCATAGGAGCCGATGACCTGCATCTGCGGGAAATGCAGGTGCATGTCGATCAAGCCCGGCACGATGAGATGAGGGCGGTGGTCCTTCTCCTCAATGTCATCAGGTGCCTGCTTGCGAATATCGGCATAGTCGCCAATGGCGGCGATCTTGCCGTTTTCGATAAGCAGGCCGCCATCCTCGATGTAGAGATAGCTTTGCGTATCGTCGATTGCGAGCGGCGCGCGGCGGAAGCTTAACAGGCGGCCACGCAGCAGAACCATGCTCATTCGGTTTTTTCCTTGGCGTCTTTGCCCGCGGAAACAGCGCTTTCGTACCATGCGGTCAGCACTTTGCGCTCCTGCGGGGTGATGGCGGTGATGTTGCCGGGAGGCATGGCATGGCTGCGGCCGGCTTGCAAATAGATTTCGCGGGCGTGTGCGGCGATCTGCGCGTCGGTTTCGAGCTTCACAGATTTCGGCGTGAAGGGCACGCCTTCCCACACCGGCTCGGCGGCGTGGCACATGGAACAGCGGCCCTGAACGACATCACGGGCGCTCGCGAAATGGGCGTCGCTGACGAATTGCTGTTGCATCGGCGAAAGCGTTGCCGCCTTCTGTTCTTCTTCGCCGGTCAGCACCTTCGGCACGGTGGAAAGCCACATGATGACGATGAAGATGAGCGCGGTCAGCAGCCAGGTCCATGTCGGCTTGCCCTTGCGGGCATGGGTGGTGTTGAACCAGTGGCGGATGGTGACGCCCATCAGGAAGACGAGTGCTGCGATGATCCAGTTGAACTCGGTCGCAAAGGCCAGCGGATAATGGTTCGACAGCATGAAGAAGATGACGGGCAGCGTCAGGTAGTTGTTGTGCAATGAGCGCTGTTTGGCGATGCGGCCATATTTCGGGTCCGGCGTGCGCCCGGCGATCAGGTCGGCAACGACGATCTTCTGATTGGGAATGATGATGAAGAACACATTCGCCGACATGATGGTGGCGGTAAAAGCGCCGAGATGCAGGAAGGCGGCGCGGCCGGTGAAGACTTGCGTATAGCCCCACGCCATCGCCACCAGCGCGACGTAAAGCACCACCATCAGGCCCCAGGTATTGTTGCCAAGCGGCGATTTGCAGAGGAAATCGTAAAACAGCCAGCCGACAGCAAGCGATGCCAGCGACAGACAGATGGCCTGGAACTGGGTGAGCGCCAGCACCGAATGGTCGATGAGGAAAAGGTCGGCGCCGCCGTAATAAACGATGCACAGCATGGCGAAGCCGGACAGCCAGGTGACGTAGCTTTCCCATTTGAACCATGTCAGGTGTTCGGGCATCTGGGCCGGGGCGACCAGATATTTCTGGATGTGGTAGAAACCGCCGCCATGCACCTGCCACTCCTCGCCATAGGCCCCCGGCGGCAGATGCGGCCGTTTGACCAGCCCAAGATCGAGCGCGATGAAATAGAAGGACGAGCCGATCCAGGCGATGGCGGTGATGACGTGGAGCCAGCGGACGGCAAAGGCCATCCATTCCCACGCAATGGCATATTCGTACATTCGGTTCCCCTGATCCTTGTGCAGCGCACCTTGCGAGAAATTTGACCGTTAGGAAAGGGAAAAGCAAACACCGCACGATGATTGTTCACAATCCCGTACGCTCGTGTCCACAACTTTGGCGCAGGCGCTGCGACGCCCCGCTTCCGGCCCCGCCCAATCGTCAAGGAGCCGTCCTGCCGCTGAGTTTGTGCTTAGCTGGCTAACGCGACTCAGCTATTATCCGTTGAGCAGTCTGCTGATGTGCAAAACGATTGGGCTGCGGGGCCTTGGAGCGACCTGCGTCCGAAAGGACGCTTCGAAGGGCACTCTGACACATTTATGTTGCGCATGTTCTTTCCGGTTTTCGGTCAGAGGCGCAGGGCTTCAATGACATGTTTTCGCTGGCGGTTCATTCCGAAAGCGGGTGCTGCGAACCCTGGGGGCGGGGGGGCAGATCAGGGGCAGGTGTTGCAGTTCCCGGTGCCGTTGCGTCCGGGTATGCGTTGATGCTTGGATTTTGAATGAAGTGACGCAATGACCTTCCGGCAGCCGCCGTTGTTTTCAACGGAGACCGTGCCGATGCGCCTTGTTCTGACAGTTCTTTTCCTGCTGATGGCGTTCAACGCCACGGCGCTTGCGCATGAATCCCACAAGGGGTTCAAATATGAAAGCTACTGCTGCAATGGCGACGCCGAAACCGGCGATTGCCAGATGATCCCTACGCGAAGTGTTCGTGTCACGCAGGATGGTTACGAGGTCTCGCTTGCGCCCGGCGATCATCGTCTGGTGACGCGGCGCCATGTCTTCAGCTGGTCGCAGCGTGAGGCAAGACGATCCGAGGACGGAGAATATCATCTCTGTCTGTTCCCGGACGAGGACACGCCGCGCTGCTTTTATGCGCCTGATATGGGGTATTGAGATGTTTGCGGCCGGTTTTCGTCGATCCGCTTCAGTATCCAGTCGCGAAACAGCCTTATCTTGCGAATGTTCCTGCGGTTTTCAGGGTAGACGAGCCAGTAGTTCTTACCTTCGTTGCTAAGGTGCTCGAAGGGCTGATAAAGGCGGCCGAGGGCAATCTCGTCCGCATAAAGTTCAGGGGTGAGCATGGCTACCCCCTGGCTGGCAATTGCCGCTGCGGCTTCGAAAGCCTGCACGCTGAGGCGGCTGCGCGGATAACGGTCGAGTCCCGGATTTTCGATGCCGACTTCCCGGAACCATTGGCTCCACCAGATGTCACCCGGATCGATGATGCGCAGGCGCAGAAGATCCTCCGGCTTTTTCAATCCACCGATGCTTTCGGCAAGGTTCGGATGCAGCATCGGCGTGTAAACGCCCCGCAGCAACTGATGATAGATCAGTCCTTTGCCATCGTCGCTGCTCCAGCGGATGGCGACATCGCAATCGGACTGCGTAAAATCAATCAATGCGCTTGATGTGTCGAGCCGCACGGCGATCGAGGGATGTTCAAGCTGGAAAGCTCCCAGATGCCGCGAAAGCCAGCGCGATGCGAAAGTCGCGGTGGAGTGAATGGTCAGGGTGGTGTCAGAGGTGTCACGGACATTGTCGACGGCCTCCCGTAAAGTGTTGAAGGCTTCCGCAACTTTCGGCGCCAGTTTCTGCCCGGCCTCGGTCAGCACAACCTGCCGCGCCTTTCTGATGAAAAGCGGCTCGCCAACATTCTCTTCCAGCAGTTTCACCTGATAGCTGACCGCCGTCTGCGTCATGCCCAGTTCCTCACCGGCCTTGGTGAAGCTGAGATGCCGGGCAGCGGCTTCGAACACGCGCAGGGCGTTCAGGGGGAACTGGCGGGACATTTTCATGGATAAGTTCTCTTTATGCCAACTGCCAAAGGTTTCATTGGTTTTTATCCGGAAAACAGAGCATTTTTAGCTCAATTCATCAACTGAGCTTCTGACATTTTTTAAATGGAGACGAACATGCGCACAGCACTCTTGCGCGCGTGGTCCCGCCTGCGCGCGGGTCTGCGGACCGCGGAACGGTTTTCCCTTGAAAGCCTTCGACCGGATAATCTGGTAGATGAAAGCCTGCCCGACGGGATCAGGCGTGATCTTGGTCTTGAGGATGGCCGCGCTGATTTTCGGTGCGACGGGTTTCGGCAGCGGAAAATGCTTGCAGCAACTCGGCTGCCACAAGGGCCGCTATGACGGCGGGGCGCTTGTCCTTGACGCTACTTCCACCGATCGGCAGGATGAGTTTTTGAAGGCGGGAAGGGGGTTCTCCCTCTCGCTCCAGCCAATGGGCGAAGGTGGCGCGTTTGGTTTTCGAGCCGATCATGCCGACATAAGCGAGATCGTCGCGGGCAAGCGCTTCCTTTGCAATCAGGAAATCGAGTGCGTGATCGTGGGTGACGATGATCGCAGCGCCGTTTGCGGGAATTTTCGCGATCAGCGCTTCCGGCATGGGGGTCAGCACGGATACGACACCGGCTGAAAGATCGCGCAACTCGTTTTCACGGGTTTCCACCACGGTCAGTGTCAAAGGCAGAAGCAACAGAGCATCTGTCAGCGCCTTGCCGACATGGCCCGCCCCGAAAATGAAAACGGCCTGCTGCTGCTCGGTTTCAGCCTTAAGCCTTGCCTCGAGTGCTGCCGCGATGTCCGGCGTTACCAGCCGGAAGCGGAGCAGGGTGCGGCCGCCGCAGCACTGGCCGATTTCGGGGCCGAGCGGAATATCCATGCCGTCTTCGGTCGTACCGTTCTTCAACATGGCACGGGCATGGTCTATCGCCATATATTCGAACTGCCCGCCGCCGATGGTCTCCCACAGCGCCTTCCGGCTTACCAGCATGAAGGTTCCCGCCTCGCGCGGCGATGACCCTTTCACGGCCTCGATTTCCACGAGGATTGCAGGTCCGGAGCTGGCGAGGAAGCGGGAGAGGGACGTCATTATGTCTCCCCTCACACCTTCTTCAACCGTTCCACCGCCATCAGCACCCGCTCGGGCGTTGCCGGCGCATCGAGGCGTGGGCAGACCTTGTAGTCGGCGATGGACGCGACGGCCATGGAGAGTGCTTCGAGAACCGAGATCGCCAGCATGAAAGGCGGTTCGCCCACGGCCTTGGAGCGGCCGATGGTGGGCTCGGCGTTTTCCGACCATTCCGCCAGTTGAACGTTGAAAATCTTCGGCCGGTCGGAGGCAAGCGGGATCTTGTAGGTGGAGGGAGCGTGGGTGCGCAGCCGCCCCTTGCCGTCCCACCATAATTCCTCCGTCGTCAGCCAGCCCATGCCCTGCACGAAGGCGCCTTCCACCTGGCCGATATCGATGGCCGGGTTCAGCGACTTGCCGACATCGTGGAGAATATCGGTGCGTTCCATCATGTATTCGCCGGTCAGTGTATCGATCGACACTTCCGAACAGGCCGCGCCATAGGCGAAATAATAAAACGGCGTGCCGCGGCCTGCGGCACGATCCCAATGGATTTTCGGCGTCTTGTAAAAACCGGCGGCGGAAAGCTGGACGCGGGCGAAATAGGCTCGTTTGATGAAATCGTTGAAGGCGATTTCCTCAAGCCCGATGCGCACCCGGTTTGGCAGGAAGACAACCTCTTCTTCCGGCACGTTCCAGTTCTCGGCGGCGAATTTGATGAGCCTTTCCCGGATCTGGCGGGCGGCGTCATAGGCGGCCATGCCATTAAGGTCCGTACCGGACGAGGCGGCCGTGGCCGACGTATTGGGCACCTTGCCCGTGGTCGTGGCGGTGATTTTCACCCGGCCAATATCCACCTGGAAGGCATCGGCCACCACCTGCGCCACCTTGGTGTAGAGGCCCTGGCCCATTTCGGTGCCGCCATGGTTCAGGTGGATCGAACCGTCATTATAGATATGCACCAGCGCGCCCGCCTGATTGAAGGCGGTCATGGTGAAGGAGATGCCGAATTTGACAGGTGTGAGCGCAATGCCCTTGCGGATGATCGGGCTGGTCTTGTTGAACTCGACAATTGCCTGCCTGCGCGCGCGGTATTCGCTGGATGCTTCCAGTTCCTCGACGACGCGGGCGATGATGTTGTCCTCGACCTCCTGATGATAGGGGGTCGTGGTGCGGCCCGAACCGGTCTCGCCGTAGAAATTGAGCTTGCGGACATCGAGCGGGTCCTTGCCGACGGCATAGGCGATCTCCTCGATGAACCGCTCAGCCCCGAGCATGCCCTGCGGGCCGCCGAAACCGCGAAAGGCGGTGTTGGAGACGGTATGGGTTTTGAGCGGCCGGGAGGTCAGATGCACATGCGGATAGAAATAGCTGGAATCGGCGTGAAACAGCGCGCGGTCGGTTACCGGGCCGGACAGGTCGGAGGAAAAGCCGCAGCGGGCCGCATAGGTGGCGTCGACGGCGTGGATGCGGCCTTCCTCATCGAAGCCTAGCTCGTAATCGACGCGGAAATCGTGGCGTTTGCCAGTGGCGGTCATGTCTTCGTCGCGGTCGGGGCGGATTTTCACGGCCCGGTTCAGCTTCTTGGCGGCAATGGCGCAAAGGGCTGCGAACTGGTTGCCTTGCGTTTCCTTGCCGCCGAAACCGCCGCCCATGCGCCGCACCTGCACCGTGACGGCATTGGATGGCACCTGAAGGATGTGGCTGACAATGTGCTGGATTTCGCTCGGATGCTGGGTGGAGCTCCACAGCGTCACCTCATCGTCCTCGCCCGGCACGGCCATGGCGATGTGGCTTTCGAGATAAAAATGCTCCTGCCCGCCGATCCGCATTGTGCCGGTCAGGCGGCGGGGTGCCACGTCCATTTCGAGCTTCGCATCGCCACGCTTCAGCGTCATCGGATCGATGACGAGCGCACCGCCATTTTCAATCGCCGTGTCGATATCGGTGAAATGCGGCAGGTCCTTGTAGACGATTTTCGCCTTGCGGGCGGCCTTGCGAGCAATATCGCGGCTTTCAGCGAAGACCGCGAAGATCGGCTGGCCGTGAAATTCAACCTTCGTTTCGGCCAGCAGCGGCTCGTCATGACGCCCGCCGGAGGAGACGTCGTTTTCGCCGGGCACGTCTTTGCCTGTCATCACCCATAACACGCCCGGCGTAGCTTCCACTTCGGAAAGGTCCATCGAGACGATTTCGGCATGGGCCCGGTCGGAAAGGCCAAGCGCGCCGTGGACGAGGCCGGCGGGTTCGGGAATATCGTCGATATATTCGGCGCTGCCCGTCACATGTTTATGGGCAGAATCGTGCCTGAGCGAGGCGTGTACAGGGCCGTCGATTTCGGTCTTGGTCTTATCGAAGCTTGTCGTGTCCATGGTTCAAGCCTCTCCTTCATCAATTGCGGCATATGACAGCGACAATAAACCCTCATTCCTGTGCTTGTCACAGGAATCCGGCCAGCCCAAATCGTCGGGCTGAAAGGGTTGTCTCGCCGCGCGGACGCGCGTCGGCTGGATTCCTGTGACAAGCACAGGAATGAGGGAGGTGGGGAGGCTTGCTCTTTCCATGATCACGCCTCCGCCAGCGAGAAACGCGTGAGTTCCTGCTTTTCGCCCGAAGTCTCAAGCAAGAACCGCGTCAGCAGGTTCTTGGCCGTCAGTTGCCGATATTCGGCGGTGGCGCGCCAGTCGGTTAGCGGGGTGAAATCATCGTCCAGCGCATCGCGTGCCGCATCGATCGTTTCTTGAGACCAGGGCTTGCCGAGAAGTGCCGCCTCAAGATGCGCGGCGCGTTTCGGCGTGCCGGCCATACCGCCAAAGGCGATGCGGATGTTTTCGACTGCGCCATCGGCATCGAGCGTCAGATTGAAGGCGGCGCAGAGAGCGGAGATATCCTCGTCGCGCCGCTTTGAAATCTTGTAGACGGCATAGTGGCTTTCGGGTTTCTGGAACGGAATGAAAAGCTTTTCGACGAATTCGCCGCTCAGCCGGTCCTGTTTGCCATAATCGATGAAATAGCTTTCCAGCGGCAAGGTGCGGCTGCCGGAAGACGAGCGCAAGGTGAGCGTGGCGCCGAGCGCGATCAGGGCCGGGGGCGTGTCGCCGATGGGCGAACCGTTGGCGATGTTGCCGCCGATGGTTCCCATATTGCGCACCTGTTCGCCGCCAAGACGATCGAACAGCCGGGCAAGCGGCGGGAAATGTTCTGCAATGGTCTTGAAGGCCTGGCTGTAGGTGACACCGGCACCGAGCGTCACGCCGTTCTCATCCACGGCAATACCCTGCAGATCGCCGAGGTTGTTGATGAAGATGACAGGGTTAAGCGCCCGCATCTGCTTTGTCACCCACAGGCCGACATCGGTGGAACCGGCAACGATGGTAGCCTTCGGCTCGGCGGCATAGATATCGGTCAATTCAGCAAGCGTTGCCGGGATGATGGTCCGATCCTCGCCGCGGGTGACCGTAATGGTCTCATTGGCGCGGATCGCCCAGAGCCTTGCCATGATATCGGTGCGGTCGCGTTGCAGCGGGTCGAACAGCGCACTCGGGCGGGCGGCTGCAATCTTTTCGGCAGCCCGCACAATCGGCTCGTAACCCGTGCATCGACAGAGATTGCCTTGCAGCGCCTTTTCAATATCGGCGCGGGACGGGTTTTCGCTGGCAAGCCACAGGCCGTAGAGCGACATGATGAAGCCCGGCGTGCAGAAACCGCATTGGGAACCGTGGAAATCCACCATTGCCTGCTGCACGGGGTGAAGCGTGCCATCGCGGCCGGCCAGATGCTCTACCGTCACGATATGGGTTGCATGCAGCGAGCCCAAAAAGCGGATGCAGGCATTGACGCTTTCATAACGCAGCGAGCCATCAACAAGCCGCCCGACCAACACCGTGCAGGCGCCGCAGTCACCTTCAGCACAGCCTTCTTTCGTCCCGGTCAGCCGTCTTTGAAGGCGGAGATAATCGAGAAGCGTGTCTGTCGGTCCGAAACCCTTAAGCGAAATGGTTTCGCTGTTGAGGATGAAGCTGATCGCGTCGTTCATGCACTGCCTTGCTTTTTGTCCGGTTGAGCCGGTTCCCAATCTGCTATCTATGCACGCCCGCGCGCGCATATCGATTTCCGTTTTGGCAATTCATTGTTTCCAAAACGGAAAGAGATGTCGTCGATTATTGCGCTGTCCAGCCGCCATCGACGGAAATATGCGTGCCGGTAATGTTGCTGGCGGCATCGCTTGCCAGAAACAGCGCCGCTGCTGCCACGTCATCGATGGTGACGAATTGCTTTGTCGCCTGCAATTCCAGCATCACGTCGTTCTTCACCGCCTCTTCGCTGATGCCGCGCACCTTGGCCATTTCCGGTATCTGCTTTTCGACGAGCGGCGTCAGCACATAACCGGGACAGATGGCGTTGACGGTGACGCCCGTCTGCGCAAGCTCGAGCGCCGCCGTCTTCGTCAGGCCCATGATGCCGTGCTTGGCTGCCACATAGGCCGATTTGAACGGCGAGGCGACGAGACCGTGGGCAGAGGCAATGTTGATGATACGGCCTTTGCCGGCCTTCTTCATCAGGGGTATCGCAACGCGCATCGTATGGAAGGAACTGGTCAGATTGATGGCGATGATCCAATCCCACTTTTCCGTCGGAAATTCCTCGATCGGAGCGATGTGCTGAATGCCGGCATTGTTGACGAGCACATCGACCGAACCAAGCTTTTCATGCGCGGAATTGATGAGGTCGGCAATCTCGTCCGGTTTCGTCATATCTGCCGGGTGGTAGAGCACACGCCCGCCACTTTCGGCTTCCAGCAAGAGGCGGAGTTTTTCAATTTCGTCTTCGTCGCCGAAGCCATTCAGCACGATATTCGCGCCCTCCCTCGCAAATCTCTGTGCGATGCCAAGGCCGATGCCACTTGTGGAGCCTGTCACGATAACTGTCCGATGCATGCTTTCCCCTTTTTGCATTACTTCGCACATATTTAAGCAGGTTATGCCCAAAGGGGGCGGGCTGGCAATCGCGATTTCGGGCGCGATTTCGGGGGAGGCCGGCATGGGGCATAATGCGCCGGCGTCCATCCACTTTTTCGAAGCTAAGCATCCAGATTTTACGCCAGATTTTGCATTTGTCTGAAGGGCCGTCCGTGCCTATCTCTCAGACAATCAAACAGAGGTATCGTCTATGGAACTCGGTCTTTACACTTTTGCGGATGTCAATCCCAACCCCGCCGATGGCCGTGGGCCGGAAGGTGCGCGCCGGCTGCGCGAGTTGCTTGAGGAAATCGAGCTTGCCGATCAGGTCGGACTGGATGTGTTTGGGCTGGGTGAACATCACCGCCCGGACTATGTCGCGTCCTCACCCTCCACCGTGCTTGCGGCGGCGGCGGTGAAGACGAAGAATATCCGCCTGACGAGCGCTGTCTCGGTTCTGAGTTCGGATGATCCGGTCCGGGTCTTCCAGCAATTCTCCACCGTCGATCTCCTGTCGAACGGCCGTGCCGAAATCATGGCCGGGCGCGGTTCCTTCATCGAATCCTATCCGCTGTTCGGTTACGACCTCGAAGACTATGACGTGCTGTTTGCGGAAAAGCTCGATCTGCTCTTGGCGCTGCGCGAGAACGAAATCGTCACCTGGTCCGGCACCAAACACCCCGCCATCAATGGGCGCGGGGTCTATCCGCGTCCTCTTCAGGAGCGTCTGCCGGTCTGGATCGCGGTTGGCGGCACACCGCAATCGGTGGCGCGGGCCGGCGCCATGGGGCTGCCGGTGGCGCTTGCCATCATCGGCGGCGAATATCGCCGTTTCGCGCCGCTGTTCGATCTCTATCACGAAGCTGCACGCCGGGCGGGGCAGGAAAAGACCAGGCTGCGCACCAGCATCAACGTGCACGGCTTCATTGCCGACACCACCGACAAGGCGGCGGACCAGTTTTACGGACCGCAGGCAGAGGTGATGAACCGCATCGGCCGCGAGCGCGGCTGGGGTCCGACAAACCGCGCGCATTTCGATGCGGCGCGTGGGCCGGAGGGCAACCTCTTCCTTGGAGAACCTGAGCTGGTGGCGGAAAAGATCATCAAGGCGCACGGCGTTTTCAAGAACGACCGTTTCCTGTTGCAGATGGCAATCGGCCTGATGCCGCATGACCAGATCATGCGCGGCATCGAGCTTTATGGTACGAAAGTCGCGCCTGTTGTCAGAAAAGAATTGACGGGGAGTGCCGATCCGGTGAAAGCCACGGCCTGATTATTACCAAGGCGGGCGTCTTCAGACCCGCCATTTAGAACGACGGACAGAAACATGGTCATCTCCACCGACGAAGAACTGGTTTTGCTAAAGGATATCGGTCGCATCTGCGCCGTGGCCATGCAGACCATGGCGGATGCGCTGGAACCCGGTATCACCACGGCCGAACTGGATGCGATCGGCCGAAAGGTACTGGAGGATAACGACGCGCAATCGGCGCCGGAGTTCTGCTACCAGTTTCCCGGCGCGACCTGCATCAGCGTCAACGAAGAGGTTGCGCATGGCATTCCCGGCCCGCGCATCATCAAGGCGGGCGATCTCGTCAATATCGATGTTTCGGCGGTGAAGAGCGGTTTCTTCGGCGATACGGGTTCGTCTTTCGCCGTGCCGCCGGTGAAAAAGGAGATCGAGCGGCTGTGCCGCGATGGCAAGCGCGCCATGTGGACGGGCTTGCAGCAGGTGAAAACCGGTCGGCCCTTTGCCGATATCGGCAATGCCATCGGCTCCTTTGCAAAAAAGAACCGCTACACGCTAATCACCAATCTGGCGAGCCACGGCATCGGCCGCTCCCTGCATGAGGAGCCAAAGGAACTGGCGACCTGGCCGGACAAGGGTGAGCGGCGCATCATGCAGGAGGGCATGGTCTTCACCGTTGAGCCCTTCCTGTCAACGGGTGCCTATTGGGCTGAAGATGGCGACGACGATCCGTGGACGCTCTATAGCGATCCGAGCGCGCCGACCGTGCAGTATGAACATACCGTGGTTGCTACGAAGAACGGCCCGCTGGTGCTGACGCTGGTTGAGTGAGTGGTGAAGACCGCCACTTTACGAGACACCAAGTTTCGTAGCTGAGTGCGCCAATTACAACGTTTGCCGCATTCGTTGACCTTTCTCCTCCCTCATCCCTGTGCCTGTCACAGGGATCCAGCCAGCCCAAGTCCTTGGGCTGAAAGGACTTCTCTCGCCGCGCGGACGCGCGTCGGCTGGATTCCTGTGACAAGCACAGGAATGAGGGTGGATAAGGATGCGCAGGCAACAAGGTCCTTGCATCTCGTACCAACAAAGACGGCTTATGCTGCCGATCAAAATAACTCGCTTGTTCCGTGGCAGTGCGGTTGCGATAAGCCGTACATGAGCATCGACAAGCCACTTTCCCCCAAACATCTGACTGCACTCGGTTTCGCCGGCGCCTTGATGATGGCGTCCGCCATGGGCTTCGGCCGTTTTTCCTTTACCCCCATTCTTCCCGGCATGATGGCTGATGTTCCGCTATCGGCGGGGGATGCGGGGATTGTTGCGGCTGGAAATTTCGCCGGTTATCTCGCGGGGGCGGTTCTCGCCGCATATTCATGGGGCTCGGGGCGCGAACGGCTGGTCGCCCTTTGCGGCTTGTTTTCCACGGGCGCGTTGCTGCTTGCCATGGCAGCCTTCAACTCCGTTGCGGCCTTCACCCTGATCCGGTTTTTCGCCGGCGTTGCCAGTGCGATGACCATGATCTTCACGTCGCAGATCGTCATCGGCCACGCCATGAAAGCCGGCAAGGACCATATTCAGGCGCTGCATTATGGCGGCGTCGGTGCCGGCATCGCGATTTCCTCGCTCGTGGTCTATCTCATCGGCGTCGTTTTTGATGGCGGCGGTGCCTCCTGGCGGGAGGAGTGGATTGCCGGTGCCGTCTTTTCCTTCGCTACGTTTCTTCTCGTCTGGCGGGTGCTGCCCGCCGGGCCACCCCGGCATGCCTCTGCGCTGTCGGAGCCGACGCTCAAATGGACGAAGCCGCTCTTTCTGACGACGCTCGCCTATGGGCTGTTCGGCTTCGGTTACGTCATCACCGCCACCTTCATTGTTGCGATTGCACGCATGGCTGCTGCTGGCGCTTTCGTGGAATTTCTGGCCTGGTTCGTGACGGGATGTGCCGCCGCCATTTCGCTTTTCCTCTGGAAGCCAGTCTTGAAATCGCAGGGTCTGAAGCGCGCTTTCGTGATCGTTCTTGCTGTGGAAGCCGTCGGCGTCTTCGCTTCCGTCATGCTGCCACCCGTTCCGGGCGTGCTTGCCGGCGGTCTGCTTCTTGGGCTGACCTTCATGGTCATCACCGCCTATGGCCTTCAGCTCGGCCGGGAATTTGCAGGCCCAAGCCCACGCCGCGCCTTTGCCCTGATGACGGCAGCCTTCGGTACTGGACAGATCGTCGGACCACTCGCCGCCGGCTGGATTGCCGAGGTGACGGGAAGTTTTACTGCACCAAGTATTCTCGCCTCTGGCGTGCTTGTCGCCAGCATTCTCCTGATGCTGCCGGTTCTCGCCACGGAGCGGCGGCGCTAAATTCGCCCGGGCATATTGCGCCTCACAAGGGGCGATTTCAGGGGTTCCTTGCGGGATCGATCCGCCGTTTGCGCCTTACATCTTGTTAAGGTCGTCGCTTCTTCGTTGCTGTGCACAAATTTCTGCCCTAGGTTCGGGCCATCTAGTGCTTCGCCAATAATGGCTGACTTCAAACGCGCGTGAGTTCTAAACGTGTTTCATTCTTTCTTTCCCAAACCGAAATTGTTCTTCACCTCCGCCATCGTCTGGGCCTTTGTCGCCATTCTTGGATGGTACTTCATCGTTGAAGGGCTAGGCAGGTCTTGGGGCTACGTGATGCCCGAGCAAGAACCTTACGATCTCAGCTATTTTCTGGTTCCCGCCAATCTGTTCTTCTACGCCTATCTGGCATTGTGCCTGGTGTTGTTCGGGGCTGTCTGGACCGTTCTCGCCAAGGATCACCCCTGGAAGTTCTGGTCCATATGGGGATCGCTGCTGATTATCGCGGTGACCTATTTCGGCGTTCAGATTTCCGTCGTCATCAACAATTTCCGGCGGCCTTTCGGCGATCTCCTGCAAAATGCGCTGTCAAAACAGCCGGGTATCGAAGTCTGGGATTTTTACAGTCTTCAGATTGTTTTCGCCAAGATCGCCTTTCTCAGCATGGCTGTGTCGATCCTCACGGATTTCTTCACCAGCCATTATATCTTCCGCTGGCGCACCGCGATGAACGACTTCTACATGTCAAAATGGGAAAAGCTGCGCCACATCGAAGGTGCCTCGCAGCGCGTTCAGGAAGATACGATGCGGTTCTCCTCCACGCTGGAGGGATTGGGTATTACCCTGATCAATTCGGTCATGACGCTTGTTGTGTTTCTGCCGATCCTGTTTGCGCTGTCGTCCTACGTCTCCGAATTGCCGATCCTTGGCGAAGTGCCGCACGCGCTGTTCTGGCTGGCGATTGTCTGGTCCGTGTTCGGCACCGTGCTTCTGGCGACGGTCGGCATCAAGCTGCCCGGCCTGAATTTCCGCAACCAGCGTGTGGAAGCGGCTTATCGCAAGGAACTGGTCTACGGTGAGGATCACGCCGACCGCGCCCAGCCGCCGACTGTCAAGGAGCTTTACTCCAATGTGCGGAAAAACTATTTCCGCATGTATTGGCACTACCTCTACTTCAACGTCGCGCGGTATTTCTACATTCAGGCCGATGCCGTGTTCTTGCTCCTGATGCTTGTTCCCACCATCGTGGCGGGCAAGATCACCTATGGTATCTACCAGCAGATCGCCACGGCCTTCGGTCAGGTCAGTAATTCGTTCCAGTATCTGGTCAATTCCTGGACCACGATCATCGAGCTGCTGTCCATCCACAAACGTCTTGTGGCTTTCGAGGCCGCGATCGATGACAAGCCCCTGCCTGAAATCGACGAGCGTTATCTTCAGCGGGAAGCGGAAGCCGGAGAGCTGGCGGCCAACAAGCCCTGACGGAAAACAAAAAGGGCGGCCGACTGGCCGCCCTTTTGCATTGTATCCGGGGACCTTAGCCCTCTGTCTTCTGCTTCCTGCGCGCCTTGATGATCGGCATGGCCTCGGCGTAACTCACGCAGGCGACATCGTCGCTGCGGCAGACTTCGCGCAGCAGCCGCTCATAGGCGTTCCAATAGGCGCCGCCATTCATCTTCACGAAATGGAAGCCCATCTGCAGAGGGATGCGTTCGCCATTATACTGCTTGTCGAAAGCGGTGCGGAACGCCGCATAGGCGCGGTCCTCGAATTCCTGCGCGCGGTCCGGCGTCTCGATGCCGATGGAGTGGCGGATGAAGAGGTTGTAGTCCATGGCGATGATCGGGCGATTGCCGGGGCCTTCCGGAACCAGCGGCAGACCGAAATGTTCGATGCCGTCGCGCTCCACCGGCCATTCCGGTCCCTTGGTGATGCTGGTGGCGTCATAAACGAAGCCGTGTTTCTTCTGAGCCGCGGTCAGCGCCGGCCCCTGCGAAAGATAGGGCGCGCGGAAACCGTTGATGTTTTTCACCATGTCGCGCCAGCCTTCGGGTTCTTCACCCTTCTTGCCAATCATCTGCCAGGCATTTTCCAGCGTGCTGGTGAAGGTGGTAAACTCGCCGTCCCATTGCTCGGCGGTCCATTGGCCGCCATCGAAATGCCCGCAGGTGTGATTGCCGATTTCGTGGCCTTCGCGATAGGCCGACCAGATGTTGCGCAGCCGCGTCTCCACCTCTTCCGGCGACTGGCCGAAGCCGACATTGGAGCGCCCGGCCTTCTGGCCGGGGCCCTGATAGGTCTTGGCGCTGGTCTTGCGGTCCATCACCAGCGTGCAGGCAAGGAAATAGGTGAAATGCGCGCCGACCTCCTTCGCCGTCGCACGACTTCTTTCCCACAGCGAATTGTCGCCCGCACCGTCGAAAGAAACGATGACGAGTTGCTTCGGCTTCTCCGCATTTTCAGCAAAAGCGGGAAGGGCAAGGCAGAGCGACAGGGAAAAAGCAGTCAATGGGCGAAACATCAGGCATCCGTCATGTGAAACACCGCTGCCTTTTGCGGGTGGAATAAGGCGAAGCTTTGAATAAACTGGCTTTTTTACGTCTTTCAGCCTAATTCCTTTTCTGCGTCGCGGTAATGAGGCCGCATTCCGTTCCACCGGGGGACCGTGTTCCATGCTTTTTCTCGTACTCTGTCTTGCCTTGTTTTTCCTGACGCATCTTTTGAAGGTGTTTGCGCCGCGATTTCGCGCGCAGATGATCGCGAAGATGGGAGAAGGACCGTTCAAGGGCGTCTATTCTCTCGCAAGCCTCATAACGCTCGGTCTCGTCATCTATGCGTTTGGCGAGGCGCGACAGGAAACCGGCTTTCTGTGGAACCCGCCGGTCTGGACGAGCCACCTCGCCGTGACCCTGATGCTGCCCGCGATGATCTGTCTTATCGCCAGCCTCATCCCGGCTGGCCACATCGCAACCAGAACAAAACATCCGCTCATTCTGGCGGTCAAGATCTGGGCGCTCGCCCATCTTCTGGCGAATGGAGAGACCTCTTCGATTCTTCTCTTTGCATCGTTCCTCGCCTGGGGTGTGGTGATGCGGATTTCGCTGAAGCGCCGGGAAAGAGCGGGTGAAAAAGTGGTCCGTCCCTTCGTCTCGGGCCGTTACGATCTGGTGGCTATCGTCGGCGGCATCGTTCTCTGGGGCGCTTTCATCCTGAAACTGCACGAATGGTTGATCGGCGTTCAGCCCATCGCCATGTAGGAAATCAACGTTTCCCCCTTACATATCAGGCAAAATAGGCTAGAAGGCCGACCATGACCCGTCGGCCGGACTTTTGCTGACCCGGGTAAGCGGCTTGGTATGTCTGCGAACGGATGGATCGGCGACGATCTCCGCGCGGGTAACGGAGAATTTGATGGCAAACGAAAATGATACCTTTATCCGCGAAGTGAACGAGCAGATCCGTTCCGAGCAGCTTTCCCGTTTCTGGGGCCGCTACGGTATCGTGGTCGTTGGCGCCGCCGTTCTCGTGGTTGTGGGCGCCGCCGGTGCCGGCATCTACGAATACTGGAACACTAGCCGCGCTTCCAATTCCGGCGACCAGTTCATTGCGGCGCTGAAGCTTGCTTCCGACAACAAGACGGACGAAGCGCTGAAGGCCTTTGCCGATCTTGAAACCTCCGGTCATGGCAATTATCCGGTGCTGGCGAAGTTCCGTTCTGCGACGCTGCTTTCGCAGAAGGGCGATGCGGCCGGCGCCATCGCTGCCTTCACCGCGATCGGCAACGACACGTCTGCCCCGCAGGTCTTCCGCGATACGGCGAAGGTGCGCGCGGCGTGGCTGCTGGTTGACAACGGCACGTATGATCAGGTCGTTGCACTTGCGGAGCCGTTGAGCGGCGAAGGCCAGACCATGCGTGCATCGGCTCGCGAAGCCCTTGGTCTTGCCGCCTACAAGGCTGGCGATTTCACCAAGGCCAAACAATGGTTCGAGCAGATCGTCAGCGACGCGCAGGCGCCACGCAATGTGACGAACCGCGCACAGATCATGCTCGACAATATCACTGCTTCGGGCAAAGCTGTCTAACACGGCTTTCCCACCTCCAAGGATTAACAATCAATGAGCTTCACCGTCGCCATAGTCGGGCGCCCCAATGTCGGCAAGTCCACGCTTTTCAACCGTCTGGTCGGAAAGAAGCTGGCGCTTGTCGACGATACGCCGGGCGTAACCCGTGACCGCCGCCCCGGCGACGCGAAGCTTGTCGACCTTCGTTTCACCATCATCGATACTGCCGGTCTGGAGCAATCCGGGCCGGAGACGCTTCAGGGCCGCATGTGGGCGCAGACCGAAGCGGCGATCGACGAAGCCGATGTGACGCTTTTTGTCGTTGACGCCAAGGCAGGCCTGACGCCCGCCGATGAAACGCTGGCCGAAATGCTGCGCCGTCGTGGCAAGCCGGTGGTTCTGGTGGCCAACAAGTCCGAGGCGCGTGGTTCCGATGCGGGGTTCTACGATGCCTTTACGCTTGGTCTTGGCGATCCGTGCGCCATCTCGGCCGAACATGGCCAGGGCATGATCGACCTGCGCGACGCCATCGTCGAGGCGATTGGCGAAGACGTTGCCTTCCCGCCTGAAGTGGATGAGGCGGAGACCGATATCGTTCTTCCGCGCACTGAGCCAGGCAGCGAAGAAGAGGAAGAAGAAGAGCCTGTTTATGATGAGACCAAGCCGCTGCGCGTCGCCATCATCGGCCGACCGAATGCGGGCAAGTCCACCCTCATCAACCGTTTCCTTGGTGAAGACCGCCTGCTAACCGGCCCGGAAGCGGGCATTACCCGCGACAGTATTTCCGTCGAGTGGGACTGGCGCGGCCGCACCATCAAGATGTTCGACACGGCCGGCATGCGCCGCAAGGCCAGGGTAACGGAAAAGCTGGAGAAGCTCTCTGTCGCGGATTCCCTGCGCTCCATTCGTTTCGCCGAAACGGTGGTGATCGTGTTCGACAGCACCATTCCGTTCGAAAAGCAGGACCTGCAGCTGGTCGATCTCGTTATCCGCGAAGGCCGCGCCGCCGTGCTTGCCTTCAACAAATGGGACCTGGTTGAAGATCCGCAGGCGTTTCTGGCCGATCTGCGTGAAAAGACCGAGCGGCTTCTGCCGCAGGCCCGCGGCATTCGTGCCGTGCCGATGTCCGGCCAGACGGGCTATGGCCTTGACCGGCTGATGCAGAACATCATCGATACCGACAAGATCTGGAACCGCCGCATCTCGACCGCCAAGCTCAACCGCTGGCTCGATGCGCAGACCACGCAGCATCCGCCGCCGGCCGTTTCCGGCCGCCGCCTCAAGCTGAAATACATGACGCAGGTAAAGGCGCGCCCGCCGGCCTTCATGATTTCCTGCACCCGACCGGAAGCCATTCCGGAGAGCTACACGCGCTACCTCGTGAACGGTCTGCGCAAGGATTTCGACATGCCGGGCGTGCCGCTCCGCGTGCATTATCGTGGCTCGGAGAATCCATTCGAGAGCAAGGCGAAGAAGAGGCGGTAATCGGCTGCTGAAAACCTCTCCTCCGTTATTCTCGCGCTAGTCCCGAGAATCTGCAAACTTTCGATTTTGCGACACGGGAGGTAGATCCTCGGGACAAGCCCGAGGATGACGTTGCGTGGGGCAGAGGTCTCACCAATATCGAGATCGACGGTGAACCGGTCTCTCCCGTTGCCTTCCGATAACCATAAAACCGGCGAGTAAAAAACCATGTTGATCAAGCAGACCGACTATCACCGGATTTACCGCGTCATCAACAGCCTGCTCGTCAACGACAATGCCGACCCGGCTACGGCCTGCATGTATTTCAGCACCTTCGTCGCCTTCATCCTTCAGCAGCATTACAAGGTGAAAGCTGTGCCGAAGGGCGGGCTTGCCGCTTATAATCTGGGTGGAACGGTCATGCTTTTTGCGGACCATCGTGACGATGGTTACGTAACGGGCGCTGGCGATAATTTCCATTGCTGGGTCGAAGCGGACGGATGGGCTATCGATTTCATGGCGCCCGCTTTTTCGCAGAGCGCACGCGAACTTTCCGTGCCCCCGAAGATGTTTCAGCGTCCGCTATCGGCCATGGCGGCTTCCATCAACGATCTCGATCAATCCGGCGATTTCTTCTACCGCTCCGAGCCGGAAGCCACCGCGCGGCGTTTTGCCGACTGGCATAAACAGGCGATGATTGGCGATCTGGCGAGCGTCGCCGCAAACTGGTTCCGCAAGTCGCCGAAACAGATGTCCCCGTCGCTTTCGGTCACGGAGCGGAACGGCAAGGCGCGGACGGTGCCGCTTTCCGGCCAGGCGCTCGTCGGCGCGTGGTGATCTGAGACGGGATAAGTCTTTGTGAAATTAGGACGGCCAGCGTGATCTCGCGGCAGCCGCCTGACGTCAATCAGCAGCCCGACCCCGTTCTAAAGATAACGGCGGTCGCGTCCAGATCGTCTTGTGACACTCCTGCTTTGTTTCGTCCACCGTTCCCCGATAAAATGTCGGGGATCAATGTGTCTCCACGTCAGGCAAGTCGTGAGCGGGACAAAAGCGGCAGGGATTTTCCGGCGGCGTGAATGACGTTGTCGAGGAATTGCCGCGATGCCTTTTCCCAGCTGTAGCTTTTGGAAAGCGCCAGGGCCTCCTGCGATGAACAATGGAGCGCTGCAAGACACGCGTCGCGAAGATTGTCATTCAGCGCGCCTGCCCCGGGATTGCCGCCGAGAATATCGATCGGCCCGGTAACGGGGAAGGCGGCCACCGGCACACCGCTCGCCAGCGCTTCTAGAATGGTGTTGCCGAATGTGTCGGTCTTGGACGGGAAAACGAAGACATCGGCCTGCGCATAGGCAGCCGCGAGTTCTTCCCCGGTCTTGATGCCGGTAAACAGCACGTCCGGATATTTTTCCTGCAATTCATGGCGGGCCGGGCCATCGCCGATCACGACCTTCGATCCGGGCAGCTCGAGGTCGAGGAATTCAGGCAGGTTCTTTTCCACCGCCACACGACCGACCGTCATGAAGATCGGTCTTGGCAGATCGAAAGGCAGCGACGTTTTCGGACGTGGATGGAACAGTTCGGCATCGATGCCGCGGCTCCAGCGCTTCAAGTTGCGAACCCCGCGGGCCTCAAGCTCGGTCTCGAGGCTTGGCGTCGCCACCATGCAGGTGTTGCCGCCATTGTGAAACCAGCGCACGAAAGCGTAAAGCCAGCTTTCCGGGATGGGGAAGCGCGCCGCGACATATTCGGGAAAGCGGGTGTGATAGCTGGTGGAAAAACGCATCCTGTTCTTCACGCACCAGCGCCGCGCCATGAAACCCAGCGGACCCTCGGTGGCGATGTGCACGAAGGAGGGCTGGCTTTTTTCAATCTCCGCCGCGACACGGCGATAGCCGGCGACTGACAGGCGGATTTCCGGATAGGTCGGGCAGGGGATGCTGTAGAAACTCTGCGGTGTCACCATGTGCACATCCACGCCCAGCCGCGCGAGTTCCGTATTGGTATTTTCGATGGAACGAACCACGCCGTTGACCTGCGGGTGCCAGGCATCTGTGACAATCGTGATTCTCGTCATGAAACACCGATCCTGCTCGACTGCGCGCGGGCGATTCCCCACCACCCGGCTTCCGCCCGTATATGCGGCGTGCGTGTTACAGGATCATGTCAGGGCGGATAAGGGTAGAGAAGTGTCCTTTGCACACACAAGCTTGCTCTGTCCGTAATACCCGCTCCTGGTCATCCCTGTGACAAGCACAGGTGTCAAGAAGCCGGTTCCGTCTGGCATCATCCGACCAGCGGAAGAAGCTCGGGGCTGATCAGCGCGCCGTGATGGCCGATGACGGTTGCCGCTGCCCGTGCGGCAAAGACGGCGGCGTCATGCGGCGAACTGCCGGTTACATATCGGGCGAGAAACGCGCCGTTGAAACTGTCGCCTGCACTTGTCGTATCCACCACATCCACGGCTTCTACCGCCGGAGCGTGGCTGCGTGCGCCGCTGAAATCGAGTGTCGCACCCTTTGCGCCATCCTTGACGACGATGTTGGCGACGCCGAGCGCACGGTAACGCTCGATTGTGGCCTCGACAGATGTGTCACCGAAATGGCTGGCTTCGTCATCGAAACTTGGCATTACCAGCGTTGCGGCGCGTGCGCCGTTGGTAATCGTCTCCAGCATCGTGTCCTTGTCGGACCAGAGGCGCGGGCGGATGTTCGGGTCGAAGACCACGGGCTTGCCCGCTGCCTTGGCGCGGCGCAGTTCCGCAAGGAAAGTATCTACATCGTGCGGCGAGGCGAGAATGGCGAGCGTGATGCCAGAAAAATAGATGACGTCGGCGCTTTCCACCGTCTTGCGCAGGTGGTCCGCATCTGCTGCGAGTTGCCTTGCTGCGGCGGCGTTGCGCCAATAGCTGAAGGTGCGCTCACCATCCTTGAGGTTGATGAGGTAAAGGCCGGGTGTGCCGCCCTTGATGCGGCGGATTTTTTCCGTGCCGATACCGGCATCTGCAATGAAGGCCAGCATGTCCTGCGAAAGAGGATCGTCGCCGAGTGCCGTGAAATAATCGACGGACCAGTCTTCTGGCAGACAGGCACGTGCATACCATGCCGTATTGAAGGTATCACCGGCAAAACCCTTGCGCAGCAGCCCGTTTCCGGCCTGCGACAGTTCCACCATACATTCGCCAATCGACAGAAACCGTCCGCCCACGCCGTCATCCTCCACTTGCTTTACCTTCGGGATTACGACGACAGGAGGTGCCTGACAAGCCCGCTTCGAGGTGATTTTGGGCATTTGCGAAGTTCCGGTTTACGCAGGGACAGCTGCTTTATATTCTCGGACCAACCCTCATCAGGAGATCGCTCATGCCGACAACCCATGCCCCGGTCCACAAATCCCAAGCGCAATCGGACTGGTGGAAGGGGGCGGTGATCTATCAGGTATATCCGCGATCCTTTCAGGACACGACCGGCGACGGTTACGGCGATCTTGCCGGGGTGACGAAGCGGCTGTCCTACATCGCCTCGCTCGGCGTCGATGCCATCTGGCTCTCGCCTTTCTTCACCTCTCCCATGGCCGATATGGGCTATGACGTATCCGATTATTGCAATGTCGATCCGATGTTCGGCACGCTTGCCGATTTCGATGCATTGATGGCCGAGGCGCACCGGCTGGGGCTGAAAGTCATCATCGACCAGGTGATTTCGCATACATCCGATAAGCATCCCTGGTTCGTGGACAGCCGTGCAAGCCGCATCAACAGCAAGGCGGACTGGTATGTCTGGGCCAATCCCAAACCGGATGGCACGGCGCCCACCAACTGGCTTTCCGTTTTCGGCGGGCCGGCATGGGAATGGGATGGCGTGCGCAAGCAATATTACATGCACAGCTTTCTCGCCTCGCAGCCGGATCTCAATTTTCACAATCCGGATGTTCAGGATGCGCTTTTGGAAACCGTACGGTTCTGGCTCGATCGCGGCGTGGACGGTTTTCGTCTCGATACCGTCAATCACTATTTCCACGACAAGCTGTTGCGCGACAACCCGCCGCTTTTGGACGACGAAAGCTTTGGTCTCGATGCGTCCGACGTCAATCCTTACGGCATGCAGGATCATCTCTACGACAAGACGCGGCCGGAAAACGTGGCCTTCCTCCAGCGCTTCCGCGCGCTTCTCGATGAATATGAGGGCCGCGCCACCGTGGGCGAGGTGGGGGACGGCGCACGCTCGCTGAAGACGGTCGCGGCCTACACATCCGGCAACGACAAACTCAACATGTGCTATACCTTCGATCTGCTTGGCCCGGATTTCAGCGCAAAACACCTGCGGGGCTCGGTCGAGACCTTTGGCAAGGTGGTGACGGATGGCTGGGTGTGCTGGGCTTTTTCCAACCACGATGTGGTGCGCCATCTGAGCCGGTTTTCCGAAGGCTCCGAGGAGCAGACGCGGGTTGCGAAGCTCGCCATCTGCGTTCTCGCCAGCCTGCGCGGCTCGATATGTCTGTATCAGGGTGAGGAGCTGGGCCTGACCGAGGCCGAACTGGCCTTCGAGGATTTGCGTGACCCCTACGGCATTCGCTTCTGGCCCGCCTTCAAGGGGCGTGACGGGTGCCGCACGCCGATGGTGTGGGAAACCGGCAAGCCGAATGCGGGTTTTTCAAGCGCGGAAAAGCCGTGGCTGCCGGTGCCCTATGCCCACGCCATGCAGGCGGCGGATGCGCAGGAGCGCAAGCCGGACTCGGTTCTTAACCACTACCGCGCGGTCTTGTCCTTCCGCAAAACCCATGGAGCATTGCGCGACGGCGATATGGACTTCATCAAGACCAATCTCGATCTGCTGGCCTTCACGCGCCACAAGGGTGACGAAAAACTGCTGTTCGTTTTCAACCTGACCCGTGAGGCGGTTGAATTTCCTGTCCCGAAGGGTATGGAGGTCACGGATATCCTGCCGATGCCGGGTTTTGAGCCGCTGTTCGACGCCGGGATCGTGAAGCTTGAGGGGTTGGACGTGTTTTGCGGGGTCGTCGCTTGAGCCTGCAATTTTCCATCAGGGACGCCGCAGCATTTCTGGACGACTGGTCCCTTTTGCGCCACCGTTTATGGCCCGATGCCTCTGTTGCCGAACACAGGGCGGAATTGCAGAACCTCTCCGACAACGACGCCGGTTTCATTGCCTATGATCTGGTCGGAATGGCCATCGGTTTCGCCGACATCAGCCTCCGGCGGGATTATGTCAACGGATGCGATACCTCGCCTGTTGCGTTTCTCGAAGGCGTTTATGTGGAAGAAGAATTCCGCGGTCAGGGCGTTGCCGCGGCATTGATCGCCGAGGTCACCCGCTGGGCGATCAGCAGGGGCGTGAGCGAGCTTGCCTCCGATGCCGATATTGCCAATGTCGATTCACACCGTATGCATGCGGCGCTGGGGTTTGAGGAGACCGAACGGGTGGTTTATTTCCGCAAGCTGCTGCCATCGCATTCATGACTTGCCGATGCTGTAAGTCAGCCGATTTAGCAATCCGTCCGTTTCGCCTTGTCTGAACCGGCATTTTCATGCGGACGTCGCTCGGCTCTTTTATGCTTATTCTGGGAACTTGCGCCACGCCTATTTTGGCAGGGTCGCGGGCAAATATTATTACGTGACCTGGCCTGCAGAAACGAAAACCTGAGACGGCTCGCGCCGTCTCAGAAACGCGGCATAAGCAGATTACGCTGTTTCCGGCCGATAAACTCCATCGTCAGATCAGTGCAAACCGATCCACATCCACCATGCCCATGTCGGAAATCTTCAGGTGCGGGATGACGGGTAGCGGCAGGAAAGCCACCTGCAGGAAGGGCTCCTCGAGCGTCGTGCCGAGCGCATAGGCTGCCTTTCGCAGGGTGTGGAGCGTGTCTCGCACCGTTTCGTAAGGTTCAAGGCTCATCAACCCGGCAACCGGGAGCGCAATCTCGCCCGTCACCTTGCCGTCTTCGACCACCACGAAACCGCCCTTGATTTCGCCGAGCCGGTTGGCGGCCAGCGCCATGTCGTCCTCGTTAACGCCGACAACGCAGATATTGTGGCTGTCATGACCGACAGTGGAGGCGATGGCGCCCTTCTTCAGCCCGAAGCCCTGCACGAAGCCGTTGGCGTGGTTGCCGTTCTTGCCATGGCGCTCGATGACGGCGACCTTGATGATGTCGTTTGCGAGATCGACAGTCGTCTGGTTGCCGTCCGTCGGCAGCGTGTAGCGGCGATGTTCGGTTATGATCTTGCCGGGGAGCACGCCCATCACCGGGGTCTCGCCTTGCGCGACCGGCACGCCGAAATGGGCGGCGAGCACGGGTCTTGCCTTGACGCTGTCAAGACCGACGGGCGCGACCGGCTTGCGGGTGGCAAACAGCGCGTCATCGACGATACGGCCGCCGGAGAAGACCATGCCGGCCTTGCAGTTCTGCAAGGTGTCGATCACCACGAGGTCGGCGCGCCAGCCCGGTGCGATAAGACCGCGATCGCGCAGGCCGAAGGCCTTTGCGGCGGAAATCGAGGCGGCGCGGTAGATGGCGAGCGGTTCCACGCCGTTGGCGATTGCAGTGCGGATCATATAATCGAGATGACCCTGTTCGGCGATGTCGAGTGGGTTGCGGTCATCGGTGCAAAGCGCAAGATAAGGCGACAGACGCTCGGTGATAACAGGCATCAGGGCGTGCAGGTCTTTTGAGACCGAGCCTTCGCGCACGAGAATATGCATGCCCTTACGGATCTTTTCCAAAGCCTCGGCAGCACTGGTGCACTCATGTTCGGTGCGGATGCCGGCTGCCAGATATCCGTTCAGCGCCGTTCCCGACAGAAGCGGCGCGTGTCCGTCGATATGCTGTCCCTGAAAGGCTTCGAGTTTTGCCATGCATACCGGGTCTTTGTGGATGACACCCGGAAAATTCATGAATTCGGCAAGGCCGATAACCTTCGGATGATCACGGAACGGCAGCAGTTTTTCGATCGGCAGATCGGCGCCCGAGGTTTCCAGATGGGTTGCGGGCACGCAGGACGAGAGCTGCACGCGGATGTCCATGATGGTTTCCATGGAACTGTCCAGGAAGAACCGAAGCCCCTCCGCGCCCAGAACATTGGCGATCTCATGCGGGTCGCAGATGGCGGTGGTAACGCCGTAGGGCAGAACGCAGCGGTCGAATTCGTGCGGCGTCACCAGCGATGATTCGATGTGGAGATGGGTATCGATGAAACCTGGAACGACGATTTTCCCCGAAATGTCGATTTCCCGGCGACCCTTGTAGCTTTCGCAAGTTCCAACGATGGTATCGCCGCAGATGGCGATGTCGGAGGCAACAAGTTCTCCAGTTACGAGGTCGAAGAATCGTCCGCCCTTGAGAACTATATCTGCCGGTTCACGGCCCGTACCCTGATCGATGCGCGTTTCAAGTTTCGAATTCATGCGGCTTTTCTTCGGCTCCTGGTTTACGTCGTTCGCGAGAATTTTCAGTATTTACATTCTTAGGTTGTTTCTTGGCTTAATCGAATTGATTCTTTGCGTTTTAAATATATCCAGAGTAAAAAATTTTCATATTCGTGCTATCTTATGTTTAAGTTCCAAAATTGAACAATGTTAGGAATGCGTAACTTACCCTTGGAGGGATACCGGTTGGTTCCGGTCTTTTCAGCAATTGCCAGTGCAGGTTACCATTCCCGGGAAGGAAAATAAAAGCGTCTGATGCTCAAACGAATTTCTACCCAGCAATTGACGGTTGGCATGTTTATCGAAGCGGTCGAGGGAGCGCTTTCGAACAGCGAATTTTTGCAGCGATATCGATTTCTTCTGCGCCATGAAGAGTTGATGCGTCAATTGAAATTGAGCGGCGCTGAAAGCATCATCATCAATACGGCCAAGGGAAACGATATCGAGGGTAGGCCGTACTCTGGAACCGTCCCGCCGCGATTAAACAATGGCCCCGAAACCATGGCTGCCATCACCCATGCCGTGCGCTCCGCCGCCGATGCCATTGCCGAGACATTTGCCGTTGCCGAAGCCGGTGGCTGCGTGTCGCTCAAGGGCATGACAGCGGCGGCCGGCAAGATTTCCGATGCGGTCCAGTCGAACCCGGCGATTTTCATCGGCGTTACCCGGTTGAAGTCGAAGGACGAGACGACCTTCGTGCATTCGGTTTCGGTCAGCGGGTTGATGATCCATTTTGGCAATTATCTCGGGCTGGACAAGGGAACGGTCGATCTGCTCGGCATCAGCGGCCTGCTGCACGATATCGGCAAGGTGGAAATTCCTTCGTCGATCCTCAACAAGGCGGAAGGTTTAAGCGCCACCGAGCGGGAAATCATCAATCTTCATCCAACGTTTGGCCGGGATATCTTGTCTCGCAACGAGCAGATGCCGGCCATGGTTCTGGATGTCTGCTTCAATCATCACGAGCGCATTGATGGCGGCGGTTATCCCAGCGGCTGCGCCGGAAACGAGATCAGTCTTCACGCGCGCATTGCGGCGATCTGCGATGTCTATGACGCCGTAACCTCGGTTCGGCCCTACAAGAAGCCGTGGACGGCAAACGAAGCGCTGACGTGGATGTTGCGCCGGGAAGGCCACTTCGACATGCAACTTTTGAAGAAATTCGCGCTGTGCATTTCAACATCGCTGCCGCGTAGCTAGGCAGCAAGCGATCTCGAAGTCGCGCTGTTTGAGGCTTGCCCGGCGGCGCCGAAGTGACGCCGCCGATGCAGGATGTTTACGCTGCCTTGGTTTTCGCCTTGCGGGTCAGATGCACCACCACGTTCTCGATCATGCGCATGCCGGCATCCTGGCCGAGAGTCATGATCGATTCCGGGTGGAACTGAACGGCGGCTACCGGTTCCTTGGCGTGTTCGATGCCCATGATCGTGCCGTCTTCACTTTCCGCGGTGATGATGAAATCACGCGGAAGGGTGGAAGGGTCGGCGAAGATCGAGTGGTAGCGACCCACGGTCACTTCCTTGCCGAGACCGGAGAAGACCAGGCCTGGCTCCAGCACGCGGATGCGTGAGGGCTTGCCGTGCATTGGTACCGCAAGTTGGCGAAGTTCGCCGCCATAGGCTTCCGCCAGCGCCTGAAGACCGAGGCACACGCCGAAGATCGGCAGCTCGCGGGCGCGGGCGGCCTTGATCGTCGCCTTGCAGTCGAAATCCGTCGGGCTGCCCGGTCCGGGCGAAAGCACGACGAGATCGGGCTGGAAGCGGTCGAAGACCTCCGCTGCAACCGGCGTTCTGACGGTGGAAACCGTGGCGCCCGTCTGGCGGAAATAATTCGCCAGTGTGTGCACGAAACTGTCTTCGTGATCGACCAGCAGGATCTTGACGCCGGTGCCCACCTTGGCGGCATCGCGCTTGGTGGCGGCCGAGTTTGTAGCTTTTGCATCGCGAATGGCCGCGATCATGGCGGATGCCTTCAGTTCGGTTTCGGCTTCTTCTTCTTGCGGATTGGAATCATTGAGAAGCGTCGCACCGGCGCGGACTTCCGCGATGCCATCCTTGATACGGATGGTGCGCAGCGTAAGCCCGGTATTCATGTCGCCGTTGAAACCGACCATGCCGATTGCACCGCCATACCAGGCGCGCGGGCTCTTTTCATGACTTTCAATGAAGCGCATGGCCCAGAGCTTCGGTGCGCCGGTGACGGTGACGGCCCAGGCGTGGCTGAGGAAGCCATCGAAGGCATCCATGTCGTCGCGCAGACGGCCCTCGATGTGGTCGACCGTGTGGATGAGGCGCGAATACATCTCGATCTGGCGGCGGCCGATGACCTTTACCGAACCCGGCTCGCAGACGCGGCTCTTGTCATTGCGGTCCACATCCGAGCACATGGTCAGTTCGGACTCGTCCTTCTTCGAATTCAGCAGCTTCAGGATCTGCTCGCTGTCGGCAATCGGGTCGTCGCCACGCTTGATGGTGCCTGAAATCGGGCAGGTCTCAATGCGACGGCCGGAGACTCGCACGAACATTTCCGGCGAAGCACCGACCAGATATTCCTGATGACCGAGATTGATGAAGAAGGAATAGGGCGAAGGGTTGATCGCCTTCAGGCGGCGGGAGATCGCCGATGGATTGCTTTCGCAGCGCTCCATGAACTTCTGGCCGGGAACGACCTCGAACAGATCGCCGCGTCGGAAGCTTTCCTTGGCTTTCACCACCAGCTCGGAATATTCGCCGGGACGGTGATCGCCCTTGGGCGGGATCGTGTCGGTGGTCTTGAAGGGATCGGGCGCGATCTCTGAGGACTTGCCGTCCGTCGTTACACCGTCCTTCTCGAAATCGTAACGGTCGATCCAGGCCTTGGCGGAATAATGGTCCACGACGAGAATTTCGTCAGGCAGATAAAGCACCATGTCGCGCTGGTCTTCCGGGCGCGCGAGCGAAAGCTTGATCGCGTCGAACTGGAAAGCGAGATCGTAACCGAAGGCGCCGAACAGGCCGATGGCCGAATCCGCATTCGAATAGAACAGGTCGACGATGGCGCGCAGCGCCGTGAAGACGGTCGGGATTTTGGAGCGTTCTTCTTCTGTAAAGACGCGGTCCGGCTCGTTGACCGTGAGGTCGAGACGGCGGACGGAGGATGCGCCCAGCGTCAGATCGGGCGTCGCCTTCAGCTTTTCGGTGATGAAGTCGAGCAGCACTTCGCCGCGACCGTTATAGGCTTCGATCCACATCTGGCGACCGAAGCAGGAAATGCCGAGCGGCGGATCGATGATGGCCGTATCCCAGCGCGTGTAGCGGCCCGGATATTCGTAGTTGGACGAGAAAACCGCGCCGCGATGGGCATCGAGCTTTTCGATGTAGTTGTCGATGGCGCTGGCATATTCGGCGGCGCGACGCTTTCGGCTGACCTTTATGCCGCCTTTCGTCTCGTAGGTTTCCGCTCCGTCATCCTGAATGATCGTTACCATTTCTTTCGCACTTCCCGTTTTTCAGGCCCGATGACAGGCGGCAGAATAACAAAAAAGCCGCCTGAAAATTCGGGCGGCTTGGACTTTGTCTGAAGACATGACTGGTCAAGGCCGCGTAAAGCTGCTCCACCACCAGTTAGCAATGTTCATAGACACGATGTTCATGGGAAAATTGTTAGCCTGCACAATTCGCCTTGGCAAGCGGATTCCGGCGACGGAATGAACCTTACCGGCGCGAGTTGCGTTCCTGTCCTGCCGAAACAGTCAGGAGTGCCCCGGAAAATGCTTCATCGCCTGTGTCTTCTGATGACGAGTCTCGCCCTTATTTCCGCCTCCGAACCGCCGCCACAGGTGCCGGTGCCACAGCCGAAGCCTGGCGAACAGCAAGCACCCACCACAACGGAAAAGCCGGCCGATAAGGGCGCGCAAACGCCCGAAGACACACCGAAGCCGACCCCCAAGCCGCAACCACCTGAAGAAGGAAAATCCGACGCGGAAGGGAAGGGTGCCGAGGACAAGAAGAAAGACGACAAGGGGCAAAACGGCGGTGAGACGGTAGCTCCGGCTGTCGAAGCAACGAAACCCGAGGAAAAACCGCCGGAGCCTGTGAAGCCGGAAAACCCGGCAGAGCTTCAGGCCTGCCTTGGCGCATTGAAGGAAATCGGCGCGGAATTCAAAGAGCTCGAGCCGATCCGCGACGAAGAGCAGGGGTGCGGTATCGAAGCGCCGATCGAGCTTTCCGTGGTGCTGCCGGGCATCAAGCTTGAACCATCTGGCACCATGCGCTGCGAAACGGCCCTTGCGCTATCGCGCTGGACAAAGGAGATGATGCTGCCGGCTGCGGCTCTCGCCCTGCCGGACAAAAAGGTAACGGCGATTGCCAATGCCTCGGCCTATATTTGCCGCAACCGCAACAGTGCCGAAACCGGCAAGATTTCCGAACATGCCAAGGGCAATGCTGTCGATATTTCCACCATTTCCTTTGACAAGGGCGATCCGCTGGTGATGAAGCCGCGCGGCGAGGATGGAACGGTGGAAGGTGCCTTCCAGCGGACGATCACAGCCGCCGCCTGCCTGTTCTTCCGAACCGTTCTTTCCCCCGGCAGCGACGCGACTCATCAGGATCACCTGCATCTCGACGTGCTGGAGCGAAAGGGAGGTTATCTCTACTGCCGCTGATAAAAAGGGGGCGACCCGAAGGCCGCCCCGACTGGAGATGACGTTCCGACCGGGTTTAGAATTTCTGGGTCAGAGAGATTTTGAAGGTGCGTCCCGCTTCCGTATAGAAGTCGACAGGCTGGTTGACGGTACTGACGGCATTGGGGTTGACGTCACGAACGCCGACGGCGTTCCAGTATTGCTTGTCGAACAGGTTGTAGACGCCGGCCTGAATACGCAGGCCCTTGGTCTGTTCCGGCTCCCACCAGCCGGTCAGGTTGAATATGCCGTAACCGGGTGCGTCGTAGGTTGTGGCCACCTTGTCGTCACGCATATGCGAGGAGAAGATGCCGGTGAATTCCGTGCCCCACGTCTCCTGTGCGTAGCCTACGCCGAGGACGGACTTGAACGGCGCCACCGTGCGGATGAATTCGTTGCTGTCTGTATCTTTGCCATAAGCATAAGCAAGCGACGCATGGGCGAAGAAGCCGTTTGCGAGTTCCTTGCGGACCTTGGCTTCCACGCCGGAAATTTCAACATTGTTGCGGTTGCGATAGGTAAAGAGCGATCCGTTGCCCCTGCCGCCGAAGCCGGGGAACAGCGTCGTCGAGGTCGTGTATTGCTCGATGAAGTTCTTGTACTTGTTGTGGAACAGCGTCAGGCTCCCCGTCAGATCGCCGGATGCGTAATTGGCGCCGATTTCAAAGCCATTGCTGGTTTCGGGGTTGAGTGCGGAGTTGCCGACCACGGCATAACCCGAGCTGATATTCGAGAAGTTCAGATAAAGCTCGTTGATGGTCGGAGCGCGATAGGCCATCGACCATTGTGCGAAGAGCTGCAATTCCGGTGTCACGTCGTAGGTGGCGAGCAGCTTCGGCGAGAAGCGCGAACCGCTATTGCCGCTTGGCAGGCCAAAGGTGTTGTAACCGCTGTTGCTAGATACCGAGCCATCCGGATCGTAATCGTAGGAATCGAAGCGCAGTCCGGGGGTCAGCCTGAAACCGTTTCCAAACGCGATTTCGTCATCGAGATAGAGGCCAAGGCTCTTGCCGCTCACGTCAGGCATGTCCGACTGTGACGATGAGGTCACTCCGCCTGTGTTGGCATAAAGCGCCTGGCTGAAATCGGTTGTCATGGCGTTGCCGCCGAAGCGCACGGTGTGCTGCACGCCGCCGAGTTCGAAGCCGGATTCAAGGCCGCCGACGATGCCGAAAGCGCTGTTGCGCATGCTGTCTTCGCGGATATAGAGCGAGTTGTTGGTCAGCCGGTTGCCAGCGCCGGATTCCTTGGAGAGGCGCGTCCAGTAGAGCGACAGATTGGCTGCATCGATCAGGCTGTCTGTCGACGGCGCTTCATATTCGTAATCAAGCGATACGCGGTCGCGCTCCGTATCCTCGTAGCCGCTGTAGTCGCCAATGCGGTAAGTCGATCCCGATACGCTGACGCCTTGCAGGGTTCGCATGTCGCTGCGATCTCTCAATGAATAACGCTCGGCCGTAAGTCCGATGCGGTGGCCGCCTTCCAGATCCTGGCGGATCTTGAACATCAGGTTGCTTTCGTAGGTATCTGCCGGGTTGGGCTTGGTGCGGCGGGTTCCGTAGATATCGGCGAAGCCCTTATTGTCCGTTTCGTTGCCGCGCTTGTAGGAGCCCTGGAACAGAACCGAGGTGTTTTCGATCTTCTTTGCAACGGCGAGCGATCCGCCGACGCTTCTGTCCTCGCTGTCATAGGTGGTCTTGGCAACACCGCCCCAGTCCTTGCCTTCACCGATCAGGTCTTCCGGCTCAAGCGTGCGCAGAACGAGTGCGCCGCCAAGGGCGCCGGAACCGATGCGGCTGGAATCGGCGCCGCGTACAACGTCAACCGTGGAAAGCGATGAAAAATCAAAGCTCGAACTGGTATCACTCAGGGTCGTCGTGGCCTGTCCCTGACGGGCGAAATTGTTGAAGTAGGGAACGGGAATATTGTCGATCAGGGTCACGACACGGGCGCCGCCCAGACCGCGAATGAACAGGCCGCCGGGCCTGCCGGGCTTGGCATCCACATAATCGACGCCCGGCTCGGTGGAGTTTCCGAGGTCCTTGATGCTGCCGATGTCTTTCTTCCTGATGTCTTCCGCCGTCGTCTGGCTTGCAAGCGGTGTGTCGGCGGCTGCATTCGCGCTTTTGACGCGCTTGCCCTTGACCACGATCTTCTCCAGCGTGGTGGTGTCGTTCGTCTGCGACGCGGCATCCTGCGATTGCGCAGGTCCGGCAAAGGGCAGAAGAGACATGGCAGTGCACAAAAACAGCGCCGAATGTGTGCGCGAGATGGACATTAAATACCCCCGGATAAGGCGCGCGCAGAAGCTATGGCGCGCAAAAACGCGCCGCGCTTGCTGTCGCGGCTGAAACTGTTTTGATTTGTTACGGGCAAGCCGATTGCTGAGGACTAAAAAACATGATCATAACTGTCAACATATTATATATGACTTTTATCATCATGTTTTAAAGCATAACGGTGCGTGGCAAAAATGTGACGCTCCGTGAGACTGCATCCGGACCGGTGGAGAGGCCCGAAAATGCCGGGTTCCGGCCAAAGTCCCGACATTGACGCTTGCTAGGATATTCGCAGCCAGTTTAGATGGCGGAAGAATGCATGCTCCAACAATATACAAAAAAGTAATCGGATACGGAAATGAAGTCACTTGAACTGCTCGTCGAGCGGATCATTCTCTCCAGCCGCTGGCTGCTTGTCGTGTTTTATCTCGGGCTCGTTGCGGCGCTGGCGGTTTATGCATTTTCCTTCGTGCTGAAGTTCCTGAAGGTCGCCAAAAACGTTTTCACTTACGACGAATCGGACATGATCCTCGCCATGCTCGGGCTGATCGATGCGGCACTGGTCGCAAGCCTCATCGTCATGGTGATGATCTCCGGCTATGAGAATTTCGTCAGCCGTTTCGATGAGGCGGATGACGAGGTTTCATTTCTGGGCAAGCTTGATGCCGGCAGCCTGAAAATCAAGGTCGCATCGTCGATTGTGGCGATTTCGTCGATCCACCTGCTACAGATATTCCTCAACGCCAGTCAGTATACGGATAGCCAGTTGATGTGGTTCACCATCATCCATCTGGCCTTTGTCGTCTCGGCGGTCATGCTCGGTTTCCTGGAGAAACTGATGGCCAAGCCGAAGGATAAACCCGAAAAACCGGCACTTTAGTCAAGGTGGTCCGCCCGATATGAAGGTTGCAACACTGTTTGCCCATGCCGCCTGGTCGTCGCTTCTGGGTGTCCTGCGCCCACCGCCGGGTGGCGCCTGAATGCCAAAGACGGAGCGCCAGGCCAGACTTTGCCGCGACCTTTCTGCTGCCATTGACAGACCCCAATGGCTGGCGGCGCTGCAGCAGGTGATGCAGGCGTTCAGTTATTCCTACGTGACCTTGCTGAAGCTGCCGAGCATTCGCAATGCCTATGCCCTGCCGATAGTGGTGGAAAGCAGCCTGCCGGTGTGGGTGGTGAATGCGATGACCCGGGACGGTGAACTTGCAGATTGCCCCGTCATAAAGCGCGGCGCTTCATCGATGATGCCGCAATACTGGTCTCTTGATGATAAGGACATCAACTCCGGCTCGCTGCTGGAAGTCTCAACCCTGCTGCGCGGCATGGGCATCACCTCCGGTCTTCTGGTGCCGGTGAACGGCATGGACGGAAACCGGCATCTGATGAATTTCGCAGGCGATTGCGATGTCCTGTCGCAGGGTTCGCTGAACGAGCTGTGCATGATCGCCCTTCACGCCCTGGAGGCCTATGATCGGCTTTGTCGTGCAGGCTCAAAACTCCCCTCACCACTGACGAAGCGGGAACTCGACGTGGTTCGCTGGACTGCGCAGGGCAAGACCTCCGTGGAGATTGCCGAGCTTCTGTCCATCTCGGAGCACACCGTCAATACCTATATGAACAACGCCATTCGCAAGCTGGATTGCGTCAACCGCGCGCAGCTGGTGGCCAAGACAATACGCCTTGGCCTGATAAGCTGATTTTCATGCCGGTCCAAGCCGTTGACTTACCTGTCGAGAACGGAGCGGAGCTCGACGAGGTTGGAGCGAACGCGCAGAACGTAAAATCCCATGGTGGCAAGGTGCGAGGGCATGATCCAACCGCTTTCGTCGCCGTTGGAAATGATTGCCGGCTGGATGCGTAGCGCCGCACGGGTCTGCCCCAGGGTGTCATTCCACAGATTGGTCAGATTGCGTTCGCGAATAACCTGCGCGAAGTCCGATCCGGCTGCCGACAGCACGCCGTAATAACCATAGAGCTGGCCATAGGCGAACCAGAAACGGTCGTCGGCGCGAGTGTCGAACCAGCCGCCATTATAGTTTTCCGAACGCTCGCGCAGAATGGCCGATGTCGAGCCGATATCGCCGGCAATGCGGTCGATGAACTGGATGAGGTTATCGGCGCGTGTATCGAAGACGGCCTTGCAGGCGGTCAGCTCACCGTTAAAGGCCTGGAAGCTGCGGATGGCGGCGCGATAGTAGCTCGGTGTCGGTGTTTTTGGGCCAAACGGATCGAGGCCGAAATACCAGGAATATTCGCTGAACTGCATGTTCCCGCGCGCTTCCTGGAGATTGTTGTTAATACCGGATGTTCCACGAACGCGACCGAGCGTATCCACCAGTTCCACCGCGGTGCGGCGCACCGCCTGGTTCACGCCGCGCTGGAAGGACGCCTTGTTGTCCAGGAATGGCGTGCTGTCCCAGTCCATGCCGAAAAGGCCGAGACGATAGAGCAGCATGGAGGAAATCCATGCATTCTGATTGACGTTGAAATCGGTGAGATCGGCGGCGGCATCGACGATAGCCGAGCGCTGGCATACC
The DNA here is from genome assembly GCF_001427205.1 of Rhizobium sp. Root491. Classification (NCBI taxonomy): domain Bacteria; kingdom Pseudomonadati; phylum Pseudomonadota; class Alphaproteobacteria; order Hyphomicrobiales; family Rhizobiaceae; genus Rhizobium; species Rhizobium sp. Root491. The sequence goes on from NZ_LMFF01000015.1 coordinate 74,363, forward strand.
GGTGCGGAGGTGTTTGCCGCAGCACCGGTGGCGCCGGCGGCGGCCGTGGGTGTTGCAGCCGGCAATTCCTGCCCGGGCGGCACCGTGCGTTCGGCAAGCTTGTAACGGGAAATATAATCCGGGTCGAAATTCGTCCAGACCTGCGTTTGCCAGAAGAAGTATCCGTAAAAGCCGGCCAGAAGGATGAGCACGAGAGCGATCGGACCCTTGATGATCCAGTTGCGGTCGCGATACCAGCCGTGGGCGGCCATGAAAGGCCACAGAAGCCAGGCGACGACGAGACCGGCGGCCTTGCCGATGGCGTTGAAGGCTGCCTGAATCAAAGCGGTTATCCGGTCGATCATGTCGTCATAGTCTCCTCTGCCCGTGGGGCTGAACGCCGGAAGGAACAACCGCGGTTCGGCCATGCGCCTTTTGGCGCTTCGCAACAACCGCGGTCGTTTACTGTCTTCCAGATATGTCCCTACCCACCGGGATACAACACGATTGCGAAACTTTTCTCAACCTGCGGTCCGCGCGGGTCGTTCCCGTGTTCCGGAACTACGCGCGGAGCATGTATCGCCTGGACAAGGTGACAGGCGGTTACAGACCGAGCTTGGCAATTTCGGCGTCCAGCCGCTCCCGCGCCTTTTTCGGCAGCTTGCCGGTCTTTATGGCATCCAGATTGGCCGGTGCGGCATCGCCGACCACAACGAGGGCGACCATGCCCATGCCGAGATGCGGCGTGCATTTGACGACGTATGCGCCGTCCTTCTCGACGGTCAGTTTCACCGTCTCGTTCATCTTGCCCTTGAAGTCCGCAACGCCCTCGGGAAGCATTTCCTTGACGGCAGCCGCATCATGACCCTTGTCGACGGGCACGAAGGAAATGACGTCGCCGACAGCTGCCTTGACGGTTGCCGGTTCAAAGACCATCGCCTGGCCATCGCTGCCCTTGTTGAGCATCTTCACCTCGATTTCGGCCGACAGGGCGGGAAAGGCAAGGAGGGCAGCAGCGATGGCAAGGCTGGCGACGGTGGCAGTTTTGTTCTGCATATCTTTTGCTCCTGAGAGAAAGCACATCCACGCGAATGTGTCCGCATGGTCTTAGCGCAGGAGCAGGGGAGCCATCCTTGCGAAAAATCAAATGCGGCAACCGGCCGCAGACGATCAGTCGCCCTTGACCGTTTCTACCCAGTGGCGGCGGCAGAAGGAGACGTATTTTTCGTTGCCGCCGACATCGATCTGCGCGCCTTCCTTGACCACATTTCCTTCATTGTCGAAACGGGCGACCATCGTCGCCTTGCGGCCGCAATGGCAGATGGTGCGGATTTCGCGAAGCTCGTCGGCAATGGCGAGCAGTTCCCTGGAGGCCGGGAAAAGCTTGCCCTGAAAATCCGTGCGCAGGCCGTAGGCCATCACCGGAATGTTCAACCGGTCGGCAATACCGGCAAGCTGCCAGACATGGTGTTCGGACAGGAAGTTGGCTTCATCGATGAAAACGCAGGCAACGGGCGCTTCGGCATGCAGGGCCTCCACTTCGGAGAAGATATCGGTGTTTGCGTCGAAGGTCCGTGCGTCGGACGACAGGCCGATGCGCGACGCGACCCGGCCGAAGCCGGCCCGGTCGTCAAAGGCGGCCGTGAAAATCAACGTGCGCATGCCGCGCTCGTGATAATTATAGGATGCCTGTAACAACATGGTCGACTTGCCGGCGTTCATCGCCGCATAATTGAAATAGAGTTTTGCCATCGTCCACTCCCTGTACACCTTCGCGTCTTTTGACGGCGAAGGGCCGGGTTGAAAAGTGCCGCAACGGGAAAAACACAGATTTCCGCATCCCGCAGCTGTCCGTATCGCGGACTAAAAAGCCGGAGATTTTCATCGTCGTGTCGCAAACGGCGGGCCAAAGCACGCAAATGCACGCGAGTTGATTGTGTCCGGCAGATATTGATAATGGCAAGGGAACGAAAAAAAGGGAGCAAGCGATGTTTGCAAATAGAAGTCGCTGTCTGGCTTTGGCCGCAGCAATCTCCGTCATGACGTTCAATGCAGCCGGCGCTGCGGAGCCGGCAAGTTGTGGCAAGGTTCGTTTTTCCGATGTGGGCTGGACCGACATCACTGCCACCACAGCGACTGCCACGGTGCTGCTGAAGAGCCTCGGTTATGAAACCGACGTCAAGCTTCTCTCGGTGCCCGTTACCTATACATCCCTGAAAAACAAGGACATCGACGTCTTCCTCGGCAACTGGATGCCGACCATGGAAGGCGATATCGCGCCTTACCGCGACGACAAGTCGGTTGAAACGCTGCGTGAAAACCTGACCGGCGCGAAATACACGCTCGCGACCAATGCCAAGGGTGCTGAACTCGGCATCAAGGATTTCAAGGATATCGCGGCCCATAGCGGCGATCTCGGCGGCAAGATCTACGGCATCGAGCCCGGCAATGACGGCAACCGCCTGATCCTCGACATGGTCGCCAAGGACACCTTCGGGCTGAAGAGTTTCGAGGTGGTCGAATCCTCCGAACAGGGCATGCTGTCGCAGGTTGCCCGCGCGGGGAAATCCGGCGAACCGATCGTGTTCCTCGGCTGGGAACCGCATCCCATGAATACGAATTTCAAGCTGACCTATCTGACCGGCGGTGACGAGGTTTTCGGCCCCAATCTCGGCGGTGCGACAATCTACACCAATGTCCGCAAGGGTTACACCGAGGAATGCCCGAATGTTGGCGTCTTTCTCAAGAACCTGGAATTCTCCCTGCCCATGGAAAACGAGATCATGGGCAAGATCCTGAATGATGGCCTCGAGGGCGAAGCGGCGGCGACTGCCTGGCTGAAGGCCAACCCGGCCGCGATCGAACCCTGGCTTGCCAACGTCAAGACCAAGGATGGCAGCGCTGACGCCTTGCCCGCCGTCAAGAAGGCCTTGGGCCTCTAGGTTGCAGACAACGCATGTATCCGGCCTAACCTTTTAAACAGGCCGGATACTGCAGGAAATTACGATGTCCTTTGCATGATCTCGGTCCGCGAATTTTTCTCGCATCCGGGGTCACGCGCGATCCCGGTGTCCGGCAATGCTGTTGCCGGCCGTCGTTTCTGCATTAGCGGCATTTCCGGTGAAACGGGATCACCTTCAATGCCTGTTCTTCTTATTTTTTTGCAATTCCGGGCCCAAAACCGTTACGCATTTTTACTGGAATTGCTCTGGTTCACGAAAGGTCTTGTCTTACCGTGGAATGGCTCAGCGCTCCTGAAAACCGCCTGCCCGTCGGCCGATATGCCAAGGAGGCCATTGACTGGCTGACCGGCAATCTCGCTTTTTTTTTCGATTGGCTTTCTTTCATTTTCCAAAGCGTCATTAACGCCCTGCTTTACGTTTTGCAGGCGCCGCATCCGCTGGTCATCGTCGCGATTGTGACGGCTCTTTCAGCCTGGACGAGGCGGTCGGTCGGCATGCCGGTCTTTACGGCGCTTGGTCTGCTGTTCATCATCAATCTCGGGTACTGGAAGGCGACGACGGAAACGCTGGCGCTCGTTCTTGCCTCCAGCGCGGTCTGCATGATCATCGGCATACCGCTTGGAATACTGGCGGCGCGGCGCAAGTGGATCTATGCCGGCATGCGCCCGGTGCTGGATCTGATGCAGACCATTCCGACCTTCGTCTATCTCATTCCGGCGCTAGTGCTGTTCGGCCTCGGCATGGTTCCCGGACTTATCGCCACCGTCATCTTCGCAATTCCCGCGCCCGTGCGACTGACCCGTCTCGGCATCGTTTCGACGCCGCCGGCGCTGGTGGAAGCGGCCATCGCCTTCGGTGCCACGCCATCGCAGGTTCTGCGCAAGGTGGAGCTTCCCTTCGCTGCGCCGCAGATCATGGCGGGTCTTACCCAGACGATCATGCTTTCGCTTTCGATGGTGGTCATTTCCGCCCTCGTCGGCGCCAACGGCCTGGGGGTGCCGGTGGTACGCGCCTTGAACACCGTCAACATCGCCATGGGCTTCGAAGCTGGGTTGTGCATCGTCATATTGGCGATCGTTCTCGACCGACTTTTCCGCCTTCCCGGCACGGAGCATGATCTATGAGTGATGCAATCATCTTCGGAAATGTCGATATCGTCTTCGGCGACCGGCCCGAGGCGGCGCTGGCGCTGATCGACAAGGGCAGCACGCGTGACGAGATCAACGAGCAGACCGGACTGGTCCTCGGCGTTGCGAATGCCTCGCTTTCGGTAAATGAGGGCGAGATACTCGTGCTCATGGGGCTTTCGGGCTCCGGTAAATCGACGCTGCTCAGGGCCGTTAACGGCCTTGCGCCTGTGGTGCGCGGTAATGTCAGCGTGAAGACGGCGTCCGGTTTTGTCGATCCCTATCGGGCGACGGCGAAGGCGCTGCGCGATCTGCGCATGCATACTGTTTCGATGGTCTTCCAGCAATTCGGCCTGCTGCCCTGGCGAAACGTTGCCGACAATGTCGGTTTCGGGCTGGAGCTTTCCGGGACGCCGGAAGCGGAGCGCAAGCGCATGGTGGCCGAGCAGCTTGAGCTGGTGAACCTGTCCGCCTGGGCTGACCGCAAGGTGGGGGAGCTTTCCGGCGGCATGCAGCAGCGCGTGGGACTGGCGCGCGCCTTCGCGACCGGAGCGCCCATTCTCTTAATGGACGAGCCGTTCTCGGCGCTCGACCCGCTCATCAGAAGCCGCCTTCAGGACGAACTTCTGGAGTTCCAGAGCCGGTTGAAGAAAACCATCCTCTTCGTCAGTCACGATCTGGACGAGGCATTCCGCATCGGCAACCGCATCGCCATGATGGAGGGCGGGCGTATCATCCAGTGCGGCACGCCGCAGCAGATCGTCAAGCAACCGGCTACGCAATATGTCGCGGATTTCGTTCAGAACATGAACCCGATTTCCATGTTGACCGCCGCGGACGTGATGAAGCCAGGCGTGGACGAACAAAACGGCCGGTTGAATGTGGCCGCCACCGCCCGTCCGACATCGCCGCTTATCGATATCCTCGATGCGCTCTCGAAACATTCCGGCGCGATCGGTGTTGTCGATAATGGCGCAATTATAGGCACGATTTCCGCAGACGAAATTGTGACAGGCCTCACTCGCCACCGCAAGAAATGAGAAACACTCGCATTGGTCGAGAAAACGAAAGGCCTTCCTCCCCGGAAGGCCTTTTTGTATTACCTAATGCTGGTATAAAGAAAAAGAATACCCAAGACATTATAAGTTATGCATTAAAATAATTACGAATAAAAAGCATATTGCAAACTTTGAGAAAATTGCGCAAAGTAAAACTAGATTCTGTACCTCCTTGCTAAATTTAAGGTGGTGTAAGGTAGTGGTCACGAAGCCAGACATTGGAAGACAAGATTTGTGTGCTCAATTTTTGATTGTTTTTTGCTCCAAATACTACTGAGAATGTAGCAGTTTGTTGCTAAAATGACGAAAAACAGGCGAAAGTCTGAAAATTTGATCAAGATGTCCAGGTAAATGATCAATGAAGAATAGTCTTGGAGGGGGACACGATATAAGCAAGATTTAGGTATATACAACGTATCGACTGAATTATAAAAAACACCTTTTGGACCACCTATAATAGCCACCATGACGGTCTTTCCGACTGTCATCAGGAGACTTGAGCGTATGGATAACCAATCTCTGTCGGAACATAGCATCGCCGCTGCAGACTTGCTCTCAGCGATGGCAAATCCCAAGCGCCTGATGATCTTGTGCACGCTTGTGGATACGGAAGTGCCGGTCGGTGTTCTCGCCTCCCAAGTTGGTCTCAGCCAGTCCGCGCTCTCGCAACATCTTTCGAAATTGCGTGCCCAGCGGCTGGTGAAAACAAGACGGGATGCTCAGACCATCTATTATTCCAGCAATTCCGAATCCGTCAAAAAAATCCTCGCTTCCCTCGAGGAGATTTATTGCCAGGTGCAGAAGAGCAGCAAGACTGCTGCCGCTTGATCTAACGGCCATCCCACGGCCCGGCGGTGCCATTCCGTTGAAACCGGCGCAGGACGCCGGTTTTTTCTTTTTTTGGCGTCTGGCTCGCATGTAATGCGGTGAAAAGTCGCCCGCCCCACTCACGGCGAAGACGCAGCCTGTATCTGTTGCTTTAGCCGGCTTGCCGCAGCCGCATATCCACCGTCGGCACCATCGACGAAATGCATATGGTCCTTCGAAAGCGGGGAGGGCACGATACAGGTCATCAATGCGGCGTCCTGCTCGTGCAGGCCGAAATAGCAGGTGCCGGAGAGGCGCCCCTGCTCCAGCCGCGCGCGGATCTTTTCGAGCCTCTCGGCGTCGATATCAACCGTCATTTTCAGGCCATCGTCGAATTTCCTGAAATCGGTGTTGCTGGCAACCGAGCGCCGATAGCGATCCGCATTAAACCGTCCGAGCGACAATCCCGTCATGCCGAGGAAATTCACGAGGAAGCTCTCGCCGAGAATGCGGAGCGAACGGCGCACCTTGCCCCAGTTATCGTGATAGGCCGCACCTGCCCTGGCTTCCAGACCGAGGCCTTCCCGCACGAAGCCCAGTTTCGGCCCATCCTCCGGCACGGGGTGGCCTTGTCTTGCGTCCTGCGTGGCCAGATCGACGAGATCGATGACCAGCTGGCGGAATGCCGGCATATCCAGTGAGGGTCCCGGCATGGCGATGATCGACACCACCTTGCCATGGGTTGCCGGAATGGGGTTCCAGCGGCATGAAAGGCCGGTCAGGTCCGGCCGCCCGCCTGTCGCAACTGCGGGCAGGGCATATTGCCCCTCCTTCATCCGCGCCTCGGCCCAGCTGTTGCCACCGCCCGAAAACATGGCGTAGGAAACATCCTCGCTTGCCTGAAAGCGCGCGACGCGCACATCGAAACCGTTGTTGCGTATATCCTCCACCGGAACAAGCGCCACACGCATCGAAAGATCGAGATCGTCCTTCACCCAGCGCTGCACGTTCGAAAGGGCGGTGCGCGCAAGGGATATCCCGTTCGGTGGCACCGCAACGGCGGCTCCATCGCCACCGAACACGAAGGGCAGGTCGTGACGCCCGAGGCTGTTCGATATGCCTGAGATGACCGCAGCGCCCGCCATGTTGACGGACTTATATCTGCCGGTGCCGATCGCCCCTGTCGAATCGATGATATCGGCAATGGCCAGCGCCCATCCCGGCGGCAGGGCGCGATAAAGCGCCGGGTCGGCCACGTCTTCGAAATGTCGGAAGACGGGCAGACCCGTCAGAAATTCGTCATCTGCTGTTATCATGCCGCCATTATCCTCCTGCGGCGACCAAACGCCAAGCGTTTACGCCGTTGCGCTCGCCCGTTTCGATGACACGATCGAGGCTGGCCTGACGATAGATTTACCGCGAATAGACCTTATCCAGCAAAGGTGACTTGCATAAGCCATCAAACCTTCCGTATGAGTTGAAATGAAGGCTCGGAATTCAAAAATGGAACGGGTTTTCGCCGGGAGGCGTCCGCGAAGTTTCATTCGGTTGGCGCCCAAGGCGCTCATCGGGGCTGAGACCCCATTTCCAAGGAGACACCAGGATGAAACTGAAGACATTGACCAGCGTGACGCTTGCAGCGTCCTTCGCATTCGCACCGCTTGCCCATGCCGAAATCGTCATCGGCCTGATTGCGCCGCTTACCGGTCCCGTCGCCGCCTATGGCGACCAGGTCAAGAACGGCGCCCAGACGGCAGTCAATGAAATCAACAAGAAGGGCGGCATTCTCGGAGAGCAGGTCGTTCTAAAGCTTGCAGACGATGGCGGCGAGCCGAAGCAGGGTGTGTCGGCCGCAAACCAGCTGGTTGCCGAAGGCATCCATTTCGTCGTCGGTCCGGTCACGTCAGGCGTTGCCATTCCGGCATCGGACGTGTTTGCTGAAAACGGTGTCCTGATGATCACCCCCACGGCGACCTCGCCGGGCCTGACGAACCGTGGCCTTACCAATGTTTTCCGCACTTGCGGTCGGGACGACCAGCAGGCAGAAGTTGCGGCGAAATACGTTCTTGCCAAGCTTAAGGACAAGAAGGTCGCCATCATTCACGACAAGGGCGCTTACGGTAAGGGTCTGGCGGATGCCTTCAAGACCACGCTGAATGCCGGTGGCGTTACCGAAGTTCTCTATGACGCGCTGACACCAGGCGAAAAGGATCTCGGCGCGCTGACGGCCCGCCTGAAGTCTGAAAATGTCGATATCGTCTATTTCGGCGGTTACCATCCGGAAGCCGGTCTTCTGGTGCGCCAGTTGAACGATATCGGCGCCAAGGCTGCCGTTATCGGCGGTGACGGCCTGTCGAACAGCGAGTTCTGGAACATCGGTGCCAAGGCTGGTGAAGGCACGATCTTCACCAACGCCTCCGACGCCCTGAAGAACGAAGATTCCAAGGCTGCTGCCGAAGCTCTAAAGGCCGCCAACATTCCTGCGGAAGCCTTCACCCTTAACGCTTACGCTGCCGTCGAAGTGCTGAAGGCCGGCATCGAGAAGGCTGGAAGCGCAAAGGATTCCGAAGCGGTGATCACGGCTCTGAAGAGCGGTGACGCTTTTGCCACGGCGATCGGCAAGGTCACCTATGGCGAGAGTGGCGACCTGTCATCGCAGGCTTTCTCGCTCTACAAGTGGCAGGACGGCAAGATCGTCGCAGCCGAATAAGGATAAGGCGTACTGGCCGCATCCGTTGCGGCCGGTACCATCTCCGTTGCGTGACTAGGGGCAAGCAGAATGGGCAGTGACGTGGACGCCCGGGACGCAAGCGCGGCGGGTGGGGAAAACCTTCCTCACATTGGCTTTGCGCGGATATTCCCGATTCTCAGAATTTTCGATGAGGCCAAGGCGCGGGAATTCTATGTTGATTTTCTCGGTTTCAAGGTCGACTGGGAACACCGCTTCGGCGAAAACTTCCCGCTCTACATGCAGGTTTCGCGGGCCGGAATGGGGCTTCACCTCAGCGGCCATCATGGCGACGCGACGCCGGGCTCCAATATCTTCGCCACCATGCACGGCGTGCATGCCTTCCAAAAAGAGCTGGCGGGCAAAGACTACCGCTTCCTGAAGCCTGGTGTCGAAGAATTGCCCTGGGGCGATGTCATGGAAGTCATCGATCCATTCGGCAACCGTATCCGTTTCTGTGAGCAGAAAAGCGAGGGGTGACGTCTTCGACGTGACCTCATGGGTCTTGACCTCGGCTGCGGTTTGAACGATAGGAAGCGCAAATAACGAACCGCGTGCACGGAGACCCCGTGCGCGCGGTTCGTGCGTTTTGGCGGTTAGTTCTGCAATTCGTTCGCATCCGCACGGGGGCAAAAAATGAACACTGAAGGCAATGCACTGGTAAGGAAGCTCGCATTCTGGGGCATTCCACTTTCTTTCGGCGTGCTTGGCCTCAAGCTCGTGGCCTGGTGGGTCACAGGGTCGGTAGCGCTGCTGTCGGACGGTCTGGAATCGACCGTCAACGTTGTTTCGGCCTTCATTGCCTATTTCGTCATCCGTTATGCGCAGAAGCCCGCAGATGACGATCACCAGTTCGGCCATCACAAGGCGGAATATATCTCGGCTGTCGTCGAGGGCGTGCTGATCGTCGTCGCCGCACTTCTCATCGTGCAGGAAGCCTGGGGTGGTCTCTTCAACCCGAAGCTGCCGGAAGCGCCGGTTCTCGGTCTTGCCATCAACGCGTCAGCGGGCGTCATCAACGCCGTCTGGGCGACAATCCTCATCCGCGTCGGCCGGAAATACGCTTCTCCCGCCCTCAAGGCGGATGGTCATCATATCATGTCGGATGTCGTAACGTCGGCAGGCGTGCTGGTCGGCCTGGTTCTGGCGCTTCTGACGGGTTACGCCATTCTCGATCCGCTGCTCGCCATTCTGGTGGCCATCAACATCCTGTTCCAGGGATCGAAGGTCATTTTGCATTCGCTCGGCGGGTTGATGGACCGGGCGGTGGAACCGGAAGAAGACGAGGCGATCAAGAAGGCGATCGCCGAAAATTCCGTCGGCATCATCGGCGTGCATGATCTTAGAACCCGCCGCGCCGGTTCGGCCGCTTTCATCGATTTCCACGTGGTCGTTCCCGCCCCGATGACGGTGCGCGAGGCGCATGATATTTGCGACCGCCTTGAAGATGCCATAAGGGAAGTCATACCGGGTGCCAGCCTTGCCATTCACGTTGAGCCGGAAGGCGAAAAGGCGCATGGCGTCAAAGTGATCGTTTGAATAAGCAGGAGTTTTCCATGTCCGTGACGGATGTTTCCAGCCTGTCGCAGCTGGGCGCGAAGGTCGATACGCCCGAGAGCCCGGAAAAGGCCATTCTCGAAAAGGTGCCGAACGGCAATGCCGGTACCGATTACGTGGTGCGGTTCACAGCACCCGAATTCACCTCGCTTTGCCCGATGACCGGACAGCCGGATTTCGCCCATATCGTCATCGACTATATTGCTGGTGATTTTTTGGTGGAATCGAAGTCGCTGAAGCTGTTCCTGCAATCCTTCCGCAACCACGGCGCATTTCACGAGGATTGCTCGGTCTATATCGCCAGGCGGCTGGTGGAGCTGTTGCAGCCGAAATGGCTGCGCATCGGCGCTTACTGGTATCCACGCGGCGGTATTCCGATTGACGTTTTCTGGCAGACCGGACCGGTGCCCGAGGGCGTGTGGTTGCCGGATCAGGGTGTGCCGACCTATCGCGGCCGCGGCTGATCCGGCTTTTCACGGTTGAAAACGTTCAGGCGAACGACCCGTCGTCGCCTTGATCGAAATCGTCATCGGCGCTGTCGTCGTAGTCGGCCTGCTGGACATCGTTACTATTGTCCGGCTGGGAGGAACTGTCGCCGTAGTAGTTGTTGATGACGGTTTCTTCGACCGGTGCATTGTTGCCCAGCGGATTGCCGCCGCCGAATGGCGAGCCAATGCCGAGCGACGATGCGTGGTTCCCGAAAATACCGCTCAGCGAATTGGCGAGCAGCATGCCGCCGGCAACACCTGCAGCAGCGCCGAGCGCACCTTGCAGGAAACCGCCGCCGGAGCGTCCGGCTGCTGCGGGTTGCTGGCTCCAGAGGTCACCGGGCTGCTGATCAGGTGCGCGGCCGGCTGGTGAGCCCCAGGGACCGGTGGTCTGACCTGCGGTATCGTTGCGCCATGATGTCTGGGGCGGTGGCGAGACGGGCGCCGGAGCAGGTGATTGCTGTTGGCCGGTGCCGAAGATCGAACTCAGAAAACCACCCTGTGCGGCTGCTTGCGGGGCCGCATTACCGCTTTCCAGCGCATGGATGCGGTCTTCGAGCTGTTGGATGTGTGCTGCTGCCGCTTCCAGACCTTTTTCCTGAACAATCACCGCCTGGGCGAGATAATAGGGGGCTGCGGGCTGATCGCGCACGGCATCTGCGATCAATATTTCCGCCTCGCGGTCGCGCGGAGTGGCGGATGCGGCTTTTGTCCTGTCGAACAGGGCCTTGAGAAGTTGGCTTTCTTCCGGTGACATATGATGCCTCCTTACCGTGAAGCGGAAATCAACGATAAGGAGGTAGGTCCAAATTCAGGCTTTTCAAAGCGGCCGAAACTTTAAATTTCGGTAATGATCGTCACCCGCCGAAGGCAAGCGAAAGGCCCGCTATTGCCGTCAGCGCGCCGGCGGTACGGCTTGCGGCCGAGCCGAAACGGGCAATGCGCAGGCCAAGCACGATGCCTGCGAGATGCAGGATCGCGGTTGCTATCATGAAACCGATGCCGAATTGCAGGGCGCCGGCGCTCCCGAGTTCACCGCCATGGGCATGGCCGTGGAAAAGGGCAAAAGCGCCGACCACGGCCGCAGCGGCTGCCGTCGGCAGCTTTGCCGCAATCGTGACCAGCAGGCCGAGGCCGATGACGGAGGCCAGGATGGCCGGTTCAACAAACGGAAGGCCCATGCCATAAACGGCCATCAGGAAACCAATGGCCATGGTGCCGACGAAGGCGGCAGGCACGATCCACAGCGCCTTGCGGTCATTCTGCGCCATGGCGATCTGCGATGCCCAGAGACCGACGGCAACCATTGCCAGAATATGATCCGCACCGAAGAAGGGGTGGGAGACGCCAGCCATGAAGGAGCCGTGTTCTTCCGGGTTCAAATGGGCGAAAGCGGGCAGGGCGGTGGCGCCGAGCGCTGCGGCAGCAAGGCTTAGTCTTTTCAGCATGATTCCCTCTTTTGATTATCGCCGCCAGCAAGGGGATCTTGGGGTTCCCGCAATCGGCGGCACTGCAATGAGGACCTGACGATACCGCGAACCCGGAGAGGCTGTCCATGCGTCATCTGCCGGGGGCGATGTTTATTGTTGGGGCGCAAACCTTGCCTTTTTTGCTCATTGCCTTACGTAACAAGTCGCACTATGTCCGAAGGGCATGCATGAATTACGCTGGAGAGCCGCTGATGAACGAAGACGAAGACGACAAGAGCAAGGAACTGCCGATCGGCAAGGAAACGGAAGCGAATCTTTTCAAGTCGCGTTCGATCTTCATCTATGGTGGCATCACGCAGGAACTGGCGCAGAAGGTCTGCACGCAGCTCGTGGCACTTGCCGCCGCCAGCGACGACGACATTCGCGTTTACGTCAATTCGCCGGGCGGCCATGTCGAATCGGGTGATTCGATCCATGACATGATCAAGTTCATCAAGCCGAAGGTTTATATCATCGGTACGGGCTGGGTCGCTTCCGCTGGCGCGCTGATCTATGTTTCGGTGCCGAAGGAACGTCGCCTTTGCCTGCCGAACACCCGCTTCCTGCTGCACCAGCCCTCCGGCGGCACGCGCGGCATGGCATCCGACATCGAAATCCAGGCCCGCGAAATCATCAAGATGAACCAGCGCCTGATCAAGATCTTCGCCAAGGCCACCGGCCAGAGCGAAGAAAAGATCGCCAAGGACATCGATCGCGATTACTGGCTCGGCGCTGAAGAAGCCAAGGGCTACGGCCTCGTCGGCAAGATCGTTGAGAGCCAGTCGGAAGTTTAAGGTTTTGATTTGTAGTTGAGAGAGCCCGTGCCGGTGGAAACCGGCACGGGCTTTTTTCATTCAGGCCGGATGATACGTGCCGCTTCCGGTCATGTGCATTGAATGTTCGGCCGGCATCACTTCATCGTGTTGCAGGCCTTCATCATGTCGGCTTTTTTCATCTTGTTCATTTCCATGTCAGCCTTGTGCATGCAGTCCTTTTTGGATGCCATGGACATGTCGCTTTTTTTCATCGTCTGCGTCTTCATGGTGTCGTTGTGCATTTTCGTCATATCGGTTTTCATGCCGTCGGCATGGGCGATGCCTGCGAAAGAAAGAACAGACAGCATGGAAGCGGTGGCGATGGCGGTAAAAATGCGGGTCATGAAAAATCTCCTCTGGACGTCATTAAATGTCCGCCGGCGTTGCACCGGGGCTCACGATTGTCCATTCGGTGGGGATCCGTGTGTCGTTACACGCTCACGCGCTTGTGACATCATATTCGGGCGAGATTCTTTTCACGCCATTATGTAACAATATCCCGCCGATTGCGAATAACCCGATAGTGACGATGACAGGCAGCCTTTCGGAAGTGACATTAAAAATGCTGATGCTGCGTTCCCTCGATGGGGACGAGGGCGCTTACAGGCATTTGCTCTATGCCCTACGCAGGCTGCTGACAGCCTATTTCGACCGGCGCATGAGGGCCGCTTCACGGGGGGATGTGGAAGATCTCGTTCAGGAAACCCTGTTGTCGCTTCACGCCAAACGCGAGACCTATGATCGAGCAAGGCCTTTTACCGCCTGGTTCTTTTCGATAGCGCGCTACAAACTCATCGATCACTACAGGGGCAGGGGTGCGCGCCAGCTTTCGGAAGTGGAACTTGATGAGACGCTGGAAGCGGGATCGTCCGTCGATCAGGTCACGGCACGTATGGATGTGGAACGGTTGCTCGACGAGTTGCCGCAGCGGCAACGCGACCTCATTCGCAGGGTGAAACTCGAGGGTCAGTCAATCGCCGAAGCGGCCCAAAAATCCGGCCAGACCGAGCTTGCGGCGAGGGTCGGCATTCACAGGACGCTTAAGATGCTGGCGGCAAAGTTGCGAGGCGAAACGTGAGGAAGACGGAAGACATCATTGAACAACTGGCAAGCGGCCTCAAGCCCGTGCCTGCCTTGTCACTGGAGCGTCGGCTGGCGCTGGCCGTCCTGCCCGGCCTTGGCGTTTCGCTGTTGCTGATGCTTGCCATTCTCGGGCCACGGGTCGACATGCACGACGCTTTGACCGAGCTGGGTTTCTGGATCAAGTCCGCCTATAACGCCCTGCTGGCCATGACTGCGTTTTTCGCGGTCGGCCGCCTTACCCGCCCCGAGGGGAACAGCGGCTGCCTTTTCGTTTGGCTTGCGCTAATTTTCGTTGTGATGGCGGCGATAGCGCTCGTACAGCTGGGGTTTGCCTTTCCGGACAATTACAGGACGCTTGTTCTGGGGTCGTCCGCACTGCATTGCCCGTTTTTGATCGTCGCTTTCGCGCTTCCGGTATTCCTGGCGAATTTTTCAGTTCTCAAACGCTCAGCCCCGGCTGATCCAGCCCTGGCAGGTTTTGTGGCTGGCATTGCGGCGGGTGCAGCCGGAGCCTGGGTTTATTCCTGGTTCTGCACCGAAAACGGCATGGCTTTCGTGCTGATCTGGTATTCACTTGGCATTTTCATCACCGGCCTGATCGGCGCTTTTGCCGGTTCGCGTTTTCTGCGCTGGTAAAAGGCGTACCTGTTCAGCCTGCGGGCATCTTGCCAGCGGTTGGGTTTTTTGATCTTCAAGGGAAACAGAAGATCCGGGAACCGCCATGTTGATGAAAGACCTTTCCGTACAGAGCCTGTTCATGGGGTGCCTGACCGCCTTTGTCGGCTTTGCCAGTTCTTTCGCCGTGGTGTTGCAGGGCCTGAAGGCTGTCGGTGCTACGGATTTCGAGGCGGCGTCTGGGCTGATGGCGCTTTCGGTGGCGATGGGGGTTTGCGCGATAGCGCTTTCAGTCGCGACGCGGATGCCTGTCAGCATCGCATGGTCGACACCTGGTGCAGCCTTGCTGGCGACCACGGGCGTGATCGAGGGCGGTTTTCCGGCCGCCGTGGGCGGGTTCATCATCTGCGCCATATTGATCATCATTGCCGGCCTGTTCCGGCCGCTCGGAAAGGCGGTGGCCTCCATTCCAGCGCCACTTGCCAATGCCATGCTTTCCGGGGTCATCATCGGCCTGTGTTTTGCGCCGATCAAGGCGATCGGCTTTAACCCGGCGCTCGGATTGCCGATCATTCTTGCCTGGATCGTGGTGGGAGCCTTTAAACGACTTTTCGCCGTGCCTGCGGCACTTGCCGCTTTCGTGCTGGTGATGATCTTCGGTGTCGATATTCCGGCGGGGGCGCTTGACCGTGTGGCGCAATCGCTGACGCCTCCGATGGAGTGGGTGACGCCCGTCTTCAGCCTGCACGCCGTCATTTCCATCGCGCTGCCGCTCTTCATAGTCACTATGGCCTCGCAGAATATTCCCGGTATCGCAGTGCTGAAGGTCAATCACTACGATCCGCAGCCCGGACCGCTTTTCGCGGCGACCGGCTTCTTCTCACTGCTTTCCGCACCCTTCGGCGGCCATGCGGTCAATCTTGCCGCGATTACGGCGGCGATGTGCGCTGGCGAGGACGCCCATCCTGATCCGAAACGGCGCTATTGGGCGGCGATCATCGGCGGTGTGGGCTACATCGTCTTCGGCCTGCTGGCGGGCGCGGTCACGGCTTTCGTGGCACTGGCGCCGCCTGTCCTCATTCAGGCGGTGGCGGGGCTTGCACTGGTGGGCGCCTTTTCCGGCTCTGCCGTTGCGGCTTTCAAGGATCCGGAAACACGCGAGGCAGCGGCGATCACCTTCCTCATCACCGCCTCCGGCCTTTCCTTCGCCGGTGTCTCCGGTGCCTTCTGGGGGCTGATCGGTGGCGGGTTGATGATGGCTTTGACTGGTTTCGTAAAAGGATTGAAGAGACAATAGCCCTTGCATCCAAATATTTCGCCGATTATAAGCTTGCCCATGAGCAACAGCATCGCAACCATTTCCGGCATGAGCGCGCAGATTTCTGCGATTGCCTCTCCGTGCGGTGCACTCTCGCTTCTTAGCCTTGACCTTACACGCGGTTGCCGGGTCCAGTGAGGAGCGCCCGGCGGCCGAAAGCCCGCTGGCGCAAACGCTCCTCATCTCGAAATCTCATTTTATACTGGATTTAGGCCCTTGAGGGCCGCGCATCCGCCGATGGCTCGAGAAACCCGCGGAATGCGCAAGGAGGAAGCGAAATGGACGGAAAGATCACCAATATTTCCAAAGGCATGTCGGACGCGAACGTCAAGTATCGCCCTTACCCGACCATCAATATTCCTGACCGCACGTGGCCGGGCAAGACCATCACCAAGGCACCGATCTGGTGTTCGGTGGATCTGCGTGACGGCAACCAGTCGCTGGTCAACCCCATGGGCCACGACCGCAAGGCCCGCATGTTCAAGCTGCTGCTCGAAATGGGCTTCAAGGAAATCGAGATCGGTTTCCCTTCCGCTTCGCAGACGGACTTCGATTTTGCCCGCTGGTGCGTGGAGCAGGGCAATGTGCCTGAGGATGTTTCCCTGCAGGTGCTGGTGCAGTGCCGTCCGGAACTGATCACCCGCACCTTCGAAGCGCTGGAAGGCGCCAACAAGCCGATCATCCACTTCTACAACTCCACCTCGGAATTGCAGCGCCGCGTGGTATTCGGCAAGGACGTGCACGGCATCAAGCAGATTGCCGTCGATGCCGCCAAGATGATCACCGACATGGCGGCCAAGGCCGGCGGCGGTTTCCGCTTCGAATATTCTCCGGAAAGCTTTACCGGCACCGAGCTGGAAGTGGCGCTGGAAATCTGCAATGCCGTGGTCGAGGTGGTGAAGCCGACGGCGGATAACAAGCTGATCCTGAACCTGCCTTCCACTGTCGAAATGGCGACACCGAACATCTATGCCGACCAGATCGAATGGATGTGCCGCAATATCGACAATCGCGAAAACGTCATCATTTCGCTGCATCCGCACAACGACCGCGGCACTGGCATCGCTGCGACGGAGCTGGCTCTGATGGCCGGTGCGGACCGTGTCGAGGGCACGCTGTTCGGCAATGGCGAGCGCACCGGCAATGTCGACGTCGTGACGCTGGCGCTGAACATGTATACGCAGGGCGTCGATCCTGAGCTGGATTGCCGCGATATTGAGCGCATCAAGGCGGTCTACGAATATTCGAACGAGATGACGATCCCCGAGCGCCACCCTTATGTCGGCGAACTGGTCTATACGGCGTTTTCCGGCTCGCATCAGGATGCGATCAACAAGGGTATGAAGGCGATCAAGGTTGCCAATCACCCGGTATGGGAAGTGCCCTATCTGCCGATCGATCCGAAGGATGTCGGCCGCTCCTACGAAGCGATCATCCGCATCAATTCGCAGTCCGGCAAGGGCGGAATCGCCTATATTCTCCAGCAGGATTACGGCATCAACCTGCCGCGCAACCTGCAGGTGGAGTTTCGCGAAGACATCCAGCGCATCACCGATGAAGAGGGCGTGGAACTGCCGGCCAAGCGCATCTACGAGCGCTTCATGGAGCGTTACGTGACGCAGCCGAATGCGCGCATCAAGTTCGTCGATCACCACACCTATCCGGCGGGCGATTTCAAGGGCGTACGTATTGTCGCCGCCGAAATCACCGATAACGGTGAGGTGAAGCGCATCGAGGGCAAGGGCACCGGTCCTATCGACGGGTTCATCAATGCGCTGTCGGTCTATCTCGGCATCGATCTGTCGGTGAATGACTATTCCGAGCATTCGCTGCAACATGGGTCCAATGCTTCCGCCATTGCCTATGTTGAGATGGAGCATCCGGGCGGAAAATTGTTCGGCGCCGGGGTGAATACGAATATTGTTGGCGCTTCGCTGGAGGCGATTGTTTCGGCGGCCAATCGGGTGCTGGAAGAGCGAGCTAGGTAAGTGGGGGTTTGAGGGTGGGTTTACCCCCTCTGTCCTGCCGGACATCTCCCCCACAAGGGGGGAGATCGACCTGAGGCACGGTCTCGCCCATCTCAACGTTCAGAATGAATTGACGAAAGAGCGTCTTGCCGATCTCCCCCCTTGTGGGGGAGATGCCCGGCAGGGCAGAGGGGGGTGAGCCACAGACTCTAACCTCAACACTCCGGAGTTTATCCCCCCAGCCGCGAAAACCCCAACGGCCTACCATTCTCATAAAATACCCTGATATCTTCAAGCCCGATACCCATTCCGGTATCGTTGAGACTGTGGCGTTCGCAGGCGACGTTCCAGGTGCCGGGGCCACCGGAAATATGGAAGAGATTATAGGCCGCGCGCGGTTTTTCGCCGCCCGGTCCCTGGCTGGCGGAGGCGATGCCGACGACCGGGATGTGCTCTTGCCCGTGGTGAGTGTTCAGCCAGTATACGGTGTTCAAATGGGTGTGGCCATGCAGCACGAGCTCGGCGCCGCCAACGCCAAGCGCTGCCGCGAAACGGCGAATGCCGAACATGCGCTTGTGCGCAGCCGCCGCACCGCGGATCGGTGGGTGATGGATCATCACCACGCGGAACAGCCCCTGTTCACCGGCTTTTTTTAAGAGTTCCGCGGTTGCGCGTGCTTGACGGTTGCCGAAATAGCCGGTGGCAGAGAAGGGCGGCGTTGCAATCGAGGTGGAGCAGCCGATCAGTGCGACGGGACCGCGCACGCGCATGTAGGGGAAAATCTTGCGGTCATCGTCCCATTCCGCCGGGTCGCCATCGCCCCGCACATAAGGATACCAGGCGCGCATGGCCTTGTCGTGCGCGCCGGAAACATAGGCGTCATGATTACCGGGAACGACCGAGATCTTTTCAGGGTCGCCGACTTCTTCCAGCCAGTCGGCGGCGGCACGAATTTCAATGCCTGTCGCAAGATTGACGAGATCGCCGGTAATAGCCAAATGATCCGGCGATTTGGCTTCGAGATCATCGAGCAGCTTTTCCAGCGTGTCGGTGAAAAGGTGCTTGCGGCGGTTGCGGTGCCAGTTGACGAAACCGGTGATACGCTTGGATGCAAGTTCCCGGAAAGTGAGTTTTGGCAATGGCCCGAGATGGACGTCTGAAATATGCGCAAGTTTGAACATGGCGGCAGAGATAACCTATGATATGCGGCACGTCCAATAAAAGCCTGCCGGCAGGGAGAAACCAGGGTGAATGACGAGAGAACCGAGCGGCAGGCCCGTCCGTTCCACACGCGTATCCTTATCCGACTGCTTCATTTCGTTTTTCTGTTCACACGCGGTGCCACCCTCGGTGTGCGTGCGCTCTGCTTCGATGATGCGGGACGGATTTTTCTGGTGCGGCACACCTATCTGCCCGGCTGGTATCTGCCCGGCGGCGGGGTGGAACGCGGCGAAACGCTGCTGATGGCGCTCAACAAGGAAATCCGCGAGGAAGGCAATCTCGAGGCTGCGTCGATCCCCGAGCTTGTCCATGTCTACCTCAATCTGGAAGGCAGCAACCGCGATCATGTGGCGCTCTACCGGCTTCAGGTCACCCAGACCACGCCAAAAAAACCGGATCATGAAATCACCGAAAGCGGTTTTTTCGATCTCTCGGACCTGCCGGAAAATGTGACGCCCGCCACCCGCCGCCGCCTTGCCGAACTTTCCGGCAAAGTGGCGATTGCCGACTACTGGTAGCGGCTGCGTCTCTGCCGTCAGGCAAGCGTCTCACGGCCATGGGCCATGGTAAGGTCCAGTTCCGGGCCAACGGGCACGATACCTGTCGGGTTGATGGTGAGGTGGCTGCGGTAATAATGTTCCTTGATGTGGCGGATATCGACTGTGTCCGGCACGCCTGGTGTCTGGTAGAGGTCGCGGAGGTAACCCGTGAGATGCGGGTAATCGTGAATGCGGCGGATGTTGCACTTGAAGTGGCCGACATAAACAGGGTCGAATCGCACCAGCGTGGTGAAGAGACGCCAGTCTGCTTCCGTCTGTTCTGCACCGAACAGGAAACGGCGGTCCTCCAGCCGGTCTTCCAGCATATCAAGCGTTTCAAACACCTTCACGGCATTTTGCTGATAAGCATCCTGGGTGGTGGCGAAACCGGCCTTGTAGACGCCGTTGTTGACGGTGTCGTAGATAACGTCGTTCAGCGCATCGATGTCGGCGCGCAGTGCTTCGGGATAATAATCCGCCGCCGATCCGGTGAGGTCGTTGAAGGCCACGTTGAACATGCGGATGATTTCGGCCGATTCATTGGAGACGATGGTGCCGTGTTCTTTGTCCCACAGTACCGGCACGGTCACCCGTCCCGAATATTTGGCATCCGCTTTGGTATAGACCTGCCACAGTGTGGAGAAGCCGAAGAGGTGGTCCTCGGTTGCACCCGGAGTGCGTTCGCCTTCCGGTCTGAACTCCCAGCCGTTTTCCAGCATCAGCGGATCGACGACGGAGACGGAAATCAGGTCTTCCAGCTTTTTCAGTTTACGGAAAATCAGGATGCGATGCGCCCAGGGACAGGCGAGCGACACATAGAGGTGGTAGCGATCCTTCTCGGCCTTGAAGCCACCTTCGCCGGAAGGTCCGGGCGCGCCATCCACCGTTACCCAGTTGCGAAATTGCGAGGCGCTGCGCTTGAAGTGCCCTTTGGTTTCCTTGGTGTCGTACCAGACGTCTTTCCATACGCCTTCCACCAGCATGCCCATGATGATCTCCTTGATTGTTTCCTTGACCGCAATCCTAACCGTTTAGCGCGGTGCCGCGAACCCGTGGCGCATTGAACAATGCGTTTCCGGTCTCGCATGGGCTGAATGGGATAGTGCCGAGATTTGTTCTGGACGGGTGGGAATTTTCCTGATAATTGCGATTTTCACAAATCTGAGGAAATCGTAGATTATGATCGAAACACGGATGCTCCGACGACGCTGACGCTCCTGAACGCCTTTACCGGCGCAGCCGTCATCTATTGTCGCATCCGCATTTTGGAAGTTTCGGTCTCTTCATGTCCAAGCACGATCTTGTCTACCTCACCGAGGACGCGTCGCACGACGCCATCATCGAAATCATCAACGAAGAAGCATTCGGCCCCGGTCGGCACACCCGTGCCGCCGCGCGCATTCGCGAGCAGGGTCCGCATGATCGGTCGCTGTCCTTCGTCTGCGCCGATGATGGCGAGACGATCGCTTCGGTGCGCATGACGCCGGTTCTGGCCGGTGGGGTGAAAGGCCATATGCTCGGCCCGCTTGCCGTGCGGCCTTCGCACAAGAACATGGGCATCGGTCGTGAACTCGTCCGGATTGCCATCGCTGCCGCCCGGCGGAAGGGTTCGGAGGCCGTCATTCTGATCGGCGATCCGCCCTATTACATGCCGCTTGGTTTCGAAAAGGTCGCCTACGCCGCGCTTGATTTTCCAGGCCCGGTGGATCCGAACCGGGTGCTGGTCGTGCCTGTTGGTGACGACGTGCACCAGCGGCTGAAGGGCAAGATCGGCTGGCGCAAATGCGAGGCCGCCATGCCTGCAGCCCAGGCGGAAGACGACGGCTTCGAAGAGCCTCTTCGGGTTTACGGCTGACGGATTTCGTTACGTCGGATTTCCCGCCCTTCAGCAGTGCGCACTTTTTCCCTCATCAAATACGACTGACTTGATGAGGGACGGGGCGTTGAGTCGCCCATATACTGGCCGGTTATTTCGCTAAAGATGACGGGATGGTGTTCTGCCTTGAAACCACGCACCGTACTTCGCAAAATTCAATTCCGTTTCTTTCCCCTATGCGATAGCACTCGATAGTCGATTTCGGCACGGGGGCGAGCATATGACGGCAATCACCATGAACGATGCGCTGGAACGCGCCGGTGCGGGCGCCTATCAGCGGCGGTTGATGGGTATTTTCGGCCTCGTCTGGGCAGCGGATGCCATGCAGGTGCTGGCGGTCGGCTTCACTGCCGCCTCGATTGCCCTAACGTTTGGCCTGACTGTTCCGCAGGCCCTTCAAACCGGAACGGCCTTCTTCTTTGGTATGCTTTTAGGTGCTGCCGGTTTCGGGCGTCTGGCGGACCGTTACGGTCGCCGCCGTGTGTTGATCGTCACCGTGGCCTGCGATGCCGTGTTCGGTGTACTTTCCGTCTTTGCGCCGAACTTTGCCATTCTTCTTGTCCTACGCTTTTTGACGGGTGCGGCTGTCGGCGGCACCCTGCCGGTGGATTATGCGATGATGGCGGAATTCCTGCCCGCAAAAAACCGGGGGCGCTGGCTGGTTATGCTGGAAGGCTTCTGGGCCATCGGAACCCTGATCGTGGCGCTTGCAGCGTGGGGCGCCAGCCTTGCCGGTGTTGTCGATGCCTGGCGTTATATTTTCGCGGTTACGGCTTTCCCAGCCGTTGTGGGTCTGGGTTTACGGTTCATGGTGCCCGAATCGCCGCTTTACCTCGTGCGGAGAGGTCGATCGGACGAAGCCAAGGTCATCGTCAACCGCATGCTGGTGGTAAACGGCCGCGCGCCACTTGATGCCGGGACAGGGCTTTTTCAGCCCGAGGTTTCAAAAGGGCAGGGGATATTTTCGCCGGCGCTCAGACAGCGCAGCATCATGATCCTTGCCATCTGGTTCCTTGTCTCCGTTTCCTATTATGGGATCTTCACCTGGATGCCGGCAAAACTGGCGGGAGACGGTTTCGGCTTCGTGCGCGGTTATGGTTTCCTCGTGCTGGTGGCACTGGCGCAGATCCCCGGTTATGCGCTTGCGGCCTATGGCGTTGAAAAATGGGGCCGCAAGCCGACGCTGATCGGTTTCTGCCTGCTGTCCGCCCTCGGTTGCCTGCTCTTCACGCTCGCTACAGGCGGCGCAATGATCGCCACATCGCTTCTGATCATGAGCTTTGCGCTGCTTGGCACCTGGGGTGCGCTTTATGCCTTCACGCCCGAATTGTACCCGACGGAATCGCGTGCGACCGGCATGGGGGCTGCGGGCGCCATGGCAAGGCTGGGCGGCCTTCTGGCGCCATCGTTGCTGGGTTATGCCATCGCGCAGGGCTTCGGTTTCGCCATCGGCATTTTCGCTGGGCTGCTGGTGCTGGCTGCGATTGCCGCAACGATGATCAACGCGGAAACGCGGCGGGTGGCGCTCTCCTGACACTGCTGCGCCAACCGCTTTCTTTCGAACGGATTAGAAACGCTTTTCAAGCCATGTGATCGCCTGGCCGCTGGAGAGCGGGGCAAGCGAGCCGATCCTGGTGAAACCGCAGCGCTCATAAAGCCTCAGCGCATCCGGGTTCATCGTGTCGATGTAAGCGCCCATGCAGCCGCGCTTTTTCGCTTCCTCTTCCGCCATGCCGAGAAGCTTCGCGCCTGTGCCTTGACCGCGTAAGGTCTCGGGGATGAAGAGAAGCTGCACATAAAGCCAGCCGCGGCCGGTATAGCCGACAAGACCGCCGGTGACGGTGTTCTCATCGTCGCGGATTGTGATGATGAGTTCGCGTTTGTCGCTTTCGCCAAAACGGGCGAGATTATAGGCCACCAGGGGATCGCGGATGGCCTTTTCAGCTTCTGCATCCGCGATGTCGCTCAAAACGAAATTCATGATTATCTTTCCCAGGTCGCCGAGCGGCGGCCGTTTCTCGTTTCCACTGCGAGACGTGAAAGCGCCTGAGCTTCCACCGGAAAGTTCCTACCGGCCCTCACGCCACCAGAGCGCGGAGAAAGCAAGGAGCAGGGCGGCAAGCCCGGCAAAACCGGCAAACAGCGGTAGGGTGTTGACACCTTTCAGCACAGTCTCGTCGGTCATGCGTATCAGCATGCGATCCTCATCGGCAACCCTGATATTACCCCTGACAGGCAGGATATCGGGCAGTGCCACGCGGCCCGAATTGTCGGCGACACGGTGCACGCTGCCCTTGGTGGCGTCGGCAAGCGGCTTCAGCGTTTCGGTTGTCGAAATCATTGCCTTGAATTCCGGCGCATCCACCGCGCCGACATGGACGAGCGTAGTGAAATCGCCGTTCTTGATTTCGAACAGGCCGGTCTCGTCCATGCGACGCTCGATCTTGTAGAGACCGGGCTCGGTATTGTTGAAGGCCATGTTTTCGGTTTTGCCCGAGGGGAAATGCACGCTTGCCTGACCGGGGTCGTCGCCGATGGTCTGGCGGGTAATTTGCAATGTGCGGCCGTTGGCGCGCGCCGTCAGCGCCTCTTCCTCAAGCTCCGGTTCCTTCATCAGCCAGTGGGCGATGCGCCGGTAAAGTGCCACATGCGGGCCGCCGCCTTCGTAGCCACGCGCCCAAAGCCAGCCTTGATCGGAAAGCAGCATGGCGACACGGCCTTCACCCTGGCGGTTCAGCACCAGCAGCGGGTCCTGCCCGTCACCCAGCATCACGGTCTGGCCCTGCGGCGGCTCGACGCTGACGGTGCGGAACCAGCGGCCCCAATGCGGCGGCTCATCGCCCGACCCTTCCAGCCCACGGGTAACGGGGTGTTTCTTGCCCGCTTCCGAGAGGCGGGGATAAAAGGCGGACTGATGCACTTGGCCTGTCGGCTGGGCCGGCAGCACGGATGCAAGCGGCGTCATGGCGATCGAATCCTGACCGGCATGTTCCGGGCCAGCTGCGATCAATAGCGCGCCGCCCTTTTCGACATATTGCGCGATGTAATCGTAATAGAGGATCGGCAGCACGCCGCGATGCTGGTAGCGGTCAAAGATAATGAGGTCGAAATCCTCGATCTTTTCCACGAACAATTCGCGTGTGGGGAAGGCGATCAGCGACAGTTCGTTGATCGGCGTACCGTCCTGTTTTTCCGGCGGCCGCAGAATGGTGAAATGCACCAGATCAACCGAGGCGTCGGATTTCAGGAGGTTGCGCCAGGCGCGCTCGCCCGCATGCGGCTCGCCGGAGACCAGCAGCACGCGCAGGTTCTGGCGGATACCTTCTATCAGGTGAACCGCACGGTTGTTCGCGGCCGTCACTTCGCCGGGAAGCTCGGCGACGGAAAATTCCATGACATTGTTGCCGCCGCGCGGAACCTTGAAAGTAAAGGGTGTCGGCTGGCCGGGTGTGGCCTGCAAGGTGGCGATTTCTTCGCCGTTCATTTTCACGGTTACTTCCGCCGAACCACCGCCTGCGGCTGCACGGCCATCATCGAAGACGCGCAGCGTCAGTTGCTGTTCCTCGTTGACGATGCCAAAGCGGGGCGCGCGGACAATCTCGATACGGCGGTCGAATTCATCGGCCTTGCCGGTGATCAGCCCGTGGAGGGGAGCGCGGAAACCAAGCGCCTGTTCGGCATTGGGCAGAGCATTCGGAATATCGTGGATCTGGCCATCGCTGAGGAAAATCGCACCGCCGACGCGGGAGGGCGAAACATCGGAGACGGCGGAGGAGAGGGCCGAGAAAAGCTGCGTCGAAGGTGAATCGCTCTCACCATCATCACGCACTTCCACGATGCGCGGTTCGATGCGCGGGAAGCGGGACAGACGGTCTTTCAGCGCGGCAAGCGCCGTATCCGTCATTTGCGGTCGGTCCTGCACGTCCTGGCTCTGCGATCGATCGACGATAACGGGGACGATTGTGGAGAGAGGCTCGCGTTCCTCCTGCGTCAAAAGCGGATTGGCGATGGCGGCAAGCAGGGCGACAAGCGCCAGCCCGCGCAGCCATGCGCCGCGCACGCCGCGCCACAGGCCGATGAAGGAGAGAAGAAGGGCGGCGACGGCCAGAACGGCAATAACGATCCACGGCAGGAAGGGGGCGAATGTCAATGTCATGTCACTGCCCCAACCGTTCGAGAAGTGCGGGAACGTGTACCTGATCGGCCTTGTAGTTGCCGGTCAGCATATACATCATGATGTTGACGCCAGAGCGAAACGCATGTTCGCGCTGCAACTCGTCCGGCGGCACAGTGGGCAGCACCGGTGCGCCCTGCGCATCGACGGCCCATGCGCCGGCAAAATCATTGCCTGTTATCATGATCGGCGTCACGCCATCGCCGGAGGAAGAGAGGCCGGATGTCGTCTTTGCCGCCCCCTGGCGCGATTCCACCCAGAGCGGCGAGCCGTTGTAGCGGCCGGGGAAATTGGTGAGCAGGTAGAAAGACCGCGTCAGGACGTGGTCTTCCGGCACGGGCTCCAGCGGCGGAATATCGATATTGGCGAGGATCGCCTGCAAACGTTCGCCATTGGGGCTGGTCGCGCCGGTGTCGAGCGACGAAAACTGATCGCGCGTGTCGAACAGAACGGTGCCACCGGCGCGCATATAGGCATCGATACGCGATATGGCAGCGCTCGACGGCATGGGGGCGGAGGCCGACACCGGCCAGTAGATGATCGGGTAAAAGGATAATTCGTCCTTGGATATATCGAGGCCGACCGGCTGGCCGGGCTCCAGCGTCGTGCGCCAGGTCAGGAATTCGCTCAATCCCTGCAAACCCTGTTCGGAAATGCGGTCGACATCGTCCTCGCCGGTGCGGACATAAGCGAGATGCGTCGTGTCCAGCCGCTCGAAAATCTGCTCGTCACCGGGTTTGGGGTCGTCGGCGCGCGCATCGCTCGAGGACATTGCGGCGAAGGCGCCAATGGCCAGCAGCACGGTGGCAGCTGTGGCGCTGCGGGCTTTCGGCAGGCGTGCGAAGGCGCCGTTCATAAAGAGCACAATGAGACTGTCGGCAATCAACATCAGGAAGGCGGCGATGAACAAGGCCGGGCGCAGCGATTTCGCCGTTTCGCCGATCAGTGCTTCGCTGGTGGTGTTGACACCGGCGAGCGAGGTATCGAGCGGGCGAAGCGTGGCGCCAGCCGGTAGAAGATTGAGAGCCACGAAACCATCCTCTGTGCCATAAAGGCCGGGGGGATTGTCGAAACCGGTGCGGGGAGCCTGACCGGGGCGCATTTCCAACGGCCGGGCGGAGCCGACATCGGCTGACAAAGCACCTTCGGCCGTCAGTAGCCGGAAGGGCGGTAATGCTGCGGCCGGGGCATTCGCGGAGGTGGAAGCACCGCCTGCCTTGGACAATTGCACGATACGGCGCAACATATCGACGAAGTGGCCTGATATCGGCAGGTCGGACCAGCTTGCCTCGGCGCTGACATGGAACAGCACGATGCGGCCCGCTTCGACATTGCGGGTGGTGACGAGTGGCGTGCCGTCGGCAAGGCTCGCCCAGGTGCGCTCGGCGAGGTCCGGTGTCGGTTCGGCCAGAACCTGCCGTTTTACGAGCACGCCATCGGCCTTCGGCATTCCGGCAAAGGCGCCGAAATTCGGGAAATCGGCAAGCGGCTGGGGCTCGGCCCATGAGAGCGCGCCGCCAAGTGCGCGTTCACCCTGCCGCAACGTCACCGGCACCAGCGGATCATTGGTGGGGGCTGCGGCAAGGCGCGGTCCGGCAAAACGGATCAGCGTGCCGCCGGCGGCAAGCCAGCGCTGCATCGGCTCATAGGTCTCTTGCGGCAGACGTCCGATATCGGCCATGACGATAACGGAAGGATTGGATTGCAGGATTTCCGGGATTGCCTGCGCAAGATCTGCCTGTCGTTGCGGGATGAGATCGACAAAAGGCTGAAGGGCGCGGCTGATGTAATAAAGCGGCTGCAGCAGCGGCTGGAAATCATTTCCGGTTTCACCGGCCAGCAGCGCCACGCGGCGGCGGCGGAAACCGTCATCCAGAAGATGCACCGCGCCCGCCGTCGAAACTGCTTCGATGGAGAGGCGGGCGAAGTCGTTGCGCAATTCGAAAGGCGCTTCCACCGTCGCCGTCGTTTCCGCTTCGCCGGGAGCGAAACTGGCGGTGCCAGTGGCAAGGATGCGGCCCTGGCTGTCCTGCGCATTGACGGTCAACCGGCTGGGGGAGGCCGTGTCGAGCCGCGATAGCGTGACGCTCATCGCATCGGCATTGTTGGCGGCGCCGGTAATGGCGGCGATGGATTTCCCATCACCCGTCACGATGCGGAACTCGGCAGCTGAGAGGCTGGCCAGCGTTTTGAGTGCGCTTTCATCCTGCGCGGTGGCAACGCCGTCGGCAATATAGGCGAGCGTGCCGGGGGAGGTGCCGTTCAGCGCCTCGGTAATGGCTTCCGCAGTGCGCACGCGGTCCGGCGCAAGCGGCTTCGGCTTGGCGGCGGCGAGCTTGTCCAGCGCCACCGCCGTGGTGGCCGGCACGGCGTCATGTTCGGCATCTGCGGTGAAGCTGATGGAAACGGGGCGATCGGCCCTTTCCGCGTCGCCGATCAGGGCCTGAGCGGTTTCGACGCGTCTCTGCCAATCAGTTGCGGAGGCCCAGCTATTATCGACCACAAGCACCAGGGGACCAGTGCCGGCAATGCTGTTGTTGCGGGGGTTCACCACCGGATCGGCCAGCGCGAAAATCACGGCGGCGGCGAGCGCGATGCGCAGCAATGTCAGCCACCACGGGCTTTTCGAGGGCGTTTCCTCGCGCTTCAGCACGGTGGCCAGAATTTTCAGCGGCGGAAAAACCTCCGCCTTGGGGCGCGGCGGGGTGAGCCGCAGCAGCCACCAGATGGCTGGCAATGCCAGAAGGCCGAAGAGAATATAGGGGCTGGTGAAGACGAAGGGCAATGCGCTCATCGGTTGCCACCGCCTTGCGCGGGCGCACCGGACAAATACATGTGAACAGCCACAAGCGCCTCGGAGGCGAGATGATCGGTGCGGTGAAACACGAAATTCCAGCCTAGACGGCGCAGCGAAGAAGACAGCGCTTCGCGGCGGGCGAGATAGGCGCGGGTATAATCCTCGCGAATCGTTTCCGCGCGGCCGGAGACGAGTTTTTCACCGGTTTCCGGGTCGGTAAATTCGGTGCGGCCCGAATAGGGGAAGGTTTCTTCGGCCGGATCGGCGATTTCCACCACATGGCCGCGCAAGCCGCGCCGCGCGAGTGGCGAAATCCGCTCCATCACATTTTGCGCATCGTCGAGAAAATCGCCTATGAGGACGATGTCGCTTGCACCGCGGATCATGCCCGTTTCCGGCATGCCTGTGGTGAGCGGCGCGTGCATGATGGCGGCAGCCAGACGTTCGGCGGCGTTTCTGGCCGAGATGGGCTCCATGATACCGGGACAACCTATGCGCTCGCCCGAGCGCGCAAGGATTTCCGCCAGCGCCAGCATCAGCACCAATGCGCGGCTTTCCTTGGAAACGGAGCCGAGTGTGGATTTGAACATCATCGACGGCGACATGTCGGCCCACAGCCAGATGGTGTGGGCAGCTTCCCATTCCCGATCGCGCACATAGGTGTGGTCGTCGCGGGCCGAGCGTCGCCAGTCGATGCGCGACAGGCTCTCGCCTTCGGCATAGGGGCGGAACTGCCAGAAATTCTCGCCGATGCCACGCTTGCGGCGGCCGTGCCAGCCGGCGGTGACGGTGTTGGCGATGCGCTTGGCTTCGACCATGCAGTCCGGCACCAGTGCGGCACGCTGGCGCGCGCGCGCCAAAACTTCGCTACCCGGTGTCTTATCTACGATCTGGCCGATGGATGCCACAGGCACTCCTTTCGAGAAAGCTTAGGCAGATGTCAGAGCGGCGGGCCGCTCCGAGTTTTTGTCGAGCATCGGATTTTCCGAAAACAGCGTCACACTTTTCGGTTCGATGCCTTAGTTCTTCGCCTGCTCCACAAGGGCTGCGATGACATCGCGCACCGACATGCCTTCGGCGCGGGCGGCGAATGTCAGCGCCATGCGGTGCTCCAGCACCGGTTCGGCCAGCGCATAGACATCGTCCAGCGACGGCGCGAGCCTGCCTTCGTAAAGCGCGCGGGCGCGTGCCGTCAGCATCAGGGACTGGCCGGCGCGGGGACCCGGGCCCCAGACAACGTGTTTGTCGGTCAATTTGTTGCCGTGGCCGGGGCGGGCAGAGCGGACAAGTGAAAGGATCGCGTCCACCACCTTGTCGCTGACCGGCATCTGGCGGATGAGGGCCTGGATTTCCATCATGCGTTCGGCGTCGATAACCTTGCGTGCCTCGCCCGATGCGGTGCCTGTCGTGTCGAGCAATATCTGGCGTTCGGCGGCAAGCTCGGGATAGCCGACATCCACCTGCAGCAGGAAGCGGTCGAGCTGCGCTTCAGGCAGTGGATAGGTGCCTTCCTGTTCCAGCGGGTTCTGGGTTGCGAGAACGTGGAAGGGTTTCGGCAGATCGTAACGCTGGCCGGCCATGGTGATGTGATATTCCTGCATGGCCTGCAGCAGCGCGGACTGCGTGCGCGGGCTGGCGCGGTTGATTTCATCCGCCATCAGCAATTGCGCAAACACCGGACCTTTTATGAAGCGGAAGGAGCGCCGCCCGTTTTCATCCTGATCCATGACTTCGGAGCCGAGAATATCCGATGGCATGAGGTCCGGTGTGAACTGGATGCGGTTGGCATCGAGCCCGAGAACCGTTCCGAGCGTGGTGACGAGCTTGGTCTTGGCAAGCCCGGGAACGCCGACGAGCAACGCGTGGCCACCCGAGAGTATGGCGAGAAGCGTGTTCTGCACCACTTTTTCCTGGCCGAAGATGACCTTGGATACCTCCGCGCGGATCGCGGCAATATCCGAAAGCGCCTTTTCGGCCGAGGCGACGATGGCTTTTTCGTCGAGGGTTTCGCCGGTATTCATCACGCCCATGTCGCTCTCCTCATACCTTTGCCGCCGACCCATTCCTGCCCCAATCTTGATGGCCATTGGCCGGGGCGGATTTCGCGCTGCAACTAGCTTATTGCTCTCTTGGCCGCTGACAAGCGCCATTCGAATGACTATGTCGTGACTTAGTATTTCCTTATCGGCAAAGCGAGACTCGAATATGGCAGCGGAGACGATAAATTCGGCAAGCGATGCAGCAGGGCTTGCGGCGATGATTTCCCGCGCCGCCGAGCAGACCGGCGACGCCAAACGTGGACCTGCGCCGGTGGAGCGCTGGAATCCCCCCTTTTGCGGCGATCTCGACATGGAAATCCGCGCAGACGGCACCTGGTTCTATATGGGTACGCCCATTGGCCGGGCGCCGCTGGTGCGGCTGTTTTCCACGGTCCTGCGCAAGGATGACGACGGCAAGACCTATCTTGTAACTCCTGTGGAAAAAGTCGGCATCCGCGTGGTGGATGCTCCTTTCGTGGCCGTCGAGATGAAGGTGACGGCGGGCGAGAAGGATGGCGGGCCGCTGCTGACCTTCCGCACCAATGTCGGCGATGTGGTGGAGGCCGGGCCGGAGCATCCGCTACGCTTTACGATTTTCGGAGAAAACCGCGAATTGAAACCCTATATTCTGGTGCGCGGCAGGCTGGAGGCGCTCGTCTCGCGGGCGGTGATGTATGATCTCGTGGCACTCGGCGAGGTGATCGATGTGGACGGTGTCGAGATGTTTGCCGTGCGCTCGGGCGGGGTTGTCTTTCCCGTGATGCCCGCCAAAGAACTGGAACGGCTTTCGCAATGACAATGACGACAACCCGCCTTGAAACTTTTACCGCCGCCGATTTCCGCCGCCGGGTGCTGGAGGAAGGCGAGGGCGTGGCGGAACGCGAGGGCGTGGCGGAACGCGAGAATGGCGATCATCTGCTCAATCCGGGCGTGGTGCTTTCGGGAAACGGCATAAGGCTGAAGGACGCCGCCGTGCTGGTGCCTGTCATCGACGACGGCAACGAAGCGCGGGTGATCTTCACCCAGCGCACCGCAACCCTGCGCAAACATTCCGGCCAGATTTCCTTTCCGGGCGGTGGCATCGATGCCGGGGACCGCACACCGGAAGAGGCCGCCCTGCGCGAAACGGAAGAGGAGATCGGCCTCTCGCGATCTTTCGTGGAAACAGTCGGGCGTCTGCCGGATTATATTTCCGGTACCGGTTTTCGCATCAAGCCGGTGCTGTCGGTCGTTCGTCCCGGCTTTGACCTGACGCTCAATCCCACGGAAGTGGATGAGGTTTTCGAGGTGCCGCTGTCTTTCTTGATGGACCCCGCCAATCACGGGCGCGGCAGCCGCATCTTTCAGGGGAAGGAGCGGTTTTTCTACGAAATGCCCTATGGCGAGCGCTACATTTGGGGCATTACGGCGGGCATCGTACGGACGATTTACGAGAGGTTTTATTCATGAGCAGCCTTGTCGGGCGGGACTGGTTTGAAAAGCCGGCGCTGAAGCGCATCTTCGCGCTGTTGAACGCCGATGGCGGCGAGGTGCGGATCGTCGGCGGCGCCGTGCGCAATGCGCTGATGGAACAACCGGTCGTCGATGTCGATATGGCGACGACGCTTACCCCCGATGTGGTGGTTGAGCGCGCCAAGGCGGCGGGCATCAAGGCGGTACCGACCGGCATTGAACACGGCACGGTGACGCTGGTGATCGACGGCGAGGGTTTCGAGGTGACGACGCTGCGCCGCGATGTCGAGACCAATGGCCGCCATGCGCAGGTCGCTTTTGGCACAGACTGGCAGACCGATGCCGAGCGGCGCGATCTCACTATCAACGCACTTTACGCCGACGAGAAAGGCGAGATCATCGACCTCATCGATGGTCTGCCCGACATTGAAACCGGCACGGTGCGCTTCATCGGCGATGCGGCAATGCGGATTTCGGAAGATTATCTGCGGATTCTTCGCTTCTTCCGCTTTTTCGCCCATTATGGCTCCGGTCGTCCTGATGCCGATGGCTTGCGCGCCAGTGCGCGGGCCAAGGACAAGCTGGGGACGCTCTCGGCCGAGCGGGTGTGGAGCGAGCTGAAAAAGCTGCTTTCCGCGCGCGATCCCTCCCGCGCCTTGCTGTGGATGCGGCAATCCGGCGTGTTGGCGGAAATTCTTCCCGAAACGGAAAAATGGGGTATCGACGCCATTCACGGGCTGGTGGCAACCGAACAGGCGCTCGGCTGGACAGTTGACCCGATGCTGCGGCTTGCTGCCATAGTGCCGCCCGACAGGGAGAGGCTAACGGCGCTTGCTGCGCGGCTGCGGTTGTCGAAGGCTGAAGCTGCATATCTCGCCCACTGTGCTTCCGCGCCGGTGATCGATCCGGAGATGAAGGAGACGGCGCTCGACCGGCTGCTTTACCGGCAGGGCGTTGACGGTGTGAAGACGCGGCTGAAACTGGCGCTTGCCTCGGCCCGCGCCGACCTTTCGGGCGGTGAGGCGGCGATGCAGAAAGTCGCGCGGCTTTCGACGCTGCTGACGAGAGCGAACAAGTTCCACAAGCCCGGCTTTCCGCTGAGCGGCGCTGATGTGATGGCCGCGGGCGTGGAGTCCGGTCCGAAGGTAGGCGAGGTGCTGAAAAGCCTCGAAGAAAAGTGGATCGACGTCAATTTCTCGCTAGACCGGGCAGCGCTGACCGCCCGGCTGAAGGAAATGCTGGAGAATTGAGATCGCAGTGTCGGAGGCGTTGCGGCTCAGGCCGCATTTGCCTCGTCGCGGATGCGGGATTTGATGTTTTCGATCATGTTTTCGCGGATGATGGTTTCGCCGTGGGCCGATCGCATATGTTCCACGGTGCGGCGCACGACTTCCGCGTCGTCATCCGCGCGGGTGTGCCAGGCACAGCCGGGCACGAGCGTTCCACATTCAAACAGTCTCATGGTCTTGCCTCCCTGTTTTAGACAGAGGGACAGCCTGCAAATGCCTGCTGTCCCTCTGACAAGAAACGAACGGTCGCCGCTAATGTTCCAGAGCGGCGTCCGCTGACCCTGTTCAGGCCCTATTCGGGCATCGCCCAGCACTGGAAAACAGAGGATGTGCCGGCTGCCGGGATTTTCGTACGAGGCATTTCGTCATTGTCGGCCCGCGTCACCGCTTTTCCGGCAAGCGTGCGTTTTACTTGTTCGACATAAAAGGAATGCGGCAGTTCGCGATCGCCGGTGGCACGCATTTCCGCTGCCATGCGGTCGATCAAATCAGGGGTATCGATGGAATGCGAGGCTCCCTCAGCGGAAGCGGATATAGGCATGCTGTTCGAAGTAATCATGACGATAGCTCCTCCAGTACGTCTGCACGCAGGAGATTATCATTGCCTTTATTTTTCCATAAGTCCTAATTTGCGCGATTTGCGCCCAAATTCCTGACGGGCGTCAAATTTACGTGAGTATTTCAGGGCCACCGGACCACGGGTGGCAGGGAAGACAGAATCGATTCGACATTGCCGCCGGTCTTGAGGCCGAAGATCGTGCCGCGGTCGTAAAGCAGGTTGAATTCCACATAGCGGCCACGGCGAATGAGCTGCTCGTCGCGGTCCTCTTCCGTCCAGGGCTGGTTGAAATTGGATCGCACGATTTTTGGGTAGACCAGGTTGAAGGCGCGGCCAACATCCTGCACGAAGGCGAAATTGGCGTCCCAGCCGCCCTTTTCCTCTTCCGGGTGCAGCCAGTCGAAAAAGATGCCGCCGGTGCCGCGCGGCTCGTTGCGGTGCTTGAGGAAGAAGTACTCGTCGCACCACGACTTGTAGCGCGGATAGTCGGCCACGGGATGGCGGTTACAGGTGATCTCGAAGCCGCGGTGGAAAAGCTGGGTGTCCGGATCCTGTTCCGTCCGCCGGCGTCCAAGCACGGGCGTCAGGTCCGCGCCGCCGCCGAACCAGTGGCTGGTGGTGACGACCATGCGGGTATTCATATGAACAGCCGGCACATTGGGATTGACCGGATGGGCGATCAGCGAAATGCCCGAGGCCCAGAAGCTGGGGTCTTCTTCCGCACCCGGTATCTGCTGGCGGAATTCCGGCGAGAACTCACCATAGACGGTGGAGGTGTGGACGCCGACCTTTTCGAAGACGCGGCCCTCCATCATCGACATCTTGCCGCCGCCGCCCGCGCCATTGTCGCGCAGCCAGTCCTTCTGCACGAAGCGTCCCGGTTCCTGATCGGCGAGCGGGCCACTCAGCTCGTCTTCAAGGTTTTCGAAGGAGGTAACGATGGTGTCGCGCAGATGCTGGAACCAGGCCTGGGCGGCGGCCTTCTTGTCTTCTATGTCCTCGGGCAAGCCCTTCGGCAAAGATGGCCGTTCCATGCATGTTCTCCTTTGGTGAAGTCGATTCCCTGTCGCATCTAGCAGGTGCTGGCCTTGCGCACAAATTCGACTCGCCAAGTTCACATGCGGGCACTATCTTTAGCGATGTAGGTGCCAGAGGTGAATATCATGACGAAATTTGCCGGACCGCCGCCCCTGGACGGGCTGAAGCGCAGGATCGCCAATCACCGCAAGGCGCGTGAAAGTGACGGCGGCGATCCGATGCGCAACGGTATGTTCGTGCGGCAGACCTTTTGTCTCGACCGTGAAGAAGCCCGTGCCAAGGCGCGCGAGTGGTTCGACAGTTTTCCGAAGGCCGCCTATTGGACCGAAGTGGAAAGCTGGCGGCAGCTGGAAGGCGACCGCATCGAATTCACCATGCGGCGGCTTCCTTCGGCAGACTAAGCTTTAAGCACGCGGTTCGGCGTAACGCAGGCGGCTTTCGATCAAAACGCCGCTTTCATCCAGAATGGGATGGGCAACAGACACGATATGGGCGTTTATGCGCTTCAGGTCGCGCAGCATGTCGAGATGCAGTGAACTCGTCTGCATGCTTTCCGTCAGCCCATCGCGCAGCCGCTCCAGATGGCGGTTGGACGACTGTTTTTCGAGGCGGCGTATATCCACCTTACTTTCCATCAGCCGGCGGGCGAGATCGAAATCGCCGGTCACCAGAATGCTCTGGGCGGCCCGCAGATTTTCGATTGTCATGTCGAACAGCGTCTTCAGCTCCTCATAACCGTCGTCGGAAAATTTGAAGCTGTTCAGCACCTTCTTGCGGATTTGCTCGCAAATGCCTTTTTCGATGATGTCGCCGATATGTTCGAGATTGATCGCGTAATCGATGATGGCGATCGAACGGCGCGCTTCGTCGTCTGCAAGCCCTTTGCGCCCCAGTTGGGAAAGATAGACCTTCACCTCCTGCTGACGGCGATCGACCTTCTTTTCGAGTAGGGACACTTCCTGAAGGGGTGCCAGATCATTATGCTTGAAGGCGTTTTCGGCGCGGATCAGCATGCGCTCGATAGCATCGCCGACGCTCAAGACCTCACGCGTGGCATTGGCGAGCGCCACAACAGGCGTATCCAGCGCCTGCTGATCGAGGAAATTCGGGCCATCTTCGGTTTTCGGATCGCCCGGCACCAGCTTTGCCATCAGGTCGGATATGAGGGCTGAGAAGGGCCAGGCAACCGCTGCCAGAATGACATTGAAGATGAGATGCGCATCAACAGGCAATTTGGCGGGCGAAAGCGGCAATTGCTGCAAAAGCGTTGCGCCATAGGATGCGAGTGGCATGGCGATGAGGCAGCCGATGGTGCGCACCACAAGGTTGCCGATGGTGATGCGCCGCGCCGAGGCCGGGCCGGAGAGCGTGGCGATGACCGGCGGAATGGCGCCGCCGAGATTGGCGCCGAGAATGAGAACGATGATGAGACCGGCGGACAGCGTGCCGGTAGCAGCAAGCGACAGGATAAGCACCACGACAGCGAGGCTGGAGGAGGAGACGAAGGCCAGCACGGCGGAGAAGATCAACGCGACGGGCCATGCGCCATCAAGCAGACCGATGAAGACGCCAAGGGCTGGCGAGGCACGCATCGGTTCGGTCGCGCCGCTCAACAGATGCAATGACAGAAGCATCAGGCCGATGCCGATGACGGCGGTTCCGCCACCTTGTCGGGCGTTTGAGCTACCCTTTTTGAGCACGATACCGGAGAGGATCAGCAGCGGCGACAGCCACTCCACACCGGCCGCGACAATCCAGGCGGTGACGGCGGTGCCGACATTGGCGCCGAGCAGCACGACCTGCGCCATGCGCGGCTTTATGAGATCGCGTTCTGCGAAGGAGGCGACGGTAAGCGCGGTTGCCGTCGAGCTTTGCAGCGCGACAGTGGCGAAAAAGCCGGAAAAGAAGGAACGCGGGCCGCTCTGGGTGCCGGTCGCCAATACACTTCGCAGTTTCATGCCGAAGGCACGGGTAACCCCGTCCTTGACCTGGGCAAGACCAAAGAGCAGCAGCGCGACTGCGCCGAGAAGGTTGACGATGACAATGGTGGATTGCATGCGACGTCTCCTCACACCCGCCGGCGGATGGCTGCGGCGAGGGCGATTTTTGTTGTCCGGCTAATAAGTATAGGAGCCTGAAAGCCTTCGGTACAGGCCGGGTTGCGACAGTTTTGAAGCAAAAACGGTCAATTTTTGTATTTGCACGAAAAAATGGCGCTAAAAAAGGCGCTTAAGACCATGCAGTCTGGCGCAAAGCCTCGCCGGTGATCATCGCGGCGGACATTGCGACGTTGATGGAGCGCTGCCCCTCGACCATCGGGATGATGATTCGCTCCTGCGCCTTCTCATGCACGTGGTCCGGCACACCAGCACTTTCACGGCCGAAAAGCAGGATATCGTCGTGGCGATAGGCGATTTTCGTATAGGGCAGGGCGGCCTTGGTGGAGGCGAGAACGAGGCGGCGGCCGGTGGTTGCGCGCCACTCCTCAAACCGGTCCCAGCTGACGTGGCGTGTCAGCGCCGCCGCTGCGATATAATCCATGCCTGCCCTTTTCAGGTTTCGGTCGGAAATATCGAAACCTGCCGGCTCGATGATATCGACGCCGAGGCCGAGACAGGCCGCCAGCCGCAGGATCGTGCCGGTATTGCCGGGAATATCCGGCTGGTAGAGGGCAATCCTGATTTCGGGTCTGATGTCGCTCATTGTCTTCTCACCGCGTTTGGAATGCCGGAGCGCTTATCACGGGCGGCGGGTTTGTGACAGATGCAGCCCGAGAGGACCGTTTCGAAGAGTGCCGTATTCATTCGCGTGACAACACAGTCGGGCTACCCATTAACCATCGTGTCGTCAGGCCGATCCGGCATATCCGGTTGCGTCGGATCGGCGTTGTTTCGATCCGGATCCCGCGCAGCAAAAACAGGAAGATATCATGTCCGAACGGGCGAATTTCGTCCATTTGACCGACCTGCATGTGGGCAATCTGCAGGTGCAGGACGATGATCTTTATTCCGCCACCTCGGCCACGCTGGCCGATACTCTGGCGCAGATCAAGGCGCTCGGGCAGGCGCAGGAAGCCGCCGAGTAAGCTGTGCATCCAGGCATCACGACGGGCGGAGACCTTCGCGGGTCATCTCCGCCCGTTCGGCAGAATCGGTCGCAATCGAGAGCTTTTCTGACGCGTTCGGCATCTTTGCGGCTGGTCAACGATTAATTTTTGCGCTACAAGGCGACATCTTCAACACCAGCTAGGGAGGTTCTGATGCAAAATGACATTCGTATTCGCCTCCCGGCCCCAGTAGTGCTGCTGCTGGCCTAGGTGTTA
Source organism: Rhizobium sp. Root491 (assembly GCF_001427205.1). Classification (NCBI taxonomy): domain Bacteria; kingdom Pseudomonadati; phylum Pseudomonadota; class Alphaproteobacteria; order Hyphomicrobiales; family Rhizobiaceae; genus Rhizobium; species Rhizobium sp. Root491. The sequence continues at coordinate 112,643 of NZ_LMFF01000015.1, forward strand.
CCCCCGCGGTTCGACCGCGTTTCCCATAGTCTGATTCGTCATGTGGCTGTTGCGGCCATATCCAATACTTTTCTGTTCCGTCGTGAGCCATATTTGCGTTTGCTCACGTTTCACGATGGGGCGATTGCTTGCCGGAGCTTGGCCTATGTTTGGCTGGTTTGAAAAACGCCTTGATCCTTTTCCCTCTTCGGCGCCGTCTGTGCCGCCGAAGAAGCTTTTGCCGTTCGTGTGGCATTATGTGCAGCCCGCATGGCCGTGGCTCCTGCTGCTTGGCCTGATGTCCATGGGTATCGCCGTTGCGGAAGCCATGCTCTACAAATTCCTCGGCAGCATCGTTGACTGGCTTTCCACGGCCAATCGCGAGACGTTCTTTGCCGATGAGGGCTGGCATCTGATTGTCATGGCTGGGCTGGTGCTCTTCCTGCTGCCACTGATGGGCGCTATCCACACCATGACGATGCACCAGACGCTTGCCGGCAATTTCGGCATGATCGCGCGCTGGAAGATGCATCGTTTCCTGCTGCGCCACTCCATGAACTTTTTCGCCAACGAATTTGCAGGCCGGGTTTCGACCAAGGTGATGCAGACGGCGCTGGCGATCCGCGAAGTGGCGCTGAAGGTGATCGACGTGTTCGTCTACGCTATCAGCTTCGTCGTCTCGATGCTGTTCATGGTTGCGGCCGCAGACTGGCGGCTGGTCATTCCGCTGCTGGTGTGGCTCGGCATCTATATGGGTATCCTCACCTATTTCGTGCCGAAGCTCGGCCGGCTCGCACAGGAGCAGGCCGATGCGCGCTCGATGATGACGGGGCGTATCGTCGACAGCTATACAAACATCTCGACGATCAAGCTGTTTTCGCATGCGGGCCGCGAGGAAAGATATGCGCGTGAGGGCATGAACGTGTTTCTCGGAACCGTTCACCGCCAGATGCGCAAGATTTCCGGCTTCAACATCCTGATCGACCTCAACAATGCGGTTGTGCTGTTTTCCACGGCCTCGCTCGGTCTTTATTTCTGGATGCAGGGTTCGGTCACGGCCGGCTCGGTTGCCATTGCCATAAGCCTTGCCATGCGCGTCAACGGCATGTCGCAATGGATCATGTGGGAAGTCACCTCGCTGTTCGAAAACATCGGCACCGTCTATGACGGCATGTCGATGATGACGAAGCCGCACGATATCGTCGATGCTCCGAAGGCGCCGCAGCTTGCGGCACCGCAGGGCGCGATCCGTTATGATAACGTCCGCTTCCACTACGGCAAGAACAAGGGCGTTATCGACGGGCTGACGCTGGATATCAAGCCGGGCGAGAAGGTCGGACTGGTCGGGCGATCCGGTGCGGGCAAGACGACGCTGATGAACCTGCTCCTGCGTTTCTACGATCTGGAAGCGGGCAAGATCACCATCGACGGGCAGGACATCTCCAAGGTGTCGCAGGACAGCCTGCGCGAGTTGATTGGTGTGGTGACGCAGGATACTTCGCTGCTGCACCGTTCGATCCGCGACAACATCGCCTATGGCCATCCAGAGGCCACCGACGAGCAGGTGATCGCGGCTGCAAAGCGGGCGAATGCCTGGGACTTCGTGGAAACGCTTGTCGATATGCATGGCCGCCAGGGCCTTGATGCCCAGGTGGGCGAACGCGGTGTAAAGCTGTCCGGTGGCCAGCGTCAGCGTATCGCCATTGCCCGCGTGTTCCTCAAGAACGCGCCGATCCTGGTACTTGATGAGGCGACCTCGGCGCTCGACTCAGAAGTCGAGGCGGCGATTCAGGAAAATCTGTTCTCGCTGATGGAAGGCAAGACGGTTATCGCGATCGCCCACCGTCTGTCGACGCTGACCGAAATGGACCGGCTCATCATCCTCGACAAGGGCCAGATCGTGGAATCGGGCAGCCATGCGGAACTGGCGGCGATGGGCGGTATCTATGCCGATCTATGGCGGCGCCAGTCCGGCGGCTTCATAGCCGACCACGAGGCGGAAGTGGCTGCCGAGTAAGGAGAGCTCGAAGGGCGGGAAGCATGGTTTCCCGCCCTTTCGTTTGCGGTTCGCGTTTATCTATGTAGGCGAGTTAAACCTCTCCTCCGTCATGCCGGCCTTGAGCCGGTTTCCATTCACGGCGCGTCTGCGCCGTGAATGGAGTCTCCCGCGATCAAAGACTTGAATCGCGCTTTACCCCGGATCTAGTCCTTGGTGACGGAGTGAGGATGCTGCGAGTGCGCAAAATCCAAGTGGGTCTATCCAGAGCCCGGTGGAACATTCTTCGCCCTTTTTCATTTCCCGAACGTTACCGAAATATAATCTCTTCCCGAACGCTCTGCGGCTGTTCCCGCTCCGGGAATCCGCCTATATCCGGATCATGGTCATTACCCGCATCTTCGAGTTTTTCGAGAACTGGATAAAGCCCTTCGCCCGCAAGGACGATTTGCGGCCGCCGGAAAAGACGTCCGGTTTCGTCTGGTTCTATATCTCGCAGGCCAAGGCGCCGTTTCTTGCCATGCTGGTGCTGGGCGGGTTGACGGCTGCCATTGAGGCTGCGCTTTTCTGGTTCGTCGGGCGGCTGGTCGACATTCTCTCGACCGTCAAGCCGGAAGAGGGCTGGGATGGACTGCTGGCAGCCCATGGCGGCGAACTCGTCGGCATGCTGGTGTTGATCGGCATCGTGCGTTTTATCGTCACCATGGTAACCGCGCTGGTGGACCAACAGATCATCACGCCCGGCTTTTACAATTTGGTGCGCTGGCAATCCTATATGCATGTGGCGCGGCAATCGCTGACCTTTTTCCAGAATGATTTTTCCGGCCGCATCGTCACCAAGGTCTGGTCGGGCGGGCAGGCGGCAGGCGATCTTGTCACCTCGCTGATGGAAAGCGTCTGGTTCGTCGGCATCTACTCCGTCTCGATGCTGCTGCTGATCGGCGGGCTGGACTGGCGGCTTGCCGTCGTCGTCCTCGTCTGGGTGCTTATCTTCTCGCTGCTGGCGCGTTATTTCGTGCCGCGCATCCGCTCCCATTCGAAAGAAACGGCGGAGGCAGCCTCCATGCTTTCCGGCCGGATGGTGGATGCGTACAGCAATATCCAGACGCTCAGGCTGTTCGGGCGCGACGATGCCAATGACCGCTACATGCGGCAGGGCTTCGATATCTTCCAGAACGCCACGATGACGTTCACGCGGTTCATCACCGGTGTGCGCGCCTCCATGGCGCTGCTGTCGGGTGTGATGATCACGTCGATGGCGGCGCTGTGTATCGACCTTTGGCTGTCCGGCAAGATCAGTTCCGGCGCTGTCGCCTTCACGCTGGCACTGGTTCTGCGCCTCAACTTCCTGCTCGGGCGATTGATGACGCAGTTCAACGGCATCATGCGCAATTTCGGCACGGTGCAGAATGCGGCGGAGCTGATTTCGCAGCCGATCGGCCTTGTGGACGCGCCGGATGCGACAGTGCTGGACGTGAAAAGTCCAAGTATCCGCTTCGAAAACGTCAGCTTCCATTATGGGCGGGCGAACGGGGTCATCGACAATCTTAATCTCGATATCAAGGCGGGGGAGAAGGTTGGCATCGTCGGACGCTCCGGCGCGGGCAAATCCACCCTCGTCAATCTGCTGCTGCGGTTTTACGATGTTGAGAAAGGCCGCATCCTCATTGATGGGCAGGACATCGCCAAAGTCACCCAGGAATCACTGCGCGCCCATATCGGCATGGTCACGCAGGATACGTCGCTGCTGCACCGTTCTATCAGAGACAACATCATGTTCGGGCGCACGGATGCCACCGAAGCGCAATTGCTGGAGGCGACGCGCCGGGCCAAGGCGGATGAGTTCATTGCACGGCTGGAAGACCAGCGTGGACGCACGGGTTTCGACGCGCATGTCGGCGAACGCGGCGTGAAATTGTCCGGCGGCCAGCGCCAGCGCATCGCCATTGCCCGCGTGATGCTGAAGGATGCGCCGATCCTCGTCCTCGACGAGGCGACGTCTGCGCTTGATTCGGAAGTAGAAGCGGCGATCCAGAGCAATCTGGATGAGTTGATGCAGGGCAAGACAGTGCTGGCCATCGCCCACCGTCTTTCAACGATTGCTGCTCTCGACCGGCTGATCGTCATGGATCAGGGCCGTATCGTCGAGCAGGGCAGCCATTCAGATCTCGTCTCGCAGGGCAGACTTTATTCGGAACTCTGGGCGCGACAGTCGGGCGGCTTCCTTGCTGTGGACGAGGCGGCCCAATAGGGCCTGTCGCCAGCTATTTCCCGATCATGAAATCCGCCATCAGGCCGAAATGATTGGAACCGAGGCTGTCGGGCAGACGGGTGGTTTTCAAGAGCGTGGCCGGTTCGCGGGCGAAGATATGGTCGATGGCGATGCCGAAGCGACCTGCCTTCGTCGGCCATGTGGCGGGTTCCCATGGCGCTTTCTTCAGGTCGTTGGCGGCGAGGAAGTCGCGCATGTCGGGAGCGATGCTGGCCGAATTGAAATCTCCGGCCAGAATGAGCGGCCCGGTGACACGAAAGAGAATTTCGCTGACTTCGTCCAGCTCGTCCCGGTGATAGTCGTCGAAATAGGGTTTGGTGATGTGACCTGCAGCGAGCGTCAGCTTCGTGCCGTCGAAATCGATGCTGGCGATGGCGAAACGGTCGCGGCGCAGATCGCTGAGGCTATGGAAACGGCCCTCCAGCAGCGGCCGCTTCGATAGGATCAAAAGATCACACGTCGGTGTTCCCGCATAGCAGCCCAGCCTGTGGGGGTAGGTTTGCTGCAGACGCGGCAGAACCGATTCCAGCGCAGCCGCCTCAAACAGATAGACCGCATCCGCGTCTGATTCGAGAATCCTGTCGGCAATCGCATCCGCATTGGCGGCGTTATCCATCAATACGTTGAAGGACAACAGCCGGAAGGGTCTGGCGCCAGGTGCCGCATTGGCGCTTGTCGACAATTCCATGAGCATGGCGACGGCGTGGATGGCGAGTGCAAGCGACCAGATGATGAGGAAAGCGGAAATCGCGTCACGCGTCAGCCAAAATACCAGGCATGACAGCAGGATACAGACGAAGGCGATGTGAAGCTGGAAACTGGTGACGAAGGCTAAAAGCCAGAAATCCGTCACATAACGCAGGCTGGCGATGAAAAGTACGGCAGCCACGACCGTGGAGACCATGCACGAGAGCTTCGCTGTCATCCGAATCCCTGCTTTCCAAGCTCTCCCTTGATGTCTCGTAACATGCCGCAAGGGTGGGCACAATGTTGCCCGCTTGCCGGGGCTTAGGAAAAAATGAGAAACAAATCCGCCCCTTCTGGCAGAATTACGGCAGCTTTGTGTGCTTTGCTCTTGCCAAGTCAGTCAATATTTTGCGATCAAACAGAATGACGCGGTTTCTCAAACGCCGCGAGGATGACCGAGACGGTGGGACGGAGATTGTCTTGGATCAAATCATAGCGGGGGGACTCATGCGATTTACGGCAAAAACAGCGCAGAGGATGGTGTAGCGGTGAGCGAGCACGTAACCAATCACGACGCCTCGGGTGAACCGACCCGTCGCGATTTTCTTTATCTAGTAACCGGAATGACGGGCGCCGTTGGTGCCGCCGCAGTGGCGTGGCCCTTTATCGACCAGATGCGTCCAGACGCATCGACGCTGGCGCTTGCCTCCATCGAGGTAAACGTCGCGGCGGTCGAGCCGGGCATGTCGCTGACCGTGAAGTGGCGCGGCAAGCCGATTTTCATCCGTAACCGCACGGAAAAGGAAATCGGCGAAGCCAATGCGGTCGCTCTTGCCGATCTCAAGGATCCGGTGGCGCGCAACGCCAACATTGCCCCCGACGCGCAGGCGACGGACATTGACCGTTCCGCCGGTCAGGGCAAGGAAAACTGGATCGTCATGATCGGTTCCTGCACCCATCTCGGTTGCGTTCCGCTCGGCCAGGCCGGCGATTTCGGCGGTTGGTTCTGTCCCTGCCATGGCTCGCATTACGATACGGCGGGCCGCATACGTAAGGGTCCGGCGCCGCAGAACCTCGCCATCCCGACATTTGCATTCACATCCGATACCGTGATCAAGATCGGATAAGGGGACAGATATTTATGAGTGGTCATTCCAGTTATCAGCCGTCCACCGGCATCGAGAGGTGGATCGATTCGCGGCTTCCCTTGCCGCGCATGATCTATGACAGCTTCGTTGCCTATCCTGTCCCGCGTAATCTGAACTACGCCTACACATTCGGCGCGATGCTGGCTGTCATGCTGATCGTGCAGATCCTCACCGGCGTCGTGCTTGCCATGCATTACGCCGCTGAAACAACGGTTGCCTTCAATTCCGTCGAAAAGATCATGCGCGACGTCAACCACGGCTGGCTGTTGCGCTACATGCACGCCAACGGTGCGTCGTTCTTCTTCATCGCGGTTTACCTGCACATCGCCCGTGGACTTTATTACGGCTCCTACAAGGCGCCACGCGAAATCCTCTGGATTCTCGGCTGCGTGATCTACCTCCTGATGATGGCGACGGGCTTCATGGGCTACGTGCTGCCGTGGGGCCAGATGTCCTTCTGGGGCGCCACGGTCATCACCGGCTTCTTCTCGGCGTTCCCGGGCATAGGTGAGTGGATTCAGCAGTTCCTGCTCGGCGGCTTTGCGGTGGACAATCCGACGCTCAATCGCTTCTTCGCGCTCCACTACCTGCTGCCCTTCATGATTGCGGGTGTCGTCATCCTGCATATCTGGGCGCTGCATGTGACCGGCCAGACCAATCCGACCGGTGTGGAAGTGAAGAGCAAGACCGATACGGTGCCCTTCACGCCCTATGCGACGTTGAAGGATGCACTCGGTGTTTCGGTGTTCCTCATCGCTTATGCGTGGTTCGTCTTCTACATGCCGAACTTCCTCGGCCACCCTGATAACTACATCATGGCGGATCCGTTGAAGACACCGGCGCATATCGTGCCCGAATGGTACTATCTGCCGTTCTACGCGATGCTGCGCGCCATCACCTTCAATATCGGGCCGATCGATTCCAAGCTCGGTGGCGTTCTCGTCATGTTCGGCGCAATCATCGTGCTGTTCTTCCTGCCCTGGCTCGATACGTCGAAGGTTCGCTCCGCCGTCTATCGTCCCTGGTACAAGCTGTTCTTCTGGCTGTTCGTGGTCAACGCCATCCTGCTCGGCTGGCTGGGTTCGCGTCCGGCGGAAGGCCTTTATGTCATCATGTCGCAGATCGGCACGCTTTATTACTTCGGTTTCTTCCTCGTCATCATGCCGATCCTCGGTCTGGTCGAAACGCCGCGGCGTATTCCGAATTCGATTACCGAGGCCGTTCTGGAAAAGAACGCCGCCAAGAAGACTGCCGCGCCAGCGGCCGCCCAAGTCTGAGCGCGAAGGAAGGATGACGACAATGAAGAAGCTTGTAACGAGCATCGCGCTTATCGCTGCCATCGGCTGTTCCGCCGCCGCTTTTGCGGCGGAGGAGAGCCACGATCTCGCCACCAAGACCGAGCATGCGATCGCCGGCGGGCACTTCCCGGTCATCAAGCCCGAGGAGCAGAGCTGGTCTTTTGCCGGACCTTTCGGCAAATACGACAAGGGCCAGCTGCAGCGCGGCCTGAAGGTCTACAAGGAAGTCTGCTCTGCCTGCCATTCGATGAGCCTCGTTTCCTTCCGCACGCTGGGCGATCTCGGTTATTCGGAAGAGCAGGTGAAGGCCTTTGCTGCGGAATATGAAGTGCAGGACGGGCCGAACGCCGACGGCGAAATGTATAATCGCAAGGCTGTGCCTTCCGACCATTTCCCCTCGCCATTCCCGAACCACGAAGCGGCTGCTGCTGCCAATGGCGGAGCTGCACCACCGGACATGTCGCTGCTTGCCAAGGCGCGCGGCGTGGAGCGTGGCTTTCCGCAGTTCGTCATCGACATGATTCCGATCATCGGCGGTTATCAGGAAGGCGGCCCGGACTACATCCATGCCCTGCTGACCGGATACCAGGACGCGCCCGCCGGCGTTGAAGTGTCGGAAGGCACGCATTTCAACCCGTATTTCGCCAGTGCCGTGGCGCTGAAGATGGCGCCGCCGATCAGTGCCGATCAGGTGACTTACGACGACGGTGCGCCGCAGACGGTGGATCAATATTCCAAGGACGTGTCCGCTTTCCTGATGTGGGCCGCAGAACCGCATCTGGAAGCACGCAAGCGCACCGGCTTCATGGTCATGGTGTTCCTGTTCATCTTCACGGCGCTGATCTATCTCACCAAGAAATCGGTCTACGCCAACAAGGAACATTGAGCGGCTTCAAATGCCTGCAATCATTGGCCCCCATGGTCCTGCCCTGGGGGCCTTTTCATGTGTCGAAGGAGGATGAGAAATGGCGAAAGTCCGGAGCGGTGGCTGCCTGTGCGGTTCCGTCCGTTTCGAGGCCACGGGTGAACCCGGCAATCCGCACAGCTGCTCCTGCGATATCTGCCAGCGGCACTCCGGCGCTTCCAGCCTTGCCTGGGTGGAGTTTGCGAGCGATGCAGTGGTCTGGACGGGAGAGGGCGGTGCGCCCATGGTTTTCCGGTCTTCCGATTATTCCAGCCGTGCGTTTTGCGCAGTCTGCGGCAGCACGCTCGGCGCCATAGACGATGTACCGACTGTCGCCCTCGTTTCCGGCTCTTTTGACGACAGAAATGACGAGGCGCTACGGCCTCTGTCGCATTCCTTCGCGGATGTCTGCCCGGTCTGGGCGCGGATCGAGGGAATGTCGGGGCAGGAATGAGCGGCGGTCCTTTTTAGTTGGTCCGCAGCCACCAAGTTGATAGGGTGGCCCGAACCTTCTGATCCATTTCCCAATCTAACTGGAAATACCATGACCGTTATCGCTTCGGAGCTTTCCGCTGCCATCCGCTCCATTCCCGACTATCCGAAGCCGGGCATCATCTTCAGGGACATCACGACTCTGCTTGGCAATCCGCGCGCTTTCCGCCGTGCCGTGGACGAGCTTGTGCAGCCCTATGCGGGAACGAAGATCGACAAGATCGCCGGCATGGAAGCGCGTGGCTTCATTCTGGGCGGAGCGGTGGCGCACCAGCTTTCCGCCGGTTTCGTGCCTATCCGCAAGAAAGGCAAGCTGCCGCACACCACCGTGCGCGTGGCCTACAGCCTTGAATACGGCGTTGACGAGATGGAAATGCATGTGGATGCCGTGCAGCCGGGCGAAAAAGTCATTCTGGTCGACGACCTAATCGCGACCGGCGGCACCGCCGAAGGTGCGGTGAAACTCTTGCGGCAGATGGGCGCGGAAATCGTTTCGGCCTGCTTCGTCATCGATCTGCCCGATCTCGGCGGCCGCAGGAAGCTGGAGGACCTCGGTGTGGAAGTGCGGACACTGGTGGAGTTTTCAGGCCATTGAGGCCGGTTTCCGGCTAGGAATGTTGCGACAGGCCGGTGTTTTGTCCGGTCTTTCGTAGTGCGATCCATGTCCAGTGGACGCCCATGGCGCGATTACTCGCCTGAATGGAAGCAACTTCTACCTGTCGTATCAACGTGAACCCCAGACGGGCTGCATTGCCCGTCGTTTCCGCTGGTGAAATGGGAAAAGCACGGCGGCCTTCGGGTGCGGGGCCGTGACGCAGGGACATTATCAGCAATCCGCCCTCTGCCGTCATCTCCGAGAGGCTTTCCATGGCGGTCTGCCGTGCCTCGTCATCGATATGGTGCCAGACGCCGCACAGCGTAACCAGATCGAACGGGCCGTGACGGCGCGCTTTCATCAGATCGGGCAAACAGTCGTCAAGCCAGGTTATCTTGTACGAGAGGTGCAATCTCTTTCCGGGTTCACGCAGTTCCTTGACCGGCTCTATCGCCAGAACATCATGGTCGCATTCGGCAAACCAGGCGGCATCGCGACCGGTGCCGCTGCCAATATCCGCGACGCGGGCCGGTGTGACCGGCAACAGATCGATGACCGGTGCGTAGATTTCCCGGCAATCCAGTCCATCGAACCTGGCAATCAAGTCCGGCGTTGCCGCTTCAGCATAACCCTGTAGGATATCGTTCATTCTTGCCTTCCCGCCGCGACGCCGATTCCGAGGGTATCGCGCGCGGGCTATCTCGGCCAGCCGCTATTCGAACTCCAGAACCCCGCTCTGGAAGGTCATCACGGTTTCTCCGGACTGGTTCACGCCCTCGTTGAAGGTGGTGTTCAGCCAAACCCCGGCTCTTGATTCCAGCGGTCGGGCATCGAGCAAGGTGACGAAATAGGTCACGTCGTCTCCGGCGAAAACCGGCTTTTTCCATTTGAGTTCACGAAAGCCGGGGGAGGGGCCAAGTTTCGGCGGTTCAAGGCCAAGTTGTTTCAGCCTCTTCACTTCCTTGCCCCAATGGGAAAGGAAACATTTCATCCAGCCAGCGCCGGTGTGCCAACCGGAAGCGCAGAGCGCTCCGAAGACGCTGTTTTTCGCCGCTTCGGCATCGAGATGAAAGGGCTGCGGATCGAAATCGCGGGCGAAACGAACAATGTCTTCGGCGGAAAAATGCAATGTGTCGAGGGTGACGCGTTCGCCGATCGGGGAAAGTTCTGCCAGTCTCATGCCGCAAGGCCTCCGTCCGCACGCATCAGGAACATCACGGTGTTTTCGCCGTGCGATACCAGAACGCCGCGCTGGTTATAAAGCTCATGGCGAAACTTCACGAGGCCGATGCCGGGGCGTGAGCTGGAGGTGCGCTGTTCCAGAACAATGGATTTTCCCGAAAGCGTATCGCCAGCCAGAACCGGCTTTTTCCAGTCGACATAATCGATGCCGGGGCTGCCTTGCGATGTCGAATTGCTGATATAGCTCTCCGCCATCATTCGCATCAGCAGGGCGCAGGTGTGCCAGCCGGATGCCGCCAGCCCGCCGAGAATGCTCTGGCGGCCAGCCTCTTCGGACAGATGCATGGGCTGAGGATCGAACTCGCTGGCGAATTCGATGATTTGTGCTGCAGAAATCGATTGCGGTCCCAAGGGAAATTCCCGTCCAACGGAAAAATCCTCATAGGCATATGTCGCGACCGGCGCCATGGCTTCCTCCCTTGCCTAGTCGATGTCACCGGCATCTAAAATGATTTTTCCCTTTACGTAAAGGTCAAATCGAGAGTGCGTTTGCGGCGTAGGGAGATCCTATTGAGAGAGCGAGTGCGGCATGCTGCCTTCTCGCAGAGGAGGAGAAGGTCGCGATAGCGGAATGAGGGGCAAGGGTCGTGAGATTCGCCAGCCTTGCCTCCTCATCCGATCCTCCGGGCTATCTTCCCCCGCCGGGAGAAGAAACAAGCCATAGGTCTGTGTCACTTCGGTCAGCGCGTCAAAAGACGCGATGTGACCGCCGCCGCGCTCAAGACCAGATCAGGTATTAAAGCGGAAGTGGATGACGTCGCCGTCCTGGACGACATATTCCTTGCCTTCGTCGCGTCCCTTGCCGGCTTCCTTGGCACCAACTTCGCCCTTGTAGGCGATGTAGTCGTCATAGGCGATGGTGAAGGCGCGGATGAAGCCGCGTTCGAAATCGGTATGGATGACGCCGGCGGCAGCGGGCGCTTTGGTGCCGCGCACGATCGTCCAGGCGCGCGTTTCCTTCGGGCCGACGGTGAAATAGGTGATGAGGTCGAGCAGGTGATAGCCGGCGCGGATCAACCGGTCGAGACCGGCTTCGGTGAGCCCGAGGGCTGAGAGGAATTCTTCGGCTTCATCGGCCGGAAGCTGCGCGACTTCGGCCTCGATCGCCGCCGAGATGATTACGCATTCGGCGCCCTGTTGCTTTGCCATCTCCGCGACAGCCGCGGTGTGCTCGTTGCCGGTGGATGCGTCGGCTTCAGAGACGTTGCAGACATAAAGCACCGGGTGCGACGTCAGGAGATTGAGGCCCTTGAGGATTTCGATTTCCTCGTCCGCCAGTGTCTTCAAAAGCAGACGTGCCGGTTTTCCGTCGTTGAGCAGGGCAATTACGGCTTCCATCACCGGCAGTTGGGCCAAGGATTCCTTGTCCTTGCTGGTGGCGCGCTTGCGCGTCTGCTCGACACGGCGTTCCAGGCTTTCGAGGTCGGCGAGCATCAGTTCCGTCTCGATCGTGTCGGCATCGCCAACCGGATTGATGCGGCCTTCCACATGGGTGATGTCGTCGTCCTCGAAGCAGCGCAGCACATGTACGACGGCATCGACTTCGCGGATATTGGCGAGGAACTTGTTACCGAGACCTTCACCCTTCGATGCGCCGCGCACCAGGCCGGCAATGTCCACGAAGGAAATGCGGGTCGGAATGATTTCCTTCGATCCGGCAATGGCCGCGAGCTGCTGCATGCGGGGGTCCGGCACGGCAACTTCGCCGGTGTTGGGCTCGATGGTGCAGAAGGGATAGTTGGCGGCCTGCGCGGCCGCCGTTTTCGTCAGCGCGTTGAAGAGGGTGGACTTGCCGACATTCGGCAGCCCGACGATACCGCATTTGAAGCCCATGGCTTGAAACCTGTCCGTTTGAAAGAATTCGTTGAGGAGCCTTTTGCGGAAAGGGCAGGGCAAGGTCAAGCCCGGGGGCCGATTTGGGCGGGCAAAGCCCCGCGAATGGCGCGGAATTCTGCGCAAGTTCGGCGCTGGGGTTGTCGATGCTGCGGTTGCGGCGCAATATGCGCCGGTCGAGCAACCGATCTTTCGTCATCAACGGGGATTTTCCCCATGGGCTACAATTGAGTGACAATCACGGGCGACAATGATGAGTGACAGTCCTGTTGATCTCAAACCGAAACCGAAAGTCAAACCGAAGCTGGAGCGGCCTAAGCTCTACAAGGTCATTCTGCTGAATGACGACTATACGCCGCGCGACTTCGTCACCCTGGTGTTGAAGGTCGTCTTCCACATGGGCGAGGACACCGGCCACCGGGTGATGATGACGGCGCATCGCTTCGGAAGCGCGGTCGTCGTTGTCTGCGAGCGCGACATTGCCGAGACCAAGGCCAAGGAGGCGAACGATCTTGGCAAGGAGGCCGGGTTTCCGCTGATGTTCACCACCGAGCCGGAGGAGTGACGGTTTTATGCTCAATCCCGCCGGATCTGAAAACCCGTCTTGTTCTGAATGAAACCGCAGCTTTCGTAGAAGGCATGCACCTCAGGACGCTGCCGGCCGGTCAGCAGCATCACCTTGTAGCAATTTGCGGCAAAGGCGGTCTCGATGGCGTGGCGCACGACTGCGCGGCCATATCCCCGGCCGCGACGGGTTTCCAGCGTCACCACATTTTCGATGAAGGCATAGGGACGGGCAGCGCGCGTCAGGTTCGGGATGACGAGAAGCGTGGCGGTTGCAACGGGTTCCTGGTCTTCCATGGCAAAGAACACGGTGAGGCCGGGTTGGCCGAGCATGGCGGCGAAAACCGTGCTTGCCTCTTGCGCCGTCAGTTGCGGGTCGGAAGGGTTCAGCGCCTGGTAAAGTTCGAGCAGTTTCGGCAGATCGTCCGGGCCAGCTTCGCGAAGGCTCATGGTCTCTGAAGACATCTGCGCTCAATCCTTCTTGCCGAACATCCGCTTCAGCATCTCCGCCATCGGCCCGGTTTCCGGCAGTTTTTTCGGTTGGGCGTTGTTGCGCGCCTGATGGATGTGGGATTGCGCGGCGGGCTTGGCCGCCTTGGCCGGTTTTTCCGTTTCCGGCTTGCTGCCGGTGGCAAGCGCCAGCTTGTTCATCAGCTGCGAATCCTCTGATTTCACCAGCATGGCGGCATTGTCGGCAATGGCGTCCAGCAGCGGATCGAGCCAGACGCGGTCGGTCTTGGCGAAATCACCGAGAACGTGGCCATGCACCCGCTCCTTGTCGCCGGGATGGCCGATGCCGAGGCGCAGGCGGCGGTATTCCTTGCCGCAATGGGCGTCGATCGATTTCAGGCCATTATGGCCGCCATGGCCGCCGCCGGTCTTGATGCGCGCGCGGCCTGCAAGCAAATCGAGTTCATCATGGATGACGATAATGTCTGCCGGTGCAAGCTTGAAGAAACGCATGGCCTCGCCGACGGATTCACCCGACAGGTTCATGTAGGTGAGGGGCTTCATCAGCAGAACTTTCTCACCGCCTATTTCGCCTTCGGAAATCTCCGCCTTGAATTTCCGCGCCCAGGGCGAGAAGGAAGGCAGGCGCTGCAGCGCATCCACGGCCATGAAGCCGATGTTGTGACGGTTTCCCGCATATTGGGCGCCGGGGTTACCAAGGCCTGCGATGATCTTCATGGGGCATGTCCGCTTTTTTGCCTGACGATGCTGTTGTCACCACCCCGAAATGTTCCGGCTGTCAATCTTTTTATGGATTTTTTGATGTCGCGAGCGGGCGCTCAAGGGCTGACGAGTTTGTAGCGGTCGAATATGCTCTGTTGCGTTCCATCGGCGATCAGTCTGTCCAGGCGCGCCTGCAATTTTGCAATGACCTCGTCTGGAACGCTTTTGTTGCAGGCAAGACCCAGCTGTTGCCGCGCCAGCGTTATCACTTCCCTGAACTTGCCTGGGGGTTGGCTTTTGAAAGTGCTTTCCGACATGGGCATCAGGTCGATGCGGCCTGCGTTCAGCTTGTGAAGCGTGATCTGGAAATCAGCACCGACATCCACATGCTCGAAACCGAGGTTGCCAAGAAGGACCTCGGTGTAGTCGCCACGCTGGGTGCCGACCCGGTATTTTCTCGCGTCTTCCAGACTGGAGACGTTGATATCCGCATTCTGGCGCGCCACGAGGATGTTGCGGTCGCTATGGATCGGCGAGACCCATTTGAAAAGCTTTTCCCGTTCGGACGTTCTCGCCGTGGCAAAGACGCAATGCATGGCCTTCGTTGTGGCCAATGCGATCGCCCGCGCCCAGGGCATGACGGCGACCTCGTAATCGGTGCCGGTATCCTCAAGTACGATCCTGAGCTGGTCGATATAAACACCCGCCACGCTGCCGTCGTCGTTTTGCAGATTATAAGGTGGGTAAACCTCGGTGGTCAGGAAAAGCTTGGCTGCGCTGGCCGGGCCGGCAAGAGCAAGAAAGATCAGACAAAAGCGGATCAATCCCATGGCTGCTCCCACCCGTTTACGCCTGTCGCGCCGCGGCGCGGTCTGCGCCGTTATCCGCATTCAATGCGGCGATCAGCCGTTCAATGGGCTGCGGTCGCGCAAAATAATAGCCCTGTCCGTAATCCGCGCCTATCACTGTCAGAAGCTCCTTCTGCTCTTCCGTCTCGACGCCTTCGGCGATGACGGAGCAATTCATCTTGTGTGAGATTGCGGCGATACCCTCGACCAGCATGCGGCTGCGCTGCCTTATCTCCACCGTGTCGTCGCAGATCGAGCGCGTGAAGGACTGATCGATCTTGACGATGTCGACCGGAAAGCGGCTGAGATAGCTTAGCGACGAATAACCGGTGCCAAAATCGTCCAGCGCGATGCGGCAGCCCAGCTGGTGAATGGCATTGAGGATCGCCCGGATTTGCGGATCGTCCTTCATGATGACCGCCTCGGTTATCTCGATAATCAGCCGTTTGGGAAGAATGCCGTAGCGGTGAAGGACGCCGGCGATACGGGTCGGCAATCCCGGTTCGAACTGCAGCGGCGAAAAATTCACCGCCACATAGGATTGCTCCATGCCGGGCAGGTGCGACAGTCTGGCCAGATTGGCGATTGACTGGTCGAGGATGACATTGCCGATGCGATGGATGGTACCGTTTTCTTCCGCAAGGCTGATGATCGTGGCGGGAGAAAGCAATCCCTTTTCCGGATGGTTGAGACGCAACAGCGCCTCGAAACCCGCCGTCTGGCCCGTTGCAAGATCTTGAATCGGCTGGAAATAAGCCTCGAACCAATTGTCGGAAAGCGCCTGCGCGATATCCCGTTCCAGTTCCGCATGTTCGCGCGCCCGGTCCATGATCGAGCTGTCGAAGATCTGCGAGCCGTTCTTGCCCGTTCTCTTGCGGGTATACATGGCCATGTCGGCATTCTGCAAAAGTTCGGACGCGCTTGCGGCATGCAGCGGGTAGATCGCCATGCCGATGCTGGCGCTGAGACGGATGCTGTTGCCTTCGATCTCGAAGGGCGTGTCCAGCATGGTGCAAATCCGCTCGCAGAACAGCTGGGCGCGCTCCTCCACCTTGTCGCCGGCAAGCAGGATGGCGAATTCGTCGCCGCCCAGACGCGACGCGCTGTCCAGCGGTGTCAGCAGTGGTTCGATTTTCAGCGTGAATTCCCGCAGAACCGCATCGCCCGCCGCATGGCCGAGATTGTCGTTGATGGCCTTGAACCGGTCGAGGTCTATGAAAAGGCATGCCAGTTCGCTGCCGTTCCTGTCGGCGTCACGGATCTGCACGTCGAGAATGGCCTCGAAACCCTGGCGATTGAAGAGGCCGGTCAAATGGTCGGAAATAGCCTGCTGGCGGTTGCGCTTTTCCGACTGGCGCAACTCCGTCACGTCAGTCATGACGCAGAGATATGTGCCCTGATGTGCGTTGCCGGAATCAAGGGCTTTTTCAAGGATGAGGGCGTCCATAACGCTGCCATCCATGCAATGAAAACGCACCGTGATACCCGCCTGTGCGGCGTCGTGCGAATGTTGCGCCGCCTTGCGCTGCAGGAAAAGGGACCGGTCATCCGGGTGGATGAGGTCGGCGAAATTCAGGCCGAGTATTCTGGCCCGATCATAACCGGTCGCCTGCACCCAATAGTCGCTGACCGCGGCAATCCTGTCGTATCTGTCAAGCGAGAACAGCATGGCGGGTGTGCGATTGTAGATTTCCGTTTTCCGCTCATGGGCATGCTTGATTTCCAGCTCTTCCTTTTCAAGCTGGGTCTGCATTTCGTTGAAGCTTTTTGCCAGCCTGCCGATCTCGTCCTTCGAGCGCCAGTCGACATGGTGGCGGGAGCCGACGCGGCGTGTCGCTTCTATCGCTGCCGCCAGCCGCATCAGCGGGCGGATGACCATGAAGCGGTTGCCGGCGATGGCCGCAAGAACGGTGGTGAGAATGGCGAGAATGAAAATTGTGATGAAGGCCAGTTCGGTGCGGCTGAGAGAGGTCAGAAGACCGATATCGTCGTAATAGACTGTCAGTTGCCCGACGGTGACGACACCGTTTGTGGTTTTGTAGGTCACTTCGCGGGTCGTGGAGGCTGCATCCTGAATGATGTCGCTGCCGGCCGTCTGGATGATGTCCAGCTGGCCAGAGGTATCCTTGACCTCGACCATGCGGATCACGGGGTCGGAGACGAGGGTGCCGGTAATCTGATTTATGGTGTCGTCGTCGAGATCCCATAGCGGGCGGGCAAGCGCCTGCGCATTGGTTGACAGCAGAATCTCAAGGTGATTGCGCTGGCTACGGATAGCCTCGTGATAGGAGAGGGTCAGCAAAAGGGTGAAAAGCGGGGCGACCACTGTGAGAAGTGCACCGGAAACAATCGCGATAAAGCGACTTTCGACGGAATGAGCCATGTTCTATTGCAGTACCCTCTACCCCAGATAACTGCGCCCCGTTTCCGCCCCGTCCGGAGAGACATCCTTGAGGTTTTCGGCAACGGCCTTGTATCCTCACTGTATTTCTTCAACCCGTCCGGTGTTTTCACGATAACGCAATGGGCATCGTTTCATGGAATTGTTAATTCACGCTGAAACGGGACCGGCATCCTGCACGCGGCGAGAGGTTTTTGCTTTTAAAGTTCATAAAAACTAAAAGGCCCGTTCCGAAAAACGGAACGGGCCTTTTAGCTCAAATCTATCTGGCCTTATGGCCGCAGATTATTATTCAGAAGCTTCGCCGGCTTCTTCTTCTTCTTCAGCAACGCCGCCAGCCGGAGCAACGATCGTTGCGATCGTGAAGTCACGGTCGGCGATTACAGGGGTGATGTTCTTCGGCAGCTTGACATTCGAAATGTGAACGCTGTCGCCGATCTTCAGACCGGAGAGATCAACCGTGATGAATTCCGGAATGTCGTTGGCCGGGCAGTGGAATTCCACCGTGTGGCGAACGATGTTCAGAACGCCGCCGATCTTGATTTCCGACTTTTCTTCGTTTTCGAAGTGAACCGGAACTTCAACGTTGACGAGCGTGTTGCCCGAAACGCGCAGGAAGTCGACGTGCATGGTGAAGTCGCGGACCGGATCAAGCTGGTAGTCCTTCGGCAGGACCTTGATCTTCTTGCCGTCGACGTCGATTACCGCCACAGTCGTCATGAAGCCGCCAGCGTGGATACGCTTGGTTACTTCGTTGGTCGACAGAGCGATGGAAATGGGGGCCTGCTTGTCACCATAGATGACAGCGGGAATCAAACCGTTGCGGCGAAGTTCACGAGAGGACCCCTTACCAACTCGTTCGCGCGCCTCGGCCTTGAGCTCATACGATTCTTTGCTCATGGCAATTCCTTTCGAGGTTATATGGAGAGTTCATGCCCGCGGGCGCTGAACTGGAGAGGCTAAAAGCCATCTCGCCCGCGTTGCCTCCAAGGGTGTCTACACGGGTGCGGGCGCTATAATACAAACGGAAGACAAAGACAAGAGCGGCCGTTTTCCACGGATGCTATGCTGTGATTTTATTAGACTTGTCTAATTCACTCGTGCATTGCAACTTTTAATATATGCTTATCCATTCATATAAACCGGCTGCAAACTTGGCAAGTGATAAGGCTGCCTGGAATTCCAATTGCGTAGATGACAATGCTTAAAGTTCTCCAGTGCCTTACCGTCGATCATGACTTCCGATACACCACAGCAGCGGTCCTCGTCTGCATGTTGGGAAGCTTCGTCACGATGCGTCTTTTCTCGAGGGCGCGTCAGGCGAGGGGTTGGCAAAAGGTCAACTGGCTGTTTCTGGCTGGTGTCAATGGTGGGTCGGCGATATGGACCACCCATTTCGTGGCGATGCTGGGTTATGTCGCTGCCGGGGAGGTGGGGTACGATCCCTATCTGACCGGGCTTTCGCTTCTTATCGCCATTGCTACAACGACAACCGGCTTTGCCATTTCCGCCTATGGCGGACGCACAGCCCTGGTGGAAGCGGGTGGTGCGACAGTCGGTCTCGGTATTGCGGCCATGCATTATACCGGCATGGCTGCCTATCAGATCCAGGGCATGATTTTCTGGAACCAGACCTACGTCATCGCTTCGCTGGTGCTCGGGGCTGTATTCGGCGCGCTCGCGGTCAATCGCATCGCGCGCCCAGTCAACCGGTTTTGCCAATATAGCTCGGTTGCGTTCCTGATCCTGGCCATCGCCTCCATGCATTACACCGGCATGGCCTCGATGTTGTTCGAGTTCGATCCGCGCATCGTCATTTCGGAAAGTCTGCTGCCGCCCGCCATCATGGGTGGGGGCGCCATCGCCGTGACGCTTCTCCTGCTGGCGCTCGGGCTTTCCACCTATGTCATCGACGCCCAGTCCACCCAGCAGGCGGTCGCCCGCTATCGTCATCTTTCGCTCCACGATCCGCTGACGGGCATTCCGAACCGCGCGGCATTTATCGAACATCTCAACCGACGCACGCGCCATCTCTCCATGGGCGCACACACGGCGCTTTTGTCCATCGATCTCAACCGCTTCAAGGAAATCAACGACGTTCACGGCCATGCGGCGGGCGATGCCGTGCTGCGCGCCATTGCCGACCGCGCAAGTTCCGTTCTGAAAGCCGGGGAGTTTCTGGCGCGTATGGGCGGGGATGAATTCGTGGCGATGACCCATTCCTATTATACCCGCGCCGATGGTGCGGAATTCGCCCAGCGGCTGATCGAGCAGATCAGCAGGCCGGTCGAATGGAACGGGCAGACATTTTCGGTCGGCGCGAGTGTAGGCATATCGGTGCGCAATACCGGCGCCATCGACGCCGACACGCTGATGGCGCAGGCCGATGTCGCCATGTATCGGGCAAAAGGCGGGACTTCCGACACGATCTGCTTTTACGACAAGTCCATGGATGAAGCCGCACGCGAACGCAACGCGCTTGCCGTGGCCATGCGCAGCGGTCTCGCCAACAGCGAGTTCGAGCTTTATTACCAGCAGCAGAATGATACCAAGAGCGGCAGCATCGTCGGTTTCGAGGCACTGTTGCGCTGGAAACATCCGGAACGCGGTATGATCTCGCCCGTCGAATTCATTCCGATCGCGGAGCAGACCGGCTTTATCGTCGAATTGGGCGAATGGGTTCTGCGCGAAGCCTGCGCGCAGGCGGCTCTCTGGAAAAAATCGCTTTCCATCGCCGTCAATGTCGCCCCGCAGCAGCTTGCGGACAATGATTTCCCCGAGAAGGTCGAGAAGATTCTTAGGGAGACGGCGCTTGCGCCTGAGAGGCTTGAGCTTGAAATCACCGAAGGCAGCATCATCGCCGACCACCGCCACGCGTTGATCACGATCCGCAAACTCAAGGCGCTCGGCGTCAAGATCGCCATGGACGATTACGGCACGGGCTATTCCTCCCTCTCGACCCTGCAGAGCTTTCCCTTCGACAAGATCAAGATCGACCGGGCCTTTATCGATGGCCTGTCGACCAATGTTCAGTCGGAGGCGATCGTTCGCTCCACGCTCATTCTGGCGCATAGCCTCAATATTCCGGTGCTTGCGGAAGGTGTCGAGACGAAGGCCCATATCGAGTTCCTTCGCCGCGAAGGCTGCCTGCAGGTGCAGGGCTTCTTCTTCGGCAGGCCCGGTCCCTTGACCTCCATCGCCAATCTCGTCGACGACACGTTCCTCTCGACGGAGGACGAGCCGGAGGTCACCACCACCGGCCAACGCTATTTCAAGGCGGTATGATATCAGGCGCAGCCCGCGGTTGCGCTGACGGATGCGGGTCGCAAAGTTTTTAGTTGAAACGTGAACGCTTCCAGCGCACCATTGCCGAAAAGCTTTGGGAGGAGCGAATGCCGACAGACATCGCCCATGCGGACCGCGTGTATGAAACAGCGCGCCAACGTTCCGCAGCCGCAAGTTCTCCGATTATCGCCTCATGGCGCCGTTGCATGGTCACGCACCGTCTTGCGCCGGAGGAAAACCGCAAGCCGATCTTTCTCACCGACGTCGAATTCCGCCGCGCACGCGAAAGTGCGGCGGGCCTGATTGCCGAAAGCACGGATGAACTCGACCGCATTTTTCACAGTGTCGGCAAATCCGGCTGCTGCCTGCTTTTGACCGACGCCCAGGGCGTCGCGCTGGAGCGCCGGGGTGCTGCCGGCGACGATCGTGATTTCCGGGCGCTCGGTCTCTGGTCCGGCGCCGTCTGGAGCGAAGCGAGCGTCGGAACCAACGGTATTGGAACGGCACTTGCCGACGAGCGTTCGGTGGTGGTCTATCGCGACCAGCACTTCTTCACATCGAACACGGAACTCTGCTGCACCACGGCCCCGATCCGCGACCATACCGGCCGGGTGACGGGCGCTCTCGATATTTCCACGTGCCGCGACGACATCAACGAAATGACGTTTTCTTTCGTCACGCAGGCGGTGCGGGATGCCGCGCAGCGTATCGAGGGCAATCTCTTCCGCCGGGCCTTTCCCGGCGCGCGCATCGTCGTGGTGCCTACGGGTTTCAGTCCGGCACTTTCCTTGCTTGCCGTCGATCAGGACGATCTCGTGCTTGGGGCGACGCGCGCGGCGCGGCTTGCGCTGAAGCTCGATGACCATCGCATTGCGCAGGGGCTGCCCGCCGCCGATGTGTTGCAGGAACAGCGTCACGACGGCGGTTCCGATCTTGAGGAGGCGGAACGTTCGGCTTTGCGCCGGGTTCTGTCGCGCACCAATGGCAATGTCACGCAGGCCGCGTCCCTGCTCGGCATCAGCCGCGCCACGCTTCATCGCAAGATGAAGAAATTCGACGTGCATTGAGGCTATCCGAGACGATACCCGCTCAATTCAGCGGGATCGGAGCGGGTTTGTCGCAGATGTGAGACAATGTGCGCTGCGGAACCGCGCGGTGCCACTACCCGCCACGATCATCTAGGCCCACCTTCCTGTCATGCGGTCCGTCGCGGATCGTTTTCATCAGGGAGGATGAAATCATGAATATTCAGGTTCAGCACAAAGCTGGCGAAGCGCCCTTCAAGCTGAAATACGGAAATTTCATCGGCGGCAAATGGGTGGAGCCGAAATCCGGCCGCTACATGGACAATCTGTCACCGGTAACGGGTCACAAGATTTGTGAGGTTCCGCGCTCCGATGCGGCCGATATCGAACTCGCACTGGATGCCGCCCACCAGGCGCGGGAGAAGTGGGGCAAGACGAGTGTTACCGAACGTTCCAACATCCTGCTCAAGATCGCCCAGCGCATCGAGGACAATCTAGATCTCATCGCACGGGCCGAAACCTGGGATAACGGCAAGCCGCTACGCGAGACCACCAATGCCGATATTCCGCTGACGATCGACCATTTCCGCTATTTCGCGGGCTGCATCCGCGCGCAGGAAGGCACGATCGGCGAAATCGACAATGACACTGTCGCTTATCATTTCCATGAGCCTCTCGGCGTCGTCGGCCAGATTATTCCGTGGAACTTCCCGATCCTTATGGCCGCATGGAAACTTGCACCGGCACTCGCCGCCGGCAACTGCGTGGTACTGAAGCCGGCGGAACAGACGCCTGCTTCTATTCTGGTGGTGATGGAGCTTATCGAAGACCTGCTGCCGCCGGGCGTGCTCAACATCGTCAACGGCACTGGTGTTGAAGCGGGCAAGCCGCTGGCGCAGAGCAAGCGCATCGCCAAGATCGCCTTCACCGGCTCCACCCCGGTCGGCAAGGAAATCATGCGTTATGCGGCCGACAATGTCACAAACATCACGCTGGAACTGGGCGGCAAGTCGCCGAACATCTTCTTTGCCGATGTGATGAATGAAGACGACGCCTTCCTTGACAAGGCGCTTGAAGGTTTCGCCTTCTTCGCGCTCAACCAGGGCGAAGTCTGCACATGCCCGTCGCGTGCGCTGGTGCATGAATCGATCTACGACCGCTTTATGGAAAAGGCGATCAAGCGCGTTCAGGCCATCAGCCAGGACGACCCGCTCAATCCGTCGACCATGCTGGGTGCGCAGGCCTCGCAGGAACAGTTCGACAAGATCATGCGCTATCTGGATATCGGCAAGAAGGAAGGCGCAAAGGTTCTGACCGGCGGTGACCGCAAGACGCTCACGGGCGATCTTAAGGACGGTTATTACATTCAGCCGACGGTCTTCGAAGGCAACAACAAGATGCGGGTTTTCCAGGAGGAAATCTTCGGTCCTGTCGTTTCGGTCACCACCTTCAAGACGGTGGAAGAAGCGCTCGAAATCGCCAATGACACGGTTTACGGTCTTGGCGCTGGCGTCTGGAGCCGCGATACCAATATCGCCTATCGCGCTGGTCGTGGCATCGAAGCGGGCCGCGTGTGGACCAATTGCTACCACGTCTATCCGGCCGGTGCCGCCTTTGGCGGTTACAAACAGTCCGGCATCGGTCGCGAGACCCACAAGATGATGCTCGATCACTACCAGCAGACCAAGAACCTGCTCGTATCCTACAGCCCGAACAAGGTTGGCTTCTTCTGAGTTCCTCCCCGGAAGCCGGCGACGGATCGTCCTGATTTCCGGCCGCCGGCGAGTTCCCAGGGGCTTCGGTCCCTGGGAACCCGGATGAAGTTCAGCAAAATAAAAGGCCGGAGGTTTTGCCTCCGGCCTTTTTTTGCTGCGGACTATGCCGCGTAACGCTGGTCGCGGTTTCGGGTGGCACCTACGGAGAACTGGCCCACCTGTTCGGTCAGGCCATCAGCTTCGCTTGCGAGCGAGAAGGCCGCAGCCGTCGTTTCCTCCACCATCGCCGCGTTCTGCTGCGTCACATGGTCGAGTTCGTTGACGGAGGCGTTGATTTCGCCGAGGCGGCCGGATTGTTCGCGCGAAGCTGTGGCGATTTCGCCGATCTGATCGTTGACCGACTGGATGCGTTTCTGGATCTGCTCGAGGCTTTCTCCAGTTTTCAGCACCAGTGCCACGCCGCTTTCCACATCGCCCGCAGAGGTGGCGATTAGCGTCGTGATATCCCGTGCGGCAGCCGCCGATTTCTGCGCGAGTTCCCGCACTTCCTGTGCCACGACCGCAAAGCCCTTTCCGGCCTCACCGGCGCGGGCGGCCTCAACCCCGGCGTTCAGCGCCAGAAGATTGGTCTGGAAGGCAATCTGGTCGATGACGTCGATGATCTGGCGGATCTTGGACGACGACGTCTCGATACGCTCCATGGCGACGATTGCTTCTTTGACAACAGCGGTTGATTTATGGGCATCTTGCATGGTTTCCGCCGTCGTTCCGACTGCGACGTCGCAGCGGGAGAGGGAAACGTTGACGGCCTGCGTCATGTCTCCAAGTGCGGCGGCTGCTTCTTCGAGGGCGGCCGCCTGGCGTTCCGTGCGCCGCGACAGATCTTCCGATGCACTTTTCAGCTCGCCGGAGCCGGAGCGGATGGCATTGGCGCTTTCGCCGATGCTGGAGATAGTCGCATCCAGCCCCGCTATGGAGTTGTTGAAATCGACGCGCAGATGGTCGAGCGACGGCACGAAGGGTTTTTCAATGCGAAGATCGAGCCTGCCCGCAGCAAGATTGGCAAGGCCGGTCGCAAGCGCATCGACTGCTTCTTCCAGCTCCTTTGCACTTCTTGCCTTTTCCATCTCACGCTGTGCACGTTCCTCGTCCAGTTCCTCGCTTTTGCGATGGGACTCGGTTTCCATGCGCTGCTTGTCGAGAATGCCCTGGCGGAAGGATTCCAGTGCGCGCGCCATGGTGCCGATTTCGTCACCACGGGAAACGGCCTTGATCTCAATATTATGGTCACCACCGTTCAGACGTTCCATCAACCCGGCAAGGCCGGTCAGCGGCTTGGTCAGGCTGGCGGAAACGAAAATGCCGATGAGTGTCATGACGGCAAGCACCGCAAGTGTTGCAAGCGTTGCCCAGAAGGCGAGATCATTGGCCGCTGCCAGCACCTTGCTCTCCTGCTGGCCGATGGCCAGAAGATGCTTCTGTCCGAAAACGGAGACCGGACGATAGGCGTAGAAGATGCTGCCCGCAGGGGTCTTCGCCATGACCGTTCCGGCTTCGCTGGCACCTGTAAGTGCCGCGAGGCTTTCGGAAACGGCGACACCAGCCCCACCGGAGAGCACGCCCGCGCGAAGTTTGCCTTCAGCGCTCAGAAGAACGGCGTCGTCGATTGACTTGCCGGTTTCCTCAGGTGTTACCACCGCACCGATACGGTCTGCGGAAATGCGCATGATGACGGCGCCCTTGCGCTGCAACTGGCCCCAGTTCGAGACCGCGAGCGGCATGCCGATCAGGGCCGAGTCATTGGTGCCGCCATCGCTGAACCCAGTTGTGCTGATGACACCGTCCTTGCCGGCCTCGATGCGGTCGAACAATTCCTTGATCGTGCTGTTTTGCGGCTCCGTCACATTGGTCAGGAAGTTCTTGCCCTTGGTCACGGAATAGATAATGAGGCCTGCCTTGTCGATGACGTAGATGTCGCTGACCCGGGTGTTGCGCCAGACGCTGGCGATGGCCGCGTTGATCGTGGCGTGGCGAATAGCATAGAGCAGCCGCAAGCCTTCACCGTTGAAGGAGGCGCGCTCCTCTTCGGATACGCCCTCGCGGCGGAATGCCTGAATGATCGCATCCTTTTCCGTCGGTACGACCGTGGTCATGGTTTCCAGCGCCTGAGCGATCGCAGCGTTCTGCGACAGCTCGGAAATGCTTTGTTCGACGCGCAGCGTATAGGCATCAAGCTGTTTGGACTGGTTTCCCGCAACCGTCTCGAGCCTGATCTTGCTGGCGTCGATCAGGCCGGACTTGCCCATTTCGTATGACAGCAGCCCAACGGCCAGGCACGAAACCAGCGTCGCGCCCGTGACGAGCGCTGCGAATTTGGCCTTGATTGACAATGATTTAGCTTTGACAGCAGTCGGATTTGCACCCGGCATCCTGTTTCCTCCCCCCAAAAGAACGTTGCGGTACCGTCGCAACAATTGTTTACGGTCGCGTTAAGCTTGGTGGGGAATTGTATGATTATTTCCCGCATACCGTGAAAAAATCCAAGGCCCTGGCCGGCCATTCTCCGTAATAAAACTGCAATGGAACGGGCGCATACCGTGCGAAGTTCAACGGCTGTTCATATTCATGCAAGCTTTTCGCGCTCCTGCTCTTGCCACTATCGACGATGTTTGCGGAACACCCGCGGATGGATATGACGGAGCCCCTTTGAGATCTATTCCGGATTTCGCGGTTATCGTACCCATGCACAATGAGGAAGCGAGCGTTGAAACGCTTGTCGCTGAGATCGTTGCTGCCTGCCAGCCGGTCGGTCCGTTCGAGATTATCGTGGTGGACGACGCATCTTCCGATCGCACGGCGGATGTGGCGCTTTCGCTTGCCGGGCGTTATCCGATGTTGCGGCTGGTGCGGCATGACCGGCAGGGCGGGCAATCGGCTGCGATCCACAGCGGTGTGCAGGCAGCGCGCGCGCCGGTTGTCTGTATGCTTGACGGAGACGGGCAGAACCCGCCGGACAATCTGCCGGCGCTTCTTGCGCCGCTTCTTGCCTCGAACGCGCCGAGCCGGCTTGCGCTTGTGGCCGGGCAGCGCGTCGGCCGGCGCGATACGCTTGCAAAACGTCTTTCCTCCCGCTTCGCCAATGGCTTGCGGGCGCGGATATTGAAGGACGGCACGCGGGATACCGGCTGCGGCCTCAAGGCTTTCCGTCGCGACGCCTATCTCGCCTTGCCCTATTTCGATCACCACCACCGCTATTTTCCGGCGCTCTTCAATCGCGACGGCTGGCAGGTTGCCCATGTCGACGTCACGCACCGGGCGCGCCTGCATGGCAATTCCCATTACACCAATATCGGCCGCGCGCTTGTCGGCATCCACGATCTGATCGGCGTTGCCTGGCTGTTGCGGCGGCGCAAGCGGGCAAGTTGGGCCGAAACCTTCAAAACGGAGACATCGCCGTGAACGCACCGGCCTTATGGTCCATGCTGCATGTGAACAGCTGGAAGGAATTTCTCTGGGTCTGCACCGGCTTTATGGGCCAGATGCTGTTCACCATGCGTTTTCTGGTTCAATGGATTTCGTCGGAACGGGCGAACCGCTCGGTCATTCCGGTAGCCTTTTGGTATTTCTCCATCTTCGGCGGCCTTGTGCTGCTATTATACGCGATCTGGCGTCGCGATCCGGTTTTCATTCTGGGACAGGCTTCCGGCCTGTTCATTTATGCTCGAAATCTCTGGTTGATCCATGCAGAACGCCGCCAGCATGCATGAGGCCGCAGTTCTGCCTTACGCGCAGGCGAATGAGCAGCGCCAATGGATAACGTTTGCGCTTGCGGCAATCGTGCTCGTCACCGTGCTGCGCGTCCTCGGGCTTGCTTTCAACCGCACCGATCTTTTCGTTGATGAGGCGCAATATTGGCTGTGGGGCCGGGAGATGGCGTTCGGCGCCTATTCCAAGCCACCGCTGATCGGCTGGATCATTCGCGCCGCCACCACTCTGAGCGGCGCCGAGAGCACCTTCGACGTGCGGCTCGCCGCCCCGGTCATCCATGGCATAGCGGCCGCGGCGATCCTTGCGCTCGGGCGCATGATCTATGATGCGAAGCTCGCCTCGCTGGCTGCCGTCATCTATCTGACGCTGCCCGCCGTGACGCTCGGCAGTCTGCTGATCTCGACCGATACGCCGATGATGCTGTTCATCGTGCTGTCGATGATCTGCGTGCGCAAGCTTGCGGAAGCACGCGCTGCCGGTGTGTCCGCGATGCTCTGGAGCATTGCGCTCGGTCTAAGCTTCGGCCTCGGGCTGATGTCTAAATATGCGATGATCTATTTTCCGCCCTGCTTCATCGCTGCCGGCTGGCTGTGCAAGGGCTGGCGCGTCCGTTGGCGTGACGCCGGTATTGCTGTAGTTGTCTGCGCCGCCGTCATCGCTCCCAATCTCTGGTGGAATGCTGCGCATGATTTCATGACCGCGCGCCACACGGCGGACAATGCCAACTGGCATGGCGTTAAGCTGAAAATCGGTCCGGCGCTCGAGTTCTTCTTCTCGCAGGCGGGTGTTGTCGGGCCGTTCGTCTTCATCGGCATGATCGTCGCGACGTTCAGGGCGAAAACCGCTGAAACCCGGGCGCTTGTCGCCCTTTCGGTACCGATCGTGCTTCTGATCACGGGACAGGGGCTGATGTCGCGGGCGCTCGCCAACTGGGCGGTGGGGGCTTATGCCGCGGGCGTGCTTCTGGCGGTGCCTGTCCTGGCATCCCGGCGTTGGCTTGCCGTCGCCACCCTTGTGCTCGGCGGCATCGTTGCCATCGCACTGCCGTTGATGACGATCGCCGGAACGGAATTGCGCTTGCCGAATGGCGACCTGGCGATGAAGCGCTATCTCGGTAGCTCGGAGCTTGTGTCGACCGGCCTTTCAAGGGCGCGAGAGGCGGGGGCGGATGCAATCGTCGCTGCAGATCGCTCCATTCTGGCCGAGCTTTTTTATCAGCTGCGGGACGAAAAGCTGCTCATGCCGCGCGCTCTGCCTGAAACCGGCGTTCCTTCCAGCCACTACGCGCTTCTTTACCCGCTGAAAGCCGGAGAGGCGACAAATCCCGTCTATCTTGCGAGGGCGGACAGCCTGCCGGGCTGTCTCAATGGCGAGGCGCCGCTGTCGACATGGGTTGCCGGGCCGGGCTCGTTCGAGGGCAAGGAAATCGGTCTCTGGCGTCTGCCGCCACAATGCATCCCGAGGGTTGCCGATGGACAATGATCTTTCGCATATGCGGATCACGATCTGGGTTACATTGGCCACATTGGCGCTCGTCATCCTGTTCGCGACCTTCCCGTCCATCGACCTCGAGTTTTCTTCCCTGTTTTTCTCGCCCGAAGCGCGCCTGTGGGCTGGAAGCCTGCCGGTTCCGGAATGGTTTCGCGATACGTTGCGGGAGTTAACGGAACTGGCCGCACTTCTGGCCTTCATCGTTCTGGTCGGCAACATCAGGCTGGGGGCGCTGCAGCGCACGGGCTGGCGCGTCTGGGCCTTTCTCTGCGGGCCTGTGGTGCTCTGCGCCGGGCTTCTGGTAAACGGGGTGCTGAAGGCCAATATCGGCCGCGCCCGCCCGTTCAGCGTCAGCGATTTCGGTGGACATCAGCTTTTTACGCCGCCTTTCCAGTTCAGCACGCAATGTTATTCAAACTGTTCGTTTTCCTCCGGGGAAACGGCGCTCATAGCGAGCTTTTTCCTGCCGCTCTGCGCGCTTGTCTGGAACCGCCTGCAATGGGGCGGGCGTCTTTTCATGGGCAGCACTGCCGCCGGCGCCATCATCCTCATGTCCGGTCTGCGTATTGCAGCTGGCGGGCATTTTCTCAGCGATGTGGTGATGTCCGTGCTGTTTTCCGCACTGACGACGCTGTTCCTTTACCGGGCGCTGGCAATTGCCCGTCATCGTCATCTATTTACCGGCGATGCCGTTACGGCCGATGCCATAAGCCTTTGGCGCAATGGCAGCCATGCTGTTCGCACCCGCGCTCGGCGCTGGTGGCCGAAAATCAAGGCCGCCGCCACACGGCTGCAACGACCGCCGGATGCGGGCACGGCATCTTCCTGAGTGGTGCAGATGGAGTGCTGCGATCTGTGCGGATGCTGAGATAGCTGGCAAAATTGATAAGCTTTCTTCTCATCATGCCAATCTTTAACCAGCATCCAGCCACGGCGCGGACGCGCTGTAAGAAAGGGTCTCACGCGATCAAAGACTTGATCGCACTGGACCCCGGACTAAATCCGGGGTGACGGTATGCGGATGCAGTGATTTTGCAGATGTGCGAGAGAAACGATTGCTTCAGTCGAACAGGCCGGAAACCGACTGTTCCTGCGCGGTGCGGTTGATCGCTTCGCCCAGAAGGCCTGCAGTGCTGATCACGCGGATATTGTGCGCGGACTGGACGCTGGTGGTCGGCTGGATGCTGTCGGTGATGACGAGTTCGCGCAGCTTCGATGAGGCCACGCGGGCAACGGCGCCGCCGGAAAGCACGCCGTGCGTGATATAGGCGGTGACGCTGGTTGCGCCCTTTTTCAACAGCGCTTCGGCAGCATTGCAGAGCGTGCCGCCGGAATCGATGATATCGTCGATCAGGATGCAGTCCTTGCCGGATACGTCGCCGATGACGTTCATGACTTCGGATTCACCCGGACGGTCACGGCGTTTGTCGACGATGGCCAGCAGACAGTCCAGACGCTTCGACAGGGCACGGGCGCGCACCACACCGCCAACGTCAGGCGAAACGACCATGACGTTGTTGGTGTCGTAGTGGTCCTTGATATCGCGGGCCAGAATGGGCGCTGCGAAGAGGTTGTCGGTCGGAATATCGAAAAAGCCCTGGATCTGGCCGGCGTGAAGATCGAGCGTCAGAACGCGGTCGGCGCCGGCTTCGGTGATCAGGTTGGCGACGAGCTTGGCGGAAATCGGTGTGCGGGGGCCGGCTTTGCGATCCTGGCGGGCGTAACCGAAATAGGGAAGTACTGCCGTGATGCGTTTTGCCGAGGAGCGGCGCATGGCATCGATCATGATGAGCAGTTCCATCAGATGATCGTTTGCCGGAAACGAAGTGGACTGGACGAGAAAAACGTCCTCCCCGCGTACGTTTTCACTGATTTCTACGAAAATTTCCTGGTCAGCAAACCGCTTTACGGTGGCATTTCCCAAGGGAACGTTGAGATACTTGCAGATCGCTTCGGCAAGGTGCCGGTTCGAATTGCCTGCGAAAACCTTCATTGCGCCCGCCTGTTTCCATGCAATCGCCTTGCGCCACGGGAAAGTGTCTGCCGTAACCAAGCGTCGTTCAAGGGGAGGAACATCCGGCTGAAAAGCTCTTGCCGGATACGCCTTGTTGCCATGCGCGCCTTAATAGCGTTGTTGCTTCCGATTGCAAGAGGACTCCGTGCTTTCGCAATGATTTTCATGAAATCTCTGTGACTTCTCCCGCCGTTTCATCTCATCCCCTTTGAGACTGCTTCCATGACGAATACTCGTTGAGCGTTTTTGCGGCGATATCCTGCATGACCCTGTCGGTCGCGGCGGCCCAGGGATCGCTGCCCTTGGCTGCCACCGTTTCCTGCCCCTGCAGGCGATGGAGCCTGACACCATTGGCATCCAGAACGTCCCAGACGTAGATGATGTTGACCTTGCTGCCATCGGCGAAGGCGGAGAAATATCCCTTGAGGATGTTCTCTGCCGAATTGTCGTTGGAGGCGCGGATTGTCAGCCCCTTTGCCCGCGCCTCGGCGCCCAGTTGCCGCGAAAGCGGCGTGACGGCCTGAACGGGCGCGCCGATGATCGGCAGGAAGCGGATGGTATTGCCGGAAGCGGCGGGGGCAAGTGCGGCCGTCTGCTGTGGAGGCGGCGGCTGGGTGCTGGCGGGTGAGTGGCCTGCAGATTGTGCGGTAGACTGGGTCTGACCAAGAGGTTCGCCGTACTCATTGCCGTTGGAAAGCGCCTGTGCCTGCGCCTGCAGGGAGTTCTGCGGTGCGTAAGCGGGCACGGAAGAGGCGGTTGCCGGTGCGCCTGCGGGCGCGCGGTCGGCAGCGGCAGCCATCTGGTCGAGATCGCCCTGCGTCACCGGTGTCGATTGCGAGCTATTGTGGCCGACATTCACCTGCGGCGTCAGCGCCTCCGTGGTGTTGCAGGCCGACAGGGTCAACGCCAGCGCCGGAATGACGAGGACCGAAACGACAAACGTCTGGAAAGGGCGGGTAAACCCTGTCCGGCTCATGCGACGTTTCCTCTCATGTTCCGCTCCTTCTTGCCCAAGGTGGCGGCAATGTAGGGCCGGTTTTCCCGCTCTGTCAAACCCGGTGCAGATTTAAGCTGTGAGAAGATCGAGGCTATGGCGCGAGAGCGGTTCCGGCGCGCCTTCCGTGGTGAGGTAGGTCTGGCCGAGGGTCATGGCGGTGCCGGAATCAGAATCCATCACGATCATGTGCACGAACAGGGTCATGTCGCTGGCGATTTCCTGCGAGTTGCCGGCATGGAACATCTGATGCTCCATCCATGACGGTGAGAAACGCGCGCCCAGCGAATAACCGCAGGAGTTCAAACGATGGCGGGTCAGGCCACGCTCGTCCATGACGCGGGCGTGCACGTCGAAGACATCGCCGAAGGTCTTGCCGGGCCGCAGCACCTCTTCGATGTCGGTGAGGTTTTGCAGGCAGGCGCTGTAAAGCTCCTTCTGGCGGAAGTCCTGTTCGCCGATCACCACCGTGCGCATCATGGCGGCGTGGTAGTGGGCGCTGACACCCGCCCATTCCAGCGTCAACTGATCCTTGTCATCGAGCCTGCGGCGCCCGGCCTTGTAACGGCACAGCAGCGCGTCCGCGCCGGAGCCGATGATGAATTCATTGGCGGGATAGTCACCGCCGCCGGCCAGAACCGCTCCCTGCATTGCCGAGAGGATCGCGGCTTCGTCCGCACCGGGCTTGATGAGTTCCAGTGCAGCGTCCAGAGCCTCGTCCGCAAGTCTGCCTGCCTTCCTCGCATAGGCGATCTCGGCTGGGCTCTTGATGAGCCGCAAGCTGCTGACCAGATAGGAGGCGTCGATCATCTGGCAGAAGCTGGCAAGCTGGTTGTCCAGCAGGCGGGCGACGCGCCCGGTCATGCCGTGGGTGTCGTATTCCACGCCGATCTTGGCGCCAAGGAGATCGAGATCGCTGAGGAGGTTCTTAAGATCGAGCGTCGGGTCGGCATTGGGCCGGTCGACCCAGACGAGAATATTTTCGATCGTCGAAGTATTCCGGGCCTGCCGCATATCCGCCGAACGGGTCAGAAGCATCATGGAGCCGTCCGACTTGACCACCAGCGTCTGGAAGAAGCAGTAGCCGAAGGTGTCATAGCCGGTAAGCCAGTACATGCTTTCCTGGGCGAAAAGCAGAATGGCGTCCAGCTTCTCTTCCGCCATCTTCGCAATCAGCCGTTCGCGGCGGGCATCGAATTCCGAGAGCTCGAAGTGCAGGGCCATTTAGTCCTCCAGAATTGCGATTGCGGAAATCTGCCGCCCGTAGTCGGGCTCGGCACGGTGGGTCGTGCGGCGGTAGGAATAGAAGCGTTCTTCATCGGGATAGGTGCAGAGGCCGAGGTTTTCCGCTCTCACGCCCGCATTGACCAGCCGGTCCACCGTAAATTGCTTGAGGTCGAATAGCGCATGGCCGCCTTTGTCCGAAGCGGTGAAATAGGCCGCATAGGCAGGATCGAAATCGGTGAAGCGCGCCACATATTCAGGCCCGACCTCATAATTGGCCTGGCTGATGGAGGGGCCGAGGGAGGCGGAGATGCGTTCGCGGCTGGCGCCCAGCTTCCTCATGGTCTCGATCGTGTTTTCGAGCACGCCGAACAATGCACCCTTCCAGCCGGCATGGGCGGCACCCACAACGCCCGCTTCAGCGTCCGCAAAAAGGATCGGGCCGCAATCGGCGCTCAGAACGCC
The DNA here is from genome assembly GCF_001427205.1 of Rhizobium sp. Root491. Taxonomy (NCBI): domain Bacteria; kingdom Pseudomonadati; phylum Pseudomonadota; class Alphaproteobacteria; order Hyphomicrobiales; family Rhizobiaceae; genus Rhizobium; species Rhizobium sp. Root491. The sequence continues at coordinate 146,056 of NZ_LMFF01000015.1, forward strand.
GAGCACGAAACCCGGTGTCGCCGTTACCATCGCATCGGCCTGCGGGCGGCTGCCGTCATAGCTTTCATCGACCACAAGGACATCAGGAGAATGGACCTGATGCACGGTGGCGAGACGTTCCGGAGACAAGCCGAACCATTGCGTGACGCGCCGGCGGTTTTCCTGCACCAGTTCCGGCTCGTCATTCGAACCGAGGCCGACATTGAGGCCCTGATAAAGCCCCTCGGAGACACCGCCTTGCCGGGTGAAGAAACCGTGACGGACACGGTTTTCACTCAAGGCGGCAAGCAGGGGGCTCTGGATGGGGAGCGGCAGCGTTTCGTTCTGCATGGTGCGGGAGTTCCTTGGAGAATGTCGCTGTTGGCCAGTGGGATGCGTTAAGCGAGATGTTTCCTGTTGCCGCGGCGTTGCGCGGCGTTTGTCTGGTGCAGTGTGTCTGCGTTCGCTTGTTTCGTTCTGGGCCGATGTTGGCCCAGAGGTGATTGCACTGTCAATCCACCGCGCGAAACGGCATGAGATGGAGCGCGGGACTTGAAACGGCGATGACCTTGAAAAGTTCCCCCATCCTTCCAGCCCCTTCGCCAGCGAGACGGTTGACCGCTTCGGCGATTTCAAGCGTCTGGTCGGGTGTAGCTTTTGCGGCAAGGGCGGTTGCCCGTTCCTTCAGGCCAAGACCATAAAGAAAGTCGCCCTGCCTGATGCCGCCGTTGACATGAACGCCGTTTGCCTCAGCCGTCCTGATGAGGCTTTCGAAATCGACATGGCTGGTCAGATCGGCTTGCCCGGGATGAGAAAGCGGCGGGTCGAAGGCATGGTTGCGCATGGCCTGCAATGTGTCGCCATATCCGGCGACCAGATGGCCGTAGTCGATCGCGAGTGCGGTGCCGCCATATGCGGACAGGCGCTGGCAGATTGCGGTCATTACGGCTTCGCGGGCGGGTGAGATCTCGAATATGCTGCCAATCGGCTGCCGTTCCGGGCCGGGCGGCAGCAGCGCCGGGTCGATGCCGGCAAGCCCGGTCGAGAAGACCAGTTCACCATCGGTACCAAGACTGACCACCCGTTCGCGGAAACCCTGCGGCGTCTTCACGAATTGCCGGATTGGGATGGCGTCGAAAAGCTCGTTGGCGACGAGGAGCAGGAAACCTTCCGGCACCGCATCGAAACTGTCATGCCATGTCAGCCGTTCGGCATGCGCAGCGAGCGTCTCTTTCTGGATGGCGCAAAGGCGAGGGCTGGTCTCCACCAGATGCACCCGCATCGTCTCGTAAAGCGGTGGGGCGATGCGGCGGATGACGCGCAGCATGTCAGACATCATGGTGCCACGGCCGGGGCCGATTTCCACCAGACGAATATCTGCGGGTGCGCCATGGCGCTGCCAGGCGTGAACCACGAAAACGCCGAGCATTTCGCCGAAAAGCTGACTGACTTCCGGAGCGGTGATGAAATCACCCGATCGGCCGAAAGGCTCGCGGCTCCGGTAATAACCGTGTTCAGGATCGGCAAGGCAAAGCGAGAAGAAATCGGTGACGCTGAGCGGGCCGTTCAGGCGGATGAGGGATTTGATGCGTTGCGCAAGCGGTGTCGTCATGGCAGGCCATTCCGCTTAAGCGCGTATTTTCGCGCGCCGCGCACGCAAGACGGCCCAGAGGCCAAGAAGGAACATCGGCGTGGAGAGTACCATGCCCATGGTCAGCCAGTTGCCCGCGAGATAACCGATCTGGGCGTCCGGCTCGCGGAAGAATTCCACGAAGATGCGCGACAGCGCGTAACCGCAAACGAAGATGCCGGTTACGATGCCAGGTGTCTTGAGCGCCCTGAAAACGTAGATTGTGACCGCCAGAATGACGAGGAGAACGAGGCCTTCAAGTCCCGCTTCGTAAAGCTGGCTGGGGTGACGCGCAAACGGCCCGCCGGTCGGGAACACGACGGCCCAGGGAACGTCGGCGATACGTCCCCACAATTCGCCATTGATGAAATTGGCGATGCGTCCGAACAGCAGGCCGACAGGTGCGACGGCTGCGATGATGTCGAACATGCTCCAGACAGGGATGCCGTTCTTGCGGGCGAAGAGGATCATGGCTATGGTCGTGCCGATCAGGCCGCCATGGAACGACATGCCGCCGTTCCATATCTCAAGTGCTCTTATAGGGTTTGCGGCGACGGCGCCAAGATCGTAAAACAGGATGTAGCCGATGCGCCCGCCAAGCACGATGCCGCCGGCTGCCCACAGGATGAAGTCGTCAAGATGCTGCGCCGAGATCGGCGATGTATCGTTTGGCCACAGGCGAGGCGTAAGCGCAAGGCGGCGGGCATAAAACCAGCCGAGCATGATGCCGGCGACATAGGCAATGCCGTACCAATGGATCGCCAGAGGCCCGAGAGACAGGGCAACCGGATCGATATTCGGAAATGGCATGATGGCAAGTTGGGTGGGAGCGGCTAACAATCCGTATATTCCGTCATCGTTGCTGGGCGGACAACAGAATGACCCATTGCCTCAAGGAGCCGGGCGATGATGCTCTCCGGTCTCTTTACGCGAGGAAAATGGCGATTGCCGCAGCGCCGGTCAAGATTATTCTTCAAGGGACGCTTTGCGATGCCGAAGGCCATTGCAAGCCATGTGGATTTTTCGATTTTGCTTGCAAGGCGGCTGTCGAGTGCCTACCTGAAAGGCATCAACAGCAGGGAACGGAACGCTCCCTGAACCGACGAAGGAACAGGGCCATGACCACGACAGGCACCAATCGTTTTCTGGATGAATTCGCCAAGCTGATGACCGATGCGGCGGGCGCTGCGCAGGGAATGCGCAAAGAGGCCGAGGCTGCCTTGCACGCACAGGCGGATCGCTGGCTGAACAGCCTCGACGTGGTCAAGCGCGAGGAATTCGACGCGGTGCGCGAGATGGCGATCAAGGCGCGCGATGAAAACGATGCGTTGCGCGCTCGCGTCGAGGCTCTGGAAGCAAAGCTTTCTGCTGCCAAGGATTGATTCTTTTCGCGCTTTTTCATCAAGAGGTCCCGGATCGCCTGCGATTCCGGGACTTTTTGTTTGCGGGCCATGCAACCCGAAATTATTCTCTGTCGATCCGGACCTGCCTCCATCGTTAATTTTTTGAGGCCTGTGGACACTTCCAAAAAACGCAATTGCCAGAGTCGCTTATGTATCTCGCCTGAGGTGATGGGGGAGAAGATATCCACTGTTCAAAAAGTAAAAATGCTGCCCGAGGGGTGGCAGCAGGACTCGGCCATTATACACTGATTTTAAATGATGATTCGAAACGAACCTGGTAAGCTCCACACAGGGTGAATGTGTAACTCTGTTGGTGTCGGGCAATCGTCTCAAGTGTTGAATCCGGTTTGTGTGTGCGTTTTGTGCCCGGCGTTCAAAACAGAACATCCATACCGGATGAGAAGGTGCCGCATGAGCCTGATAGAATTTGAAATTGAGCGCCAGTCCAATCCCGTGGACATGATCGAGATTGTCGCCGCCTCGAACGACTGGTCGTTCGAACGTTCCGGCGAAGACGAGATCGCCATGACGGTGGCGGGCCACTGGGCCGATTATCACGTCTCCTTTTCCTGGATGGAAGATTTCGAGGCACTGCATCTGGCCTGCGCCTTCGACATCAAGGTGCCCGATCAGCGCGTCAACGAAGTCATTCGCCTGTTGTCTCAGGTCAACGGCCAGGTACTGATGGGTCATTTCGATCTATGGCGGCAGGAAGATGTCGTGATCTTCCGCCAGTCGCTGCTTCTGGCTGGCGGTGCGGAGCCTAACAACCAGCAGGTGGAAGTGCTGCTTTCCAGCGCGCTTGAGGCATGCGAACAATATTATCAGGCATTCCAGTTCGTCGTATGGTCGGGGCTGGATGCGAAAAGTGCAATTGAAGCGGTCATGTTCGAGACCGTCGGAGAAGCTTGAAAATGGTCTACAGGGCTTCCGGTCCTCTCGTCCTCGTTGGGGCGGGCAATATGGGCGGCGCTTTGCTTTCGGGCTGGCTGAAAAAGGGCGTGCCGGGTTCGCAGGTGATCGTCATCGATCCGCGCCCCTCCGACGCCATGCGCACGACAATTGCGGAAGCGGGCGCCACGCATAGCGAAAGCGTGCCTGACGGCGTGAAGGCGGGCATTCTGTTTGTCGCGGTAAAACCGCAGATGATGGAAGCAGTGCTACCCTCCCTCAAGCCCTTGCTCGGACCCGAGACCGTCGTGGTTTCGATTGCGGCCGGCACCACCATCGGCACTTTCGTTTCGCATTTCGGCTCGGTCGCCGCCGTGCGGGCCATGCCGAACACGCCGGCCATGGTTGGCCGTGGCGTGACGGGCGCCTATGCCAACGAATTGGTGACGCCGGCACTTAAAGCCGTGGTGGATGGATTGCTGAAGGTCAGCGGTCCGGTCGAATGGGTGGAAACCGAAAGCGATATCGACGCGGTTACCGCGGTTTCGGGAAGCGGTCCGGCCTATGTCTTCTATCTGGTTGAATGCATGGCGGAAGCCGGTCGCAAGGCCGGTCTGCCGGCGGATATAGCCATGCGGCTGGCGCGTGAAACCGTGGCCGGTGCGGGCGAACTCCTGCATCAGTCCTCTGACGAGGCGGCGCGCCTGCGCCAGAACGTGACCTCGCCGGGCGGTACAACGGCCGCCGCACTTTCGGTGCTGATGGCCGAAGACGGCATGCAGCCCCTGTTTGACAAGGCGATCGCTGCGGCGAAAAATCGCGCCGAAGAACTGGCTGGTTGAAAACGAGCAGGCTGGCGGGAGCAGGGCATGAGCAGTGAAATTTCCTATGCCGATTTCGAGAAGGTCGATATCCGTGTCGGCACGATCGTTGAGGCAGAGCCATTTCCGGAAGCACGCAAGCCTGCGATCAAGGTGAAGATCGATTTCGGCCCCGAGATCGGCATCAAGAAATCCTCGGCGCAAATCACGGTGCATTATACCCCGGAAAGTCTGATCGGCCGGCAGGTGCTGGGTGTGGTGAATTTTCCGCCGCGCCAGATTGGCCCCTTCCGCTCCGAAGTTCTGACATTGGGGTTTGCCGATGGCAACGGCGACATCGTGCTTGCCGCGGTCGAGCGGCCTGTGCCGAACGGCGAGAAAATGTGCTGAGAAAGCGCAACAACACGCAACCCGAAGATTGCGCAGGCTGAACACTCTTTCTCCGTCATCCCGGTTCAAGGCTGGAATGACGGATGCGGGCGAGCCGCATCACATTTTTCTTTCCGCTGCTCTACGCCGGAATTTTGACGATTACCCGCAATCCGCCCATCGGGCTGTCGTCCAGCGATACGTCACCGCCATGGCTGCGGGCGATGTCGCGGACGATGGAGAGGCCGAGCCCGGTGCCAGAGGCGTTGAGGTTGCGTGCCTCGTCCAGCCGGAAGAACGGCTTGAAGACATCCTCCCTTGACGCTTCCGGAATACCCGGCCCGTCATCATCAAACGTCATGATGATGGAGCGTGGCGCCTTGCGGATGTCGATATGGAGCTTGCTGGCATAGCGCCGGGCATTCTCCGCGAGATTGGCGACGAGGCGGGAGAGGGCATTCGGGCGCGCGATGATCTGGTCGATATTATAAAGCTCGTAGCTGAATTTCTTGCCGTGCAGCTCGAAATCATAGTCGATTTTTTCCAGAAGTGCCGGAAGCTCCAGCGTGCCGACATCCTCCTCGACATCGGTGCGGGCAAAGGTGAGGTAGGCCTCCAGCATCGACTGCATATCCTCGACATCCTTGTCCAACCCTTCCAGATCAGGATTGTCGCCGGCAAGCGCGAGTTGCAGCTTGAAACGGGTGAGGATGGTGCGCAGGTCGTGGCTGACACCGTTCAGCATGGCAGTGCGCTGTTCCATCTGCCGCTCGATACGTTCGCGCATCAATATGAAGGCAAGACCCGCCCGCCGCACCTCGTCTGCGCCGCGTGGGGAATAGGCGCTGATCTTCTGGCCCCTGCCGAAATTTTCGGCCGCCTTGGCAAGCGCTTCGATAGGCTTGATCTGCCCGCGCAGGAACAGGATGGAAATGGCGATCAGGACCAGCGAAGCACCGACCATCCAGACAAGGAAGATATGCGTGTTGGAGGCATAAGCGGCGCTGCGACTGGTAAAGACGCGGAGCGTCTTGTCTTCGAGCTGGACACGTATTTCCACCAGGGAGCCGTTGCCATAAGTATCGATCCAGAATGGCCGGCCGATTTGCTGGGTCAGCTGATTGGCGAGGATCGTATCCAGAATGGAAAACAACGGTTCTGGTCTCGGGGCCGGCAAATCGGCCTTCGGCTCGATGTAGATGCTGAGACCCAGCTTCTCGCGAGCGATGCGGATGACGCGCTGATAGTCGTCTTCTTCCTCATCAGTTTGCAGAAGCTCGATGATCGCTGCGATATCGCGCGTTACGGCGGAGGAAAGGCGCTCGGTAACCAGCTGCCAGTGACGCTCCATGAAAACGGCCGCGACAACGCCCTGAAGCAGGATCATCGGCAGGATGATGATCAGCAGCGAGCGCGTATAAAGCCCGGTGGGCAGCCAGTGGCGAAGCCATCTGGTAAATGCGCGCCAGGTCTTCGCTACGCCGCTATTCCTGACAGTGATTAGAAAATCGAGGCTCGCCATGGCTGTGCGCCCGCCTTTCGTTTGTCCTTGTCAATCCACGCTCAGGCGGTAGCCGATACCACGCACCGTTTGCAGATAGACCGGGTTGGCAGGGTCGTCCTCGATCTTGCGGCGAAGGCGGTTGATCTGCACGTCGATTGTTCTTTCGCCCACTTCGGATTCCGCCTCGACCAGCTCGTGCCGTGGAATGGTATCGCCGGCGCGAAGTGCAAAGAGCAGCATGATCTCCTGTTCGCGATCCGTCAGGCGGATCGTTTCAGGGCCGCGCCGCAATTCCTTCCTGGGGATAGAGAAGCTGTAGGGGCCGAACATGATCTGTTCGATCTTGGGCGTATCCGGCGAAGTGTTGCGCCGCAGGATGTTGTTGATACGAAGGACAAGTTCGCGCGGATCGAAAGGCTTCGCGAGATAATCATCCGCGCCGGCTTCCAGCCCAGCAATTCGGGAATCCGCCTCCGAGCGGGCGGTCAGGAGAATGACCGGCACGGATTTGTTCTCATTCAGCGACCGGGTGAGCGAAAGCCCGTTTTCCCCCGGCATCATCACGTCGAGAATGAGAAGGTCGAAACGGATGCCGACCATCTTGCGCCGGGCTTCTGCCGCATCTGCTGCGACGGAGATGCGGTATCCCTTGTCGCCAAGGAAACGTTGCAGAAGATTGCGAATGCGGGCGTCGTCATCGACGATCAGAAGGTGGGCCGCATCGTCATCGGCGGGAGGGAGTTTTGTCGTTGCCGTGGCCATCGTCAGTCGCCTTCCCCCGGTGTCGGGCTGCGCATCTGCGCCAGAAACTTGCGAACGCTAGCGCGGGCGTCGGGTCCAAGCCCTTCCAGCGCACGGTCGATCCGGCGCGACTGCGGCTCGCTCAGCGCCAGCGCCAGTTCGCGCCCTGTCAGCGTCGGATAGAGCCTGCGCTGGCGGCGGTCTTCCGGGCCAGCCATCTGGCGGATATAACCGTCGTCGATCAATTGCTTGAGCACGCGGGCAAGGCTCTGCTTGGTTATCTGCAGGGTGTCGAGCAGATCCGCCACCGTCATGCCGGGCTGCCTGCTGACGAAATAGACCACCCGGTGATGCGCGCGCCCATATTCCAGTTTCGAAAGAATGACATCTGGATCGGAGACGAAATCGCGATACGCGAAGAACAGCGCCTCTATCGTATCGAAGTCGATCTTGCCGTCGTCAACCTTCGGGAGTGCCGGTGTCTGCCTGGCGGCTGCGGTTTTGAGCGATTGCGGTGGCACTGCGGTTCCTTCATATTCTGCGGCTGACATACGTCGATGCGCCAATATTCTGTAAACATAGCCGAAAATGCGTCCGCTCGGGAGGATGCCGCGATCATTTTCTGTTGCGGTGGATAATATGCTGCGGGTGCCGGTGCAACTGGAATCCTGACTGGCCTTTACCGGAAATAGAAAAGAGCGCGGAAAGCCCGCGCTCTTCATTGGTTTCATGCTGCCGGTATCGAGTTCGCGTCTACTGGTAGACGTAGACAATCCGGCGCGTCGATGGCTCCACCAGAACCGGCACGTCGTTCACCTGAACGTAGCGATACTGGTAATCAGGGATTTCCACGAGCCGGGTATCGGAGGGCAGGGTGCTGCCGACCGCTACCTCGCCATCAAAGGTGACAGTGTCCGCAGGGTGCTCGTCAATATAGGAGATGACGGTTTCGGGCGGATTGACTTCACCGACGCGGCCAAGGTTCGGATCGCCGGGGTTGGGTTCTGCCTGTACGCTCGAGGTCTTCTCGTAAGTCACGACCGGCACGCTGATATCGGAGCGGCGCTGTTCGAGAATGACGGGAGAGCCCTCATACATGACATTCAGATAATCCGCATGTGCCCAGCCGCGCAGGCCGTTGACTTCGATGCGGCACCAGCTGCTGCCGTCCATGCAGCCATCCAGAACCGCATTGCTGCCACGGGTCGCAAGGCCAAGCTCGGGATAATCCTCGCCTGGGCCCGAACGAACGGAAACGTCCGATGCTGTTGTGGCGACCATGGCGGCGTTAGCGTAACCGGCCATCAGTGCGAAAGCGCCGCCAGCCATGAGCATTTTAAGCGTCTTGTCCATGTGTCTCACTCCTTTTAAGACTGGACCTACAACGTCGCAGCCTTCAGGGCGTTCCACATTTTTCACAGATACCTCCCGTCTCGAGCGGGAAAATTTACGATATCTAGTTGAATTAACTCATAGTTTTGAAAGTGGCAAGGTCACCGGAAACCGTTGCTTTTTCCTCCGCCATTGTGCCGGAACCGGCCGCAGGCTATAGGAGGCGGGATTTGTCAGACAGGGAGACACGGGATATGGGAAAGTTGCAGGCGGGCATTATTCCGGTCACGCCGTTCGAGCAGAACTGCACCATTCTCTTCGATGAGGATACGAAGGAAGGCGTTGTCGTCGATCCCGGTGGGGATGTGGATGTCATTCTTCAGGTGGTTTCCGAAAACGGCATCGCGCTCAAGGAAATCTGGCTGACGCACGGCCATCTCGACCATGCCGGCGGCGCCAAGGAACTGCGCGAGAAGCTTTCCCTGCCGGTGATCGGCCCGCATGAGGACGATCGACCGCTGCTCGAGAGGATCGAGACCCAGGCCGAGAAATACGGCATCAGCGGCCTTCAGAACGTTTTGCCGGACAGGTGGCTGAATGAGGGCGACACGGTATCGTTCGGGGATCATGTCTTTGAAGTCTATCATTGCCCGGGTCACGCTCCAGGTCACGTCATCTATTATAATCGCGACCAGCAATTCGCCCATGTCGGCGATGTGCTGTTTGCGGGGTCGGTGGGGCGTACCGACCTGCCGGGCGGAAACCACGAGCAATTGATGGCGTCCATTCGCGACAAGCTGCTGCCGCTGGGTGATGATGTCGGATTTATCTGCGGCCATGGCCCCGGCGGGCGGCTTGGCGAGGAGCGGCGCACCAACCCCTATCTCAAGGGGATCTGAGTTTCCGGGCGCGTATTGGCGCCTCCGGATTGGGCATAAAAAAACCCGGCATTCCTGCCGGGCTTCAACTAGAAATGAAAGCCGTTTTACGGTTAGCCAGCAATCTGCAGATTGACTGCCTTCGGGCCCTTGCCGCGACGATCCGGTTCCGTGTCGAAGCTCACTTTCTGATTTTCTGAAAGTCCGGACAGGCCGGAAGCCTGTACGGCAGAGATATGAACAAAGATATCAGCGCCACCATTGTCTGGCTTGATGAAGCCGAAGCCTTTGTCTGTGTTGAAGAATTTTACGGTGCCAGTTTCGGCCATGCATCAGGTCCTTTTCGCTCTGCCCGCGTTCAGCTACAGGCAGCATTACAGTTTTGCCCCGCGAGGGCGTTGGCAGGCAGCTCTTGACTATTGAGAAAAAGGACCTTCACAGCGGGAAGTAATGGCGTTCTCATCCAACGTTTTTCGTCCCACCGCCCGAGGTTTATAGCGTCCCCAGTGCGCAAATTTATAGGCCTTCCCATGCTCGCAAATTGCCCGAACCGCAGTAGATTGCTGCGTTTATGGAAAATTGGCAAGCAAAACTTTTCACGGGCTTTTTGTCGGATAAAAACCTGCGGTAGAATTCCTGCGCGTAGTCGCACATTTTTTCCGCATATTTGATAATTGATGAAATAATTGCCGGTTGCCTTCGGTTTCCGGGCAAAATTTTGAATGCGGCGGTACGATTTTTTCTCGAAACAGAAAAATCAGTTCTTTCTGCCTCAGGCCGTTCCAACGACGGTTTTTTGCCGTTTACGCGTCAGTTCCGGCACCAGTTCGACGATCAATATAGCGGCGAAAATGATCACGCAGCCGATATAACCGGCGTTGGAAATGGTTTCCTTCAGGAAAATCGACGCCAGCAAGGCACCGAAAAGCGCCTCTGAAGAGAGAAATATCGCAGCCTGCGGCGCGGTCGTATACCGCTGGGCGACGACCTGCAAAACGAAGGCGAGGCCGGAGGATACGAGGCCGACGTATAGAATTTCCGCCAGCGACCCTTCTATGGACGCCATGCTGATGGGTTCTACCGCAAGGCCGATCATGCAACTCAAGAGAGAGCAAATCGCAAACTGAGTGCATGAGAGCGCAAGCGGCCGTCCGCTTTCGGAAACGAAACGTCCTGCAAGCGTAATCTGGATTGCCCAGAAGAAGGCGCAGATGATGCTGAGAATATCGCCCTGCGTCAGCGCCTCGAATGCGCCGCCCGAGAGCAGGAATATTCCGCCCAGCATCATCAGGGCGCCGGGCCAGACGATCCAGTGGGGATGGCGCCGGTAAAGAATGACGGCGATCACGGGCACGAAGATGACGTAAAGTCCCGTCAGGAAGCTGGAATTGGTGACGGTTGTAGTCAAAAGCCCGACCTGCTGCGTCGTCGCGCCGCCGAACAGGGCGAGGCCCACAAGGATGAAGCCGCCAATTTCCCTGCGACGTGGCGGCGATTTTTTCGAGCGGTTTTCCATCAGGGCGAATGGCAGCACGGCGATGGCGGCAATGGCGAAGCGCAGACCGACGAACCAGAATGGCCCGATCGAGGCCATGGCGGATGATTGTGCGACGAAACCGCCTCCCCAGATCGCCGCGGCGAGCAGAAGCAGCATGTTGGCCTGAATACGCGTCATTGATGGCACCAGCACAGCAGGGGCCCGAAGATCATTCCGTCGCGGCCTTGGCATTTCGGGGATTTTTGAAACGTCGTTCTGACGACTTCCCCTGTGCTTTAGCAGCAACACGCCGATGCCGCAAGTCGAGGAGAGGGCGGCTTACTTGTGGCGGCGGGCCTCGTCCTTCAGGCTTCGCCGGGTAAGCGCGAGGCCGCCTATGCCGAGGCTGATGAAGGCTGCGGCCGAGAAGATAACCAGCAACAGGTGGCCGCCCGCCCGCGCGGTTGCCGTCACCTGCGGAATAGAGGATGTCTGCAGGGTGTCGACTGCCTGAGGGGCTGCATTGGCCGAGGTTGCGATCCCGGCGGCCATGGTGACGACGACAAGAAAGGCGGCAATGGCCATCCAGAGCGAAAACAGCGTTCTCTGCGCCCTTAACCGTTCAACTGATGTCCTGTCGTTGGTAAACATGGCGATCGCCTCTTGTCCCTGTTCTCAAAGGATAAAAGAGGCTTCGAAATGGACGGCTTGGAGACCGAATTCAGGCGTTCCGCAGTATTTATTGTGGCAATATCGTGGCAAAGCCGATTTCGGGACAATTTCGCTGTCAACCGCCTCAAAGGCCGCGTTTTCCGAAGGTTCTGGTCTGGCGCAGGGTATGCGGCTCGGCGAGGCGGTCTTCACGCGGGAATGCCGGTGTCGCAGTACTTCTATCCGACCTTGGCGAGGGTGAAAAATATCCGCTGCCGAGTTCGGGAAAGCGCGCATCGAAGCTCGTCGGTGCTAGTTCGGGTTTTGCCAACACGTATCCCTGCATCAGCAGGACGCCGAGGTCCTCGCAGATATCCACCTGCCTGCCGGTTTCCAGTCCTTCGAACACCGGCTCTATCCCATCGTCGCGAAACTGGCTGACGATGACGCGCAGAAGGGCGGCCCCTGCCGAATTCTGCATGAAATCACGCACCCAGCCTGCCTCGAATTTCACATAGTCCGGCTTGATGAGTTTCACCCGGTCAATGTCGGAATCGCCCGCGCCATAATCGTCCAGCGCCACGCGAAAACCGATGTCATGCATATGATAGGCGAAGTCGGCGACCATCTGCGTATCGGAGACTTTTTTCTCGGAGATTTCGCAGACGATGCGGTCTGCCGTCATGCCGGCCTCGTGGGCGGTAAGGCGCATGCGCTCCACTTCCTGACGCATCTTGGCCGGGGTCTGGAACAGGCCCGGATGGAAGTTGACGAAAACGCGGGCGCGCGAACGATTGAGCCTGCCGGTATTGAGAATGTGGATCGTGCGCAGAATACTGTCGATATTCTCTATATCTTCTGGCGCCACCAGCGAGAAGAATTCACCGGGTGTCACAGGTTCGCCGTTGCGATGGGGACGCACCAGGCCCTCGAAGGAATCGATGTCGAGAGCGCCGTTCATCGTTCGGCGAAAAATGGGCTGCAGGGCTGATTTCAAGTTGAAGGTGCCATAGGCCGTGGACCATGTGCCATCGACCTCGCGGACAAGACTGGAAAAGATGCTTTTGGGCGCCATTTTTCAACCAGCTACAGAGACACGACCTCTAGCCGGAGAATATAGCGCATCAAGCGTTACTTCCGGGTTAAGGAAGGTTTAAATTCTTCCCCGTGTCACATATGCTGCTTTTGACCTTGAAAGAGCGCCTGTCTTTCGACATAGAAAATGCCGCAGAAGACAGGATTTTCCGCCTCTGCCGATGTCAACCACAACAGGACCGATTAAAAATGGCCTTCCTTGCCGACATTCTCTCCCGCGTAAAGCCATCCGCCACCATCGCTGTTACCCAGAAAGCCCGTGAGCTTAAAGCGAAGGGCCGCGATGTGATCAGCCTTGGCGCCGGCGAGCCGGATTTCGATACGCCCGAAAACATCAAGGAAGCCGCCATTGACGCCATTAAGCGCGGCGAAACGAAATACACGCCCGTTTCAGGTATTCCTGAACTGCGCAAGGCGATCGCCGACAAGTTCAAGCGCGAAAACGGTCTGGACTACAAGCCGGAGCAGACCATCGTCGGCACCGGTGGCAAGCAGATCCTTTTCAACGCCTTCATGGCCACCCTCAACCCGGGTGACGAAGTCGTCATTCCTGCACCTTACTGGGTCAGCTATCCGGAAATGGTGGCGATCTGCGGCGGTACGCCTGTCTTCGTCGACACGACGCTCGAAGACAATTTCAAGCTGAAGCCGGAAGCGCTGGAAAAGGCGATCACGCCGAAGACCAAGTGGTTCGTTTTCAACTCGCCGTCCAACCCTTCGGGCGCTGCCTATTCGCATGACGAGCTGAAGGCATTGACGGACGTGCTGGTCAAGCATCCGCACGTCTGGGTGCTGACTGATGACATGTACGAACACCTGACCTATGGCGACTTCAAATTCGTCACGCCGGTTGAGGTGGAGCCTTCGCTCTATGACCGCACGCTTACGATGAACGGCGTCTCCAAGGCCTATGCCATGACCGGCTGGCGTATCGGCTATGCAGCCGGCCCGCTGCCGCTCATCAAGGCCATGGATATGATCCAGGGCCAGCAGACCTCGGGCGCCAGCTCGATTGCTCAGTGGGCGGCTGTCGAAGCGCTGAACGGCACGCAGGATTTCATTCCGGCCAACAAGAAGATTTTTGAAGACCGCCGCGATCTCGTCGTCTCCATGCTCAACCAGGCGAAAGGCATCAATTGCCCGGCTCCGGAAGGCGCATTCTACGTCTATCCGTCCTGCGCCGGCATGATCGGCAAGACCGCGCCGTCCGGCAAGGTTATCGAGTCGGATGTGGATTTCGTCTCCGAGCTTCTGGAAGCCGAAGGTGTTGCCGTCGTGCAGGGATCGGCGTTTGGCCTCGGCCCGAACTTCCGCATTTCCTACGCCACGTCGGAAGCACTGCTGGAAGAGGCCTGCAAGCGCATCCAGCGCTTCTGCGCCGATTGCCGCTGATCGGTCTAGGATATTGAATAACAAAGCCCGGCAGCGATGCCGGGCTTTTTTTGTTGCGGCTAAAGCCCGAGAAACAACAGCATGATGAACGTGGCGAAGAGGATGAAATGCGTCATTCCCTCGATCGCGTTGGTTTCACCGTCATTGAGGTTGATGGCGGCGGCGATGAGGGTGATGAAGACCATGACCGTCTGAACCGGCGTCATCGCCATGATGAACGGCTGACCGGTGTAGAGTGCGATGCCCTCCATCACAGGGACGGTGAGGATGACCGTCGAAAGCGATGCGCCCATGGCGATATTGACCACGGCCTGCATGCGGTTGCGCAATGCGGACCTGAGCGCGGTCAAGATTTCCGGTGATGCTGAGATCGTCGCGACCACGACGGCCATCAGTGCCGGTGGCGCGCTTGTGCCCTCGAGGCTCTGGCTTAGGAAGGCCGCCATGAATTCCGCCAGCACGCCGATCAGCACGACGCCCGCGACGATGAGACCGATGGAGAGGGACACGCTGCCCTCATCCTCGTCCTCCGTGTGATCGCCGGATGGATGACCGCTGGGATGAGCCTTGCGGGGATAGGCGTAGCTGAAGAAATAGCTGTGCGGACCAACCTGCATTTTCAGGAACAGCGCATAAAGCGCGATCATTGCGACGATGGTGAAGGCGGAATAGACGTGCCAGCTTTCCTTGGGGATGAATTCCGGCACGATCATCGAGATGCCCATGGCAGTCAGGATCATGACGCCGTAGGTCTTGCCTGAATCGTCATTGTAGGGCTGCTCGCCGTGGCGAAGGCCTCCCAGCAGGGCGGCCAGTCCCAGAATGCCGTTGATGTCGATCATCACGGCGGAATAGATCGTGTCACGCACGAGCGTCGGCGAATTGGATTCGCTCATGATGATGGCAAGGATCAACACTTCCACCGCCACGGCAGACAGCGTCAGGATCATCGTGCCATAGGGGTCTCCGACCTTGGCGGCGAGGATTTCGGCGTGGTGGGCAACCCGCATCGACACCAGAACGATCATCCCGATCAGGGCGATCGCGGCAATCAGCGACGCCGTTTTGCCGGCCTCGAATATCGCATGTTCGGCCATATAGGCGACGACTGCCACCGGTATTGCCAGCAGCAACATGCGCTCCTGCTTTAAAATAGAACCCGCCATCGATTTCCCTTCCCCTGAGAGTGTGAGGCTGTGACGTATCGTCGTTAAGATCAAGCAGGATTTGCGCTTGAGTGCTTTTGGTAGGATAGTGTTACGGTCAAGGACATGCTGCTCATGCCGTGTTGTCCCCCGTCGGGTGCAATGCTTGAAGCGCGGTTGTGGTTGCGATGTCGCCTACTGAAACAGGAGGAACATGCATGACAAAAGTGGTATATGAAGTCGTGGAACATGACGGTGGCTTCGCCTACCGCATGAACGGCGCTTATTCCGAAACATTTCCTACCTATGCCGATGCGGTCGAGGCCGCGCGCATCGTTGCTGCCGAACAGCAGGTGGGCGGCGATGATGAGGAAATCAGCTATCAGGACGAACGCGGCCAGTGGCATGAGGAATACAGCCAGGGCGGCGACCGGCCGGAGGCGGAAGTGGTCGACAAGATTTCACCGCCGGCCAGACCGTTTTGATGGAGTGCGTCAACATTTCCGGTGAGAACAGCATCACCCTCCATGCTTCGCCGGTCTGTCTTGCGGATTTGCGGGCGCAAGGCCGTGCGGCATCGATGCTGCAATGGCGCTAGCGTCGTTGCGGCGGGGCGCCCGGATCGGTTTCCTTCAGGTGGGCCTTCAGGCCGTCGACAAGGGCGCTGAACACGGCACGGCATCGCGGCGAGGTCTTGAGATTTTCATGCATCGCGACCCATGCGTGCAGCGGGATGTCGGTTTTCGGAAGGACCTGGACAAGCCGCGGATCCTTGCGCGCCAGGCCGATCTGACAGACGCCGATGCCTGCGCTGGCGCGGATCATGGCAAGCTGGGCGAGGTTGCTGTCGGCGCGAATTTCGAAGGAAATTTCTTCGATATCGGGTATTTCCGGATCAAGCGAGCGCATGCGTTGGATCGCCGCCCTGATGAAAGGCGTCTTGCGGTCGAAACCGATCATACGGTGGTTGTTCAGTTCTTCCATGTTTTTCGGGATGCCGGCTCTTGCCAGATAATCGCGTGTGGCATGAAATCCCAGACGGAAATTGCCGATATAGCGCATGACGATGGCATCCTGCTGCGGTTCGGTCATGCGGATGGCGATATCAGCCTCGCGCCGCAAAAGGTCTTCCAGCGTGTCGGATAGTGAAAGTTCTATTTCAAGCCGGGGATGAATCTCCCGCATGGCAGCGATGATCGGCGGCAGCATTTCAACGCCGATGATGTCCGATGCGCTGATACGCACGGTTCCTTCGATCTTGCCGACCTCGCCGGAGGCCGCCCGCATAAGGGCTGCGGCCGTCGCCGCCAGATTTTCCGCATAGGGCCGGAGCGCCAGCGCCGCTTCCGTCGGCATCAGCCCGTGCGGCGAGCGGATGAACAGCGGAAAGCCGATGGCCTCTTCCAGCGCTCCGATATGGCGCCCAGCTGTCGGTTGGGTAATGCCGAGTTCGCGGGCGGCGGCGGAAAGCGAGCCGTCGCGCAGCACGCTGAGGAAGGTGCGGTAAAAATCCCAGCTGACATCGCGGCTTCTGATTATAAGATTTTGTATAGCGGCTCCACTCATTTGGACAATTTCGTATATCGCCTGATGGCCCGATACTCCAGCCCAGAAGAAGGAGTAATGGCAATGATATATGAAATCCACGCAAATACAGCAGAGAATAACCGGCCTCTGGCGCTGATTGTTGGGGCGAATGGTGGCGTCGGCAGCCATGTCTCAAAGATGTTGTTGCAGCGCGGCTGGCGGGTGCGGGCGATGACTCGCCGATCGGCACCAGTTGATGCCGTCGATGGCGTCGAGCGCGTGATTGGCGATGCCATGAACCGGGAGGATGTGGTGAAGGCGGCCAAAGGCGCCGGGCTCATCGTCCATGCGGTCAATCCTCCGGGGTATCGCAACTGGGACAGCCAAGTGCTGCCGATGCTCGACAATACCATAGCCGCTGCCGAGGCCTGCGGGGCAAGGATCGTGTTTCCAGGCAGCATCTATAATTTTGGCCCGGATGCCTTTCCGCTTCTGACGGAGGACAGTCCGCAAAAGCCTTTCACCCGCAAGGGCAACTTGCGCGTTGAAATGGAGCGGCGTTTGAAAATGGCGTCGATGCGCGGCGTGCCGGTCCTGATCGTCCGCACCGGTGATTTCTTTGGTCCTGACGCGAAGAACAACTGGTTTTCGCAGATGCTGGTGCGACCGGGCAAGCCGGTTCGCAGTGTTCAGAATCCAGCAGTACCGAATGCCGGGCATCAATGGGCCTATCTGCCGGATGTTGCGGAGATAATCGGACGGCTGCTCGATCGCTCGGACGAGCTTCAAACGTTTGCCGTCTACCACATGGAGGGTGTCTGGGATTTCGACGGGCTGCAACTGGTTGGGGCAATCGAGCGGGCCGTCGGCCATCCGGTCAAGATGCGGCGGCTTTCGTGGTTAGCCGTCGGGCTGGCTGCACCGTTCGTTCCCCTGTTCCGCGAAGTCATGGAAATGAAATATCTCTGGCAGATGCCGATCCGGATGAGCAACCGCAAGCTTGTCGAATTCCTCGGCGCGGAACCGCGAACGCCGATCGATGCGGCAGTATCGGAAACACTGGCGAGCCTTGGGTGTCTCACCGAGGTGCAGCAACCGGCGGGCCTTCATCATGCGACCGATGCCGGGGGTAGGGTGTGATGGTTACAGTGGCTAATGGATTTTCCCGGCGGCGCCGTATGTTCGCCGTGATTTCGGCAGGCGTGCCGGTGTTGATTTTCGCGCAGGTGCTGCTGGCCGGGCTGTCGATCTATTATGACGGATCGCTGCTTGTGGTTCACAAAGGGCTTGGCATGCTGATCGCCGTTCCCATTGTATCTCTAGTCGTGCTCGCCCTTCGTCATGATGACCTCCGGCCAAACCTTGGGCGCGCGCTCGTGCTGCTCGCTCTCTACTGCCTTCAGGTGGCGTTGATGAGCATCGGTCGGGAAACGGGCAGTGGCTTTCTGCAGGCGCTGCATGTGGCCAACGCCTTCGTAATGGGCGCATTTTCAGACTTTGCTGCGCGGCAGGCGCGAGGCCTGTCCTGAAACGGCAAAACGCCGCACCGCTGTGGAGCGGTGCGGCGTTTCAAGTTTAGCACTGATCAGCCAAGAGCCGGGTAGTCGGTATAGCCTTCAGCCCCGCCACCATAGAAGGTCGGCTGGTTCGGCTCGTTCAGCGGCGCGTTGTCCTTGAGACGGCGCACCAGATCCGGGTTGGCGATGAAGGCCTTGCCGAAGGCCACGGCATCAACCTTGCCGCTTTCCACCGCCTCGATGGCGCTCTCACGGTCGTAGCCATTGTTGGCGATCCACAGGCCCTTGCCGCCCGCATTGCGATAGGCGGCCTTGAAGGCTGCGTAATCGAAGGGCTTGTCGCCCTGCTTGAAGTCGCGCGGACCACCGGTCGCACCTTCAACAACATGGATGAAGGCGAGATTGCGTTTGCCGAGTTCTTCCGCAACGTAATTATAGAGTGGCTGCGGGTCGGCCTCGAAAATGTCGTTGGCGGGTGTGACGGGTGACAGGCGAATGCCGGTGCGGCCTGCGCCAATCTCTTCTGCAACCGCATCCACGACTTCCAGGAGGAAGCGGGCGCGGTTTTCGATCGAGCCGCCATATTCGTCGGTGCGCTGGTTGGTGCTGGATTTCAGGAACTGCTCGATCAGATAACCGTTGGCGGCATGGATTTCGACACCGTCGAAACCAGCCTCAAGTGCGGCGCGCGCGCCGGTCCGGTAATCTTCAAGGATAAGACCGATATCGTCGATGGTCAGTGCGCGTGGCTCGGAGGTTTCCGCAAACGCGCCGGTGCCGTCATCATTGATGATATAGGTCTTGGACTTGGCGATAATCGCGGAAGGGGCGACCGGCTGTCCGCCATGCGGCTGGAGCGAGGTGTGGGAAATGCGTCCCACGTGCCAAATCTGCGCGACGATCTTGCCGCCGGCGACATGCACGCCATCCGTGATCTTTTTCCAGCCCTCAACCGCTTCCTTCTTGTAGAGGCCCGGAACATCCGCGTAACCCTGGCCTTGCTGGGAAATCGGCGTGCCTTCGGTCACAATCAGCCCGGCTGTTGCGCGCTGCTCGTAATAGGTGGCGTTGAGATTATTGGGAATTGCCCCCGGCGAGCGGTTGCGGGTGAGGGGAGCCATGACGATACGGTTGGCGAGTGCGATATCGCCGGCCTGTGCCGGTTCGAAAAGACTTGTCATGCGACTTCACTTTCTGGTCGGTTGGCGAAATTGCGCGGCTGGCGCGCTTTCCTAATGTATGGGCATCGGAGAGAAAACCGCCTTGCAGTTTCCGGTCCGACGCCCCGGTCTTATAAGCTTGGGAGGCTCAAAGATTGGCTTGCAGATAATTGCGGAAGGCGTCGATGGTTTCCTCGTTGCGTTCGAAAAACACCCATTGCCCGACTTTCTTTGACCTTATCAGGCCAGCTGCCTGCAAAACCGCCAGATGTGAGGAGACCGTCGATTGCGACAGGCCGCTGATCTGGAACTGATTGGCGCATACGCCCATGCTGAGCGGATGGTCCTGACAGAAGTGACTTTCAGGGCTCTTCAGCCACTCGAGGAACTTCAGCCTTGCGGGGTGTGAAAGGGCTTTGAGGATTTCCTCCGGGTTCATCTGCGTTTCTCTAATATCTGACATGTTCGATATTTATATCGATATTTTCCGATATACAATTCACGTCTCTGTGAGGTAGTCACCCGGGCCGAGAACAGCGCGCAAAAAAATGGCCGCCGGATTTCTCCGCGGCCAATGAGTTTGAAGGTTAAAACCTCCAGAGGGGAACAGCTGTCGCGTGCATAGGCAGGCGTGACAGCTGATTGAAATATGGGAGGGGCAAGAATGCAAAACAAGGTTGCATCATGCGATATTTCGCCAAATTGGAGAAAATTCTTGCGGGTAAAAAAAGAGGGCCGCCGGATAAATCCAGGGCCCTTTAAGTGTGAAGGTCAAAAACCTCCAGAGGGGAACAGCTGATGCGGTGGAACTGGGAGGAAAAGCCACCGTGTGCATCAACTGAGAGCGATATGGTGCTTTTTTGTGCACGAAACAACTCTTTTTTGTGCAGGTCAGGCATGCGTACGGTGCAGGTCTAGATATTTCCGGTATAATTTATGTGCAAAGCTGAAGTGCGGCGCGTCTGGCGCGCCGCCATCTTGGGACGGCCAACCCCATGAATTAGTATGATATTTTGTGGCGCTGGCCTATTTAAACGTCAGAAGTTCCAGTTCCGTGCCTTAGCAACGACGAAGTCGCGGAAGGCTTTCAGTTTTGCAGCGTTTTTCATCTCGTCCGGGTAACAGAAGTAGGTGTCGAACGAGGGGATATCGGCGGCAAGTGACAACTGAATCAATCCCGGATCGCGCCCGACGATGTAATCCGGCAAACAGGCGATACCTATTCCCAGCAGGCAGGCGCGCTTGATCGAGGTCTGGCTGTTGATCTGAAGATGCGGAATGCGGGTGTTGTCCGACGAGCGTCCCGCATTTTCCAGCCAGTTGACATCAAGCAGATAGTTTGGTGCCGGTTCGCCGAAGGAGATGATGCGGTGGTTGTCCAGATCCTCGATCGACTGCGGCTCGCCGTGGCGGTTGATGTAGGACGGCGCCGCATAGACGTGCATGTGCACCGTGAACAGCTTGCGCTGGATAAGGTCGGACTGTTGCGGCTGGCGCAGGCGGATGGCGCAATCGGCGTGGCGCATGTTCACATCCAGCTCCTCATTGTCGAGGATGAGCTGGATCGACATTTCCGGATAGAGCTGCAGGAATTCCTGCACCTTGTCCGTCAGCCAGCCCTGGCCGAGACCAACAGTCGTCGTCACGCGTAGCTTGCCGCTCGGCTTCTCCGTCGTTTCGGTCAGTTGCATCTTGACGGTTTCGAGCTTCAGCAACACGTCGTGGGCGGTGCGATACAGCAGTTCGCCCTGCTCGGTGAGGATAAGACCTCTGGCGTGGCGGTGAAACAGCTTCACGCCAACATCCTGTTCCAGCGCGCTGACCTGGCGGCTGATGGCCGACTGGGACAAATGCAGCTTGTCGGCAGCGTGGGTGAAAGACCCCGCTTCGGCTGCGGCATGAAAAATGCGCAGTTTATCCCAGTCCAATGGCATTGCCATGCCTATCCTGCCTTTCGGTTATTCGGCTGCTACCGCAAGCGGCTGCTGCGCGGTGAGGTACCGTTCTGCTTCAAGGGCGGCCATACAGCCCATACCGGCGGCGGTGATGGCCTGACGGTATATGTCGTCGGTAACGTCGCCGGCGGCGAAAATACCTTCCACGTCGGTAGCGGTGGAATCGGGCGCGGTCCACATGTAGCCATTGTCCTTCAGCTTCACCTTGCCCTTGAACAGTTCGACGGCCGGCGCGTGGCCGATGGCGACGAAGACGCCGTCGATGGGCGTATCGCTGATCACACCGGTCTTGGTGTCACGCAGTCGCACACCCGAAACAGAGGGTGGCATTGGCGGCTTGGCGGGAGCGCCGGTGATTTCGGCGATTTCCGTGTTCCACAGAATCTTGACGTTTTCCTTGGCGAAGAGCCGTTCCTGAAGGATTTTCTCCGAGCGGAAACTGTCGCGGCGGTGCACGACGGTTACGGACTTGGCGATATGGGCGAGATAGAGCGCTTCCTCCACGGCAGAGTTGCCGCCGCCGACCACGATCACATCCTTGTTGCGATAGAAGAAACCGTCGCAGGTGGCGCAGGCGGAAACGCCGAAGCCCTGAAAGTGCTGCTCACTCTCGATACCGAGCCACTTGGCCTTTGCGCCTGTTGCGATGATCAGCGTGTCGGCGGTCCAGACCTGACCGGAATCGGTCTTGACCACGAAGGGGCGCGTGTTGGTTTCGACTTCGGTCACGAGGTCGCTGACGATTTCCGCACCCACATGCGTCGCCTGCTTCAGCATCTGGTCCATCAGCCAGGGGCCCTGGATCGGATCGGCAAAGCCCGGATAGTTTTCGACATCGGTGGTGATCATCAGCTGGCCACCCTGTTCCATGCCGGCAATCAGCACGGGTTTCAGCATTGCGCGGGCCGCGTAGATCGCCGCGGTATAACCGGCGGGACCAGAGCCAATGATCAATACCTTGGTATGGCGGGCAGACATGGAAACAATCCTTTTTAAAGTAGCGGGGCCTTTCGGCAGCAGAACATTCCAGCCGCAGCACGGTGGACAGGCCGCAACCCCTTCGTTGCCCGGTATTTAAGGTTGTCTAGTGCCTTTATTCAAGGGCAGCCTTGCGTTACCAACAAGGCAGTTGTGGATGCGCGCGCAATTTTGTGACCGGCCGGCGGCATATTGTTGCGAATCCTGCGCCTGGTAGTACAAGGAAGTTCTCCGGCTTAACGAGGAACCTCTCCGTGACCAGCGTCGAACTCGATGCCATCGATCTGAAAATCCTGCGCGAATTGCAGCGCGACGGGCGCATGACCAACGTGGAGCTGGCCGAACGGGTCGGTATTTCCGCGCCGCCGTGCCTCAGGCGCGTCCGCAAGCTGGAAGAAGCCGACGTGATCGAGGGTTATCACGCCATGTTGAACGCGCCGAAGCTCGGTTTCGATCTCGTTGCCTTCTGCATGGTCGGCCTCAAGCGCCAGTCGGACAGCAATCTGAAAGCCTTTGCAGCGGCGACGGCCGGATGGTCGCTGGTGCGCCAGGCCTGGATGGTATCCGGCGAAAGCGATTTCCTTCTGCATTGCATCGCCAGAAACCTGACCGAGTTTCAGGATTTCGTCATCGAGGTTCTGACAGCGGACGAAAACGTCGACACCGTGCGCACCATGCTCACCATCCGTCAGGTCAAGCGCGTCGGTCTGGTGGAAATCTGATCGGCGGACCTTTGAGTGATTGCGCCGGCGCTTACCCGCGCCGCAACGCGTCGTAGATATTGCCGAGGCTTGTCGCCTCTTTTTCCAGCGGAAATGCAGTGCGCACATGCGAAAGTCCGGCACGGGCATGGTCCCTGGCGAGAGCAGGATCGGCAAGATAGGTTTTAATGGCATCCCGCAGGGACGCGTAGTCGCCGGCCTCAACGACCATGCCTGTCTCGCCCTTGACGATCATTTCCTCATAAGCGCCGGCATTGCTGGCAACGACAGCCGTCTCGGACGCCATGGCTTCCAGTGGTGTCAGGCCAAAGCCCTCGTTGCGTGACGGTGCGACATAGAGGGTTAGCCGCCGATACCAGGGCTTGATGTCGTCCACCTCGCCCTGAAACGCGATGCGGTCCGCAAGGCCGGCTGCTGCGACATCGGCCACGAGCTTGTCGGCGAAGGCCTTGTGCTCTGCGGTCACGCGGCCGGAGATGACGGCCGTCCATTCGGGATAGTTGGGTAGAAGTTCGATCATGGCGCGCACGAAAAGGTCTGTTCCCTTCTGGTGGCGCACCCGTCCGAAACATCCGATGAGAAATTGCCCCGGCAGGCCGGTCGAAGCGATCGTATCCTCCGGGCCGGTTGCGGGATGAAACAGCTCGGTATCGACGCCATGCATGACGACGCTGTGTGGTACTTCCAGAAACGAGCCTGAGCGGCCGCTTGTCGCGACGACCGCATCCATTTTTGAAATCAGAAAGCGGGTATAGGCGGAATGTCGCCTTTGCGCCGCCGAGGTGAACATCAGCTTCACCTTCATGCGCAGCACGTCACGCATGAGAATACCCGGCAACATTTCGAGATTGCGGCGGGCGTGCCAGATGCGCGGACCGCTGAGCGGGCCGTTTTGCCAGAGCCGCCACAGATCACGGAAGCGCACATGTGGCAGATGCTGCGGCAGGCCGGGGCCGATGACGGCCACCTTCTGACCCAGCCGGTTTTGTACCGGAATAAGCTGAACGATGGTGGAGGTAACGCCGGAGAGCCTGCGCTTGAAGTTCGGCGCAAGCACCTGCACATCTTTCAGACTGGCGTGGGACAAGATGGGCTTCCGTCTTTGCGGCTAAGGCAGGATGTTCAGTTCAGGATATCAATGCAATGCGCCCGAGGGGCGCATTGCATGAAAGGGCAGATCAGCCCCACTGTACGGCGAGAATCTCGTAACCCTTGGCGCCGCCCGGTGCGTTGACTTCGATGCTGTCACCGACTTCCTTGCCGATGAGGGCGCGGGCGATGGGCGAGGAAATGGAAATGCGTCCAGCCTTCACATCGGCTTCCTGGTCGCCAACGATCTGATAGATTCTCTCCTCGTCGCTATCCTCGTCGATCAGCTTGACGGTGGCGCCGAACTTGATCTTGGAACCGGACATCTTGGAAAGGTCGATGACTTCCGCGCGTGCGGTCAAGTCTTCGAGTTCAGTGATGCGGCCTTCGTTATGGCTCTGGGCTTCCTTGGCAGCGTGGTATTCGGCATTTTCCGAAAGGTCGCCATGGGCGCGCGCCTCCGCAATTGCCTCGATGATACGGGGACGCTCCTCCTGCTGGCGAAAGCGCAGCTCCTCCTGCAGCTTGATGAATCCACCGTGCGTCATCGGTACTTTTTCTACCATTTTTTTATCCTTCGCAGTCCTGTCGCTTTACTTGCAGACACAAAAAGAAACAGGTTCCGGAGGGGAACTCCGGAACCATGCCAAAATCATAACTAAGCCGACTATATCAGAAGACGACAACGAAATGCCAGCAAATTTGAGACGGGCATTTTCTTGCATTCGTTCAGGGCTTTAACAGATGAGATTGACATTTTTCAATAGAACATATAGTGAACATAACCATGAAGAAGTCAATCAGGCAACGGCTGGCCATTCTTTCCGATGCGGCCAAATACGATGCGTCCTGTGCCGCCAGCGGCACGACGAAACGCAGCTCTGCTGCATCCGGCGGACTTGGCTCCACGGAGGGGTCGGGCATATGCCATGCCTATGCGCCGGACGGGCGCTGCATTTCGCTCCTGAAGATACTGCTCACCAATTTCTGTATCTATGATTGCGCCTATTGCATCAATCGTTCTTCGAGCAATGTCGAGCGGGCGCGGTTTACTGCCGAGGAGGTGGTGTGGCTGACGCTGGAGTTCTATCGGCGCAACTATATCGAGGGGCTGTTTCTCTCTTCCGGTATTATCCGCTCTTCCGATCATACGATGGAAGAGATGGTGCGGGTGGCGCGGGAACTGCGCGTCACGCATGGCTTTCGCGGCTACATCCATCTGAAATCCATTCCCGAAGCATCGCCAAAGCTTATTGAGGAAGCGGGGCTTTACGCCGACCGGCTGTCGATCAACATCGAATTGCCGACTGATAGCGGCGTCAGCCGTTTTGCGCCGGAAAAGCAGCCCGCCAATATTCGCCGCTCGATGGCTGATATCCGTCTGAAGATCGAGGAGGCGGGGGAGCCGACCGTCAGGACGCGAAAGACCAAACGTTTTGCGCCTGCAGGACAGAGCACGCAGATGATCGTTGGGGCGGATGGGGCTGATGACAGCACCATTCTGTCCACGAGCGCTCGACTTTATGGCAGCTATGGTTTGCGGCGCGTCTATTATTCGGCTTTCAGCCCCATTCCGGATTCGTCGAAGAACCTGCCGCTCATCAAGCCGCCTTTGATGCGGGAACACAGGCTTTATCAGGCCGACTGGCTTTATCGTTTTTATGGGTTCGACATTGGTGAAATAACCGCGATCGGCGGTAACGGAATGCTCGATCTCGATATAGATCCGAAGCTTGCCTGGGCGCTGAAAAATCGCGACCGTTTTCCAGTGGACGTGAACGTGGCGGATCGCGAAATATTGCTGCGCGTGCCCGGCTTCGGTACCAAGACGGTCGCCTCGATCCTGTCTTCACGCCGGTTTCGACGGTTGCGGTTGGAGGATATTGCCCGCTTCGGCGTTTCCCTGAAAAAGGTGAAGGCCTTCATCGTTGCCGACGGCTGGACGCCGGGCAAGCTGACCGAACGGCCGGATTTGCGAGCGATGTTTGCTCCGCAGCCCGAACAATTATCGCTGCTGTGATGTACGGCCCGGTTCTGGAAGGGCGGGGCGATTTCGGCGAGTGGCGTGATGCGGCGCGCGCGGCTCTCGCCGCCAATGTGCCGCCGGAGGCGATTGACTGGCGGTTGCGGGATGAGAAAGCCGGGCTTCTCGATTTTGCCGGAGAGCCTTTGCCGGCGGCCCGTGCGGATGACGTGCAGGTGTCCGCTCCAGCCTCCTTCGTGACTTTGGCGCAAGCGATTATCTGTCATAGCGATCCGGGTCGTTTCGCACTGCTTTACCGGTTGCTGTGGCGGCTGAAGCGGGATCGCGCCCTGTTGCAGTTCAAGTCCGATGCGGATGTTTCCGAAGCCCGGCAGCTTGAAAAATCGGTCCGCCGCGATTGTCACAAGATGACGGCCTTTGTTCGCTTCAAGGAATTATCCTTGCCGCAGGGGAAGGGTGGGCGGCGGCGCTTCGTCGCATGGTTCGAGCCGGATCACTTCATCGTCGAGCGCACGGCCCCGTTTTTCCAGCGGCGGTTCACGGATATGGACTGGCTGATCGCGACACCGAACGGCTCCGCGTGGTGGGACGGAAACGTGCTGGAGACATCGCGGCAGGCCGCGTCCAAGCCTGAGCTGACGGATGAAACGGACGAGCTGTGGCGAACCTATTATGCCAACATATTCAATCCGGCGCGTCTGAAGATAAAAGCGATGACGGCAGAGATGCCAAAGAAATACTGGAAAAATTTGCCGGAAGCCGAGCTTATTCCAGGTCTCGTTCTCGGTGCCGAGGCGCGGGTGCTGGAGATGGCGGCAAAGGCTGCGAGCCAGCCGCAACCATTCCATCACCGCCTGCAGGCCGCGGCCTCTGCGCGTGAAGAGCCGCCACCGGCGCCGGACGGTACGCTCGCTTCATTGGCGCGGGAGGCTGGCCAATGCACGCGCTGCGCCCTGCATTGCAAGGCAACGCAGACAGTATTCGGCATGGGACCTGAAGATGCGAAAGTGATGATCGTCGGGGAACAGCCGGGAGATCACGAGGATCTTGCCGGAAAACCTTTCGTCGGTCCCGCTGGTCAGCTGTTCGACCGGACGTTGGTTGACGCCGGTATTGACCGAAAAAAGCTTTATGTCACCAACGCCGTCAAACACTTCAAATACGAGGCCCGCGGCAAGCGGCGCATTCACCAGCGACCGGATGCGGGCGAGGTGCAGCAATGCCGCTGGTGGCTTAACAAGGAAATCGAGCTGGTACGGCCGAAGCTTATCGTTGCCATGGGTGCAACTGCGCTTTATGCGCTGACAGGCGGAAAGGAAAAGGTCTCGGAGGTTCGGGGTCGCCCGATACCGATGCAGGAAGGGCGGACGCTTTTTGTTACGGTGCATCCCTCCTATCTGCTGCGCCTGTCTGATTCGCGGCAGAAAGAGGACGAAATGCTGCGCTTCAGAAAGGATATTGCGTTTATAAGATAATTCTAATAGTCTTTCCTATGTATTTCTATATTATAATTTGTATTTATTTTAATTATCGTTGACATAATTTACCGTTTATTTGCTGGTTATTTTTATTGAAACTTTATACTTAATACTATAATCGCGCATATTGAATTTATTTATTATGTGGACAAATTATGCTAGGCGAACTTGATCTTGCGACAGTCATACTGATGCAAAAATGTTCTTACATTGTCGGGTTGCTGAGCTTTATGTATCTCCAGCTGACAAATGGCGGTTTGCGCGGTCCGGTTGCTCTCGCGGCCGGTTTTTCCGCCATGACGATAGGCTCCACGCTCGCGGGTTACGGTGAATGGGGGATAATGTCGCCGGCTTTCTGGCAGCTCGGCAGCATCGTCTTCGGTATTGTGGGTTATGCGCTGATCTGGCTCGGCCTGAAAATCCTGAGCGACGGGCGCTTTGTCGGCCCACGAACCCTATTCGTTGCCTGTCTCATTACCGTACTGGCGATTGTCCTCGCACAGCAAGTGGCCGACAATAACGCTTATCGTGCGGCCCTGTTCAATGGCTGCGCCGCTCTGGCCTATCTTGCGGGGGCGGGCGGGCTTTTCGCCAGGTGGCGCAAGGAGCCGCTTCTGTCCCGTCTGGCGCTTGGCGCGATCACCGGCATTTCCGGCCTGATTTCGTTGTCGGTGGTGAAAAGTATGCTTTTCCCCGACTACGCCACCATCAATCTGGTCAATGCGTTTTTCTTCATCATCATGTTGAACTTTGCCATCGCGCTGTTCGTGATGATGCTGGTGGCCGAGCGGTCAGAACGGAAACTGCTGGTTCTCGCCAACACCGATCCTCTGACGGGCGTCAAGAACCGCCGCTTCTTTTTCCAGGCCATGCCGGCGGTGCCCGATCCCACCGATGCGGCCATGCTGCTCGATATCGACCACTTCAAGTCGATCAACGATCGCTTCGGGCATGCCGTCGGCGATAGTGTTCTTCAGGAAGTGGCAAAGCGCATCGGCGGAAGCATACGCGGCGCTGATTTGCTGGCGCGTTATGGCGGCGAGGAATTCATCATATTTCTGCCGGGTGCCGGTGTGCAAAAGGCCTGCATGATCGGCGAGCGTATTCGTGATGCGGTTTCGGTAAACGAGGTCGATTGCGGCGGTTTGCGTGTCGGCGTGACGATCAGCATCGGCGTCGCAACCAGCGGCGATATGCGCTGCGATCTTCAGACCCTGGCGGAAATGGCGGACCGCGCCCTTTACCGCGCCAAGACGGATGGGCGCAATTGCGTGCGCGAAGCCCTGGCGGCGTGAGGCTTTTGAGCTTTTTGTGAGACAATGCAAAACGCCGCAGGCATGACCCGCGGCGTTTCCATGATCTTTGTTGTCGGCTGATTTTACAGGAAGTAGCTCTGCAAGGGCTTCACTTCCAGATTGCCGGCCTTAAGCGCCTTGATGGCAAGGGCTGCTGCTTCCGCACCGGCCATCGTCGTGTAGTAGGGCACCTTCTGCATCAGCGTTGCGCGGCGCAGCGACTTCGAGTCGGAAATCGCCTTGTTGCTGTCGGTGGTGTTGATGACCAGCTGGACCTGCCGGTTGCGGATGGCGTCTTCGATATGCGGACGACCTTCCTGCACCTTGTTGATCTTCTCGGCGTTGATGCCCTGTTCAGCAAGGAAACGCTGGGTGCCGCCGGTTGCCAGTACCCTGAAGCCGCTCTCGACCAGAATACGGATTGCGGGCAATACGCGGTCCTTGTCGTCGTCGCGCACCGAGACGAAGACGGTGCCGGAGCGCGGCAGGTCGACGCCGGCGCCGAGCTGGCTCTTGGCGAAGGCGAGTGCGAAATCCGTGTCGAGGCCGATGACTTCGCCGGTCGAGCGCATTTCCGGTCCGAGCAGAATGTCGACGCCGGGGAAGCGGGCGAACGGGAAAACGGCTTCCTTGACGGCGATGTGCTTCAGGTTGCGCGGATCGGGTTTCTTGCCGTAAGCGGCAATCGCCGCATCAAGCTTTTCGCCGGCCATGACGCGGGCAGCGATCTTGGCGATCGGCGCACCGATGGTTTTTGCAACGAAGGGCACCGTGCGCGAGGCGCGCGGGTTGACTTCGAGAACGTAGATCGTGCCGTCCTTGATCGCGTACTGAACGTTCATCAGGCCACCGACGTTGAGCGCCTTTGCAAGCGCCGTCGTCTGGCGTTCCAGCTCGTCGAGGGTTTCCTTGCTCAGCGAACGGGAAGGCAGCGAGCAGGCCGAGTCGCCCGAGTGGATACCGGCTTCTTCGATGTGCTCCATGATGCCCGACACGAAGACGTTTTCGCCGTCGCACAGTGCATCGACGTCGACTTCGACGGCGTTGGTCAGGTAGCTGTCGAACAGAAGCGGGTTCTTGCCGAGCAGGGTGTTGATCTGGCCGGTCTTGTCGTTCGGGTAACGCTGCTTGATGTCTTCTGGCACTAGGCCCGGAACCGTGTCGAGCAGATAGGTCTGGAGCTGGCCTTCCGAATGGATGATCTGCATGGCGCGGCCACCCAGAACATAGGACGGACGCACGACCAGCGGGAAGCCGATTTCCGAAGCGACGAGGCGCGCCTGTTCAACCGAATAGGCAATGCCGTTGTTCGGCTGGGCGAGGTCGAGCTTCATCAGCAGCTTCTGGAAGCGGTCGCGGTCTTCGGCAAGGTCGATCATGTCAGGCGCGGTGCCGAGGATCGGGATACCGTTCTTTTCCAGCGCTTCGGCCAGCTTCAGCGGCGTCTGGCCGCCGAACTGCACGATGACGCCGACCAGTTCGCCCTTTTCCTGTTCGGCGCGCATGATCTCGATCACGTCTTCGGCCGTCAGCGGTTCGAAATAGAGGCGGTCGGAAGTGTCGTAGTCGGTCGAAACCGTTTCCGGGTTGCAGTTGATCATGATCGCTTCGAAGCCTGCATCCTTCAGCGCGAAGGCAGCATGGCAGCAGCAATAGTCGAACTCGATGCCCTGGCCGATACGGTTCGGACCGCCGCCGAGGATGACGACCTTCTTGCGGTCGGAAACCTGCGCTTCAGAGCGGGCGGCGCCGACGAAGGGGATTTCATAGGTCGAATACATGTAGGCGGTGGGCGAGGCGAATTCTGCCGCGCAGGTATCGATGCGCTTGAAGACCGGGCGAACATTGAGGCTGTTGCGCAGCTCGGCCACTTCCTTCGGGCGCTTGCCCGTCAGAATTGCCAGGCGGGCGTCGGAAAAGCCCATGGCTTTGAGCATGCGCAGGTTCTCTGCGTCCTGCGGCAGGCCTTGCTCACGGACACGGGCTTCCATGTCCACAATTGCCTTGAACTGGGCGATGAACCAGGGGTCGATCTTCGAGTTTTCGTGGACTTCTTCTTCCGTCATTCCCATGCGCAGCGCCTGGGCGACCATGCGCAGGCGATCCGGCGTTGGCGTGCCGATGGCGGCGCGGATGGCGTTCTTGGAGCCTTCGCCCTCTTCAAAGCCGGGGATTTCGATTTCATCGAGACCGGTGAGGCCAGTTTCCATGCCGCGCAGCGCCTTTTGCAGCGATTCTGCGAAGGTGCGGCCGATGGCCATGACTTCACCGACGGACTTCATGGCCGTTGTGAGGATCGGGGAGGCGCCCGGGAACTTCTCAAAGGCGAAACGCGGGATCTTGGTGACGACGTAGTCGATCGACGGTTCGAACGAGGCAGGCGTCGCGCCGCCGGTGATATCGTTTTCCAGCTCGTCGAGCGTATAGCCGATGGCGAGCTTGGCGGCGATCTTGGCGATCGGGAAGCCGGTTGCCTTGGAGGCGAGAGCGGACGAGCGCGAAACGCGCGGGTTCATTTCGATGACGACGAGGCGGCCGTCTTTCGGGTTGACGGCGAACTGCACGTTCGAGCCGCCGGTTTCCACGCCGATCTCACGCAGCACCGCAATCGAGGCGTTGCGCATGATCTGGTATTCCTTGTCGGTCAGCGTCAGCGCTGGCGCAACGGTGATGGAGTCGCCGGTGTGGACGCCCATCGGATCGATGTTTTCGATGGAGCAGATGATGATGCAATTGTCCGCGGTGTCGCGGACCACTTCCATCTCATATTCCTTCCAGCCGAGAACCGATTCTTCGACCAGCACCTCGGTGGTCGGCGAAGCGTCGAGGCCGCCCGAGACGATGTCGAAGAATTCGGAGCGATTATAGGCAATGCCGCCGCCGGTGCCGCCGAGCGTGAAGGACGGGCGGATGATGGCTGGCAGGCCGACATGGTCGATCGCCTGGGCGGCGATTGCAATCGCATGCGCCATGTAACGCTGCTTGCGGTCGGTCTCGCCAAGGTTCCACTGGTTTTCCAGATCGTCCAGCGCCTTGTCCAGTTCCGCACCGGAAAGCTTCGCTTTGAGTTCGGCGCGGGCAGCTTCGTGCTTCTTGCGATCGGCGTCCTTGATTTCAGTGGCGTTGGCCAGCATGGACTTCGGCGTCTCAAGGCCGATGCGAGCCATGGCCTCGCGGAAGAGGGCGCGGTCTTCGGCCATGTCGATGGCTTCGGGCTTGGCGCCGATCATTTCCACATTGTAGCGGTCGAGAACGCCCATGCGCTTCAGGGACAGCGCGGTGTTGAGCGCGGTCTGGCCACCCATGGTGGGGAGCAGCGCGTCCGGGCGTTCCTTGGCGATGATCTTGGCAACGACTTCCGGGGTGATCGGCTCGACATAGGTTGCGTCGGCAAGGCCCGGATCGGTCATGATGGTGGCCGGGTTGGAGTTGACCAGAATGACCCGGTAACCCTCTTCCTTCAGCGCCTTGCAGGCCTGGGTGCCGGAATAGTCGAATTCACATGCTTGGCCGATGACGATCGGTCCTGCGCCAATGATGAGGATGGACTTGATATCTTGGCGCTTCGGCATGGCTCTCTCGTTCCGCGTTTTGGTTGCGCAAAACACCAGCCAGGGTGAAAGATCACCGGCCGGGGCGCGCAATTCAAAGTTTTCAGGCTAGAAGCGGCTTATAGGCAAATGTTTTTGAGAACGGAACCCCATAAATTCCGGAATCGACAGAAACTCTTAACCCGCCGGTGTATGCGCGGCGAAACGGGCCTGCACGGCCGCGCTATGGGAGCGGCTGACGGGTATTTCCGAGCCGTCTCTTGTAATGACGTGCAGACGGCCAGCCTGTTTACGCAACGAGACGACGTCGGAAATGGCAATCCAGTGGGAACGGTGCACCTGCAAGCCTTCCGTGAGGCCTATTTCTTTCAGCGCATCGGCAAAACGCAGCAGAACGAGCTGATGGCCGCGCGTGTTGACGATTTCGGTATAGTGGTCCTGCACCGACAGCCGCAGCAATTCTCCGCGCTTTTGCGGCGGCAGCCGCTCCAGCAGCGGCGCGATGCTTTTCACCTCACCTTTGGCATCTCCATTCGGGTCCGCAACGGCATCCGTTGCCGTTGCGCGTGACTGGCAGGCCGTGAGGTAGCTCAGCAGGCAAAAGATGGCGCAGAGCGGCAGGGCCGACAGGCTGCTTTTCAGAAAGGCAGCGAAACCCATTTCCCTGCCGGAAAAGATTTGGTTCATGATGGAAAGCAGCAGCCCGATGGGCAGGGCTGCCGTCAGCGAGCCGATCATCATGCGTGTCAGCATATTTTCAATGCTGCCGGCAAGGATGGTGTTGGCGAGGATGGAAAAGGATATTGCGAACGTCCATGCGCCAGCCTGAACGATTGTCCAGTAAAGCAGCCGGTCGGCGAAACTCATGGTCTCACTTGTCCCGAAAGGGCCGGTCAGAATGAAGATCGCCAATATGGCAAGGAAGGTCAGCCACAGTCTGCGCGATTGCAGGATGGCGTGCATTTCACGAAGCGTGGACTGCAAAGAGAGGTGATCCACGAAGTTTTCCTGCGGTTGACGCCAATGCGTTTTTCTTTCGCGCATGTTTTGCCGAAGTTAGCGATAATTTCAACCGGGTCAAAACGCTTCACCATGTCACTCCAGCCTTTGCTAGACGCACCGCTTGCCGTGCAATTCCATGTCGCCACCGTTGTTCCGGCCGCGATTCTCGGTGCCTTCATTTTCCTTCGCCCCAAAGGAACCGCCATCCACCGGCTCCTCGGCAGGATCTGGGTGACGCTGATGGTCATGACGTCCGTTTCGACCTTCTTCATTCATGAATTGAGGGTGTTTTACGGTTTCAGCCCGATCCATCTTTTATCGGTTCTCACCATATATGGCTGTCTGCAATCGGTCCTTTTTGCGCGCAGGGGCGAAATCAGGCGCCATATGAGGATCATGCAGAGTGTTTATCTCGGCGGTATCGTCATCGCAGGCGGTTTCACCTTCGTTCCGGGGCGGATCATTCACGAGGTTGCTTTCGGTGACGGTCAGCCGGGTCTTGTGGTGCTTTTCGCGGGCGTGTTCGTGTTTGCCCTGCTGTCTCTGACCGTCTTCACGCAAAGGCGGCGAGCCTCCTGAACGAATGCACCCACCTCCGCTTTCTTCCGGAACAAGATGTATTATAGTGCCGTTATAAGGTTGCCTGTTGAGGCGACGTTTGCGGAGAGAAAAGCATGGAGTGGAGAGGGCGCCGCCAGTCGGACAATATCGAGGATCGGCGCGGCATGTCGGCGGGATCGGGGCCATCCGGCAACGATCCTTTTTCGCGTGGCGGAATGCGCGTGCCGATCGGGCGCCGCGGCGGCGGCATCGGCATTGGCGGTCTTCTGCTGATCCTGCTGATAAGCTGGGTGCTTGGCATCAATCCGCTGACGCTGCTTTCGGGCGGAGACATTTCACTGGATGGGGGCGGTACCACGCAGCAATCCGGCCAGCAGGCGGGCACTCGGCCGCAGGGCCAATCGTCCGACGAGACGACGGCTTTCGTGCGCACCGTGCTGGCTGAGACGGAAGATACGTGGAGCGGCATTTTCCAGTCCGCCGGCGAGACCTATCAGAAACCGACCCTTGTGCTGTTTTCCGGGCAGGTTGCGTCTGCCTGCGGTTCTGCCTCTGCGGCCAGCGGCCCGTTTTATTGCCCTGGTGACCGCAAGGTCTATCTCGACACCAGTTTCTTCAGTGAACTGGACAAGCGTTTCGGCGCGTCTGGCGATTTCGCGCAGGCTTACGTTATTGCGCATGAGGTGGGCCACCACGTCCAGAACCTGACCGGTGTCCTGCCGGAGTTCAACCGCCGCCGCCAGTCCATGAGCCAGGTGGACGCCAACAAGATGTCGGTGCGTGTGGAGCTTCAGGCCGATTGTTATGCCGGTATCTGGGGCAAGTTCACCGAACAGAAGGGCATTCTGGAAACCGGTGACCTTGAGGAAGCGCTCAACGCTGCCCACCAGATCGGCGACGACACCCTGCAGAAGCAGACCCAAGGATATGTGGTGCCTGACAGTTTCAACCACGGCACGTCGGCGCAGCGCATGGAATGGTTCAAGCGCGGCTTCCAGAACGGACGCGTCGAGGACTGCGACACCTTCTCGGCGAATATCTGAGAATCAAATGAACAAGGGGGCTTTTCAGCCCCCTTTTTATTCAGCGCATCAACAGCGCCACGGCAAACATGCCAAGCGCGAAGATCGTATGGGCGACGAGGTTGAGAAAGCGAACCTTGTTCGGGTTCGGCGTCTTCGATGCCGCCCAGCCGATGCCGAGGCCAGGTTGCAGCAGGAACCAGCCCGCGCCGACCGTGACGATGCCCACGATCCAAGGCTGAATGAAGGAAGGCTCTGAAAACCACGAGGCCGGCACTATCAGGGCGAGAATGATGCCGTAGAGAATGCCGACGGCATAATGCGAGACCCAGCCGAGCGCCAATTCATGCTCGTAAGGTGCGGCCGTCGCGATAGAATCGTGGAATATCCTGCCCTTCGGCACATGCCAGAACCAGCGGCCGACCGGTGCCCAGTTCGGGGCGGACTGGCCGAAAAACCGGTGCAGCACAATCGCCCATATATCCATAAACACGGTGCCACCCACCCCCATGGCAATACCGCGCCAAATCAAATCCAGCATAGATCCCTCCGCAAATCATGATCGACCAAGCTCTAGCTGATCGTGTGAGTGGCGGGAACAGGGTTTTTCGCGTGCTGAGGGCGGACAAGAAAAATGGCCGGATCGCTCCGGCCATAATGAAGACTGAAACGTCTCCTCCGTCATGCCGGACGGGATCCGGGGTAACGGTGCGATTGTCTCACCAGTGAGCTATTTTCGGTCTACGCAGCACGCCCATATTCAGCCTGCCGCCGCGTTGCCGTGGCGAGCTGGAACTGCGCAAGCAATTCGTTGAGCGCCGCCGCTTCCGAGGCGAGGCCGTGGCTTGCCGCAGTCTGTTCTTCGACCATGGCGGCATTCTGCTGGGTGCCCTGATCGATGGTGTTGATGGCGGTGTTGATTTCCTGAAGTCCGGTGGACTGTTCGCGCGACGACGTTACGATGGCGTCGATGTGGCGGTTGATCTCCTGGACTTCGCGCACGATGGTTTCCAGCGCCTTGCCGGCATTGCCGACGAGATCGACACCGGATTGCACCTGTGATGTTGAGGCGTTGATCAGCGTCTTGATCTCCTTCGCGGCATTTGCCGAGCGCTGGGCGAGCTCGCGCACTTCCTGTGCGACGACGGCAAAACCCTTGCCTGCCTCACCGGCGCGGGCGGCTTCCACGCCGGCATTCAGCGCAAGCAGGTTCGTCTGGAAAGCGATTTCGTCGATCACGCCAATGATGTTGCTGATCTCCGACGACGATTTTTCGATGCCTTCCATGGCACGAACAGCGTCCTCGACGATGATGCCGGACTGCTCGGCATTGTTGCGCGTGCGGTCTACCAGACGGCCTACCTCTTCGGCACGGCGGGCGGAATCCTTGACCGTCGTGGTTATTTCCTCAAGCGCGGCCGCAGTCTCCTCGACAGAGGCGGCCTGCTGCTCGGTGCGCTTGGCCAGATCGTCGGCAGACTGGCGGATTTCTCCAGCACCGGCATCGATTGCGCGTGCATTCTGGCCGACTGTGCTCAAGGCAACGTTCAGCTTGGCGACGGAGTTGTTGAAGTCGTCGCGCAAGCGGTCGATGCGGGTCACGAAAGGTGTCTCGATCCGGTAGTTGAGGTCGCCGTTCGAAAGGTGCGTCAGTCCCTTTGCCAGCGAATCGACTGCGAACTGGATGTCGGCCGCGTCTTTCGCCGCCAGTCGTTCGCGGTCGTTGCGCTCCTGTTCGGAAAGCGTGCGGTTCTGTTCGGCGTCGCCCTCAAGACGCAGACGTTCCGTGGCGTTCGATTTGAATACGGCAACCGCCGCAGCCATCGAGCCGATCTGGTCACTGCGCTCCTGGCCGGGAATGGCGACATCGAGATTGCCGGCGGCAAGCCTTTCCATGGCAGCAGTCATCTGCGTGACGGGGCGAACAATGAAACGGCTGAGAACGGTTGCCAGCAGGGCGATCATGATCGCGGCGGCAAGGATTGTCGCGATGGTTGCCGCGAGGCGAAATTGGCCGATCGCGCTGTAGGCGACGTCGGAATCGACAACGAAACCGAGATACCAATCGACCGAGGGCAGACCGGCGACGGGAATGAAGCTGGTGATCTTGCCCTTGCCGTCGATCTCGGTTTGCGAAATCGCGGAAGAAATTGCCGGTGTATCAACCTTGAAGAGATCGGTCAGCGGCTTGTCGACGAATTTCGCATCGGGATGCATGAGGATCTTGCCGTCCTTGCTGACGAGGAAGGCGTATCCATCCTTGCCGGCATCCACCGACTTGATCATCGTTACCAGCGAATCCAGCGAGAAGTCGCTACCCGTCACGCCGGCCAGCTTGCCGTCGATGGACACGGGAATGGCGGCAGTGATGATAAGGCCGCCGGTCGACGCATCGCTATAGGGCTCGGTCAGTACTGGCTTGCCGGCCTTGACGGCGTCCAGATACCAGGGGCGCTTGCGCGGGTCGTAGCCTTCCGGCAATGGCAATTTCGGGAAAGTCGTGAAACTGCCGCTTTCGGCATTGCCGAAATAGGTGGACATGAACTGAGCCGTCAGCACGTCGTTCTGGAGGAACTGCAGTTTGGCGTCGTCATTTGGGAGCTTGGCGAGCGTCTTCGCAACCGTTTCGGTCAGCATGATGCGCCCGTTCAGCCAGTTGGCGATGCTTTGCGCTGCCTGCTTGCCGGACGAATCGATATTTTCCGCCACGGCTTGCGTTGTCACCTGGTGCTGAAGACTGTCGATATAGAAGGAAAAGCCGGCAAAAGCGGCGACGACAAGCGATGACGCCGCAAACAGAATGCGCGTCATGAGATTGGTTTTTTTGGGCAAGCTACACGTCCTTGGAACCAGATGTGCCCATTCGGCTCATCTTGGAAAATAATGGGAAAGACATGCCTCAATGGCGGGAATATTCTGCGTCATGCAGCTTATGGTTTGAAAGAACTTCGCGATATTCTAATGCGTAAAGTGAAATGGTAAAATTCGGCTAAATTTGTTTTATGTCACGCCGTTTCGGCCCAAGTGGACGTAAAATTGCCGTTCTGCGTAAATTTTGATCATTGATCCGCAAAGGTTGCGTGCAGGAAGGGAATATTTTATTCATCACCTGCTGCCATTGCGCAATTCGCGGGCAATGGCCAAAATTCAGGTGAATTACAATGTCTTCGTCGGTTGTTGCAGAAACCGTTCCCTCTGGATCGGGGTCGTGGCTTTCGCATTTCAAGGCTACGCTTGCGCTTGGAATTCCGCTTGTCGGTGCGCAGCTCGCGCAGCTTGGCATCCACACTACAGATATGGTCATCGTCGGTCAGCTCGGAGCTGAGAAGCTGGCGGCCATGGTGCTGGCCGGGCAGTTCTTCTTCGTTGTCTTCATTTTCGGTTCGGGATTTTCCGTGGCCGTGGTGCCAATGGTGGCGCAGGCTTACGGGCAGGGCGATGCGACAGCTGCCCGCCGCTCGCTGCGCATGGGCATGTGGGTGGCAATCGCCTACTGGATTCTTGCCTTGCCGATATTCTTCAACGCCGAGCGCATTCTGGTCTATCTCGGGCAAAACCCCGAAGTTGCGGCGTTGACCGGCCATTATCTCGCCATCGCCAAGTTCGGCCTTTTGCCGGCGCTGCTTTTTTACGTGCTGCGCGGGCTTGTCAGTGCCATCGGCCGTGCCGGTATCATTCTGTATGTCACCATCATCATGTTGGTGCTGAACGGCTTGATGGCCTATGCGCTGGTCTTCGGCCATTTCGGATTGCCGGTGATGGGCATGAACGGCGCGGCCGTCGTCGCCGTCATCGTCAATGCCTTCAGCTTCATCTTCATCGTCGCTTATGTGCAGACGCGTGAGGAAACCAGGAAATACGAGCTGTTCGTGCGCTTCTGGCGGCCGGACTGGCATGCGCTGTTCGAAGTGCTGCGCCTTGGCCTGCCTATCAGCATCACCATCCTTGCCGAAGTGACGCTGTTTGCGGCCGCTTCGATCCTGATGGGACAGATTGGCACCGTGCAGCTTGCGGCGCATGGCATCGCCCTGCAGCTTGCCTCCATCGCTTTCATGATCCCGCTCGGCCTGTCGCAGGCGGCGACCGTGAGGGTCGGTGTCGCGTTCGGTCAGGGTGATTTCAGGAACCTCGTGCGCGCCGCCATCATGGTCTACGCGATTGCCTGCGGCATTGCCGTTTGCGGCGGCATCCTGTTTGCGGCTGTTCCGGAATTTCTGGCGAAGTGGTTTCTTGACGCGAAGTTGCCGGAAGCGGCGGAAGTGCTTGCCTATGCCAGCAGCCTCGTGGTGATCGCCGGCATCTTCCAGCTGGTCGATGGTATCCAGGCCGTGACAGCAGGCTTGCTGCGCGGATTGAAGGATGCGCGCATTCCGGCGATGCTGGCGCTAATTTCCTATTGGCCGATCGGGCTGGCGCTGGCTTGGACCATGGCCTTTCCGCTCGGCTTTGGCGGACGCGGCGTCTGGTTCGGTTTCGTGATCGGCCTTTCGACGGCGGCCGTTCTCCTGACTATACGTTTCGTCATTCTGGTGAAGCGTGAAATGAAAACGGCCCGCTGAAAGCGGGCCGGATATCTTTCCTGATTTTCCGAAGATGTCTCAGCGCTCGGCGAGCGCTGCCTCACCTTGTCTCTCGCGCAGCAGGTTGACGAAGCGGCGGAAGAGATAGTGGCTGTCCTGCGGGCCGGGCGATGCTTCCGGATGGTGCTGGACGGAGAAGACCGGCTTGCCGACGATGCGCAGGCCGCAATTGGTGCCGTCGAACAGCGACGTGTGGGTTTCTTCGACGCCATCAGGCAGCGACTTGGCGTCAACCGCAAAACCGTGGTTCATGGACACGATTTCCACCTTGCCGGTGGTGAAATCCTTGACCGGATGGTTGGCGCCGTGGTGCCCCTGATGCATCTTTTCAGTCTTGGCGCCGACGGCCAGGCCAAGCATCTGGTGGCCGAGGCAGATGCCGAAGATCGGCAGGTCGCTGTTGATGAGGTTCTGAATGACCGGTACGGCATATTCGCCTGTCGCGGCCGGATCTCCCGGACCATTGGAAAGGAAAACGCCATCCGGCTTCAATGCCAGAATGTCTTCGGCGGATGTCTGGGCCGGAACCACCGTGACCTTGCAATCGAGACCGGCGAAGAGGCGCAGGATGTTGCGCTTGACGCCGAAATCCACGCAGACGACATGGTACTTCGCATCGGCTTCACTCAGCGTGCCGTAACCCTCGTTCCAAACCCAAGGCGTTTCCGTCCAGGTGGAGGATTGGCCGGATGTGGCTTCGATGGCGAGGTCGAGGCCGACGAGACCGCTCCATGCCTTGGCTTCCGCCTTTAGCGCCTCGATGTCGAACACGCCGTTGGGATCATGGGCGATCACCGCGTTCGGTGCACCGTTTTCGCGTATCCATGCCGTCAGCGCGCGCGTGTCGATGCCGCAAAGGCCGATGACGCCGCGGGCTTTCAGCCAGGCATCCAGATGTTTGGCGGCGCGGAAGTTCGAAGGGTCGGTGATGTCGGCCTTGAAGATGACGCCGACTGCGCCCCGGCGGGCGGCTGGCGTCAGGTCTTCGATGTCTTCCTCATTGGTGCCGACATTGCCGATGTGCGGGAAGGTGAAGGTGACGATCTGGCCGAGATAGGACGGATCGGTCAGGATTTCTTCGTAACCGGTCAGTGCGGTGTTGAAGCAGACTTCCGCCTGTACCTTGCCGGTTGCGCCGATCCCCGTTCCCTCGATCACTGTGCCATCGGCAAGAACAAGCATTGCGGTCGGTTTGCGGGTAGTCCAGGGCGCTGTCTCGGTCATCTCGTTCCGTTTCTGCCGCTTCGCACCCCGCCTCTTGAAAGGCAGGGGGAGAGGGGCCATTTTTTGTCGCAGGCTTCGTGACATAAAGGGGCGCGCGAAAAACTCGCGTTTTGACCCTTCGTTAAAATCTCGTGCAGGTGCCGGAAAATAACGAAAGCTGCTTAAACGGTCAACCGCAGGCTCGAGATTTACGCGGAATTAAACCTTCGCACATTCAAAGGCTTATGCATTTGATTTGCTAGAGCGGGTTTGCTCGGTTATGTCGTTTCGAAAAATAAGGTGGAAAGTTTCCGTGTCGAGAAGCTGCGGAATGCACTTTCCCAAGGAGAAGAAGAAATGATGCGCGACACGTTCGCTAATACTCTGAAAGACGCGCTGAAGGCTCGTGACGCCCGGCGTACATCGACCGTGCGTCTCATCCAGGCGGCCATCAAGGATCGCGATATTGCCAATCGCGGCGTGGGCAAGGACCCCGTCACCGACGACGAGATCATGCAGATCCTGACCAAGATGGTGAAGCAGCGGGAAGAGTCCGCCAGCATCTATGATGGCGCCGGTCGCGCCGAGCTTGCCGCTCAGGAGCGCGAGGAAATCGTCATCATCAAGGAATTCATGCCGGAAGAAATTCCGGTCGAAAAGGTGCGCGAATTGTGCCAGGCCGTCATCAGCGAAACCGGCGCCTCCGGCCTGCGTGACATGGGCAAGTGCATGAATGCGCTCAAGGAGCGCTATCCCGGCCAGATCGACTTCGCGAAAGCCTCCGGCGTCGTCAAGGATTTGCTGAAGTAGGTTTCGCCCGTTCGGAAAAAGTAAAGGCAGGGCAGCCATGGCTGCCCTGCCTTTTTGCTGCCGACGAAGGCGCATTTCGGCGGATCAAAATGCGGTCACGCGCAGGCGTTTTTCGGGGGACGTGCCTGCGGGCGTCAGCAGCTTTATAAGAATGTCCGGGCGCTGTCTTTGAATATGTTTTATACCTCGGCGACGGTTGGCTCAAATTACAAAAACATAATTTTTTGTGATGATGCGCTGCCATAAATTTGCCCGAAGCGGGCGACAGCGGCGATGCGGTTATAGTGCGATGGCCTGTGAATATCGGGTATTCCGGTTCTTTGGGTTTGGTACTGACCCCTTTCTGCGCTTATATGAAAGACTGGCCTCGAACAGGTAACCCATGCGATTTTCCAATTCTTTTCTCGATGAGATACGCGACCGCGTGAACATCTCCGATGTGATCGGCAGACGTGTGTCCTGGGATAAGAAGAAGACCAATACGCCGCGGGGCGATTATTGGGCCTGCTGCCCGTTCCATGGCGAAAAAAGCCCGAGTTTTCATTGCGAGGATCGCAAGGGGCGATACCATTGTTTCGGTTGCGGTGTTTCCGGCGATCATTTCCGGTTTCTCACCGATCTCGAGGGGTTGAGTTTCCCCGAAGCCGTTCAGCAGATCGCCGACATGGCCGGCATCTCCATGCCGCAGCCCGATCCGCAGGCTGAGAAGCGCGAGCGCGAGCGCACCTCGTTGCAGGACGTCATGGAAATGGCGACGCTGTTCTTTCAGGATCAGTTGCAGACCGCGCTAGGTGCACGGGCGCGGGCTTACCTGCGCGATCGCGGGCTGACTGGGCGCACCATCGAGACATTCAGGCTCGGTTTTGCACCAGATAGCCGCAATGCGCTGAAGGAGCATCTGGCGAGCAAGGGTGTGGCGCGCGAGCAGATGGAAGCCTGCGGGCTGGTGGTGCATGAAAACGTGCCGGTTTCCTATGACCGCTTCCGCGACCGCATCATGTTCCCGATCCTGTCGTCGCGCGAAAAGGTGATCGCTTTCGGCGGCCGCGCCATGGCGGCGGATGCAGTGGCCAAATATCTGAACTCCAACGAGACCGAGCTTTTTCACAAGGGCAACGTTCTCTACAATTTCGCCCGCGCGCGGCGCGCCTCGCAGGCTTCCGGTGGCACCGTCATTGCCGTCGAAGGTTATATGGATGTCATTGCGCTTTATCAGGCGGGTGTGGAAAATGCTGTCGCCCCGCTCGGCACGGCGCTGACGGAAAGCCAGCTTGAGCTCCTGTGGAAAATGTCGCCGCAGCCGATCCTCTGCTTTGATGGCGACGGCGCCGGCATTCGTGCCGCCAACCGCGCAGCCGATCTCGCCCTGCCGCATATCAAGCCTGATCGTTCGGTGAGCTTTGCGCTTTTGCCCGACGGAAAAGACCCTGATGATCTCGTGC
This sequence comes from Rhizobium sp. Root491, assembly GCF_001427205.1. Classification (NCBI taxonomy): domain Bacteria; kingdom Pseudomonadati; phylum Pseudomonadota; class Alphaproteobacteria; order Hyphomicrobiales; family Rhizobiaceae; genus Rhizobium; species Rhizobium sp. Root491. Next base: position 189,240 of record NZ_LMFF01000015.1, read on the forward strand.
GGCTGGAGGGGCGTGCGCCTTTTGACCGTGTGCTTTCCGAGGCAAAACCGCTCGCGGCGATGATCTGGAGCCGCGAGACGTCTTCGGTGACTTTCGATACGCCTGAAAAGCGTGCCCAGCTTGAAAGCCGGCTGCGGCAGATCGTTGCCGTGATCGGCGACGAGGCGGTGCGGCGTTTTTACCAGCAGGATATGCGCGACAGGCTGAATGCCTTCTTCCAGCCGCGTTTTCAGCAGGGCGGTTCGCAGGGTGGAAATTTCCGTCGCGATGGCCAGCAGGGTAATGGGCGCGGGTTCCAGAGGAACGCTTCCGGACGGGGTGGAGCCATGGCTGCGCCGGCCAGTAACATTTCCGACCGGCTTACCCAGTCGGGTCTGGTTAGGGGCCACCAGACCAAGCCTTCACTTCGTGAAAGCGTTCTCGCCATTACCATCGTCAACCATCCCGAACTGCTGCTTGAGGAATATGACGAGATCGCCGCGATCGATTACGAAAACCGCGATCTGCAACGCCTGTGGTCGACTGTGCTGACCTTTGCTGCGGAAAGTGCGGCCGAGATTTCGCGGGCAGGGCTGATCGAGCGCCTGTCGCAGCAGGGTTTCGAGGTGCTTTTGAAAACCATGGACCAGCAGGTGCGCAATGCGCGCCTGTGGACGGCCACGGAACAGGCGGCGCTGGAAGATGCGCGTGAGGGATATGTGCAGGCGCTTTCCCTGCACAAGAGGACTAAATCCCTGCTCTGGCAGAAGCGCGAGCTGGAGCGGGAAATAGGCGAGGCGACGGACGACGAACGCGGCACGCTTCTGGTGCGGGCGCTGGCCGAAGTTCAGCTGGAAATCGGCCGAATGGAAAATCAGGAAGCGATCATCGATGGTTTCGGCGTCATGTCCGGCCGGGTAAAGGGTCCGGCTGTCGGCCATGGCTGAGGACTGCGGCCAAGAATAGAAAGACGTGTGGGGTTGCCTTTTGCTGCAAGCGCCCTAAATAGGGGGTAGTCTGGTGATAACTCGCAAAATGCGGCCCTTTTTATGAATTTCCGTGGCTGTCTCGCCCTCAAAGGCTTGACGGGGCGGGAAATAGCGGGAATCACCAATTCAGGAATAGTAAGGTGGAATGAGCCTTGGCGGATAGAAATTGCATGAGCAAGCATTTTCGGGTGCACTGTCTTTGCATTCTGCCTGAGGCTGCCGTGGTTAATCGGCAATTAAAGATCACTCCGTTAGGTGTCTGACAGTGATTCGCTGTTATCAGCCGGATGCTCTCAAGGCGAACGGCGATGCGGCGGAACAGGTGTTAGCGTCAGGGAAAGCGACGAGATAGATGGCAACCAAAGTCAAAGAAAACGAAGAAGCAGAAAACGAACGCGACGGTGCGACGGACGGTCCGCTTCTCGATCTTTCGGATGACGCGGTCAAAAAGATGATCAAGGCCGCCAAGAAGCGCGGCTATGTGACGATGGACGAGCTGAATTCCGTCCTGCCGTCCGAAGAAGTGACGTCCGAGCAGATCGAAGACACGATGGCGATGCTGTCCGATATGGGCATCAACGTTATCGAGGACGAGGATGCCGAGGAAGCACCGGGCGAAGCCGAAAGCGACGATTCCGATAACGAAGAGTCCGAAGGCGGGGAACTGGCACCTTCCGGCGGTACCGCGCTTGCGACCGCGAAGAAAAAAGAACCGACCGACCGTACCGACGATCCTGTGCGCATGTATCTGCGCGAAATGGGTTCCGTAGAGCTTCTGTCGCGCGAAGGCGAAATCGCCATCGCCAAGCGCATCGAGGCCGGCCGCGAAACGATGATCTCCGGCCTTTGCGAAAGCCCGTTGACGTTCCAGGCGCTGATCATCTGGCGCGACGAACTCAACGAAGGCACGACGCTGCTGCGCGAGATTATCGATCTCGAAACCACTTATTCCGGCCCGGAAGCCAAGGCTGCCCCGCAGTTCCAGAGCCCGGAAAAGATCGAGGCGGACCGCAAGGCCGCCGAAGAGAAGGAAAAGACCCGCAGACTGCGTGCGCCCTCCGGTGACGAGGATGTGACTGACGTGGGTGGCGATGGCCTGCCGCCGGAAGAGGAAGAAGAGGACGACGACGAGTCCAACCTTTCGCTTGCCGCGATGGAAGCCGAGCTGCGTCCGCAGGTCATGGAAACGCTCGACACCATTGCCGACACCTATAAGAAGCTGCGCAAGCTTCAGGACCAGCAGGTCGAGGCTCGCCTTGCCTGCACGGGGACCCTGTCCTCCGGTCAGGAGCGCCGCTACAAGGATCTCAAGGACCAGTTGATCACGGCTGTGAAGTCGCTGTCGCTGAACCAGAACCGTGTCGACAGCCTTGTCGAGCAGCTTTACGATATTTCCAAGCGTCTGATGCAGAACGAAGGCCGGCTGCTGCGCCTTGCCGAATCCTATGGCGTAAAGCGCGACAGCTTCCTCGAGCAGTATCACGGTGCGGAACTCGATCCGAACTGGATGAAGTCGATTGCCAATCTGGCCGCCCGCGGCTGGAAGGAATTCGCCCGCGAGGAAAGCAACACGATCCGCGAGATCCGTCAGGAAATCCAGAATCTGTCGACGGAAACCGGTATTTCCATCGCCGAATTCCGCCGTATCGTTTCCATGGTACAGAAGGGTGAGCGCGAAGCGCGTATCGCCAAGAAGGAGATGGTCGAGGCCAACCTGCGTCTCGTGATCTCCATCGCCAAGAAATACACCAACCGCGGCCTGCAGTTCCTCGATCTCATTCAGGAAGGCAATATTGGCCTGATGAAGGCGGTGGACAAGTTCGAATATCGCCGTGGTTACAAGTTCTCGACCTATGCGACATGGTGGATCAGACAGGCGATCACCCGTTCGATCGCCGACCAGGCGCGCACGATCCGTATTCCGGTTCACATGATCGAGACGATCAACAAGATCGTTCGCACCTCGCGCCAGATGCTGCACGAGATCGGCCGCGAGCCGACCCCGGAAGAGCTGGCGGAAAAGCTGGCCATGCCGCTTGAAAAGGTGCGCAAGGTTCTGAAAATCGCCAAGGAGCCGATTTCGCTCGAAACCCCTGTGGGTGACGAAGAGGATTCGCATCTCGGCGACTTCATCGAGGACAAGAACGCGCTGCTGCCTATCGACGCCGCCATTCAGGCCAACTTGCGCGAGACGACGACCCGCGTTCTCGCCTCGCTGACGCCGCGTGAAGAACGTGTTCTGCGCATGCGTTTCGGCATCGGCATGAACACCGACCATACGCTGGAAGAAGTCGGCCAGCAGTTCTCGGTTACGCGCGAACGTATTCGCCAGATCGAGGCGAAGGCACTTCGCAAGCTGAAGCATCCGAGCCGCTCCAGAAAGCTCAGAAGCTTCCTCGACAGCTAAGCCTTTGCCTGCTTTAAAATTGAACCCGGTCAGTCACCTCTGGCCGGGTTTTTTGTTTCCCGCACTGGCGATCTCTGCGACAAGCCTTATGTGTGAAAACAAAGCGTTCCGCGTTTTCGGAAATGCTCAGGTTCGATTTGGCTCGATAACATGCAACAGGTTTCGGCAAGCAGATGGCGAGGGAAGGGATGGGCGGTGCCCGTCTCCGTGTTGCTGCATCTGGCTGTGGTCGCGATCTTTCTTTTCGAACTGCCCGAACGCATAGCCGAACCGCAGGAGCCGGAAAGCATCAGCGTCGATCTGGTGCCGCCGCCTGAGGAAAAGAAGCCGGAGGAAGCCAAGCCTCCCGCCGCCGAGCAGGCAAAGCAAGAAAAGCCGCAGCCTCCACCGCCGCCGCCCGCTCCGCCGGCAGAGGAGCCGAAACCTTCGCCGCCCTTGCAGGCGACGCTGCCGGCGATCGCCATGCGGCCGGAGGAGACGCAGGCGGACCCAGAGGACAAGCCAGGTAAGGCGGAGGAAGCGGACAAGGCCGAGCCTTCCAAGGAGCCTGAAAGCCAGCCTGAAAAGACGGCTGAGGACAAGCCCGCGCCATCTGCCGCCAACGGCGATCTCAAGGCGTCCGCCGAACAGGGAGAAATTGCGGTTTCACCCGTCAAGCAAGAGGCTGAGCCGGAAGAGGCGCCTGTGCCGCAGGAGAAACCGGCTGCCGAAAAACCTGCCGAGGTGGCAAAGGAGAAGCCCGCGAAACTTCCGGCCGCGAAACAATTATTGTCTTCGTCGCTGCTTTCTCCGGCCCAAAGACGCCAGATGTTTGGTGATCTGCCGCCCCGCCGCCGCATTGTTCAGCTTTGCAGCACGGAGGCTCTTGCGCAAATTCAGGGCGCGGGTTTTGCCGCCCGTGGCATGATACCCTATTCGGATACGGGCGGGAGGATATCGGGGAATTCGATTGATGCTTCCGGCGGCGCATTCAACACCGGCAATAGCTGGCACGATGTGTCTTTTCAGTGCGAGGTCGATCTGGATAACTACGCCGTGACGGCCTTCCGGTTCAAAATTGGGAACGCCTTAACACCGGATGAGGCGAAAAAGCGGGGCTTCACCCGATTTCAATGAAGGCTAGTTTTTTTAAACTTTCGGTTTGCTGACGAAGGTTTCCGTCCGCCACTCCGTCGTCCTCGGGCTTGTCCCGAGGATATGCAACCGACTGATTTCGTAGACGTGTTTAAATCCTTGGGACAAGCCCAAGGATGACGTCCAGTCTGGACATATCTCGGTCAGCAGGGCTGGGAGCTTACACCCTCTCCGTATCACCGACCAACAGCCCGATACCCGCCATCAGCGCATCCTCGTCGTACGGCTTCCTGATAACAGGCACGTTGCCGAAGTCGTCAGGCACCATGCTGGCATCGGCATAGCCGGTGGCGAACAGGAAGGGGATGCCGCGGCGGTGAAGCTCGCGTGCGACGGCGATGGAGGTGTCGGAACCGAGATTGATGTCGAGGATAGCCACATCCGGCACGTAGCTCTTCAGCTTCTCGATGGCCATTGCCGAGGAGGTCGCGGTTTCAATTGTCTTGATGCCGTTGTCTTCCAGCATGTTCTCCACATCCATGGCGATCAGCATCTGGTCTTCTACGAGCAATATTTTCAACGTTTCCTCCCGGTTGGACCGTCTGGGTTGTGGTACGGTGTCATCCTCCGTCTTCATCTCGGAAGCTGTCATGACTGCTGAGATATGGCGGGAGGGCAGGAGAATTTCCGCCTCCAGCCCATCAGGCAAATACCGGATGGTGCTGCGTCCACCCAGATCGTAGGGGATGCTGCGGCTGATGAGCGCCGTGCCGAACCCGGAGCGTGATGGTGTGGGCAGCTTGGTAGGCAGAGTTTCGCGCCAATGTATCAGGCAATCGCGGTTTTCGTCGACTTCCCAGCGCAGATCCAGTTTTCCGCCGGTCTGCGCAAGCGCGCCGTATTTGGCAGCATTCGTCGCCAGTTCATGCAGTACGAGGGCCATGACGGAAAATGCGCGCGAATCGAGCGTGACCTGTGGTCCGGCGAGATCAACAATAGCCTCGGCTGAACGGTGCGGCGACAATTCGGCGTCCAGCAGGTCGCGCAACGACCCGCCGCCTTCACCGCGAATGATCTGGTCATGGGCAAAGGACAGTGCCTGGATACGACCCTTCAGCGCACCGACATATTCCTGCAGGGTTTTACCCTCCTGCGAGGGATTGCCGACCAGCGATTTGATAATGGCGAGAACGTTCTTGACGCGGTGGTTGAGTTCCTCGTTCAGCATGCGCTGGCGCACTTCCGCGCGCTCCCTTTCGCCCGCCATCAGCTCGCTGTGATGGAATGCGACCTCGACCAACGCTATTCTTGCGGCTTCGGCAATTTCCCGGTCCGCATCTGACCATGGCTGCGCCTGCAGGCGCACGGTCTCCTTCCAGATCGCGAAGCTCTTGCGCGGCGTGAGACGATCGCCGAGCGGACCGGTCTCATAGGATTTTTCCGGGTTGCCGGCCCAGTTCAGGTTCTGCACGATCTCCCTGCGGAAAAACAGCAGATAGTCGTTTTTGACCTGCGACAGCGGAATGGCGAGCATTCCGGCTGCGATATCTGCATAAATCTCCGCTTCCGGTATGGCTTGCGAGATGGCATGGGTTGCCCAGACCCTTCCCTCACTGACAGAGGTTACGAAGCGCGCCAGCCTTGGAATGGCATCCGCGGGCGGCGTTGCGCCGTGGCCGTGCCAGTTGTTGTCCACCCAAAGCCCGACGCCGTCGCATGGCATCAGATCGGCAAAATCCTGGAAACTGTCGATCAGCAGTTCCTCGATGTGCGCGTGATGGGCGGCGAGCCGCAGGAAGCGGTCGAGAGCGGCATGGGCGTGGTTGACGGTATCGAGTTTGCGCTTCTGCTTAAGGACCTGCAAATGCATGGAGAAAAACTCTCCAAACATTTCTGCGGCGATCCTGACTGACATCGTCAGAACGCGTGGCGAATAATGGTGGCAGGCGATAAGACCCCACAGGGCGCCATCGACGATCACCGAAATCGACATGGAGGCACCAACGCCCATATTGCGAAGATATTCGCAATGGATGGGAGAAACGCTGCGCAAATGCGCGAATGACAGATCAAGCGGTTCACCAGACACATCGATGGCGGGCAATACGGGAACTCGTATTCCGCTGGCGTCGGAGATGATGCGCAGTGTGTTTTTAAGATAGAGCGTGCGGGCCTGCTGCGGTATGTCGCTTGCCGGAAAATATTGTCCGAGAAAGCTTTCCAGTTCCGGCTGCTTTGCCTCCGACACGACCTTGCCTGCACCGTCATCCTCGAAACGGTAGATCATCACCCGGTCGTAACCCAAGGTCGCCTTTACCAGCCGGGTTGTTCTCGAAATCAGGCTTTCGACCGTGTCTGCCTCGCGAATGCGGTCCACCATCTTGCGTGCGGTGCCAAGCGGCTGGGTCTCGCTCCCCGACGGTTCGAATTCGATGATCGTCGTGGATTTATAGCGGTGGAGCGCAATATCGAAGCTGCGACCATCGCGCAGTTCCATATTGGGCAGCATGGCAGGGCGGGTGGTTCTGCCAGTTACCGTGAGTGCGTTGCGAAGGTCATGGACGAGATTTTTACCAAGCACTTCTTCGGCGGTTCTGCCGTTGATATCGCCATCGACGCGCAAGATCTCGCGACAGTTTTCCGAATGTCGCAGGACCATGCGCATGGCGTTATCGCAAGCGATCAGGCAGCCGTGCGGTTGTATATAACCTGGAATGTGGATGGGTTCGCGGTCGCAATTTGTCAGGTCGACATTATAATCAGTGGATGCCATGAATCTATCTCTCGCACCCTCTGCCTGTCTTGCACTGAAAATAGTTTAGTCGTCCGCAGACGGGAAAGCCTGAATGGTTCATTCTGATAGTGCCAATCCTTCCCCGTTTTTTTGCAACCGTGACGCCGGTATTCCGTTCTATTAAAGGCAGCCGCCATGTCATGGAAGCACGCCTTTTCGCCATCAGTTACAATTCGACATGGTCCAACGTTTGCAGTGCCTAATTTGTTCCGAATTTTCTAAAGGAAATAACGTGCCGCAGAAGAAAATGACCATTACCACCACCCACGGGCAGGGGCTCTACGAATTTACGTCCGAGGCCGAGCGCTTTGCGAAGGAGGCAGGCGTGAACGAAGGCCTTTTGACCGTCTTCGTCAGGCACACATCCTGCTCCCTGCTTATCCAGGAAAATGCCGATCCGGATGTCCGGCGCGATCTGGCGGTATTTTTTTCCCGCCTCGTGCCACCTTCCGACGATGTCTCCATGCGCTGGGTCGTCCACACGCTCGAAGGCCCTGATGACATGCCTGCTCACATCAAATCGGCCTTGACCGCGGTTTCCATCGGAGTACCGATCAGCGATGGCAAGCTTACCCTTGGCACATGGCAGGGCCTTTATCTTTTCGAACATCGCGACCGGCCGCACCGCCGTGAAATCGTTCTGCATATCTCCCCATGATTCCCGTCAAAAGCCCCGACTTTTCCTTTCGTTTTCCCGTTAATGTCTCTGAACGTCTGCTGAACATGCGGTTCTGTCGGCGTTCAGGCGGGCGGGTCTAGGGTCTCGTCAATCGCCGGGGGACGTCCCTGCCGGCGCAGAAACAAACGGAGTGAGTTCATGTTCAGTACCTTCGCAAAAGCCGGCCTGGCTGCCCTCATCGCCCTCGGCGGAATTTCCGTCACCGCTCCAGCTGCTTCGGCTGGCCCGGATGTTCAGCTCAGAGTTCAGGTTCAGGATGGATACGGTCATGACAGAGGCCGCGGTCCGGGCTGGGATCGTCCCGATCGTCCTGGTCCGGGTTGGGGCCGTCCTGACCGCCCGCGTTACGGTTGCTCGCCGCGGCTTGCGGAGGAAAAGGCTAGCCGCATGGGTCTTCGCCGCGCGCGCGTTGTCGATGTATCGCCGCGCCGTGTCGTGGTTGCAGGCTTCGACCGTCGCGGCCCTGACCGCATCTTCTTCGCCAATGAGCGTGGTTGCCCGGTGATCCGTCGCTAAACGGCTGATATTGATCCGCGGAAATCCCCCGCCCTTCGCGCGGATCAAAAAAATGCCCCTCGCTTGTTCTTACAGGCGGGGGGCGTTTCTTTTTGTGGCCTCTCGGGTGGCGGTTGCGCGCAGCCGTTCGGCAAATGCGGGCGGCGGGCAATGCCGCCGCTCCGACTGTTTTATTCGCCCAGGGCGAAGGTGACGTTGACCACCACGCTGTAGCTGTTCTCACCCGAAGCGATCGGCACGCTGTCGGCCTCCTTCGCCATCGAAGCGCGCATCATGGTCTGCGGCACCGGCATGGGGCGCTGCATGTTCTCGCTGATCTGGATCACGCGTCCAAGCTTCACGCCCGCCGCTTCCGTCAGCGTTTTCGCTTTGGCCAGCGCATCGGCAACGGCTTGCTTGCGGGCCTCGGTCACGGTTGCTTCCGGCTTGTCATTGGTGAAGGTAATATCGCCGCCTTGGTTGATACCGAGCTTGACGGAGGTATCGAGTATCTCGCCCAGCTTCTTCAGGTCGCGTACGCGCACGGTCAGTCCGTTGGAAACTTGATAGCCGGTAATTTCCGGTGCGACGTAAACGCCGTCTTTCGGTTCATAATGCTTATAAAGCGGCTGCACGGAGAAATTGCTCGTCTGCAGGTCGCGGTCTTCGATGGCGGACGCCTTCAGCGATTTCAGAACCTCGGCGAGCGCCTTGGAATTCTCTGTCAGAGCCGCAGCCGCCGTTTCCGCCTGCTTTACGACACTGAATGACAGGATCGCCATATCGGGCGCGATTGCCGACTGGCCTTCGCCGGAAACACTGATGGTTGCTTCGCGCGGAGTGGCATCCTGCGCAAGAGCATTACCGGCAAGCGGCATCATTGCTGCTGCGGTCAATGCACTAAGTGCGAAAAGGCGGGCCTTTGTCGTCGTCATGGTGTTTCCTCGTTGATTGTGTCCCTTTGCAGGGTATTGCCTTAGATTGTGAAGCTAATACGGCAACGGCAGCTTGCGATAGCATCAATGGCTTGTCGGGCCGTAAAAATTACGTTAGAGCGTGACCCACCGGATTCGAACCATTGCGAAGCCGGTGTTTCGGATAATTTTTCCGAAAGGGCCTGTAGCTCAATGGTTAGAGCCGGCGGCTCATAACCGCTTGGTTGGGAGTTCGAGTCTCTCCGGGCCCACCATTTTTCTTATATTTTGAACGAGTTGGTGCGATTCCGTATAGCAAGTCGACACGTCATCGATCATTGCGCATTCCTTGGTTTTTGCTCATCGAACAAAAAATCCGACCAGCCATTTAGACTGATCGGATTGTTCATTACGGACTTTCAGCTATGGGGTCAGTCGCAGACCCGCATGCTTTCGGTGTGCCAGCCGCCATCATAGGAATTGGGAACGCGGCGGTCTTCGAACCAGCAGCGTGGGCGGGGCGGCGGCGGTGGCTCGTAGTAGCGGGGACCGCTGTTGCCGCCGTTAGCGATTGCGCCGCCGATCAGGCCGCCGATAACGCCTGCAGCCAGTCCGCCGGCAATCGCAGCACCATCATTGTGGCGGCGGTGTTCGCGATAGGGCGGTGGGGGCGGGCCGCCACGGTCGTAGCGCGGACGATAGGGATAGTCCTGCGCGGCAGCGGTGCCGTAGGACGCGAAGACGCTGCCGGTGGCAACCAGCGCGGCAAGGGTTGTAAGAATGATCTTTTTCATCGAGGGCTACTCCATAAGCCTGCTTCGGGAGATAGAGGCTCATTATGCCCGCATGATGGCACGGGCCGGCTGAACGGTCCGTAAATATCTCATTTTTGCGATGTTCACATTTCCACGTTTTTAGAGTCTCAGGGCGAAGCTGGTGCGGCGTTCCGACAAAGAAAAAGCCCGGCACTTGGCCGGGCTCTTTTGCTGACGTTTGTCGACGCTATCAGAACTTCACACCAAGGCCGACCTTGACGGTGCTCTGGTCGAAATCGGTGTTGACGCCGAAGATGTCCTTGTCGCCATAGTCATTGTAGCGATATTCAATCCTGCCGAACACATTGTCGGTGAAGGCATAGTCCAGGCCAGCGCCGACGGTGTAACCGTTGAACGTGGTGCTATCCTTGCCGGCGCCAGGCGTTTCGATGAAACCGCGCGTCGCTGTCCAGCCGGCGGTACCATAGATCAAGGCACGGTCGAAAGCGTAACCGACACGGCCACGAACAGAGCCCTGCCAGTCGGTGCCGATGTTCACGCCGGCATAGTCATTGTCGTTCCAGTTATAATCTACATCGCCTTCGATACCGAGGACGAAATTATTGTCGAACTGGTAATTGTAACCTGCAAAAGCGCCCAGAATGCCGCCATCGAAACTATCCGACGCGACGGGGCCGCCAGCCGAAAAATCGCCGTTCGCCCAGCCTGCGCCGCCTTGAATACCAAGATACGGACCAGACCAGGTAAATACCGGCAGGGTTTCCTGCGCGACTGGAGGCGCCGGGGTTTCGTAGACGGCATCCGCAGCCATCGCGGTGCTGGCGGACAGGGCCAAGAGTGACGTTACGATCAGCGTTTTCATCGTTTTTCTCCCTGAGCTGATTGACTTCTATAACATATATTAGGTGCATTTAATATGGGTTGGAGATCGGCGGTTCCAAGGGGCAGGTTGTTCCCTCGAGTTGCCGGCCTCCCTTGCCCAAATCGCGACGTTTTTTACCGCCCCGTCATGCTGTTCTGATGCGGCGAACGCCTTCAACGGCGTTTGGTTCCTTTCGCCGCCTTGTCAAAGCAACGGGAGCGGGGTCACGCTTGGTTGTCTTGACAGCGGGGGGCACGACCATAGAGTTGTGCCTGTCTGCGGCAACGCCGGTGCTTCGACACCTCGATAGGGCTGATGTTGCGGGCAGGAATGGGCAAGGGAGGACAGGATCGCATGCGGGTTAGTTTTCATGGGGGAGGGGCGACGTGATTGTCGGAGCCGTTCTCAGTGCCATTCTTCTTCTCACCCTCATCGCGTTTCCGCGGCACCTCAAACCGGTCGTCATCTGCCTGCTGTTGATCTGGGGAACCACTGCCGCCTTTGTCATTTACGACTGGCAGCGCGGTAGCCAGCGGCTCGACCATGTGATTGCGACGGCTAGCTTCGATGCGGCGTGCACGGATGCGGCATTGCCGATCCGCGTCAGCTTCCGCAACGACAATAATGTTGCCGTGCAGCGCCTGACCTATACGCTTGAAGGGTTCGAGCCTGCCTTCCGCGCCTCCGTCGCCTTCGATCCCTATCAGGTGAGTGAAAGGCGGATCGAGGCCGGGGAGACCTTTGCCGCGTGCCGCTCTTTCCGACTGCGCAACAATGAAACGGTAGATCCGCAACGGCTGGAATGGCGCGTCACCATCGTTTCTGCGGAATTCGATTGAACGGCTGTCGCTGCTTCCGACCCTCACGGTTTCTTGAACATTTTCGTGCTGTCGCCTGAACCCCTTGTTTCGCAAGGGGTTCGTAAAGGTGCCCGCGTCGTTGCCGGCCACGCCGAGGCCGCTTTCGCCGCTGCGGGACTTGTTTTCGCCGATTTGCAATGCCACCTGCCCACCCGTCCGATGAATGTTGCGGGTTTAGGTTTTGCGTATAGTTCTGAAGTTTCTGAAAATTGCCGCCATTGGCCTGGTGGCTCTGCCGGTTTTGGCCGGCGCGCATATGGGCATCGGCCAGCTGACCGGAAATTTTCACGAGGTCATTCCCGGCGAACTTTATCGTTCGGCCCAGCCGAGCGGCAAGGACATCACGGCCTATGCCAAGGCCTACGGCATCAAGACGATCATCAATCTGCGCGATGAAAAGCGTGAAGGCTGGTATGACGCCGAAAGCCAGGCTGCGAAAAACAACGGCGTCCGGCTGATCGATTATCCGCTGAGTTCAAGCGAGAAGGTCTCGGTGGAGGAAGCGGAAACGCTCGTCGCCGTGCTGCGCAACGCTGAAAAACCGATCCTCATCCATTGCGAACACGGCGCCAACCGAACCGGGCTCGCCTCCGCGATCTATGTGAGCGCCGTTGCCGGCAAAAGCGAGGCTGCCGCCGAGTTCCAGCTTTCACCCTATTACGGACATGTGCCGATCCCGGGTATCGGCCGTTATGAAATGTACCAGTCCTGGGATGATTTCGAGGAAACTATCGGATTTTGAGGCGCCTCGATATGCCGACACCCCGGATTTGATCCGGGGTCCAGCATGATCACGTCCGGCATGACGGAGCGTGTCAGATGCTTCATTCTTGAAGCGGCCTCAATAGGAGCCGCCGCCTTCCTTGATCACTTTCGTCAAACTTCCCGTTGCCGGAAATAGCGGGATCAGGCAGGCCTGAAGCGCGTGGTAGATGTCGCCCTTGCCGGGGAAAAGCGTGTTGGCTGGAACCAGATTTTCCGTCAGCTCCTCGTGCCAGCCGCCATTGTCGTGGTCGATGAAATTGTTGGCGATTGTGCTCCAGATGCGGCGGTAGCTGTCTTCGTAGAATTCGTCCGCCGGCAGATTTTCGTTGAGGAAGTGGGCTGCACCCGCCGCCTCGCACATGGGCCACCAGAGCTTTGCCGTCTTGTCGGGATTGTCGTGCCAGTCGAGCGTATAAAAGAAGCCGCCTTTTTCGCGGTCCCAGCCAAGCGCCATGGATTGCACGAAGAGCGATTTTGCCGCCACCGGCATCCAGTCATGGCTGCGTTCGCCCAGCACCCACAATTGCAGGATGAGGCGCGCCCATTCCAGCCAGTGGCCGGGAGTGGAGCCGGAGGGTCGGAACATTTCGTTGCCACGATACTCCTTGTCGAGCGTCCAGTTCTCGTCAAAATGCTCCGGCACGCGGAAATCCAGCTCACCGGCGCGGCGTCGGATGACGAGATCGGCGATGCGTTCGGCCTTTGTCAGGTAATTGCTGTCGCCGGTCGCCTCGTAGGCGGCCATCAGCGCTTCGGTCAGATGCATGTTGGAATTCTGGCCGCGATAATTGTCGATGGGTGACCAGTCGCGGTTGAATTCCTCGGCGATAGCGCCGTGTTTTTCTTCCCAGAAACGCGTTTCCAGAACCTCGGTGATGTCGGCCAACATCTTGTCAGCAAGCGGGTGGCCGACAGTTTTGGCGGAGGAAGCGGCCAGAAGCACGAAGGCGTGGCCATAACCCTGTTTGGTGGCGTCCACCGGGCCGCCATCGTTGACCTGCCAGAAATAACCGCCGTGCTCGCTGTCACGATGATTGTTCCAGAGGTAGGTCATGCCGTGGTCGACAATATCGCCGCAGCCCGGCCGTCCGAGCAGGTGGCCGATGGAGAAGCAATGCACCATGCGTGCGGAGGCATGGATGCCGCGCACGGGGTCGTTTTTCTGCAGCGGCGCACCCTTGGCATCGAGATCGAAGAAGCCGCCGGCCGGATTGACGGCGCGGTACTGGAAGAAGTCGAAAAGCCCATCGGCCTGTTTGACCAGCCACTGGCGATGCCATGGCAAGGTGTTCCAGTTCCGGTTGTTGTGGTCGTCCTCGGGCATTTCGTCCTCCATGCGGTTTGCTGCTTCGGCTTATATCCTTGCTGCATAAACCTGTCATCTGTCAGTGAAATTTCGTAGTCTGCCGCAACGACGCAAAGCCATACCTATACCTTGAAGATATATTGACATAAACATATCTTTATGTGACTTGACGGCTTGCGATCTTGCAAATCGAAATGAGGAGTGCGCCCGTGTTTGACGATCTGTTCGGCCCTGAAGGGGCAAAGCGCGACGGCGCGGAAATTTTGCGCGCGCTGCGCCAGGCCGCCAGCGAACGTATCCTCATTCTCGATGGCGCAATGGGCACGCAGATTCAAGGACTGGGGTTTGATGAAGATCATTTTCGCGGTGATCGTTTCATCGGCTGCGCCTGTCACCAGCAGGGCAATAACGACCTTCTGATCCTGACCCAGCCGGATGCCATCGAAGAAATCCACTATCGCTATGCGATGGCGGGCGCGGATATTCTTGAAACCAACACGTTTTCGTCGACGCGCATCGCGCAGGCGGACTACGAGATGGAAAATGCCGTCTACGATCTCAACCGCGAAGGGGCGCAGATCGTCCGCCGTGCTGCCCAGCGGGCTGAGCGCGAAGATGGCCGCCGCCGTTTCGTTGCGGGCGCTATCGGCCCGACCAACCGCACCGCCTCGATTTCGCCTGATGTCAACAATCCTGGTTACCGTGCCGTCAGTTTCGACGATCTGCGCATCGCCTATGGCGAGCAGATCGACGGTCTGATCGATGGCGGCGCGGATATCATCCTCATCGAGACGATCTTCGATACGCTGAACGCCAAGGCCGCAATCTTCGCCTGCGAGGAGCGCTTCGAGGCCAAGGGCATCCGTCTGCCGGTGATGATATCAGGCACGATCACGGACCTTTCCGGCCGCACACTGTCCGGCCAGACGCCGTCTGCTTTCTGGAACTCGGTGCGACACGCCAATCCCTTCACCATCGGCCTCAACTGCGCTCTTGGTGCAGATGCCATGCGTCCGCATCTGCAGGAGCTTTCGGATGTGGCCGACACCTTCGTCTGCGCCTATCCGAATGCCGGCCTGCCGAACGAATTCGGGCAATATGACGAAACACCCGAGATGATGGCGCGCCAGGTACAGGGTTTTGCCCGCGACGGTCTTGTCAACATCGTCGGCGGTTGCTGCGGCTCGACGCCCGAGCATATCCGGGCGATTGCCGAAGCCGTCAAGGATTACAAGCCGCGCCCCATTCCCGAGCACAAGCCCTTCATGTCGCTTTCGGGTCTCGAACCCTTCGTGCTGACCAAGGACATTCCCTTCGTCAACGTGGGCGAACGTACCAACGTCACCGGCTCGGCCCGCTTCCGCAAGCTGATCACCGCCGGCGATTACACGGCGGCGCTGGCTGTCGCCCGCGATCAGGTGGAAAACGGTGCGCAGATCATCGACATCAACATGGATGAGGGCCTGATCGACTCGCAAAAGGCTATGGTGGAGTTCCTGAACCTCATTGCCGCCGAGCCTGATATTGCCCGCGTGCCTGTGATGATCGACTCATCCAAGTTCGAAATCATCGAAGCCGGTCTGAAATGCGTGCAGGGCAAATCGATCGTCAATTCGATTTCGCTGAAGGAAGGCGAGGAGAAGTTTCTCCAGCAGGCGCGGCTCGTCCACAATTACGGTGCTGCGGTCGTGGTCATGGCATTTGACGAGGTCGGGCAGGCGGATACCTATCAGCGCAAGGTGGAAATCTGCACGCGCGCCTACAAGCTTTTGACCGAAAAGGCGGGCCTGTCGCCGGAAGACATCATCTTCGATCCAAACGTGTTTGCGGTGGCCACGGGTATCGAGGAGCACAATAATTACGGCGTGGACTTCATTGAAGCCACCAAGACTATCCGCGAAACCATGCCGCTGACGCATATTTCCGGTGGCGTTTCCAACCTGTCCTTCTCCTTCCGCGGCAATGAGCCGGTGCGTGAGGCGATGCATGCCGTGTTCCTCTACCACGCCATCCAGGTCGGCATGGATATGGGCATCGTCAATGCCGGGCAGCTTGCGGTTTACGACAACATCGATGCGGAATTGCGCGAGGCCTGTGAAGATGTGGTGCTGAACCGCCGCGACGACGCGACGGAGCGGCTGCTTGACGTGGCGGAGCGTTTCCGCGGCACGGGTGAAAAACAGGCGAAGGTGCAGGATCTTTCCTGGCGCGAGCTTTCCGTCGAAAAGCGGCTGCAACACGCCCTGGTCAACGGCATTACCGAATTCATCGAAGCCGATACGGAAGAGGCGCGCCAGCAGGCCGCCCGCCCGCTGCACGTTATCGAAGGGCCGCTGATGGCGGGCATGAACGTGGTCGGTGATCTGTTCGGTTCCGGCAAGATGTTTCTGCCGCAGGTGGTTAAATCCGCCCGCGTGATGAAGCAGGCCGTCGCCGTGCTGCTTCCTTACATGGAAGAGGAAAAGCGCCTGAATGGTGGCGAGCAGAACAAGGCCGCCGGCAAGGTGCTGATGGCGACCGTGAAGGGTGATGTGCACGATATCGGCAAGAACATCGTCGGCGTCGTTCTTGCCTGCAACAATTACGAGATCATCGATCTCGGCGTGATGGTGCCGACGACGAAGATCCTTGAAACGGCGATTGCCGAAAAGGTCGATGTGATCGGTCTTTCCGGCCTCATCACGCCATCGCTTGATGAAATGGTGCATGTGGCGGCGGAAATGGAGCGGCAGGGTTTCAACATCCCGCTGCTGATCGGCGGCGCAACGACGAGCCGCGTGCATACGGCGGTGAAAATCCATCCGCGTTACGAACAGGGCCAGGCGATCTATGTCACCGATGCCTCGCGTGCGGTGGGCGTCGTCTCCGCACTTCTCTCCGCCGAGCAGAAGCCAGCCTATATCGACGGCATCCGGGCTGAATATGCCAAGGTGGCGGAGGCGCACGCCCGCAATGAGCGCGAAAAGCAGCGTCTGCCGCTTTCCCGCGCCCGCGAGAATGCGCACAAGATCGACTGGTCGACCTATAGTGTCGTGAAGCCGCAATTCTTCGGCACCAAGGTGTTCGAGACCTATGACCTTGAGGAGCTGTCCCGTTACATCGACTGGACGCCGTTCTTCCAGACCTGGGAGCTAAAGGGCCGATATCCCGCTATCCTTGAAGACGAGAAACAGGGCGAGGCCGCGCGGCAGCTTTATGCCGATGCGCAGGCGATGCTGAAGAAGATCATCGAGGAAAAATGGTTCCGGCCGCGGGCTGTTATCGGCTTCTGGCCCGCCAATGCGGTGGGAGACGACATCAGGCTGTTCACGGATGAAAACCGCTCCGAAGAACTGGCGACCTTCTTCACGCTGCGCCAGCAGCTTTCCAAGCGTGACGGACGCCCCAATGTGGCGCTTTCCGATTTTGTCGCGCCTGTCGATAGCGGCGTTGCCGATTATGTCGGCGGCTTCGTCGTCACGGCGGGTATCGAGGAGGTGGCGATTGCTGAACGCTTCGAGCGGGCCAATGACGATTATTCGTCGATTCTCGTCAAGGCGCTGGCCGACCGTTTCGCGGAAGCCTTTGCCGAACGTATGCATGAGCGGGTGCGTAAGGAATTCTGGGGTTATGCGCCCGAAGAAGCTCTTGCCGGCGATGAGCTGATCGGCGAGGCCTATGCCGGTATCCGCCCTGCGCCGGGTTATCCGGCCCAGCCTGATCATACCGAAAAGAAAACCCTGTTCTCCCTGCTCGACGCCACCAACGCGGCGGGCGTGGAGCTGACGGAGAGTTATGCCATGTGGCCCGGCTCCTCCGTCTCCGGCCTCTATATCGGCCATCCCGAGAGCTATTATTTCGGTGTTGCCAAGGTGGAACGCGATCAGGTGCTGGACTATGCGCGTCGCAAGGACATGCCGTTGGTAGAAGTAGAGCGCTGGCTCGGACCGGTGCTCAACTACGTACCGGTAAACGGTGCCGAGGAGATCGACAGCGCGGCCTGACGTTTCGGCCACCGTTGTTGCAATAAAAAGCGCGGGTCCTGCCCGCGCTTTTTTGTGTCGTCGTTGGGCTTACGACCTTAAGGCCGCCAGTTCCTCTATGCCGACATGGCTTTCGATCTCGCTGCCGCGCAGATAGAGGTAAACGCCGATGCAGAAGGCGAGGGCGGCGATGAACACCAGATACCACGCATGCGCCATTGGATTGACGGCTAGCGCCATCGTTACGCCAATCGGTGTCAGCCCGCCGAAGATGGCATAGGAGACGTTGTAGGCGAAGGAGAGGCCCGAGAAGCGGACCGAGGCCGGGAAGGCGCGCACCATGACATAGGGCACTGCACCCGCCATGCCAACCGACAGGCCCATGACGCCGTAAAGCACGAACATGGTTTCTAGCGATGTGCCGGCATAGCTGTAGAAAGTAAAGGTGGCGATGCCGAAGAAGATGCTGGCGGCCATGAAGAAAATGCCGGAGCCGACACGATCGATCAATGCGCCGGCGATGATGACGCCGAAGATGAGGAACAGCGTGCCGAAGCTGGTGCCTGCCAGCGCCTGCGTCGGTGTGTAGCCATAGAGCTTCTGCAGGAAGGTTGCCGTCATCAGCGTGGTAACGACGATGGCTGCGGACAGAACCCAGGTCAGCAGCGCGGAAATGATCACGCCGCGCATATGGTGCTTCAGCACAAGGCCAAGCGGAAGCTTGTCCGTCAGCGACTTCGACTTTTTCATCTCCATGAAGATCGGAGTCTCTTCCAGCCAGCGGCGCAGATAGACGGCAATCAGGCCGAATATGCCGCCGAGCAGGAAGGGAATGCGCCATGCATAGGCCGCCACATCTTCTGCCGAGAAGAGGGAATTGATGGCAAAGGCAATCAGCGAACCGAGCATGATGCCGAAAGAGAGGCCGGACGTCAGAAAACCGCAGGCGAGCCCGACGCGGCGAAAGGGCACGTGCTCCGCAACGAAGGTCCAGGCACCCGGCACTTCGCCGCCGATGGCCGCACCCTGCAGCATGCGCAGGACGATGAGCAGGATGGGGGCCGCAACGCCGATGGTGGCATAGGTCGGCATCAGCGCCATGCCGAGCGTCGAAAGCGCCATGAGCAGGATGGAGAAGGCGAAGACGCGTTTGCGGCCATAACGATCGCCATAATGCGCGAGAACGATGCCGCCCAGCGGCCGCACCAGATAACCGGCGGCGAAGATGCCGAAGGTCTGGATCATCACCAGCCAATCGGGCATTTCCGGCGGGAAGAACAGATGGCCGATGACGGTGGCGAAAAACACGAAAATGATGAAATCGTAGAACTCCAGCGCGCCGCCGAGGGCCGAAAGGCCGAGAGTTCTGTAGTCCTGCCTGTTCAGGGGCCGGGCAGCTGCCGGTGTGGTGGTGGGAGACATAAGCCTGCTTCTTTTTCTAATTCACATGTTGCTAATGGGCATGAGGCAAGCGATGCGCGATTTCAAGCCTTATCAGCTCCTAATCGCTCATGAATTTTGATGGACGATCAAGAAAGCGCCGCAGGAAACTGATGTTTTCCAGCTCGTCATAAAGACGCTCGGTGATGCCGTTCTCGTCGAAGTAATAAATCGTCGCTTCTGGAATGGCCAAGAGCACTGGCGAATGGGTTGCGATGATCAACTGCCCACCACTATCTGCCGTGTGACGGACGAGGGCTGCAAGCTCCAGCTGCTTTTGCGGTGAAAGAGGACTTTCCGGTTCATCGAGAAAATAAAGGCCGGCGCCGTGCAGGCGCTGCTGCATGATATCGAGAAATCCCTCGCCATGCGAACGCCGGTCTATGCCGTTGCTTCTAACGATATGCCTGAAAGTGTCCGGTGTTTCCTCGGGAAAATCTTCGCCTCTTTTCAGGGCTTTTTCCCGCTCCCAGCGAAAGTCATCCAGGATCTCTTCATTCTGCTTGCGGATGTAGCCAAGCACGTCTTCGGCGCGCATGAACATGCGGATTTTCGGGTATTTCTTGCGGGCGAAATAGAATGCCTTCGCCACGGTTTCCGCATGCTGAAGATAGAGGTCGCCGGCAACCTGTCCATGATTGCCGATGGCATAGGCCGTCATTCCGGCCGCCAGCCCTTCCAGCAGCGTGGATTTGCCGGAGCCGTTATTGCCGGCGAAAAAGGTGATCGGCGTCTTGAATTCGAGGCGTTCCAGCTGGCGCAGCGCCGGAACGGTAAAGGGGTATTCGTCCCTTCGGTCCGAAGTTTCCTTCATGGTCACGCTGTCGAGAAACAGCATTTTCAATCCTCTTTATCGATGCTTCTTTTTCTGTGCGTCCGTTTGCGGCGGAAGAGGAGTATATTATATTGGTGTATATTATAAGTATCAAAATTACATCTGTGTATTTTCAAAGTAATCAAATGAATAGTCATCGATTAAATTTTATATTAAGGCGATTGTAGAAATATATCCCGATATTTTTGTATTGCGGGGAAGATATGAATCAGATTGCGCTGGTTTACGTCGCCATGATATTTTTGTTCGCGTCTGCTGTGGATGCCGATGCCAAGCGTTTTCGGTTTTTTGCGGCGCCTGGCTTCAGTCGCGGTGAGACGATCGACAGGGTCTACGACTTGCCCAATCAAACGACTTTCGTGGTGGAAGGGAAGTTCTTTGACCTCGGCTATCTGAACAGCAGTAGTGGCAACGCTTATGTTCTTTATAATGGCGACCAATACGTGAAGTTGGACGAGGTGGGCCTTAAGGGCATTTCCAGTATGCTTGGATTTGACCCTACCGTCGAGGACCGCAAAAAACGTGCGGCGGCTTCGGAGGCGGCTGAGCCTATAGGGAGACTGATAGGTGGGTTTGTGCTGCTCGTGGGCCTGTTCGTGCTCCTGCGCAGGGGTATTCGCTGGTACTATCGGTCGGGTAGCAGAAACGCTCGTCTCGAGCGGGAAGATATCGAGGCGGTCGTCGAATTACCGGAACCCCGTCCGCCAACCATACGTCAGCAACGTGCGGCAGTTACCCAGGATTATACGCCCGCTCTCAATGAGGTTGCACCGCCGACCAGAAGACCGGAGGCCGCGCCGAATCGCGCGGGGATGGCAGTCCGGCCGTTCGGACGCAGGAATGCCTGATGCCGTCTAGACAAACGGCATTTTCCGGGACGTTCCGGCTGTGACTGTTATTCGAACCGGTCGATGATGCTGATGCCACTTTCCTGGAAACGGTCCATGGCGGGAAGGGCGGTGATGGCATCGGAAAGGGTGATGTGGCGGCCGATCAGTTTTTCGGGCGCGAGCTTGCCGCTCTCGATCATCGCCAGCATGTCTTCGTAGCGCCATGCCTGCATGCCGTGGCTGCCGTAAATCTCCAGCTCGTGGGCAATCACCCGGGCCATGGGGATGGCTGGCATGGCGTGATCGGCCAGCATCAGCCCTACCTGAACGTGGCGCCCGCGCCGGCGCAGGTTGCTGATGGAATTGCAGCAGGTCTGCGGGTGGCCAAGCGCGTCGATAGAGACATGCGCGCCGCCGCCGGTCACTTCGCGCACCGCCTCCGTGACGTCGGCAACCGAGCGGCTGTTGATGGTAGCGGTTGCGCCGAGTTGGCGGGCAAGTTCGAGCTTGTCTTCCGCAATGTCGATGGCGACGACCTGAGCGCCGAGGCCTGCGCCAATCATGATGGCGGAGAGGCCGACGCCGCCGCAGCCATGTACCGCCAGCCACTCGCCGCCTTTCAGGCGACCCTGGTCCGTCACAGCCCGGAAGGACGTGGCGAAACGGCAGCCGAGACCGGCGGCAGTGGCGTAGCTCATCGTATCAGGCAGATGAACAAGGTTCTGGTCCGCGTAATCGATGGCGACATATTCGGCGAGAGAACCCCAATGGGTGAAGCCGGGCTGGAACTGCGTTTCACACACCTGTTGATTGCCGGAGCGGCATTCATGGCAACGGCCGCAGCCGGAAACGAAGGGAACGGTGACACGGTCGCCTGTCTTGAACCTGGTAACGTTCTTTCCGACCGCAGCGATAACGCCGGCGAATTCGTGGCCAGGGACATGCGGCAGGCGAATATCCGTATCGTGGCCCATCCAGCCATGCCAGTCGCTGCGGCAGAGGCCCGTCGCCTTCACCTCGATGACCACGCCGCCGTCGGTCGGTTCCGGATCAGGCAGGGATGCCACAATCGGGGTCTCGCCGAACAGTTCGTAAAAAAGCGCGCGCATCCTGGCCTCACATCGTCGGTAAGCAGATTTGAATTATACCTGCTCTATCTGCTTCCGACGCTGGAGAAAAGCCATTTAATCTTTGATCACCATAAGATCACCAGCCGCGAATTTAAGCGTTACTTGTTCGCCCAGGGCGGGCGGTGCGGTGCCGGGATCGTTGAACATGTCGAAAGACAAGGTCGAGCCGCCGAGATCAAGACGGGTTCGGATGACCGAACCCAGGAACTGGCTTGAGGTCACGATACCGGAAATAGCCACGTCTCCCTTCGCGTCAGCGCCGAGAGCTCCTGCTTCCGGGCGCAAGGCGAGGGTGATTTTTTCACCGTTTGCAACATCGACCGGCTTGTGGAGCGTCACGTTCTGCTCCCCGACACGGATTGTGCTGGTAGAGGAATCGACGACGGTTGCGTCGATCAGGTTCAGCGTGCCGACGAAGGAGGCGACAAACCGGGTCGCGGGCTTGTTGTAGATATCGAAGGGCGAACCGATCTGGTCGGCGCGGCCGGAATTCATGACAACGATACGGTCGGAGATCGACAGGGCCTCTTCCTGATCGTGGGTCACGAAAATTGTGGTGATGCCGAGCTTTCTCTGGATCTGGCGGATTTCTTCGCGCAGCGATACGCGGATCTTGGCATCGAGCGCGGAAAGCGGCTCGTCCAGCAGAAGCACTTCCGGCTTCGGGGCCAATGCGCGGGCAAGCGCCACGCGCTGCTGCTGGCCGCCTGACATCTGGTAGGGGTAACGATCCGCCAGATGCTCCAGATGGATGAGCTGAAGCATTTCCTTCACGCGTGCATCGATCTCGGCTTTCGGCTTGCCGGCGACTTTGAGCCCGAAGGCGACATTTTCGTAGACGTTCATGTTGGGGAACAGCGCATAGGCCTGAAACACCATGCCGATATTGCGCTGGTTCGGTCTGAGCGTCGTCTGGTCCTTGCCGTTGATGACGATCGATCCGCCGGTCGGGATTTCGAAACCGGCGATCATGCGCAGCACGGTGGTCTTGCCGCAGCCCGACGGGCCTAGAAAGGAGACGAACTCGCCCTTTTCGATGGCCATGTTGAAATCATGGACGACCTGTACGGAGCCGAAGGATTTCTTGATATTGCTAAGTGTCAAAAAGCTCATGAAAATCTTGTCCTCAGGCCTTGGGAGGCGCGCCCTTCTGGTAGCGTGAAACGAGTTGGATCAACCCAAGGCAACCCCAGGTGATGCCGAAGGAGATCACGGCAAGTGCAGCCGGTTCATAGGCGCGGTTGGCGCCAAGCAGCTGCATATAGGGGCCAAAGGCCGGGCGGTTCAAAAGGGCGGCCATGGTGAATTCACCGATGACGATGGCGAAGGTCAAAAACGCACCTGATAGCACGGCGACCAGAACATTGGGCAGGATGATGCGCGACAGAATGGTCGTCCACCCCGCGCCAAGGCTCTGCGCCGCTTCCGTCAGCGTCGAGACGTCGATGGTCCTCAGACCAGTATCGACGGCGCGGTACATGTAGGGCAAGGCGAGCGTGGCATAACCGAACATCAAAAGCAGGTTGGTGCCGAAGGTCGTGCCGGTCAGCGGAAGCCAGCTGGAGGTGTTGTAGAGCCTGATATAACCGAACACGATGACGATGGCCGGGATGACCAGCGGCAGGAGCGTGATGAATTCGATATAGGGGCGCAAGCCGGGCAGTTTGAGGCGGACCCAATAGGCCGTGGGCACCACCAGCAGCACACCGAAAACGATGGTGAAGAGAGCCATCACCACAGAATAGCTGAAGGTTTCCTGAAAACGCGGGTCGGTGAGCACCTTGCCATAGGCGTCGAATGAATATTCACCGCGGCGCATTTTCAGCGAGAAGTTGGTCATACCGATCAGCGGCAGGGCGAAATAGAGCAGGCCAAAGATCAGCGCGCCCCAGGCGAAGAACTTCTTCATTTGAGCCACCTTTCGCTACGGGCGCGCAGCCAGATGTAAAGCGCATTGGCAATGCCGGTGACGACGATCATGCCGAAGGCGAGAGCGTAACCCAGATGCGGATTGCCGAGAACGTCGCCGCGGATCTGCGCGAAAAGCAGAATGGGCACGATGTTGAGCGACGAGCCGGTAAGCGCGATCGCGGTGGCCACCGCACCGAAGGCATTGGCAAACAGCAGCGACATGGTGCCAAGCAACGATGGCAGGAGGATGGGGAAGGCCACCATGCGCCAATATTGCACGCCGGTCGCGCCAAGGATTTCCGCAGCTTCGCGCCACTCGCGCTTCAATCCGTCAAGCGCCGGCGTGATGATGAGGATCATCAGTGGAATCTGGAAGAACAGATAGGTGACGGTCAGGCCCCAGAAGGACAGGATGTTGAAGCCGAGGAGTCTCAGATCAATGCCGATCTGCGTCTTCAAAAACACGGTAAGTAGGCCGACAGGGCCGAGTGTGGCGATGAAGGCGAAGGCGAGCGGCACGCCGGCAAATTGCGATGCGACGCCCGAAAATGTCAGGAGTGGTCCGCGAATGCGCTGCGGCAGACCGCCCAGAACCACGGCGGCGGCGACGGCAAAACCAATCAGGCAGCCAAGAGCCGCCGAGGCGAGGCTGATCTTGATCGAAATCCAGTAGGCCGCGAGGATGGACGAGGTGAAAAGCCCGGCGACGTTTTCCAGCGTCAGGCTGCCATCGGGACGCTGGAACGCGCCGACCACGATTTTCATCGTCGGAAAAATCAGAAACAGCAGAACAAAAACAGCAAAAGGTACGACGCCTAACCAATGAAGCGGCAACTTTCTGCCCGCATCGGATGGTCCGCCGGTGTTGGTTGATGGCATGCCTGGTCCCCAAACGCCGTTTTCAAACGGTCTGTCTATAAAGTTCTTTATTATCGCACGTCCGGTAAAAACGGAATCGTCAGACGCACTTTCGATCTTTGTTTTGTGCAATTTCCGGGGTAAAACCTAGGGAGTTTTACCTGAAATGCTTTCAAAGAAGCACCCCGGCTTTTTGAAAAGCCGGGGTGTATTTTTCAAAGGTTACTTCACGTTCGCGCCGACGACGCTGTCCCAGCCGCCGGTAACGGCGGCCTTGTTGGCGTCGACATCTTCGAGCGTCGGGAAGATTGCCTTTTCATAGGCTGCTGCCGGCGGCAGGCTGTCGATCAGTTCCTGCGGAACCTTGCCGGCTTTGACCATCGCGTTGAAGCGGATCGGGTGGCAATAACCCTTCAGCCAGCCGAGCTGACCGTCGTCGGAATAAAGGTGTTCCATCCAGAGCTTGGCAGCGTTCGGATGCGGGGCGTAAGCGGAAATGCCCTGAACGTAAACGCCGGCCAGAACGCCTTTTTCCGGAACCACGACTTCCGTGGGCGGGTTGTCGTTCAGCGTCTTCTTCCAGGAGAGCGCGTTATAGTCCCAGGCGACGATGATCGGGGTAGCACCCTGTGCCAGCGTGCCAGCCTTGCCGATGACTGGCAGGAAGTTGCCAGCCTTGTTGAGCTCGGCGAAATATTTCAGGCCTGCCTCACCGGCTTCCTTGCCGGACTTCGCACCGCTGGCAAGACCGGCGGCGAGAACGCCGAGGATAGCCTGGTTGGAAGCGCGCGGATCGCCGGCAAGCGCTACCTGACCGGAATATTCCGGCTTCTGCAGGTCGGCCCAATCCTTCGGCACGTTCTTGACGAGGTCCTTGTTCACGAAGAAGGACATCACGCCGTAATAGTCGCC
This sequence comes from Rhizobium sp. Root491, assembly GCF_001427205.1. Classification (NCBI taxonomy): domain Bacteria; kingdom Pseudomonadati; phylum Pseudomonadota; class Alphaproteobacteria; order Hyphomicrobiales; family Rhizobiaceae; genus Rhizobium; species Rhizobium sp. Root491. The sequence continues at coordinate 215,018 of NZ_LMFF01000015.1, forward strand.
GTACCAGTAACCTTCCGGATCCTTGACGTTGTCAGGAATTTCGTCCCAGGTGGGGACCTTGTAAGGCTGCAGCAGGCCTTCGGCCTTCATCTGCGGGCCGAAAGCGAGACCGACGTCGACAACGTCAGGAGCCTGCGGGCCCTTGTTGTCCTTGTTCGCCTTTACCGCTTCGACTTCATCGGCAGAGCCGGCGTCGGGGTTGAGTTCGTTGACGGTGATTTCCGGATATTTCGCCTTGAAAGCGGCGATGACGTCGCCGTAACCACACCAGTCGTGCGGCAGCGCGACGGTGGTCAGCATGCCTTCCTTCTTGGCGGCAGCGATCAGTTCGGCGCTTGGCGCAGCGGCAGCGATCGCGGTGGAGGCCATTACCAGAGCGGTGGTGGCAGCAAGCAGTCGACGGCAATGAGAGATCACTTTTTTCTCCTCTTCGTGTTCTCGTATTACGGACGCTGATACGGATTCTGGATGAAGCTAATGTGACGGCTGGATTGCAATTTATTTATCCGGATTCCGTCACTTTACGCCCATTTTCCGCCATCACCCGGCTTTGTGCCTGCAATCGCGGGGTAATCCCATCATCATTCGTGTTGGACAGATATGTTCCCCAGCTTGTTTTTATCCCGCTTTATCGCGCTGGTAGCGATTTCGGGTATCCAATCAGCCGGCGGTTTCCGCGTCAAGCACTGTGCCGGCTACTAATGTTCATGTCCGGTCCGGCCTGCGGAACAGACGCGTCTGCTCGAACAGGCCTTCCAGCGCGTTCATGCGCTCCTTGGTTTCATCCCAGGTGCTGCTCTGCACCGCTTCGATCAGCGCTTCGACGACAAACAATGTAACGACCGATGAATCCCATGCCGAGGGGGCTTCGATCTTCACACGGAAGGTGTGCAGCGCGTGGCGCGCCACCGGCGATGTCCACTGATCCGTGAAAAGAATGATCTGTACGCCGTTTGCCTTCGCCACCTCGGCAAGCGTCGTCATGTCGTGCTCATAACGGCGGATGTCGAAGATCACCAGCACATCGCCGGCGCTCATATTCAACATATATTGAGGCCAGGCGCTGGAGTTGGACGACATCAGCGTCGTCTTCGGCCGGATCACCTGCATATGCGTGAAAAAATATTCGGCAATCGCGCCGGTGATGCGCCCGCCGACGAAATAGATGCTGCGTTTGCGGTCCGAGAGCAGCCTTGCGGCATTGTCGAAGACCGCGGTGTCGAGATCGCTCAAAGTGTCGCGCAGATTGCCCGTTATGGCGTCGGCGAAACGGTTGAGAATATGCAGACCCGGCGCATTGGTTGCCCAGCGGTCATGTTTGGCAACCGGGCCGGAGATCGTCGCTTCCAGTTCCTGGTGCAGATGGGCCTGAAACTCCGGGTAACCTTTGTATCCGAGCTTCTGCACCATGCGCGCCACCGTCGGCGTCGAAACACCGGCATTTTCGGCAATCGTGGTGATGCTGCCGAGACCCGAGACGGGGTAGTTGCCGAGAAGGCTCTCCGCCAGCCGTTTTTCCGAACGGGTCAGCGCGTCATAGTGGGCATGGATGACATCCGACACGGTGGCCGTCGTACTGCGCAAATCTTTCCCCTTCCGGTCTTTTTGCCGGTGTATGGGCGAATATAAGCATCTGTGCCAGCTATCGAGTCAATGGGGAAAATGAAGAGAAAATTTCAAAATTCCATTTGACACTCGCGATAATGTGAAGAATTCTTTTCGTCATCGGCGGGATGGCAGGTTTCGGGGCGGGATGCGTGCATGACGGTGCGTTCACGGTTTTTCACGGAAGCGGAAGGACAGGCTGTCGGCGTCGAGAACGCCGCAGCAAAGGGCGACGTCGTTCTCGTCTGCGAACATGCTTCAGCCACCATCCCGGAAAAACTCGGTACGCTCGGTCTTTCGCCGGACGTGCTTTCGAGCCATGCGGCCTGGGATCCGGGCGCCTTGGCGGTTGCGAGGCTGCTTTCGCAGAAGCTCGATGCCACGCTCGTCCATCAGCGGTTTTCGCGTTTGGTCTATGATTGCAACCGGCCGCCGGAATCGCCTTCTGCCATGCCGGTCAAAAGCGAGATTTACAATATTCCCGGCAATCTCGATCTGAGCGAGGCGGAACGGTTTGCCCGAACCTCGGCGCTTTACGTGCCGTTTCACGACCGTGTCAGTGGGATTATTGCCGAGCGGCAGGACCGTGGCCGCAAGGTGGTGGTGGTGACCATTCACAGTTTCACGCCGGTCTATCACGGTCAGTTCCGTGAAGTGCAGATCGGCATCCTGCACGATACTGACAGCCGGCTGGCCGATGCGATGCTGGTGGGCGCCGAGGGTTCTGCGCTCACGGTAAAGCGCAACGATCCCTACGGTCCGGAAGACGGTGTAACGCATACATTGCGGCTGCATGCGCTGCCGGACGGACTTTTGAACGTCATGATCGAGATCCGCAACGATCTGATCGCCAATGAAGGAGACCAATCGGCAATTGCCGATTTTCTCCACGAGCTTATGGGGAAGGCGCTCTCATCAATCGATGAGTGAGGGAGCAATGGGGCGGCTTATGGTGAAAACACCGCGGCCGACCGTCAATGAGACTGCCGCAATCGACAAAAGCCGGAACGGCATGAAGCGGCAAGGGAACAGCAGATGCGTGCGGCGCAGTGCGGGAAACCTCCCGGGCGATGCCGGAAACTGGGGGCACAATCGGCCAATAACGGCTGGCTGGCTTTTTTTTCTATTAAGGAGAGAAGGGCATGGACGGTTCATCATCAGGCGTCAGCTACAAGAAGGCTGATGCATCCTATTTCGAAAAACGCGGACTATCCCGATACGCTGGCGTGTGGTCGCTGTGGTCGCTTGGCGTCGGCGCGGTCATATCAGGGCATTTTTCCGGATGGAATTTCGGCTTTTCCACCGGCGGCTGGGGCGGCATGCTGGTGGCGGGCATCATTATCGCCATCATGTATCTCGGGCTGACATTCTCGATTGCGGAAATGAGCCCGGCGCTGCCGCACACGGGTGCCGCCTATTCCTTCGCCCGCACGGCCATGGGCCCGTGGGGCGGTTTCGTCACCGGACTTTGCGAGAATGTCGAATATGTGCTGACGCCGGCGGTCGTCGTTACCTTCATCACCGCCTATGTGAACTCCATTCTCGGCCTCGATCCGGCCTATTCACCCTTCGTGTGGATAGCCTTCTACGCGATCTTCCTTGCTCTCAACGTCTTCGGACTTGAGCTTTCCTTCAAGGTCACCCTTGTCATCACGCTGATTTCACTCGGCGTTCTGGTGTTTTTCTGGGTCAGCGCCATTCCGAACATGGATTTTTCACGTTACGCGCTTAATATCGGTGTCGGACCTGATGGCAAGGCTGTGGAGCTGCCGGAAGGCAACGGTTCCTTTTTCCCATTTGGTTTTTCGGGTGTTCTTGCCACGCTGCCTTTTGCGGTCTGGCTGTTCCTCGCCATCGAGCAGCTGCCGCTGGCGGCTGAAGAATCCGTTGATCCGAAACGCGATATGCCCAAGGGTATCATTCTCGGCGTCATCACGCTGATGGTTTCGGCCTTCATGATCGTGCTGCTGAACCCGTCACTACCGGGCGTCGGCGCCTTTCATCTCAGCTCGTCGCTTGAACCGCTGCTGGATGGCTTCAAGGCGATCTACGGCGATGGCGGCGTGGTGCTGCTCGGTCTCGTGGCATTGACCGGCCTGATTGCCAGCTTCCATACGATCCTCTATGCGCAGGGCCGCCAGATCTATTCGCTGTCGCGTGCGGGTTACTTCCCGACCGTGCTGTCGATCACTCATTCGAAATATCGGACGCCATACGTTGCCAATATTGCCGGCGCGCTCGTCGGCCTTGCGGTCATGCTCGTCATCTGGTTCTCGCTGGGTGCGGAACAGGGCGGCAGCATCATCGGCAGCGTGCTTTTGAACATGGCCGTGTTCGGTGCGATGTTCTCCTACATCCTGCAGGCGATTTCCTTCATCCTGCTCAGGAAAAATCTGCCGCATATCGAGCGGCCGTTCCGCTCGCCCTTCGGCATTCCGGGCGCGGTGTTGACAATCATCATCGCCATCGTGACGCTGCTCTATCAGATCCAGGATCCGAACTTCACCAAGGGTGTGCTGTGGGTAGCCGTATGGTTTGCGGTTGCCATTGCCTACTTCGCCTTTGTCGGACGCCATCGCCTCATCCTGTCGCCGGAAGAGGAGTTCGCGCTGGAGCACAAGCAGGCTGCCATGGCAGCGGCGGCTGCAAAGGCCTGATGCTCGAACTGACGGGCGGCCGCATACCGGCCGCCTGCTCGCCACATGAAAAGGGATGGACAAAATGACGAGCTATACATTCGACGCGCTGAAGATGGATGTGGCCGAAGGGCGCATCGACACGGTTCTGGCCTGCCTTGTCGACATGCAGGGGCGTCTGATGGGCAAACGGTTCCAGGCGGAGTTTTTCGTTGAAAGCGCCTTTGAGGAAACCCATAGCTGCAACTATGTGCTTGCCACCGACATGGAGATGGAAACCGTTCCCGGTTACAAATCCTCAAGCTGGGAAAAGGGCTATGGTGACTATACGCTGAAGCCCGACCTTTCGACGCTGCGGAAGGTGCCGTGGCTGGAAGGCACGGCGCTGGTTCTGTGCGATGTGCTCGATCACCACACCCATGAAGAAGTGCCGCATTCGCCGCGCGCGCTGCTGAAAAAGCAGGTGGCGCGGCTGGAGGCGATGGGGCTTAAGGCCTATATGGCCACCGAGCTCGAATTTTTCCTGTTCGACCAGACCTTCGATGCGGCACGCGCCAGCGGCTACAGGGACCTGAACCTCGCCAGCGGCTACAACGAAGACTATCATATCTTCCAGACGACCAAGGAAGAGGACGTCATGCGGGCGCTGCGCAAGGGCCTGCAAGGTGCGGGAATTCCGGTCGAGAATTCCAAGGGTGAGGCGTCTCCCGGTCAGGCGGAAATCAATGTGCGTTATGCCGAGGCGCTGACCATGGCCGACCGGCACGCCATCATCAAAAACGCCACCAAGGAGATCGCCTGGTCGAAGGGTAAGGCGGTGACGTTCCTTGCCAAGTGGAACTACAATGCCGCTGGCAGTTCCTCGCATATCCACCAGTCGCTTTGGAGCCTGGATGGCAAGCCGGCTTTCCTCGACAAGGATGGCGAACACGGCATGTCGGATGTGATGCGGCATTATGTTGCAGGGCTTCTGGCGCATGCCAGCGACATCACCTATTTCCTGGCGCCCTACATCAATTCCTACAAGCGGTTCATGGCTGGCACTTTTGCGCCGACCAAGGCGATATGGAGCCTCGACAACCGCACGGCAGGATACCGCCTTTGCGGCGCGGAAACCAAGGGCATCCGTATCGAGTGCCGTGTCGGCGGGTCGGATCTCAATCCCTATCTCGCCATGGCAGCTCTTCTTGCGGCGGGCATTGACGGCATTGAAAATAAACTCGAACTTGAGCCCGCTTTTGTCGGTGACGCCTATGGCGGGAAGGACGTGCGCGAGATACCCAAGACATTGCGCGACGCGACCGCCTTCCTGGACGGATCGAAAATGCTGCGTGAGGCCTTTGGCGACGACGTGGTCGATCACTATGTGCATGCCGCAAGGTGGGAGCAGGAAGAATACGACCGCCGCGTGACCGACTGGGAAGTGGCGCGCGGTTTCGAGAGAGCCTAATCATTACGGGAAAACATCATGACCATGATCCAGAATATCTCGCCCATCGACGGCTCGGTTTATGCCGAGCGGGAGGCGATGTCGCTGGAAGCGGCGCGCGCCGCCGTTTCGAAAGCGCGCAAGGCGCAGAAGGACTGGGCGCGACGTCCGCTTGAGGACCGCGTTCAGCTGGTTCTCAAAGGTGTGGCGCGCCTTAATGAAATGGTGGCCGAGGTGGTGCCGGAACTGGCGCATATGATGGGCCGCCCGGTTCGTTATGGCGGCGAGTTCAAGGGCTTCAACGAGCGCTCCAATTATGTCGCCTCCATTGCGGCGGATGCGCTGGCGCCGCTCGTCATCGAGGAAAGCGGCAATTTCGAACGCCGCATCGAGCGCGAAGCACATGGCGTGGTCTTCGTCATCGCGCCGTGGAACTATCCCTACATGACGGCGATCAATACCGTTGCCCCGGCTCTGATGGCCGGCAACACAGTCGTCATCAAACATGCGGCGCAAACGCTTCTCGTCGGCGAGCGGATGGTGCGGGCTTTCGTCGAGGCGGGCGTGCCTGACGATGTCTTCATCAATGTCTTCCTCGATCACGGCACGACCTCGGCGCTGATTTCCGAAGGCCTGTTCAATTTCGTCAACTTCACCGGTTCGGTGGAAGGCGGCCGAGCCATCGAGCGCGCTGCTGCCGGCACCTTCACCGGTCTAGGGCTTGAACTCGGCGGCAAGGACCCCGGCTATGTGATGGAGGATGCTGATCTCGACGCTGCCGTCGATACGCTGATGGATGGCGCGACCTATAACTCCGGGCAATGCTGCTGCGGCATCGAGCGTATCTACGTCAACGAAAACCTCTATGACGCATTCGTCGAGAAGTCCGTGGCGTGGGTGTCCAACTACAAGCTCGGCAATCCGCTGGAACAGGAAACGACACTGGGGCCGATGGCCAACAAGCGTTTCGCCAAGGTGGTGCGCGCACAGATCGCTGATGCCGTCTCAAAGGGCGCCAAGGCTTTGGTCGATCCCAAGCTTTTCCCTGCCGATGACGGCGAGAGCGCTTACGTCGCTCCGCAAGTGCTCGTCAATGTCGATCATTCCATGGAGTTCATGACCGAAGAAACCTTCGGCCCCGCTCTTGGCATCATGAAGGTGAAGAACGACGACGAGGCCATCGCCCTGATGAATGACAGTAAATATGGCCTCACCGCATCGCTCTGGACGCAGGATGCAGCGCGTGCCGGGCGTATCGGCCGTGAGATCGAAACCGGCACCGTGTTCATGAACCGTGCGGATTATCTCGATCCCGCGCTCTGCTGGACAGGTGTGAAGGAAACGGGCCGTGGCGGCTCGCTTTCCGTTCTCGGTTTCCAGAACCTGACCCGACCGAAATCCTACCATCTGAAGAAAGTCACGAAATGAATATCGTCGCCAACTGGAGCTATCCCACCGCCGTCAAGCTTGGCCGTGGCCGGATCAAGGAACTGGCGGAAGCCTGCAAGACGCTCGGCATCAAGAAGCCGCTTCTCGTCACGGATCGCGGCCTTGCCAATATGGCGATTACCGCGCATGCGCTCGATGTACTGGAAGAGGCTGGGCTCGGCCGGGCGATCTTCGCCGACGTCGATCCGAACCCCAACGAAATCAACATGGAAGCCGGCGTAAAAGCCTATCGCGATGGCGGCCATGACGGCGTCGTCGCCTTCGGCGGGGGTTCCGGCCTCGATCTTGGCAAGACCATCGCATTCATGGCCGGGCAGACGCGCCCGGTCTGGGATTTCGAGGATATCGGTGACTGGTGGACGCGGGCGGACGCCTCGAAGATTGCGCCCATCGTCGCGGTTCCGACGACGGCGGGCACCGGTTCGGAAGTTGGCCGCGCCAGCGTCATCACCAATTCGCAGACCCATGTGAAGAAGATCATCTTCCATCCGAAGCTTTTGCCCGGCGTCGTCATCTGCGATCCGGAGCTTACAGTCGGCATGCCGAAGGTCATCACGGCAGGCACGGGCATGGACGCCTTTGCCCATTGCCTCGAAGCCTATTCGTCGCCGTTCTTCCATCCGATGAGCGCCGGCGTTGCGCTTGAAGGCCTGCGTCTGGTCAAGGAATTCCTGCCACGCGCCTATAAGGACGGCACGGATATCGAAGCGCGCACCAATATGATGGCGGCGGCTGCGATGGGGGCGGTTGCCTTCCAGAAGGGTCTCGGCGCCATTCACTCGCTCTCGCATCCGATCGGCGCTGTCTATAACACCCATCACGGCATGACCAATGCCGTGGTCATGCCTGCCGTCCTGCGTTTCAACCGCCCGGCCATCGAAGACAAGATTGCCCGCGCTGCCGCATATCTCGGCATTTCGGGCGGTTTCGATGGTTTCTATGATTATGTGCTGGAGCTTCGCAAGGAACTCGGCGTGCCTGATAACCTGACCGCCATGGGCATTAAGCCTGACCGCATTGACGAACTGGCGGCAGAAGCGATCAAGGATCCGAGCTGCGGCGGCAATCCGGTGCCGATGACGCTGGAGAATACCAGGAAATTGTTTGAGGACTGCTTTTAAAGGGTAGTTATGGCAGCCATGAGATTTTCAGTTTTTTCGCCATTGCTCGCAGTGGCGTTTCTAAGCCTGCCCCTTGTGGCGCAGGCCGCTTCTTTCAGGGAACTTTCCGGTCAGGGTTACAAAGTCGGAGCTCTGTCGAGCACTAAGGCGGGAATCCGGGGATGGAATTTGTCCAGGGGTTCAGACCGCTATTTCTGTGAAATGCGCGCGACTATGGCGTATTCTGGAAAGAACGGCATGGTGTCCTTCACCAGCGCCGGACGCATGATTACGCTTGATCGTGCAACCGTTGAGAAAAGGCTGGGCAGTTCCCTGAACTTGCCGAAGTACGAGGATCTAAAAGCCGGCCGCCTGCGCGCGGACGATGTGGGTTCCTGCCGAAAGCTGGGGTGATCAATCAGATGGCAAAAGCCCGCGATTTATCGCGGGCTTTTTGTTGTCCACACAAACGATCTTAGTCTTTTCTTAACCATGTTCGTTAAGGTTATGGAAAGCACCATGATTGGTTCGGTGCATGAATGAGCATGAAACGGCTCTGATCATCAGGGGATATCATGCCTGTCATTACTTTTGCCAACACCAAGGGCGGCGCGGGAAAAACAACTGCCGTATTGGTTCTGGCAACCGAACTTGCCCGCAGCGGCCACCGTGTGACGGTTCTGGATGCCGATCCGCAATTGTGGATTTCCCGCTGGCACGAATTATCAGGCGAGATCGAAAATCTCTCGGTAATTTCGCATTTGACGATGGCGTCTCTCGAGGGGCATATCCGCGAAAACAATGCCAATACCGACTGTTTCATCATCGATCTGCCGGGAGCGAAAAACCCGCTTCTGACCATGGCGCTTGGTATTTCCGACCATGTGCTGATACCGGTCCAGGGCTGCGCCATGGATGCGCGCGGGGCTGCGGAGGTTCTTGACCATATCGAATTCCTGAACCGCAAGATGGGCAAGGCGATCGCCCACTCCATCGTGCTGACGCGGGTCAACGCCATGGTGGCGACCCGCTCGCTGCTGCTCGTCAAAATGCTGCTGGCCGAGAAGAACGTTTCGGTTCTGAATACGCCGATTGTCGAAAGAGCGGCCTATCGCGATATCTTCGATTATGGCGGCACGCTTCTCTGTCTCGACAAGGACAAGGTCAGCAATATCGACAAGGCGGTGGAGAATGCGAAAGCATTCGCGAGCGAGGTGCTAGGCCTTTTGCCGAAACGCCTGTCGCGGTTCGGCACCCAACCCGCACGCTTTTTCACCCGCAAGGCGGCTTGAAAACACTGCCAATGCCCGGACTGCTGGAGGTGCGGGCATTATTTTTGCTTGATTCGGAAATGATCATTTCCTATATTGTGAGCATGACCGATACCACCCACACCAATTCCCCGGAACAACGCCATCGCGGCAGGCCGCGCGAGTTCGATATTGACCGCGCGCTTGATGGAGCAATCCGTGTTTTTTCAAGGCGCGGGTATCACGCCACCTCTGTCGGTGATCTTACCGATGCGATGGAACTGGCGCAGGGCAGTCTCTACAAGGCTTTCAAGGACAAGAAATCCATCTTCATCGCGACGATGGAGCGCTACAGGACCTTGCAGACGGAGCGGTTTGAAGCCGCCGTTGCCGGTTACGATACCGGTTACGAGCGTTTGCGAGCCGGCCTGATGTTTTATGCGGAACGGTCGCACGGTGCCACCGGTTCGGATGGATGCCTCGTGGTTGGCGCCGCCGCCGATCTAGCCGCACTGGACGACGATATCGCTGTCGTGGTCGAGCGGGCGGTGAAGGCGAGGGAGCGGATCGTTGCCCGGCTGGTGGCTGAGGGGCAGAGGGACGGTTCAGTGCAGTCGAAGACCAATCCCGATGATCTCGCCAGAGCGATGTTGTGCATGATGTACGGCATGCGGGTGGTGGGAAAGACCGGGCGCAGTCTGGAAGAGATGACGGCCGTGGTGGATATCGCCCTGAAACTTGCCGAATGATTTTGTGGCTATTTAGGAAACATTCGTTTCCATATTGGAGAAAATGATGACGACGCGTGTAGTTGAAGGGGAGGATGTTTACGAAACATCCATTTCCCCGGCCCTGACTTTTCTGCTGGCTACCGCCTGCGGACTGATTGCGGCTAATCTTTATTATGGCCAGCCCCTTGCCGGCATCTTCGGGGCGGAGCTTGGCCTGTCTGCCGGCGCAACCGGTCTGATCGTGACCCTGACGCAGATCGGCTACGGCGTCGGCCTGCTGTTCGTCGTGCCGCTTGGCGATCTGGTCGAGAATCGCAGGCTGGTCGTCAGCACCGTTTCGATGGCGGTACTTGCGCTCCTCGCGGCGGCTTTTGCCCCGCATGCGGCACCTTTTCTGATTGCCGCCTTTCTGGTGGGTATCAGTTCGGTCGCGGTGCAGGTTATCGTTCCCTATGCGGCGCACATGGCGCCGCACGCTGTTCGAGGGCGGGTGGTCGGCAATGTCATGAGCGGATTGATGGCGGGTATCATGCTGGCGCGCCCGGTCTCCAGCCTCCTGTCGGAAGTGGTCTCCTGGCGCGGTGTGTTCCTGACGTCGGCTGGCGTCATGGCAATTCTCGCCGTTGTGCTCTATCGCCTTTTGCCCGTTCGTGTGCCTGAGGCAAGGCTGGGTTATGGGGCGTTGATGGCCTCCATGGGCAGGCTTGCCGCCCATACGCCTATCCTGCGGCGGCGGGCGATCTATCACGCCTTCCTGTTTGCTGCCTTCAGCCTGTTCTGGACAACGACGCCGCTTTATCTGAGCGGGCCGCATTTCAATCTCAGCCAGGGCCAGATTGCGCTGTTTGCCCTTGCCGGTGCAGCAGGCACCGTCGCCGCGCCGATTGCGGGGCGCATGGCTGACCGGGGCTGGACCTATGCCGCTACTTTTGCCGCGATGGTGGCAGCGGCGCTGTCATTCGCCGTCACGCATCTTGCACCCGAAGGATCGCATCTGGCACTCGGCATTCTCGTGGTCGCCGCCATCGTTCTCGATTTCGGCGTCACCACCAATCTGGTGCTCGGTCAGCGCGCCATCTTCACGCTCGGGGCGGAATTCCGCAGCCGTCTGAACGGCGTCTACATGGCGACATTTTTCATGGGCGGTGCGATCGGCTCTGCCGTCGGCGGCTGGGCCTATTCCGTCGGGGAATGGGGTGCTGCGTCCTGGGTCGGCTTTGCTTTACCAGCGGCGGCGCTGCTTTACTTCCTGACTGAAAAGCGCGGATAACATCCATCAACGAAAAAGCCCGGCGGAATGACATCCGCCGGGCTTTTGCAATTCGTCTTCGCGGTCAATCCTATTCCGCGAACTCAACCACGACGCCGGGACGTACCATTTTTGCCAGCTCCGTCGCATCCCAGTTGGTGAGTCGGATACAGCCGTGGCTGTTGGTCTTGCCGATCTTCGAGGGTTCCGGCGTGCCGTGGATACCGTAGGTCGGTTTGGACAGGGCAATCCAAACTGTGCCAACAGGGCCGTTTGGACCGGGCGGAATTTGCAGGATCTTGTCGTTCTGGCCCTGCCTGAAGTTGATCTTCGGATTGTAGGTGTAACCCGGATTAAGCGCGACGCGCTCGACGGTGTGCGTGCCGCTTGGCGAGGGCGTGTCGGTAGAACCGATGGTGGCGGGATAAGCGGCGATCAGAGCGCCATCCTCTCCGTAAGCGAAGACCTGCTTGATGCCCTTATGCGCGACGATGCGGGCCACCTGTCCCTTTTTGGGTTCCCCCGGATTGACCACCTTGATGATGGTGCCGGGCACGGAAAAATCGATGCCGGGGTTCAGTTCTTTCAGATAGGTCTCGTCCATGTGGAAGCGCTCGGCCAACGCCTCCGACGTGGAGGTGAAGGAGAGGGCGGGCAACTGCGACTTCTCCGCATAGTCATCCGGAATGGAGGCGACATAGGGGCCGGCTGCATCGGCTGCGGTGATCGTATAATCGACGATCGGCATGCCGCCGGAGGCGCGCAGACGCTCGAGAATGTCTTCGGAATTGTTCGGGTCGAGCTTTTCGCCGGTCATGTCCTGCCAGGCGGCAATCGCCTTGTTGACGTTGTCGCCCATCTTGCCATCGATCACGCCGGGCGAGATGCCTTCGCGGTCGAGGAAGGTCTGAAGTGCCACGATCTCCTGGCGAGACCTGTTGACCGGTGTGGTGACGGGCGTGTGGCGCTCGATCAGGTGCTGCGGCTGCGGAACGGCAGCCGTGGTGCTTTCTTCGGGCATCGGCTGGTCGAGCGGCGCGCTTTCGACAGCGCCCGGGCCGGGAACCGAGCCGGTATAGACATCGTCGCCGGAACCATTGCCGCGATATTCGCGGTAATCGCGCACGCTTCCATTATCCTGATAACCGTAATCGCGCTGCGGCTCACGATATTCACCGCCGGGGGCCGGGGGATAATAGGTGGTGTCGCGCTGTTGTACCTGTTGCCGCTGCTGGTAGCCTGACGGCATTTCAGTGGCCAGCAGGTTGCCGTACCGGTCATAAAATACCGTGCGGCCCATATTGTCGCGACTGATGACGATGTCGCCACGTTGGGGCACGAAATCGAGAACACGGCCATCCGGCGTCACCAGAACCGGCTGTTCCTGATAGCCATAACGCTGCTGCGCGCCAGCCTGTAGAGGCGCGCAAACCGCCGCCAAGGCAATCGCCAGACCCAGAGCTGCGTTAACAAACTGTTTCACGATTCTGCTATCCCTTACTTCGTTCACCGATAAACACACCGTAATCTTGACCCTATTGTGAAAAAGGTGAATTCACGGTTAAAGCAATCTTAATTTACGTCACGGTTAGTAGCGTTTCCGTGATTATTGCGCTTTTACTGCCACAGGGAGGTTGTCTTGCGTTCGTTTCAGGCCGGCAAATCGCCACGCATTTTCCTCGATGAAACCTCCGTTTTCGATATTGGCGCCTGTGTTGTCGATGGTATCGACATCGCGCCCGGCCGTGCCATTCCAGATGATGGCGATCCGCGCATCGACCATTCGCTGGAAGGTTTTCTGTTCACCTGCGGTCCCGATCATATCCGCCATCCCGAACCGATCGGCGGCGAGGGCGAGGGGCGTCGATATCCTTTGCATGGGGCCTTCTCCGCGCATCCCGCCAAGATAGTTGCCTTCGACGTTCATGGGTCCAATGCATTGGCGCGTGCCGAGGTTCCCGTGAACCTTGCCGATGGCGGCACGGCCCTTCTTGAGCGGACATGGCGCATCGATGGCGAAAGCGGAGAAGTGAGCCTCGATGACCGGATCGTCAATACGAGTTCGCGGCCGATCCCGGTCTTTCTGATGTACCACATGAATGTCGGCGCGCGGCTGTTTGACGAGGCCGTTCGGCTGGAAGGTGCCATGCTCGATGGCGGTGGTCATGGCTGGCGCTTTGGCGAGGAGCCGGGCACGGTGTTCTGTGTTTCCGCCGGTCAGGACGAATGGGCGGAACTTGCGCTCGGTCCGATTGCCGCAATTGGCGGCAAGACGCTGAAAGTACGTTTCGGCACGGAGACGTTGCCCTATCTGCAGATGTGGCGGAACCAGAAGGATCCGGCCAATGTGCTTGGCATCGAACCGGTTTCGCACCGCTGGGTGGGGCGCGGCGAGCTTGAGGCGGCCGGCGAGTTCAATATGCTGCAGCCGGGCGAAAGCCGCTCCTATGGTCTTCGCTTTTCCATCCTCTGAATAGGGGACTGAATGGCGTACCGAATGAAGGCGCCGTATCATTGACGCAAGAGTTTTGAGCCCTTACATCGGATGCGGATTTCAGACAGTGGCGACAGCGTGCCAGCGGCGCCAAGGCGCCGGTTTAAGCGGAGGCATTAATATGGATATCAGGCGCATAGACGACGAATATTCGGTCACGGGACAGATCAGCGTTGCCGATCTCGACGAGGTCAAGGCACTCGGCTTCAAGTCGATCGTCTGCCACCGCCCGGATGGCGAAGAAGAAGGCCAGCCGCTTTTCGCCGATATTGCCGAGCGTGCCGAACAGCTTGGCCTGACCATCGTGCATGTACCGGTTGGCCGCTACGGCGTCGATGCGGATGCGGTTACCGGCATGGTGGATGCGCTTGACGAATTGCAGCGCCCGATGCTCGGCTATTGCCGTTCCGGCGCGCGCTCGACCGCGATCTACGAAAAGACCCACCACCTGCGCGGCTGATTTTCCGCGGATAATTCGATTTTCTAAAGCCAATCAACAGGAGTTTTCCATGACCATCAAGCGTATCGAACCGGGCAAGCGCATGAGCGGCGCCGTCATCCACGGCAACACCGTTTATCTGGCCGGCCAGGTCGGTGAGGGCGTGTCCGTGACCGATCAGAGCAAGTCGGCGCTGGCTGAAGTCGATCGTCTGCTGGCCGCTGCCGGTTCCGACAAGTCGAAGATCCTGCAGACCATCATCTACCTCTCCGACATGTCCACCTTCGGCGAAATGAACGCCGTCTGGGAAGGCTGGATCGACCCGGCAAACCCGCCGGCCCGCGCGACCAGCGAAGCGGCGCTTGCTACTCCGGACTACAAGGTTGAGTTCATCGTTACCGCTGCTCTCTGAGTAACGCTTTGATTTTGACAAAGGCCGGGTTGCGGAATGCAGCCCGGCCTTTTTGTTGGGAAAATTCGAAACGCTCGTTTTGTCATCCTCGGGCTTGCCCCGAGGATCCAATCACGTATCGCAAATTGATAGGTAGCAGATGCTCGGGACAGGCCCGAGCATGACGGAGGAGAGGCGATTGTCCCAGGTTTGTGAATCGCTTGCGCCCATCACTTCACTGGCTGGGCGAGCGCCTTCTCAAGCTGCTTCAACGTCTTCACCCGTTCTGCAAACCACAGCCGTGCCAGGTCGTTGGCTGAGGCGAGGTCGATACCATCAGGGTCTATGGAAGTGATTTTCCAGCGTGCGGTTTTCGCACCCGCAAGAGCGGCCAGCCGTGATGCCTCACCCTTGATGGCGTTGAGGCGCGCGGCCTCGTCCGCTGCCGCAGCCATCAGCTGTTCCGCGCCGGAAAGGTCACTGCGCAGATCGGCAGGTGTGATGTTGCTGGCGTTACGGGCAGGGCCACCATTAATCTGCACGCCCTCTGTCCGCAGCCGGTAGAGCCTTGTATCGGGAAGAGAGAGGTAGAGTTTTGCCTTGGGATAGCGGTCGATGTAGCGCTGTCTGGCAAGCGGCACTTCTTCCGGATCGATCAGTTCCGCCTTGCCTACCAGTGTCAGCCGGGCCAGCGTCAGCGCGTCACCCTTGCCGAAGGGGGCAAGTGTCAACGAGATACGCGGGTCGGCCTCCATGTTTCGGGCATGCAGCGTCAGGCCCGCCGCGAAGAAGAACGGCGTACCATCCGGCTCTATGCCGATATTGGTGGCGGTCGTATAGGGATAACCGCTGACCGGATCGAGGGTCGCGAGCGCCGCTGTGCGGGATGTGTGCAGGACATCGCGTGCCACGCGCACGGCCTCGAATGGCGCACCAGCCGAAGGTTCGATCTTTGCGCCACGTGGGGTGATGACGGGAGGGGCTGCATCCGGCATGTCGTTTCCTAACCTGTATGTTCTAGTCAGGATTTACACCATGCCGGAGCCATGTCCATGCGCAATATCAGGTCCGGCTTCTGATCTGGGTCAGCGTGCGGGTTGGCGTGATCGCTTCGGCATCCAGCTTCACCTCGATGATGGCGGGCTTGCCGCTTGCCCGGGCGCGTTCGAAGGCCGCGGCGAAGTCTTGCGTCTTTTCGACCGTTTCGCCGTGGCCACCATAGGCCTTGGCGAAGGCCGCGAAATCCGGGTTGACGAGATCGGTGCCGCTGACGCGGCCGGGATATTCCCGTTCCTGATGCATGCGGATCGTGCCATAGGTGCCGTTATTGACCAGCACGGTGATGATCGGCAGTCCATACCGCACGGCGGTGATGAATTCCTGCCCATGCATCATGAAGCAGCCATCACCGGCAAAGCAGATCACCTCGCGCTCGGGAAACAGGTGTTTGGCGGCCACAGCCGCGGGCAGGCCGTACCCCATCGAGCCGGAGGTCGGCGCCGATTGAGTGTTGAAGCGGCGGAAGCGGTGGAAGCGGTGCACCCAGGTGGCATAGTTGCCCGCGCCATTGGTGAAGATGGCATCATCCGGCACGTTGGCCTCGATCCAGTCCATGATCGGACCCATCTGCACCGCGCCCGGACCGGTCTGCGGCGGTGTCGACCAGGTAAGGTAAGCCGAATGCATGGTGGCCGTGCGGTCCGCCCAGGCGGCGTTATCGGGGAGCGTTACGGAAGAAAGGGCGGCGACGAAATCATCCGGTGAGGCGCAGATTGCGAGATCGGGGCGATAGACGCGGCCAAGCTCTTCGGCTTCCGGGTAGATATGGACAAGTTTCTGCGACGGGTAGGGAATGTCGATCAGCGTGTAGCCGGAGGAAGGCATTTCCGAGAGGCGACCGCCGAGCAGCACCACGAGGTCGGCTTCCTTGATTTCCTTCGCCAAGGCCGGGTTGATGCCAATTCCGACATCGCCCGCGTAAGATGGGCTCAAGTGATCGAACAGCATCTGGCGACGGAAGGAACAGCCGACGGGCAGTTTGTTCCTTTCGGAAAAAGCCCTGAAGCTTGCGACGCTTTCTTCGGACCAGCGTGTGCCGCCTATGATGAAGATTGGCCGCTTGGCCTCGCCCAGCATTTTTGAGAAAGCGGCGATCTGCGACGGGCCGGGATGCGCTTCGACCGGCGTATAGGGCTTTGCCTCGGGGGCTTCAACCTCTTCAACCAGCATGTCTTCGGGTAACGTCAGCACCACGGGGCCGGGGCGGCCGGAGGTGGCGACGGCAAAGGCGCGTGTGACGAATTCCGGAATGCGGCGCGCATCGTCGATCTCGCCCACCCATTTGGCGAATTCGGTAAAGGCGCGGCGATATTCCACTTCCTGAAACGCCTCACGCTCGCGGGCTTCGCGCTGTACCTGGCCGATGAACAGGATCATCGGAATGGAATCCTGCCTTGCGATATGCAGGCCGGCCGAGGCGTTGGTTGCGCCGGGACCGCGCGTTACCATGCAGATGCCGGGTTCGCCGGTCAGCCTGCCCCAGGTGTCGGCCATCATGGCAGCGCCGCCTTCCTGGCGGCAGACCACGGTTTCAATGCCGCTTTCATAAAGCGCGTCCAGCACCGCCAGATAGCTTTCACCGGGAACGCAGGAAACGCGGGAGACGCCATTGGCTTTCAGCGCTTCGACGATCAGTTGTCCGCCTGTTCTTTTCATTCCGGTTGCTTTCATGGCGTCGTGGTCCTTTCGATGTTTTCCAGTTCGGCCAGCACTTGCGCCTGATGCTCGCCAAGCTTCGGGCTCGGGCGTTCGTAACGCAGCGGCGTCTGTGACATGATAATCGGTGTCCGCACACCGGGGATGACGGTGCCATCCTGCGCCTCGAGATCAACACGCAGGCCGCGTGCCTGAACCTGTGGATCGGCGAACATTTCCTCGATGGAGTTGATTGGCCCGGCCGGTACGGCGTTCTGCTCGCAGGCGGTCAGAAGATCGCGCTTCTGCCATTTCAGCGTTTCGGTGGAAACGATCCGCCGCACCTCTGCCTTATGCGCCACGCGCGCCTTGTTTGTCGCGTAACGCTCGTCATCGGCAATCGCGCCAATGCCGAGAATATTGCAGAGGCGGCGGAACTGGCCGTCATTGCCGACCGCGAGGATCAGGAAACCATCAGCCGTCGGCACCACCTCATAGGGGGAAATATTCGGATGGGCGTTGCCGAGCCTGACGGGGGCATTGCCGGAAATCAGGTAATTCATATTCTGGTTGGCGAGCACGGCCGACTGCACGTCCAGAAGCGCCATGTCGATATGCTGGCCTTCACCTGACCGCATGGCGTGGATCAGCGCGGCCTGAATGGCTGACACGGAATAGATGCCGGTGAAGATATCGGCAACGGCAACGCCCGCCTTCATAGGCTGACCGTCGGGTTCGCCGGTGATCGACATGAAGCCGGACATGCCCTGCACGATATAGTCGTATCCGGCGAAATCGGCATAGGGCCCGGTCTGGCCGAAGCCGGTGATGGAGCAGTAGATCAGCTTCGGATTGAGAACCCTGAGACTCTCATAGTCGAGGCCATATTTGGCAAGCCCGCCGCGTTTGAAATTCTCGATGACAACATCGGCGGTGCGCACGAGCCGCCGCACCAGCGCACAGCCTTCCGCCGTCTTGAGATCGGCGACGATGGAGCGTTTGCCGCGATTGGTGGCATGGTAATAGGCGGCGGAGAGGTTTTCACCATCGGCGCTTTCGACAAAGGGCGGACCCCATGCGCGGGTATCGTCTCCACCTTCAGGGTTCTCGACCTTGATGACATCCGCACCCATATCGGCCAGCATCTGCCCCGCCCAGGGACCGGCCAGAATACGCGCCAGTTCGATGACGCGAATGCCTGATAGTGGCGGTTTCCTGTTCGGCGTTTCGGTCATTTGTCCCCCGGTGTTTTCTGCTTGCCGGTTTATAGACGTCTCCCCGCATTGCCGCATGTGATTTTATCTCATGGACTTATTCCGTTTCGGCAAAGGCTCGTCAGTTGCCAACGACGCGGCCGCACCAGGCGGCGAAATCCGCAGCCACGGCATGCCAGCCGATCTCGTTCAGGGTTTCGTGGCGCATGCCCCGATAGATCGTGTGTTCGACATGGCCGAAACCCGCTTCGCGGAAGCGTTCGGCAAGCCAGACGATCTCCTTGCCGTCATTGGTCGCGGCATCCTGATCGCCGCTGACAAGCAAAATCGGAAGCGTCTTCGGCAGGCGTTCGATGAGCCTCGGCGCACGATAGGACAATTCAAAGACATCCTGCCACAGGGAGACGCTGGCCTCGAACTGGCAAAGCGGATCCTCCACATAAGCGTCCACCGCTACCCTGTCATGGCTCAGCCAGTCCGCATGAGTGCGTTTTTCCGGCATTCTGGCATTCCAGGCACGGAAGGTTGCTTTGGGCAGGATGGCGCTCGGCACATCAGAGCCTTTCAGCATCTTTTCAAGGCGCAGCACGATCTGTGCAAGACGGCCCATGACACCGGGATTGAGGTTAGAATTCCAGATGGACAGACCATCAAAGGCATCCGGATGGCTGACGGCGGTGTTGAGCGCCACGAGGCCGCCCATGGAATGGCCGAACAGGATGACCGGCAGGCCGGGATGTCTTTCGCCGACCATCCGGCGCATCGCCATGACATCGGCAACGACCTTGCTGGCTCCGTCCTTCCAGGCGAAGCGACCCAGAGGCGCATCGGCAGCCTTTGTGCGGCCATGGCCGCGATGATCGTGGGCGTATACCTCGAAACCCTGCTTTGCCATGACATCGGCAAAACGGCGGTAACGGCCGGCGTGCTCCACCAGGCCGTGGCAGATCATCAGCACGCCGCGTGCCGGAGAAAGGGCAGAGGGTTGGTGGCGAAAGGCGATGGATGCGCCTGATGGAGCGTCGAGCCTCTCAATCCGGCTGAACGTCAAGTCATCCGTCGTCTCATTCATGCTTTCACCCGTGCCTGCCATGGTATCCCTTGTCATAATCATGGGGTCATAATCGTGCCAGAGGTTGCCCCAAGGTCCTATTTACCCTACATAGCGGCAAATTTCCCGATACGTACTCTTTAAAATCCGATGTGGAGCATTCGCTACAATGGCACGTCAATTCATCTATCACATGGCCGGGCTGAACAAGTCCTATGGCGCGAAGAAGGTTCTTGAGAACGTCCATCTCTCCTTCTACCCCGATGCCAAGATCGGTATCCTCGGTCCGAACGGTGCCGGTAAGTCGACCGTTTTGAAGATCATGGCCGGTCTCGACAAGGAATATACCGGTGAGGCCTGGCTCGCTGAGGGTGCGACGCTCGGTTATCTCGAGCAGGAGCCGAAGCTCGACGAAAACAAGACCGTGATGGAAAACGTCATGGAAGGTGTGGCGAGCAAGACGGCAATCGTCGACCGCTACAACGAGCTGATGATGAACTATTCCGACGAAACGGCGGATGAGGGCGCAAAGCTTCAGGACATCATTGACAGCCAGAACCTGTGGGATCTGGAAAATCAGGTCGAAATGGCCATGGATGCGCTGCGTTGCCCGCCTGGCGACTCGGCAGTAACCGGCCTTTCGGGTGGTGAGCGTCGCCGCGTGGCGCTCTGCAAGCTGCTGCTTTCGCAGCCTGACCTGCTGCTGCTCGACGAACCGACCAACCATCTTGACGCTGAAACCATCGCCTGGCTCGAAAAGCACCTGCGCGACTATCCCGGCGCCGTGATGATGATCACCCACGATCGCTACTTCCTCGATAACGTCACCGGCTGGATTCTCGAACTCGACCGTGGCCGTGGTATTCCCTACGAAGGCAACTATTCCGCCTATCTGCAGGCAAAAGCCAAGCGCATGCAGCAGGAATCCCGCGAAGACGCCTCGCGCCAGAAGGCCATCAGCCGCGAACAGGAGTGGATCGCTTCCAGCCCCAAGGCTCGCCAGACGAAGTCCAAGGCGCGTATCCGCGCTTATGACGAACTGGTGGAAGCCGCTGAAAATCGCCGTCCCGGCGACGCGCAGATCGTCATTCCGGTCGCCGAGCGTCTGGGCCGCGTCGTTATCGAGGCGGAAAACCTCACAAAGTCCTATGGTGACCGGGTTCTGATCGAAAACCTCACCTTCAAGCTGCCTCCGGGCGGCATCGTCGGCGTCATCGGCCCTAACGGTGCGGGTAAAACCACGCTGTTTCGCATGATCACCGGTCAGGAAAAGCCCGATAGCGGTTCGGTGACCATTGGTGAGACCGTGCACCTTGGTTACGTCGACCAGAGCCGCGATACGCTGGCGGGTGACAAAACCGTCTGGGAGGAAATCTCCGGCGGCAACGACATCATCAAGCTCGGCAAGTTCGAAACGAACTCCCGCGCTTATTGCGGCGCCTTCAACTTCAAGGGCGGCGATCAGCAGCAGAAGGTCGGCAATCTCTCCGGTGGTCAGCGTAACCGCGTTCACCTTGCCAAGATGCTGAAGGCAGGCGGCAACGTGCTGCTGCTCGACGAACCGACCAACGACCTTGATACGGAAACGCTGGCAGCGCTCGAAGAAGCGCTGGAAGCCTTCGCCGGTTGCGCCGTTATCATCAGCCACGATCGCATGTTCCTCGACCGTCTGGCCACTCACATCCTCGCCTTCGAGGGTGACAGCCACGTGGAATGGTTCGAAGGCAACTTCGAAGACTATGAAAAGGACAAGGTCCGTCGTCTCGGCCCGGAAAGCATCAAGCCCGGCCGCGTCAGCTACAAGCGCCTGACGCGCTAATCCTGTTCTCGGATCACTTCAGAAAGGCCCGCCCAAAAGCGGGCCTTTTTTGATGCAATAAATGGGGCTTAAGGGGAGAGCGTGGCAAATTGCGCTTGCATCTCGTGTGACGCCGACATAAAGATATCTTTATATGTTGATTAGATTGCAAGGTGCGGCAAACGTGGCGTTCGGTTTGGATAAATTGGTGGATCTCTTGAAGGCGGCCGGCGAGCCGACGCGCTTTCGCTTGCTGGCGCTTCTGGCGGCCGGCGATCTGACCGTCACCGATCTCACCGAAATTCTCGGCCAGTCGCAGCCCCGTATTTCCCGTCATCTCAAGCTTTTGACGGAAGAAGGGTTGATCGAGCGCTATCAGGAAGGCGCCTGGGCCTATTTCCGCCTGCGGCAGGATGGCGAGCCCGCCATTGTTATCAGGCAGCTGCTGGGCGCCGCATCGCCCTCTGACGCCGTTCTCCAGCGCGACAGTGAACGCCTTGCCACCGTCAAGCGGGTAAGGGCGGAGCGGGCGCAGGATTATTTCAGCCGCAATGCCTCCGCCTGGGACGAGCTGCGCCGCCTGCATGTGAGCGACGAGGCCGTGGAAGGGGCATTGCTGAAGCTGGTCGGAACCACCCCGATCGACTCGCTGCTCGATCTCGGTACCGGCACGGGCCGCATCCTGCAGCTTCTGAGCGGCATCTATCGCCGGGCAATCGGTGTCGATGCCAGCCGCGACATGTTGTCGGTGGCGCGCTCCAATCTGGACAAGGCGGGCGTGGTCAATGCATCCGTTCGCCATGGCGATATTCTCAACCTGCCGCTGGAAGGCCAGGATTTCGATCTGATCGTCATCCATCAGGTTCTGCATTTTCTCGACCAGCCGGAGATCGCGCTTTCCGAAGCCGCCCGCATGTTGCGTCCCGGTGGCCGGCTGATCGTCATCGATCTTGCACCCCATTCCTTCGAGCATCTTCGTGATGAGCATGCGCATGTGCGGCTCGGCTTTTCGCATCCGCTTATGGATGAATGGCTGAAAAAGGCCGGGCTCGTGCTCGACCGCGCCGTCGATCTTCATTCTGAACGGGCGTCCGATGAATCCTTGGACGTCACGATATGGGTTGCCCGCGACCAGCGGCTGCTGATGGCAGACGATGTGGTGCAAGAGGCCGTTTTACTTGCTGCCGGGAGGGCATGATATGTTGAGGTCGGAAACCGCGCGCCACAATGGCGAAATCCGGGGCGATATCCGGTTATCTTTCGAGTTTTTCCCGCCCAAGAACCCCGAGATGGAGAACCAGCTCTGGGAAACGGTTGCCGAGCTGAAGAAATGGGATCCGGATTTCGTTTCCGTCACCTATGGCGCGGGCGGTTCCACCAAGGCGCCGACGCTGGATGCGGTGCGCCGGATGATCGGTGACAGTCATCTGCCGACCGCCGCGCACCTGACCTGCGTGGATGCCAGCCGTGACGACGTGCATCAGGTCGTTGAAGAGTTTCGCAATGCCGGCGTTCGCCATTTCGTGGCGCTGCGCGGCGATCCGTCGACCGGTATCGGCACGGATTACAGGCCGCATCCGCAAGGTTACGAGAATGCTGCCGCTCTGGTGAAGGGGCTACGCGATATCAGCGATTTCGAGGTTTCCGTTTCTGCCTATCCCGAAAAGCACCCGGAGAGCGCCAGCGATGCGGTCGATATCGATATGCTGAAGCGCAAGGCGGACAACGGCGCAACGCGGGCGCTGACGCAGTTCTTCTTCGATAATGACGTGTTCGAGCGCTACATGGAGCGGGTTACGGCTGCGGGCATCACCATTCCGGTCGTTCCGGGTATCATGCCGATCCAGAACCTGACCCAGCTCAAGCGTTTCGCCGGCCGCTGCGGTACCAGTGTGCCCAGTTTTCTGGATGAGCGTTTTGCAGGTTATGATGACGATCTCGAGGGACGCGCCCGCGTTGCGGCGGAAGTTGCTGCCGAGCAGATCGCCGATCTTCAACGGCGCGGTGTCAACGAGTTCCATCTCTACACCATGAACCGTGCGCCGCTGGTCGATGCGGTGCTTGAGAACCTCGGTCTTGAACGTTTGCGCCGCAGCGCCGCCTGATTTCAGATATCCCATTTACGACAGGAAAAAAGCGCAGGCCCGACAGGACCTGCGCTTTTCAAACTCGTGTCATCTACGGTTCTTTTCTGCGTTTGGTCTTCACGTCTCGTCAGATGAAAAGCATCATCGCTACGAACAAAAACGCCAAACCGACTGCCAAGGCATTGAGAGATTTTGTAAGTCCCATGGGTGCCTCCTGTTGTTGACAGGTTCGATAATATGACCGTTTTGTGGCACTTGAAAAGCGGTTTCTGTGATGCGGTGCAGCATGCTTCGTGGCCGCTTAAAAAAGTAAATTCTGTAATTTGTTGAAAATAAAAGATTATTTTCTCATCACGCAGTGCTTCATATCTTTAAAAAAAGTAAATGACCGGGGTGTTATCCCCAGTCATCCGGTCGAGATTAACAGTTTATGCCTTGATTCCGGCCGATAGATTAAAGGCTCGAAGGTGCGATTAACACAGGTTAAAGCGCCTGGAGAAGTGCCTGGGTCGGCCATCCATCCGCAGGGATTCCGAGACGCTGCTGTTCCTTCTGGATGGCGACGCGGGTGCCAGAACCGAGAATTCCATCCACCTTGCCAACATCGTGGCCGCGCGCTTCAAGCTTGGTCTGCAACTCTTTCATCGTCGCGTCATCGAAGCCCGGATCGGGATTGCCCTTGTTATAGACAGGGGCGCCCATCAGACGGTTGGCGAAATAGGCAGCCGAGGTCGTGTAGATGAACGACTGGTTCCATTCCAGATAGATGTTGAAGTTGGGATAGGTGAGGAAGGTCGGTCCCTTGCGGCCCTGCGGCATGATGAGGGCTGCGGGCAGGGAGGCGAAATTTTTGTTACCGTCGCGCGGGGTCACGCCAAGGGTAAACCAGTCACCGGCGGTAAGCGAACCGCCGAGGCCGGATTTCTCCCAGGGCAGGTTTTCCGGTACGGAAACTTCCTGCATCCAGGGTTCGCCCTTCTTGAAGCCGAGGTGCTGGATGAATTTCGCCGCCGTGAGGATCGCATCCGGTGCGCTGCTCTTGACGTTGACATGGCCATCGCCATCACCATCGATGCCGAAAGCGATGATGTCCTTGGGCAGCATCTGTACCTGGCCGATTTCACCGGCCCATGCACCCGTGTTGGACGTGGGGTCGAGATCGCCGTGCTGGACCATTTCGATGAGGGCCAGCAATTGCGGACGGAAGAGTTCCGGGCGGCGGCAATCGTGCGAGAGGGTCACCAGCGCGTTACGGGTGTTGAAATCGCCCTGGACGGCACCGAAATCGGTCTCCATGGCCCAGAAGGCGGCAATGACGCCAGCCGGTATGCCGAATTCGTTCTCGGCACGGGCAAAGGTTGATGAGAGCTCCTGCAGCTTCTTGCGGCCGATATCGAGACGGGCCTGGCTGACGGTGCGCTGGGAAAATTCGAGGAAGGTCTGGCGGAAGACGCCCTGTGCGCGGTCACGCGAAAGCACTTTGGGGTCTATCTGCGCGCCGGCCAGCGCCTTCTCGATGGCAGCCGCCGGAACACCCTTGGCAGCGGCCTCAGCCTTCACGCCCTCAAGAAATGCGCCTAGATCACCGCCGCACGCAACCTGCTTTGGATCGTCAGGCGAGGCCACAGGCGGTGTGGCAAGGGCGGAGCCGGTGGAGAGAAGCGACAGAGCGGCGGCAAAAATGATGCTGCGCGACCGAAAAGTGGGCATGGGAATTTCCTCGATAGGTTGTTAGCCCGCTTTACCCACATGTTTGCGACAAAAAAACGGGTCCAGCGATCTGCCGGTGCAGAAGAACGCCGATTTTTCGAATGTGTTGCTTCTTGGCCGTATTATTTGGCCGAAGCGATCCATTTCCGCCAGTTTTTCTCACTTCCGGCGAAGACATTGATGTCGGTTGGGCCGTTGACGCCGGGCACGACGCCGGTGGCCGTATATTGCCAGAAGGCCCACTGCCGGTCTTCGTAAATCTTGGCGGGATGCGCGGCGACGGAGCGCACCCAGAAATGGTAATTCTTGAACTGGCCAACGAGGTTGTCGCGGTGGAAGTCGACCGATGTGTAGATGATCGGGCGCTTGCCGTAGTGGGCCTCGAGGCGGTCGAGGAAACGCTGCATCTCGGCACGGACGATGCCAGGGGCCGGGCGCGTCTTGCAGGTGGGGGAGGAGGGGTTCCATTCAACATCGAGAACCGGCGGCAGGGTGACGGCTTCCTTTGGCACGTTGCTGATGAACCAGTCGGCCTGAGCGTCCGCCGTCGAGCAGAAATAATAGAAATGGTATGGCGCGTGCAGGATATCTGCCGCCGCCGCACTGCGCCAATGGTCGCCGAATTTCGGATCGATGCGGTCTGAGCCTTCGGTGGCCTTGATGAAGACGAAGGAAACGCCGGATTTGCGCACGGTCCGCCAGTCGACGTCGCCATTCCATTTGGACACATCGATACCATGCACCTCGTGGCGATGCGGGTTGTTCGTGCCAAAATCCTGTGGGTCGGTATCGGAGAATTTCGGCTTGGAAACAGAAGCCGTTTCAAGCAGGTCATAGCTCGTGGACGTACAGCCGCCGATCAACAACATAGCCGACAAAAGTGCCGATAGACGCAGCCGCATTGGAACCCTGATGAATTATTGTTGCCCATCCACGGCCGCAAAATGGCGCGCCGCGTCTCCCGATTTACCCATAACATGGTAAACAAGCCGTTATGGCAAGGGGCAGTGGCCTTTTTTCGGCTCGCAAGTCGCTGGATTCCAAGAGATTTGCGGTCTTTCAGTCCCAGTGGCGTATACTTGTAGGACCGCTGGCTGGCAGCGTCTTGCCCGGATTTGCAGAGGCGAGGCGCCTTGAACCTTGATGATCAGGCGTCTGCCAGAATTCGGCTGACTTTTGGCTGCACTTCGGCGACCGGAAGCGTGATGATGGCCCGCCAAGCGTAACCCCGGGCAATCTCCTCGAATTCGAGATTACCGTCAAAACGGCCTGCCATGTTGGCCAGAACGTAACGGAGATTGGCGCGGGGCGTGACGTGGAAGCGGGTGAGCCATGCCTGCAAAAGTGCGCGGAACCACTTGGGCAACTGTTCCTGCTGGCCGAAATCGACGATGTGCAGCGAGCCGCCGGGCTTGAGAGCTGTCAGCGCCTGTTCGATCGCCTTTTCCCAGTCCGGTATCATCGAAAGCGCATAGGGGATCATGACTCGGTCGAAACCGTCCGGCTGACCGAATTCTGCGGCGCGGAAAGCGGTGGCGTCGGCCACGCGCAGAACGGGGCGTTCCGTCTTTCCGGTAAAATTCTCGGATGCGGTCAGCAGCATTTCGGCGGAGATATCGAGACCGAACAGTCTTGCTTCCGGAAACTTGCGGCTGGCCAGCAGCAGGTTGCGGCCGGTACCGCAGCCGACTTCAAGCAGCGTGCCACCCTTGGGCACGTCGAGGCCGGAAATGGTCCTGTCGCGGCCCAGAAGGTAATATTTGCGGGTAATATCGTAGATATGCCGCTGGTGGCGATACATGCGGTCCATCAGGCTCGCATGCGCCTCATCCGCAAGGCCGACATTCTCGCCGATGGTTTTCATGCCAGAGCCCTCTGATAGATATGGAAGCCGCCATAGATGGCCGAACGGTCCATGGCGTTGAGCTCATTGGAGCGTTCCTCGAGATAGATCCACTGGTTGCGGATATCGGCCGAGAGACGGCCTTCGATCACGCTCTTTTCGGCAGCGGTGCGGAAGATGACGCGGGCGCCGGGAGCGGCGGTGCGGCTGATCTGCGACCACAATTCGTTGAGCTGCACATCCGTCATCCAGTCCTGCGCATCGAGCAGAATGTAGCGATCGACGCCGTTTGCCGGCTTTTTGGAAAGCAGCTCGGTATAGGTGGCGTGGTGCACGGCAACGCGGGCGGTGTTGTCGCGGATCGTCTCGTAATATTCCCGCTTGAGATAAGCGGGAAGAGCACCCTCATGCGGCTCGGGATAACGGCGCGCGAAGGCCTGCCAGGCGAAATAATTGTCGCTGAGCGGAAAGTTGCAGGCAAGCTTTTGCAGCCGCTCCTTGAGGACGGAGGCGACCGTGCCGTCGCTGGAAAGGCTTGCCAGCTCGTCATATTGGCGGGGTGGAATGCCAAGGCCGAACAGCGAACTTTTTCGCTTCGTGAGCCAGCGCACCACCGGCTTGTCGAACAGCGGTGCGACCTTGCTGTCGAAGAATCGACGCTGTTCATCCAGCGTGCGGCTATTGGCCATTTCGGTCAGCTTGACGCCATGCAGGCGCGCCATAAGGTGGCCGGCGCCGATGAAACGGCCGAGCAGACCGGTGCGGTATATGTTCCTGTCGAATACCGAGATGCGGCGACGGCCGGATAGGGTGCGTTTCGACCAGTAGGCCTTGGTCGTGTCGTCGAGATGGTCGGCGATGAATCGGTCGTAGCCGTGACTATTGCTGCGCGTATTGGCGCGGCCGAACTGGCGAACCACATCCTGATGGGCCGGGAGATGGCGGAAGGCGGCAAGCTTCAGTTTGTTGAGGGCGATGTGATGCGGGTTAAGATCCACCACATCGATGCTGGCAGGGTTGCGGGAGAGGTAGGCCAGCATGTTGCAGCCACCCGAGCCGATGGTGACGATGCGGTGGCCTTCAGCAAGCTCCATCGCTTCCATATCGATTTCCGGGTCTTCCCAGATTTGCGGATAAACCAGACCGGAAAAGAGAACCCCGAAGAACCGCTCGGAAAAACCGCTTTTCGAGAGCGCCTTGTGCTGGAGCAATGCGGACTTCAGTTTCGTATTCTTGCTGAAGCCGGTCTTGGGTGCCGCACTCGTCATATGTTCACCTCTCAATAGATTGAGAGGCGTCTACAGTCACGACGCTACAGTTTGATGACAGGGGTTGTGGGCCGACGTAACGAATCGAAAAGGCGGTGTGAAACCAACTCAGGTCTCAAGCTTAGATTTGGATGCGACGTCATCCTCGGGCTTGTACCGAGGATCTAAGCACATATCGTAAAATCAAAAGCTTGCAGATCCCAGGGACAAGCCCGAGGATGACAAAAGTGACGTGCTCGACGTTTTTAAGAAAAGCTGCTTTGCTGCATTGCAGTCCCGGCGCTGCTCAAAGGCTTACTTGCGCAGAACGTGCAGCATGCCCTTGCGCTTGGCGTCGTAATAATAACCGCGTGCATAAAGCCTGACAGCATTGTCCCGGTTGTTGTCAGCAACAAGCCAGGCGCCGCTCAGATATTTGACGGCATATTTGAGGTTGGTTTCGGCATCGAACAGGCCAGAGGCGGGACCATCAAAGCCCATGGAGCGGGCCGTGGCGTGCTTGATCTGCATCAGGCCGAAGTGGCCGCCATTATAGGCGCCGGGATTGTATCTGCTTTCACGCTGCACCACGCGATGCACCAGATCTTCCGGCACATTATACATGACAGCGTATTTCGAAATAAGCCCGCTCAGCTTTTCACGTCCGGCCGGCGCGGATTTGTACGGCGCCGTCATCGTTTCGTTCTGCCGGATAGCGGCAAGGGCGGCGTTGGTCGGACCGGCCGCATAGGCCAGAACCGTGCTGTCCGGCTTGGGCAGGGGAATGACTTTGCGCTCCGCGGTCAGTTCGGTACCGATCGACGGCGTTCCGGGCGGCGGCGGTGCGGGCGGGAAGCTGCCCTTGACGGCAACCACCTGCGGCAGGTCGGCGGCAGAGTTGTGGGCCGCCGGTTTCGCGGCGGCACTTGCGGTTTCGATCGCTGCGGCTGCCGGCGTTGCGGCGTGCGGTGTAAGAGCCGCAGCCGTCGTCGGCGCGGCTGTCGTTACCGTTGCCTGCGCGACCTCTGTCTGTTGTTGCTGCGGCTGCATCTGGGTTGGGCTTGCCACTGCCGCTGCAATTTCGGCTGCCGGCGGCAGCGCCACGCGGCCACCCTTGACGGCGGCGACGGTTGGAAGCGATTCGGGCTGGGAAGAGGCTGCCACGTCAGTGGCATGTGCTGCCGGTGCGGCGGCATCAGCCGGGGTCCCAGCCGTTTCCGACTGTGCGGAGGCTTGTGCCGGTGCGGTTTGGTTGACTGCGGCTATTCTCGGGCCGTTCGGCCCTTCCTTTGCGGCATATTCGACGCTGGTGCATCCGGCCAAAGCCAGTGCAAGGCCCACCGTGGAAGACAGAAGAAGTGCGCTTCTTCCGCGGAATTTTGCCGAATTTCGCATGTTGCCGCCTTCGTTATGCCTGTCTGTCGATACCCCCGCGTCGAGCGAAGCAGGCAGTGTCCCATCGAGCCTTCATTAACCTATTGTAAGGATAGCGGCAAGCCGGGACGTGGCATCGCGGTTTTTCAGGCGGCGATGCGGCGGTATCCGGCGCTGACGGCACGGCCAGAAATGAAGTGAGTGCGGTATTTCGGCCGGATTTTTTTATTGCCGGACATGCGGCGCACCAGTGCCAGCGTGGAGCCGGCAAAGAGTGCCTGCGCTGCCAGAATGCCAAGTGCCAGCAACAGGATTGCGGCCTGCGCTACGGCCAGCGTTTCGACCGCATTGCCGGAGGTGGAAACGAATTGCGGCAACAGTGCCAGGAAGAACATGAAATAGCGCGGACGTAACGCTGCAATGGCGTAGCAATCACGGAAAATGCCGCTGGATGATTTGCCGGGCAGATTGTCATTGTCTGCATTGGCTGCCTGGGCGGCGGGGGTGGCAAAGGTCCATAACAGGAAAAGAATCAGCCAGCCGATACCAGTCCACTGAACGATTTCCACAAAGGCATGCGGCAGATAGGCAAGGCCAGCCGCTGGAATCGCAGATATCGTCATGGCTGTGACGATGCCAAGCGCGCCGCCAGTGACGGAGGCAAACACCGTTTTTCTGCCGCGGATAGCAGCATAGGAGGCGACAGAGAATACAAGGGGAGAGGGAAGTGCGAACACAACGGCACATGCTGCACAAAAAACCAGCCACGCCTGTCCAGACATTCTCTTCCTCCTTGCCCTCCCTGTCGCCGCTTTCTCCAGCCTATCGTAAAATTAGGCCGCTGTGAACGGTTGACCGACGTGTTCCATCACTTCGGTAAACCATTTTGCAGACAGGTCGAAATGCTTTCCGCCCTTGATACGCGGAAACTCGATGGTCCGCAATTTACCCTTTTGGTCTTCGTCGTGGCCGGTGACGCCCGAGACCTTGTTCAGCGCGCTTTCGACGGCAAGATCGACCATGCCCTGGATGAGGCGCAGATCGTCGCCATTGGCGGGAGCGGAGCGGGCGAAGTAACCGGATTTCTGGACCATGGAGCGTTCCGCGCCGATGAGGCCGGCGAATTGCTTCTGGAACCAGCCGCCGACATTGATGGTGTCGATCTTCACATGGCCGAAGGCATCGCGCTTGACGGCCTCACCGGCGGCTTCGCGTTCGGCAACGATGGAATCGAGCCCCGCACCTTCGGAAACGAACAACGTGACGTAGCCGTGTTTGTCCATGATCGCCTTCAGCCGTTCGGCTTCCGCTTCGATGTCGAACGCCATTTCCGGCAGGTAGATGCCGTCTATGTTCTTCATCTGCGTGTTCATCATCAGTCCTTCGACATATTCATTGCCGTTGGTCTTCTGGATGTAGGCGCGGGCGGTCGCAGCCGTCAGCCAGCCGCAATGGCGGCCCATGACTTCGTGGATGACAAAGGTCTTCGGCGCAGCACTCTGCTCGTTGCTGACATTGTCGAAGAAGGAAGCGCCCACTTCGGCCGCGGTCCATGCGCCGAGCGACTGCCTGATCGGAACCACGTCGTTATCCACGGTCTTCGGCAGCCCGACGACGGTCAGATCGTAACCGTTGGCGCCGAGATAGGCGGCAAGGTCGGCGGCCGTGGTGTTGGTGTCGTCGCCGCCGATGGTGTGGAGAATGGTGATGCCGTCGGCAGCCAGCCGTTCGGCGGCAACGCGCAGCGGATTTTCACCCTCTTTCACCAGCCCGCGCTTGGCGCAATCGGCAGCGTTGGTGAGCTTTACGCGGCTGTTGCCGATCGGCGATCCGCCATAACGGTGCAGCAGATGCGCCTTTTCGCGCATGTCCTTGTTGATCTCGATCCGGTCGCCCAGAAGCACGCCCTGATAGCCGGAACGATAGGCCACAATGTCAATATCAGGCGCGACGTCGCTATAACGCTCGATCAGGCCGCCAACGGCTGAAGAGAGACAGGGAGCAAGGCCACCCGCGGTCAGCATTGCGACTTTCTGTTTGGCCATTGTGGCTCTCCTTTGCTTGGATAGAAAGATATGTCTGGCAAATGGATGCGACAGCCACGTGTAGGTGTAAAGTGAATTTATCACGAAAAATGCCGATTTCTCGCGGTTTTTCAGCAGCTTGGGCAAAGAAGCCGAATATAATCGTTTCAATCGCCTCCAACCTTGCACCAGGCTTCGCCGTCTGTGGAAAACCGTTGCTCTCCCGTTTGCCGCCCCCTTGCTCCTGAAGAAAAACTGTCGCAAAAATGAATAAAAGTTAATGCCGCAGCGGCGCCGCGCATATTGCATTCACGGCGATATGCCGTCATGCTTGGCGTCATGATGTTCGATTTCGCCTGTTTGCATATTTCATCCCTGTGGGAACGGCTGCTCGGCGCGATCGGTGACG
Organism: Rhizobium sp. Root491; assembly: GCF_001427205.1. Taxonomy (NCBI): domain Bacteria; kingdom Pseudomonadati; phylum Pseudomonadota; class Alphaproteobacteria; order Hyphomicrobiales; family Rhizobiaceae; genus Rhizobium; species Rhizobium sp. Root491. The sequence continues at coordinate 247,242 of NZ_LMFF01000015.1, forward strand.
CGGCAGGCAGCACGCTCGGTCGCGTGGTAGAGGCGATCCGTACCCTTTTCGAGGGAGATCCGGAGACCCGCCGCAAGGTTTCTTTTTCCGTGGCCATTATCGCGCTGTCGGCAAAGATGGCAAAGGCCGACGGTGTCGTGAACGATGCCGAAGTGCGCGCCTTCCGGCAGATTTTCGATTTTCCTGAAGAAGAAGCCAGAAACGTTGCCCGCCTTTATAATCTCGCACGCCAGGACGTTGCGGGATACGAGGCCTATGCCGAACGTCTTGCCGGTCTTTGCGGCTCCGGCCATGACAATTGCGAGATGCTGGAAAGCGTCATCGATGGCCTGTTCCACATCGCCAAGGCAGACGGCTTGATACACGAGCGGGAACTGGCGTTTCTCGGCCGTATCGCGGAAATCTTCCATATTACCGAAGATCATTTCGAAACGATCATGGCACGGCACGTTCATATGGATGGGCGCGATCCCTATCGCGTGCTTGGCGTTTCGCCCTCGGACGACTTTCTGGATATTCGCAAGCGTTACCGTTCGCTGGTTGCCGAGCACCACCCGGACAAGCTCATCGCGCGCGGTGTGCCGATGGAATTGCACGCTGCCGCGAATGAGCGTATGGCGGCTCTCAATGCCGCCTATGAGGCCATCGAGAAAGAACGCCGCGTCGCATGAGTGAATTTCTGCCGGATTTCAACCCGGATTTCGGGGGCGCAACCGTTGCGCCTTCTCCCAACCATGGCGAAAGACAGGGCGTGGCGGGCCCGGATATCATTCTCCTGCACTATACCGGCATGACGACCGCCGATGGCGCCCTTTCTTGGCTCTGCAATCCCGAAAGCCAGGTCTCCAGCCACTATTTCGTTTTTGAAGACGGGCGTGTCATGCAGCTTGTTGCGGAAACTCGCCGCGCCTGGCATGCGGGCAAAAGCAGCTGGGCGGGGGAGGCGGACATCAATTCCCGCTCCATCGGGATTGAAATCGCCAATCAGGGCCATCCGGGCGGCCTGCCGGAATTTCCGGAAAAACAGGTAGCTGCCGTCATCGAATTGTGTCGCGATTGCGGCCAGCGGTGGTCTATCGCCCCTGAAAGGGTGCTTGCGCATTCCGATGTGGCGCCGATCCGCAAGGTTGATCCGGGTGAAAAATTCCCATGGGACATCCTGTCGCGGCACGGTGTCGGTCATTGGGTAGAGCCAGCGCCGATCCGCGGCGGACGTTTTTTTCAGCGCGGCGATCACGGCCAGCCGGTGGAAGCACTCCAGTCCATGCTATCCATTTACGGATATGGCGTTGAAATAACAGGCGCATATTGCGAAAAAACAGAAGGTGCCGTGGCCGCCTTTCAGCGGCATTTCCGCCCGGCGCTGGTGGATGGTATCGCGGATTTTTCCACGATCGACACGCTGCATCGGCTGATTGCCAGCCTTCCGAAATTTTCGGCCGTTTGAACGCCGTTTCTGGAAAAGCCTTCCCCGTTTCCCGGTCGCGCAAGTCGATTTTTTTGTTGTGCCACAGTTAATCCGCATTGAGGAAGTCTAAGAGCCGCAGTGGACGCGGTGCTGTTCTTCAGGGGAGCTTGCCGTCAATATCAATCAAGGAGACTGGACGGTAGAAGGTCGTAATCGACTTTCCGCGCGCTGGACGTTTTTATCGTTTCATTGTTCCGGTTATCCGATCTGGAGACTATTTCAACAGATGAACAGAGTTTTTGTTGCTGTCGCAGCGGGCGTTGCTATGCTCGTTTCGCAGGCGGGGATTGCTTTTGCCAAAGACGAGGACGTCAAGACCAAAACCGTGACGCTGGGGACCTTCTTCCGTACGCCCGGTTATCCCGTTCCCGAAAAGAGCCTGCCTTCGTCGCTCAAGAACGACTATTCCGATCTGATCGTCAAATATGCCAAGCGTTACGGCGTCCCCACCAATCTGGCCCATGCCGTCGTTTCTGTAGAAAGCAAGTTCAACCCTAGGGCTCGCGGCAGCGCGGGCGAGGTCGGGCTGATGCAGATCAAGCCGGCAACGGCGCGCATGATGGGCTTTCGCGGCACGACCAAAGCCCTCTTCGACCCCGAGACCAATATTCGCTGGGGCATGCAATATCTGGCAACCGCCCACCAGCTTGGCGGCGGTGAGGTTTGCAGCACGATCCTGCGTTACAATGCCGGCCACGCCGCCACCCGCATGAACCCGGTGTCCAAGCGTTATTGCGGCAAGGTCCAGGCGCTTCTGGCCAGCTGAGGTCTTTTGCTCAAGCGTGTCGTGATGTTTCAGATTGGCGATAAGCTTTAAGTCCTTGTTTTAACGCATCTCGTTATTGCAAAACCGCTGCACGCTCTTGCGCGGCATGTTTCGGACGTCACGAAAATCGATTCCGGTTTATGCGTGCATGCTGTAGTCAGGAGCAAACCTGATGCGGAGCATGACATGCCGGATTTCAAATATATCGTGGTCGGTGCCGGAATGATGGGTGCGGCGGCAGCGAGGCACCTTTCGGCGCAAACGGATGGCGTGGCGCTGATCGGGCCGGATGAACCCGCCGATCGCAAGACCCATACCGGTGTGTTTTCAAGTCACTATGACGAGGCGCGCATCACCCGTGGTTTCGATGGCGATCCCGTCTGGGCGGAGCTGGCGCAACGCTCCATCCGGCGCTATGCCGAGATCGAAGCAAAAAGCGGCATCCGTTTCTTCACCGAAGCGGGCTGTCTGTTTACCGGAAACGGCAAGGGGCTTGCTGGAGACTACGTTTCGCGAGCCTTGGTCTCGACTGACCGCCTTGGTCTTGGCGTGGAAACGATCGGCGGCGATGCGCTGGCTGGCCGGTTCCCGATGTTTTCCCTGCCGTCGGATCACGACGGTTACTTCGAGGCGCACGATGCCGGCCACGTCAATCCGCGTGCGCTTGTGAGGGCGCAATGCACGATTGCTGCTGCGCAGGGCGCGCGACTGTTCCGCGAGACGGCGGCGCATGTTCGCGATACCTCCCAAGGTGTGGAAGTTTCCACCAGGGAAGGGGCCGTACACACCGCGGAAAAGGTCATAGTGGCCGCTGGCGGTTTCACCAACATGGCTGATCTTCTGCCTTCTCCGGTCGATATGGCGGCAACGGGCCGCACCATCGTGTTTTTCGAACTCGACGAAGCAAGGCAGGCCCTCTTCGGCTCCATGCCCTCGACCATCGTGCTGGCGGAGACCGAGGACGATATCGTCTATATTCTGCCGCCTGTGCGTTACCCCGACGGCAAGGTCTATCTGAAGATCGGCGGTGAGAGCGAAAAGGGCAGGCTGGAAACGCTGGCCGAAGCAGTCGGTTGGTTCCATTCCGACGGCACGCCGGGCGAAGTGGAATTCCTGACGAAGCGGGCGCTATCGCTCATGCCGGAACTTGCGGGCTGCCCCGTGACCTCTGGTTCCTGCGTCGCATCCATTACCCGTAGCGGTTATCCATATATCGGCTATACGCAATCTTCCAATATCGCGGTTCTGACCGGTGGCAATTTCGTTTCCGCCAAGTCTTCCGACGAAATCGGGCGGCTAGGCGCGGTGCTGCTTCTGGATGGCCAGCTGACCGAGAGTGATTTTGCCGCCGAAATGTCGCCGGTTTTTATCTGACATTCAGCAGCGAAGCGGCTACAAAATCGCAGCTGTACTAGAGTGGGTTGAGGCGAAGAGGGCGGCATGTGGGGACATTTCAAATATATCGTTGTCGGTCGTGGCATGATGGGTGCTGCCGCTGCCCGTCATCTGGCGGAAAATACCGAAGGTGTGGCCCTGATCGGCCCCGGTGAACCTGCCGACACCAAGTCACATCCGGGTGTTTTCGCCAGCCATTATGATGAGGCGCGCATTACCCGCACCATTGATGGCGATGCGGACTGGGCACTGCTCGCCAACCGCTCGATCGCGCGCTACACCGACATCGCGGCAAGGAGCGGCGTGGAATTTTATGCTCCCGTCGGCTGTCTGATGGTTGGGCCTGAACGCGGTGGCGACAATCCCTTTGTCGACAATGTCTGTGAGGCAGCGGCGCGTCTGCGGGTTTCCACGGAAATGCTTGACGACGCAGGTCTGAAAAGCGCTTTTCCCTATTTCTCCTTCGAGCCGGGCTGCGAGGGCGTGTTCGAAAAGGACAATGCCGGTTACGTCAATCCGCGCGCGCTGGTGAAGGCGCAGAGCGTTCTGGCAGACAAAGCCGGCGTTACGCTCATCGACGATATAGTCGTCTCGACGCGGGAAGAGGCTGGCCGTGCACGCGTCGAGACGGCCTCGGGCGCGGTTTATACGGCAGACCGGGTGCTGGTCGCTGCGGGTGGCTTCTCGATCACGAAGGATTTGTTGCCGCAGCCCGTCGCTCTCAATGTCTATGCGCGCACCGTCGCCTTCTTCGAGGTAGACGAGGCGGAGCTGGGACAATATGCGGGCATGCCGTCGCTGATTTACGAGCCGCGCGACACGACGAAACATATCTATCTCCTGCCGCCCGTCCGTTATCCCGATGGCAGGTTCTATCTGAAAATCGGCGGCGATCCCGATGATAAGAAGCTCGATAGCGATCCCGAAATCCGCGCATGGTTCCGTTCCGGCGGGCGCGAAAGCGTTCGCGACCATCTCTCCGCCATCGTCGGGACCTTGGTGCCATCCATCGACCGGTCGCGCATTTCCATGGCCGCCTGCGTGGTGTCCAAAACGCCGGGCGGTTATCCGGCCATCGGCTTTACGACGTCACCGCGCATTGCGGTTCTGACTGGCGGCAACGGTACGGCGGCCAAGAGTTCCGACGAGATCGGGCGGTTAGGCGCCCTGTTGCTGCGGGATGGAAAAATTGGCAACGACGCCTACGCAACGGATTTCAAGCCTGCATTTCTTTGATCTTCCGTTACGCTTTTCGGTGGCTTTCGCCAAAGAACATGGGTATTGACGCCATGCCAGTTGGCTGGGCAGCCGCGCTTTACCAATGTCGAAAGACGGTAAGGTGAGGAAAGTCCGGGCTCCACGGAAATACGGTGCCGGATAACGTCCGGCGGGGGCGACCCCAGGGAAAGTGCCACAGAGAGCAAACCGCCATGCCTGGCATGGTAAGGGTGAAAGGGTGGGGTAAGAGCCCACCGCGCCGCTGGTGACAGTGGTGGCAAGGTAAACCCCACCGGGAGCAAGACCGAATAGGGATGACACGGGGCGCGGGCGAAAGCCTTCGTCTACAGCCGGTTTCCGGGCCCGTCATCCGGGTGGGTTGCGAGAGGCGGCATGCAAATGCCGTCCCAGATGAATGGCTGCCACGTTCCGGGTCAAACCGGAGCCATACAGAACCCGGCTTACAGGCCAACTGGCGATTTTCTTTTCCATTCCGCAGGCGAGCGCCGCGGCAGGAAATATCTATTTCATTGTTTTAAAACAGAAAAACGGTGGTCTTACCGAGCCTTCGTGTGCCGTGAAAAAGCATCATGGGGTGCGAAGTAAACCATTCGTTAAACTTAACGGCCTATGAATTTCCGATGCGGAGTCGGTATCGTGCCGGCTTCTCCCATTGACGCCCATAGTGTCCCATGGTATCCCAAATGCACACCACACTGGGTCGTGTTTTTGACCCGCAATCGCTGAAACGAGTGAGGAGCCTGCAACGGGCTGCTGCAGGGCATGTCGCCCTGACGCTTGGCGATGTGTCGTGCGTACCGGTGTTGTCTGTGGGGCGGATGATTCGCTTTGCGGAATGCGGTTTTGGCGAGTTGAGTAATGGACCGCTTTTTATCGAACGTAACGAACAGGATCGACGCCAAGGGGCGCGTTTCGGTTCCGTCTCCGTTTCGTTCGGTGCTGGCACAGCGTGGGATTCAGGAGCTTTATTGTCTTCAGGATTTCGCGTTTCCGGCAATCAGTGTCGGCGGTCCGGATTTGCTGGAGCGCTACGAGCGGCAGATCGCGTCCATGGATGCCTTCTCGCCGGAGGCAAACGCAATGTCGCTGCTGGTACACGGCGGCGGCGTTTTCATGAAGCTCGATCAGGAAGGTCGGTTGATGGTGACGGATTTCGTCCGGGAATTTACCGGCATATCCACGGATGTCACCTTCGTTGGACGAGCGGATCATTTTCAGCTTTGGCAACCGCAGGCGTTTTTGGCGGCGCAGGCGGCAGCAAGAGCGGGGCGCGGTTTTTCGGCTGCACGCCCCGCATAGGACGGGGACACGGAATGGCGGCGAATTCTGGCGGGCGATCTTCTGATGCCGGTGAGGGACCTCAGCGTCACATCCCGGTCCTGCTTCGCGAAGTGATCGCTGCGCTCGAACCCGCATCTGGCAAGGTCATCCTCGACGGCACTTTCGGCGCCGGTGGCTACACCCAGGCAATTCTCGATCAAGGTGCCAATGTCATCGCGCTTGACCGCGATCCGAACGCGATCGCCGGCGGCCAGGCCATGGTTGCTGCAAATGGCGGCAGGCTTACCCTCATTCAATCGCAATTTTCCGATCTGGCAAGGCACGCGCCGGAAGGCGGTCTTGACGGCGTGGTTCTCGATATCGGCGTTTCCTCCATGCAGATAGACGAGGCCGAGCGCGGTTTTTCCTTCCAGAAGAACGGTCCTCTCGACATGCGCATGTCCAGCTCTGGCGTTTCGGCGGCGGATGTCGTCAATCGCGCCAAGGTCGGCGATCTCATCCGCATCTTCGGTTTTCTCGGCGAGGAAAAGCAGCCGGGCCGCATCGCCCGCGCCATTGAAAAGAGGAGGGCGGAAGAGCCCTTCCGCACGACGCGTGATCTGGCGGGCCTCATTGAAATCGTTACGCCGCGCAAGGCTAAAGACAAGATCCATCCCGCAACACGGGTGTTTCAGGCGCTTCGCGTTTTCGTCAATGACGAACTCGGCGAATTGGCGCAAGCCCTGTTTGCTGCCGAGCGGGCTTTGAAGCCCGGCGGCCGGCTGGTTGTCGTCACGTTCCATTCGCTCGAAGACCGCATCGTCAAGAAATTCTTCTCGGAACGTTCCGGAAAGGCGGCGGGTTCCCGCCATCTGCCGATGGTGGAGGACAAGCCCGCCATTTTCGAAAATATCGGCAAGCCGATGGTCGCTGCAAGCGACGAGGAGGCAGAGATCAATCCGCGGGCCCGTTCGGCCAAGCTGCGCGCCGGCCTGCGCACGGCGGCACCTGCCCGGGCGGCAGATTTTTCGATTTTCGAACTTCCCGATCTCGCCAGCCTTGAAAAGATGGGAGGCTGATATGCTGCGCACATTCGATGTCGTGTTGATGGGGGTCATGGTCGCTGCGGCGGTGGTGACCTATTCGATCAAGCACAAGACCGATCTCAAGCTGGAACAGGTCCGCAAGCTCGAGACCGAAATCAAGCTCGAAAAAGACACGATCGATCTTTTGCGGGCCGACTGGGCACTGCTGACGCAGCCGAACCGCCTCCATCGTCTCGTGAATGCCTATCAGGACGAGCTTGGCCTTTCGCCGACGCTGCCGACACAATTGGCGCAGCCGCGCGAATTGCCGATGCTGCGCTCGCAATTGCCGCAGCCGCCCGAGCCGGAAGGCATGAGCGTTGCGGATGTCATCGCCGCTGCCGTCAACGGCTCCAAGCCGGGCGCTACGCTGGGGGGAGCTGCCAAGAAGAAATCACCGCCCGCCGGCCAGATTGCCGCCAATGGCGCTCCTGTTCCAACACCGCGGGCGCGTGTTTCCCGTCCCACGGCGGCTTCGGCTCCTGCCGTGGCCGCTGTCGCAGGCGATGAAGATGGCGAAATGGATGAAACCATAACTGGATCGGTGGACCGCTGATGTCTTTTCTCTCCCGCGTCATGGTTCTGAAGAGCAAGGCCCACTTTTCCGCCAGCACCACCGGCATTCACACTGACCATGCTGCTTTCGAGGGCGCTCGCAAGAAGAGGGCGGCCCAGGCGAAAAGCCGCGTCGGTCTCATCATTTTCGGCTTCATCGCCTTTTACGGCGTCGTGGGCGGCCGTCTGGTGCAATATGGCCTTGCCGAGCAGGAAACGGTTTCGAGCATTGCCCCTGCCGACCGGCTGATGGCGTCGCGTCCCGATCTTCTTGATCGTAACGGCGAGGTTCTGGCGACCGATATCCGCACTGTCTCGCTGTTTGCAGAGCCGCATCGCATCGTCGATATCGACGAAGCCATCGAGAAGCTGCGCACTGTATTGCCAGATCTCGACCAGCGCGGCACCTATCAGAAGCTTTCCTCCAATTCGCGCTTTCAGTGGCTGCGCCGTCAGTTGACGCCGAAGCAGCAGAGCCAGATCCTGGCGCTCGGCATTCCCGGTGTCGGTTTCCGCCCGGAAAAACGCCGCTTTTACCCTGGCGGGCCAACAGCTGCCCATGTTGTCGGTCACGTCAATATCGACAATCGCGGTGTTGCCGGAATGGAACGTTACGTCGACAGCCAGGGACTGGCCGATCTGACGGCGCTCGGCATGACCAGCGATCAGCCGCTGGAGCCGGTGAAGCTTTCCATCGATCTACGCGTCCAGTCCATCGTGCGTGAAGTCGTGACCTCGGCCATTACCAAGTTCCAGGCGATCGGCGCGGGGGCTGTGGTTCTGGATGTGCATACCGGCGAAGTGCTCGCTATGGCCTCAGTGCCGGATTATGATCCGAACAACCCGGCAGAAGGCGCCAAGGAGGGATGGCTCAACCGCATGTCGAACGGCACGTTCGAAATGGGCTCCACCTTTAAATCCTTCACCATTGCCATGGGTCTCGATTCGGGTCGCGTCCGCCTGGGCGATATGTTCGACGCGCGTTATCCGATCCGCATCGGTGGCTTCACCATCAAGGACTTCCACGGCAAGGGCCGCATGCTCTCGGTGCCGGAAATCTTCCAGTATTCGTCGAACATCGGTACGGCAAAAATCGCCGACACCGTGGGGACCGAAGGACACAAGGAATTCCTGACGCGGCTTGGCCTTCTGACGCGCATGCAGACCGAACTGCCTGAAGTGGCGCTGCCTTCGCAGCCCCGCGAATGGAAGAAGATCAACTCGATCACCATTTCATTCGGCCACGGCGTTTCAACAACGCCGTTGCAGACAGCAGTTGCCGGTGCCGCGCTCGTCAATGGTGGGAAGTTGATCGAGCCGACATTCCTGCCGCGCACGCGCGAACAGGCGGATCAGGTCGCAAAACAGGTGCTGAAGCCCGGCGCCAGCAAGGATATGCGCTTCCTGTTCGAATGGAACGGTGTCAACGGTTCTGGCCGTAATGCGCGCGTCGACGGTTTCAATGTCGGCGGCAAGACCGGTACGGCTGACAAGGTCGTCAATGGCCGTTATGTGCATGACAAGAACTTCAATGCCTTCCTTTCGGCCTTCCCGATGGACGACCCGCAATATGTGGTGCTCTCCTTCATCGACGAACCGAAGACGGACAAGGGCAATGGCGCGGCACTTGCAGGCACCTCGGCTGCGCCGATGGTGCACGATATCATCAGCCGCACAGCGGCAGTGCTGGGCGTGAAGCCGAAGTTCGGCAAGGATGGCTCGGCCTTGCTCGTGTCTTATTGATTGTTAGAGCTTATGGTGTTCCGGCGAATCGCGCCGGGGGGACAAGACGGACACAGTCGATGAATTTGCGAGATATATCCGGGACGGCGTTTCCGGAATTGAATGAATTGCTCCTGTCTGAGATAGGGGCAATCGAAATCGGGGGAATTACCGCAGACAGCCGCAAGGCTGCGCCCGGCAGCCTGTTCGTGGCGGTTGCGGGAACCAAGGCGGATGGCGCGGCCTATGTGAAGGACGCGGTCGCCAAGGGTGCGGTTGCCGTCGTTTCCGGGCATGCGGTGGATGCCGATGTGCCGGTCCTTGCTGTCACTGACCCGCGCCTCTACCTTTCGCTCGCCGCTTCCCGTTTTTATGGAAAACAGCCGGAAACCATGGTCGCCGTTACCGGCACCGCGGGAAAGACCTCCGTTGCCTCCTTCGTGCGGCAAATCTGGGCTTTCGCTGGCCATGCCGCCGCCCAGATCGGTACGACGGGTGTCATCGCTCCCGGCCGCGAAGATTATGGCGCGCTTACCACACCGGATCCGGTGACGCTGCATGCGCTTCTCGCCGAGCTTGCTGCCGAAGGTGTGACCCATGCAGCCATGGAAGCTTCGAGCCACGGCCTCGACCAGCGTCGCCTTGATGGCGTGAAGCTCGCTGCGGCCGGCTTCACCAATCTCGGCCGTGATCACATGGATTATCACGCAACCATCGAGGACTACATGGCCGCGAAGATGCGGCTGTTTGACACGCTGATGGAAAAGGGCGCGCCAGCCGTCATTTTTGCCGACGACCCTTGGTCGGATAAGGCCATTCGCGCCGCCGCGGATGCAGGCCTCAATGTGCGCACCGTTGGCCGGAAGGGCGATTATCTGACGCTGAAGCGTGTAGAGCATTTCCGTCACAAGCAGCTGATTGAAGTGCATCATGACGGCGTGATCCACGAAGTCGACATTCCGCTGGCCGGCGATTTTCAGGTAGCCAATGCTCTCGTCGCCGCCGGTCTTGCCATGTCCACCGGCGTTTCCGCCGCAACGGCCATGAAGGCGCTTGAAAAGCTGATCGGTGCTGCCGGTCGCCTGGAACTTGTGGGCCAGACGAAGAACGGCGCGCTTGCCTATGTGGATTATGCCCACAAGCCGGATGCGCTTGAAAATGTTCTGACCTCGGTCAGGCCCTTCACCTCCGGCCGCATCATCACGGTCTTCGGCTGCGGCGGCGACCGTGACAAGGGCAAGCGCCCGATCATGGGCGAAGTGGCGACACGGCTTTCCGACATCGTCATCGTTACCGACGACAATCCACGCTCGGAAGACGCTGCAGCGATCCGTTCCGAAGTCATGGCGGCTGCGCCGGGTGCGTTGGAAATTGGCGACAGGGCAGAGGCGATCCGTCATGCGGTGTCGCTGCTTTCGAACGGCGATACGCTGATCGTCGCGGGCAAGGGGCATGAAGAGGGGCAGATCGTCGGTTCCGTGACGCTGCCGTTTTCCGATCATGAACAGGTGCGTACCGCGCTGGAAGGATTGAAGATTTGAATTGGTTATGGACAGTCGCCGACATGATCGCCATCACGGCAGGGCGTCCCGTCGGGAACCTGCCGACCGGTATCACCGGCATTTCCATCGACAGCCGGACTGTGAAGGCTGGTGAAGCATTTTTCGCCATCAAGGGCGATAGGGTCGACGGCCATGACTATACGAGTTTTGCTGTCGCCAATGGTGCGGGCCTGCTGGTAGTCGCCGAAGGCAAGCTGCCGGCCCTCGGCCGCCTGACCGTGCCCATGATCGTCGTGGAGGATGTCCTCGCGGCGCTTGGCAAGCTCGCCATTGCGGCGCGTGAAAGGACCACGGCGCGGATCATCGCGGTGACCGGTTCTGTAGGCAAGACGACGACGAAGGAAATGTTGCGGCAGGCTCTGGCGCCTTCGGGCCGGGTTCATGCGGCGGTGGCGTCCTTCAACAATCACTGGGGTGTGCCGCTGACGTTGGCGCGCATGCCCGCCGATACTGAATTCGGCGTTTTCGAAATCGGTATGAACCACTCCGGCGAGATCCGTCCGCTGGTCAAGATGGTACGTCCGCATGTCGCGATCATTACCACCATCGCGCCAGCTCATTTGGGCAATTTCAAGAACATAGAAGAGATCGCGAGCGCCAAGGCGGAGATATTCGAAGGGTTGGAGGAGGGCGGCTTCGTCATCCTCAACCGTGACAACGCCCAGTTCGAGCAACTTGAAGAAGCGGCGCAGGACCAGGGTATCGAGCATATCCTGACCTTCGGGCAGCATGCCAAGGCCGATTTCCGGCTGGCCGATTTCGAAAGCACGTCCACGGGCTCGACCATCTGGGCGATCCTGAACGGCGAAACGAGCGAATTGCACCTGAACATTCCCGGCAGGCATATTGCCGATAACGCCATGGCGGTGCTTGGCGCTGTTGCCGTCACCGGCGCCAATCTCGACCGCGCTTTCGAGGTGCTCGGAACGCTCGAGGCAGTCAAGGGGCGCGGCCAGCGCCATCGCCTGACGATTGAAAGCGGTTCCTTCCTGCTGATCGATGAGAGCTACAACGCCAACCCCGCCTCCATGCGGGCGGCGATTGCCGTGCTTGCGGAAACAGAAACGCAGGGTTATGGCCGTCGCGTTGCCGTTCTCGGCGACATGCTGGAGATGGGCGAATTCTCAGCCCAGCTGCACGAGGAACTGGCTGGACCGCTGCTGGCCGGTGGTATCGAACATGTCTGGCTGGCGGGGGAGGCGATGGCCGCCCTTCGCGATGCGCTTCCGGACAGTGTAACTGTCATCTGGTTCCCGACGACAGCTGAACTTGCCGATTTTGCCCTGCAATGGGTGCAACCGGGCGATGCGCTGATGGTAAAATCGTCACTTGGGCTGGGTTTCGGCAAGATTGTCGCGGCACTGCTTGACAAGTATCCGGCATTCCCCGAGACGGAACGCCAAGTCTGAAATAGCCTTTTGAAAGGGCAATTATGCTGATCTGGCTCGTCGAACTGTCGGATAAAATTCAAGTCTTCAACCTCTTCCGGTACATCACCTTCCGGGCGGGTGCGGCGATGTTCACCTCTGCGTTGATCGTCTTCCTTTTCGGACCGGCGATCATCAATTCGCTGCGCGTGCGCCAGGGCAAGGGCCAGCCAATCCGCGCCGACGGGCCGCAGACGCATTTCAAGAAGGCTGGCACGCCGACCATGGGCGGGCTGATGATCCTTGCCGGTATTCTCGGCGGTTCGCTGCTCTGGGGTGACCTGTCGAACGTCTACGTCGTCGCCGTTCTGATGGTGACGCTCGGCTTCGGGGCTATCGGCTTTTACGACGACTATCTCAAGGTGACGAAGCAGAGCGACAAGGGCTTTTCCGGCAAAGCCCGTCTCGGCATCGAATTCCTGATTGCGGCGATTGCCGTGTTCTTCATGATGAAGGTGGCGCTTGCTTCCGCACCGCATGGCGGCACGCTCGGAAGCTCCATCGCCTTTCCGTTCTTCAAGGAACTCGTGATCAATCTCGGCTATTTCTTCGTGCTGTTCGGTGCTTTCGTGATTGTCGGCGCCGGCAATGCGGTTAACCTGACCGACGGTCTCGATGGTCTCGCCATCGTGCCTGTCATGATTGCAGCCGCCACCTTCGGCGTGATTGCTTATCTCGCCGGTAACGCGGTTTTCGCCAATTATCTGCAGATCAACTTCGTGCCCGGAACGGGTGAGCTCGCTGTCATCGTCGGCGCGGTGGTCGGGGCTGGCCTCGGCTTCCTGTGGTTCAACGCGCCGCCCGCCGCCATCTTCATGGGTGACACGGGTTCGCTGGCGCTCGGCGGCCTCATCGGCTCCATCGCTGTCGCCACCAAGCACGAGATCGTCATGGTCATCGTCGGCGGCCTGTTCGTGATGGAAACGCTCTCGGTCATCATCCAGGTTTTCTGGTTCAAGCGCACCGGCAGGCGCGTTTTTCTGATGGCGCCCATCCACCATCATTTCGAGAAAAAAGGCTGGACGGAAAGCCAGGTGGTCATCCGTTTCTGGATCATTTCCGTCGGTCTGGCGCTGCTCGGCCTTGCTACGCTGAAGCTGAGGTGAGCGATGATCCCGGTCTCGTCGTTCAGAGGTAAGAAGGTCGCGCTTTTCGGGCTTGGCGGTTCGGGCCTCGTCACGGCCCGGGCACTGGTTGCCGGCGGGGCGGATGTTGTTGCTTTCGACGATAATCCCGACAGCGTCGCCAAGGCTGAGGCCGAAGGGATAACGACGGCTGATCTTCGAACGATAGACTGGCATTCCTTTTCGTCTTTCGTGCTCGCACCCGGCGTGCCGCTAACGCATCCGAAGCCGCACTGGTCGGTCGATCTTGCCCGGGCGGCGGGTGTCGAGATTATCGGCGATATCGAGCTTTTCATTCGCGAGCGCCGGGCGCATGCGCCGGATTGCCCCTTCATCGCCATCACCGGCACGAACGGCAAATCCACGACGACCGCACTGATTGCCCATATCCTCAAGGATTCGGGCCGCGATACACAACTCGGCGGCAATATCGGCACTGCCGTGCTGAGCCTCGATCCGCCGAAAGCGCAACGTTTCTATGTCGTTGAATGCTCGTCCTACCAGATCGATCTGGCGCCGACGATCAATCCGACGGCCGGCATTCTGCTCAATCTGACGCCCGACCATCTCGACCGGCACGGCACCATGCAGCATTATGCCGATGTCAAGGAACGGCTTGTGGCCGGCAGTGGCACGGCAATTGTCGGCGTTGATGACAGCTATTCCACGCTGATCGCCGACCGCATCGAGCGTGCCGGCGTGAAGGTGGAGCGCATTTCCAAGCGCAATGTCGTTTCCGAAGGTCTTTATGCCGAAGGCAGCCGCATCCTGCGGGCGCATGGGGGCAAGTCCTCGCCGCTGGTCGATCTCGACGGCATCCAGACGCTTCGCGGCAGCCACAATGCCCAGAATGCAGCGGCTGCAATTGCCGCATGCCTTGCCGTCGGCGTTTCCGAAGAGGACGTTCGCGCAGGTCTCAAGTCCTTCCCCGGCCTAAAACATCGCATGCAGCCGGTCGGTCGGCGCGGCAATGTCACTTTCGTCAATGACAGCAAGGCAACCAATGCCGATGCCGCAGCACCGGCCTTGTCGAGCTATGAGCGCATCTACTGGATCGCGGGCGGTCTGCCAAAGGCCGGCGGCATTGCCAGCCTTGCGCCCCTGTTTCCGCGCATCGCCAAGGCCTATCTGATCGGCGAGGCGGCGGCGGAATTTGCAGCGACGCTCGGCGAAGCCGTGCCTTACGAAATATCCGGCACGCTGGACAAGGCGGTGCAGCATGCGGCGGCGGATGCGGAAAAAGATGCGATGGCCGGCAATATCGTGATGTTATCCCCGGCTTGCGCAAGCTTCGACCAATATAAGAACTTTGAAATCAGAGGTGATTCGTTCGTCGCGCAGGTTGCGGCGCTCGATGGCATGACGATGCTCGTTCACTCTGGAAAAGGGGGCTGAGGCCATGGTAAGCCGAGTTGATCGCGGTCCGGTCGCGGAATGGTTCTGGACCATCGACCGTTTCTTTCTGGCGGCGTTCATCGCGCTGATGGGCATCGGCCTGATGCTGTCATTTGCGGCATCGCCGGCGGTTGCCGAACGCATCGGTCTCAACAGCTTCTTCTTCGTGGAACGTCAAGCGATGTTCATGGTGCCTTCGCTGGCGATCATGATCGGTCTTTCCTTCCTGTCGCCGCGTCAGGTCCGGCGCGTGGCGGTGATGATGCTGATCGCGTCGCTGCTGATGATGATTTTCGCGCTGTTCTTCGGTATCGAGGTCAAGGGCGCACGGCGCTGGATTTCCATCGGCAGCTTCTCTATCCAGCCATCGGAATTCAT
Organism: Rhizobium sp. Root491; assembly: GCF_001427205.1. NCBI lineage: Bacteria > Pseudomonadati > Pseudomonadota > Alphaproteobacteria > Hyphomicrobiales > Rhizobiaceae > Rhizobium > Rhizobium sp. Root491. The sequence goes on from NZ_LMFF01000015.1 coordinate 262,618, forward strand.
GAAGCCCGCCTTCGTCATTGTCTGCGCCTGGCTGTTTGCCGAACGCGCGCGTCACCCCGAAATTCCCGGCAACCTCTTCGCTATCATCACCTTCGGTATCGTGGCGGCACTTCTGATCGCCCAGCCCGACTTTGGCCAGACCATCCTGACATCGGTGGTGTGGGGCGGCATGTTCTTCATGGCCGGTGTTCCGTGGTTCTGGATCATCGTGCTCGGTGGCCTCGGCGTTCTCGGCATCGTCTCCGCCTATCTGCTCCTGCCGCACGTCGCCGGCCGTATCGACCGTTTCTGGACCGGTGAGGGGGATACCTTCCAGGTGGATACGGCGCGCGAGGCGATCATTCGTGGCGACTGGTTCGGTCGCGGCCCGGGTGAGGGCATCGTCAAGCGTATCATTCCCGACAGCCATACCGACTTCATCTTCTCGGTGGCGGCGGAAGAATTCGGCATTGTTTTCTGCATGTTCCTTGTGGCGATCTTCGCCTTCATCGTGTTGCGCGGCCTCTCGCACGCCTTCAGGGAAAAAGACGATTTCTGCCGCTTTGCCGTGGCCGGTCTGGTCCTGCAGATCGGCATGCAGTCGATGATCAATATCGGCGTTAATCTGGAGCTGATGCCCGCCAAGGGCATGACGCTGCCGCTGATTTCCTATGGTGGTTCGTCGATGATGGCGATCTGCGTCACGGCAGGCTTCCTTCTGGCGCTGACACGCCACAGGCCGGAAAAGAGGGCGCAGGAGCGCAGCTTCTTCCGCGTCGGTTCCGGCGTTCCTGCGGAGTAAATGATCATGAGCAAGGGTATTGTTCTGCTCGCCGCCGGGGGTACCGGCGGCCATGTCTTTCCAGCCGAGGCCTTGGCGCACACGCTGAAAGCGCGCGGTTATCAGGTGCATCTGGTCACCGACAGCCGCGCCGAGCGTTATGCGGGCAAGTTTCCGGCGGAAGAAATTCACGTCGTTCCATCCGCCACCATTGGTTCGAAAAACCCGATTTCCGTGGCGCGTTCGCTATGGAAGCTGTGGACAGGGCTGCGTTCAGCGCGCCGGCTGATCACGAAGCTCAAGCCGGTTGCGGTCGTCGGCTTTGGCGGTTATCCCACCGTGCCGCCGCTGCTTGCCTCGACCGGGCTTGGCGTGCCATCGATCATTCACGAGCAGAATGCGGTGATGGGTCGTGCCAACAAGGCGCTGGCGGCCCGTGTGAAGGCGATTGCCGGCGGTTTTCTGCCGCCCGCCAACGGCCAATATTCCGACAAGACGGTTGCGACCGGCAATCCCGTGCGCCCGGCGGTGCTGGCGGCGTCAGAGATACCCTATACGCCTTCGCAGACCGGCGAGACGTTCCAGCTCGTGGTTTTCGGCGGCAGCCAGGGAGCGCAGTTCTTTTCCAGCGCGGTTCCGGCGGCGATCTGCCTGTTGAAGGACGAACAGCGCAAGCGCATCGTCGTGACCCAGCAGGCGCGCCCCGAAGACAAGGACAGTGTGATCTCCTCGTATCAGAAGCTGGGCGTGAAGGCGGATGTCTCGCCTTTCTTCGGCGACATGGCCTCGCGCATCGGTGAGGCCGATCTGGTCATCAGCCGTTCGGGTGCATCGACGGTATCGGAGCTTTCGGTCATCGGCCGACCCTCGATCCTCGTGCCTTATCCGCATGCGCTGGATCACGATCAGGCGGCCAATGCGGCAGCGCTTTCGGCAGCCGGCGGTGCAAGCGTTATCAAGCAGTCGGAACTGTCGCCGCAGAAGCTCTCCGGCCTTCTGTCCTCGGCGCTGTCCGAGCCGGATCGGTTGTCCGCAACGGCGGCGGCGGCCAAGGCGACAGGAAAACCGCATGCGGCAGATGTACTGGCCGATCTGGTCGAGGCGATTGCGAGCGGAAAGTCCGTACAGGAATTCAAGAAGAACATTGAAGGAGTTGAGGCATGAAGATGCCGAAAGCCATAGGCCTTGTCCATTTCATCGGCATAGGCGGGATCGGCATGAGCGGCATTGCCGAAGTGCTTCACAATCTCGGTCATCGCGTACAGGGCTCCGACCAGGCCGACAGCGCCAATGTGCAGCGCCTGCGCGACAAGGGCATCGAGGTCTTCGTCGGCCACACGGCGGATAATCTCGGTGATGCCGAGGTCGTGGTCGTTTCCACCGCGATCAAGAAGAACAATCCGGAGCTGATCGCCGCGCGGGAAAAACACCTGCCGATCGTTCGCCGTGCCGAAATGCTGGCTGAACTCATGCGTTTCCGCAACGCCATTGCCATCGGTGGCACGCACGGCAAGACCACGACGACCTCGATGGTCGCGACCCTGCTGGAAGCCGGCAATCTCGACCCGACCGTCATCAACGGCGGTATCATCAACGCCTATGGCACCAACGCCCGCATGGGCGAGGGCGAGTGGATGGTGGTGGAGGCCGATGAATCCGATGGCACATTCCTGAAGCTTCCGGCCGATGTGGCCGTGATCACCAATATCGACCCGGAACATCTTGACCACTACGGCAATTTCGACGCCGTGCGCGCTGCTTTCCGGCAATTCGTGGAGAATGTTCCGTTTTACGGCTTTGGCGTCATGTGTCTCGACCATCCCGAGGTGCAGGCTCTGGTTGGGCGTATCGAAGACCGTAAGGTCATCACCTATGGTGAGAACCCACAGGCCGACGTGCGTTTTTCGAATGTGCGCATCGATGGCACACGGTCTATCTTCGATGTGGAAATTCGCCGGCGCCGCACCGGCAAGATATTCTCCTTCACGGACCTCGTCCTGCCGATGCCCGGTCGCCACAATGTTTCGAACGCAACGGCCGCGATTGCCGTCGCCAATCGTCTCGGTATTTCGGAAGCGGACATCAAGAAGGGCCTTGCCTCCTTTGCCGGCGTCAAGCGTCGTTTCACGCTGACGGGCGAAGCCAATGGCGTGCAGGTCTTCGACGATTACGGCCACCATCCGGTTGAGATCAAGGCTGTGCTCGCGGCTGCGCGCGAAGCCTGCAAGGGCCGCATCATCGCCGTGCACCAGCCGCACCGCTACAGCCGCCTTTCCAGCCTGTTCGATGATTTCGCGCATTGTTTTAACGATGCCGATACGATTATTCTTGCTCCGGTCTATGCAGCGGGCGAAGATCCGATCGAGGGCGCAAGCTCGGAAGCGCTGGTCTCCGCAATCAAGGCTGCCGGCCATCGCGATGCCCGTTTTCTCGAAAAACGGGAAGATCTCGCGTCAATGGTTGCAGGCATTGCGAATCCGGGCGATTTCGTGGTTCTCTTGGGGGCCGGAAATATCACGCAATGGGCGGCAGTGCTGCCTTCGGAATTGAAGAGCATATCAGGAAAGTCTGAATGAGACAGGTCGATGGGGTTAAATTGCTGGGGAGGCTCGGCGACGGGGTAAAGGAATTGCGGGGACGTCTGACACCGGATGCGCCCATGGACCGCGTGACGTGGTTCAGAGCCGGCGGTCTTGCGGAAGTCATGTTCCAGCCGCACGATACCGACGATCTGGTTACATTCCTGAAAATCCTTCCGGAGGACGTGCCGTTGACCGTGGTCGGTGTCGGCTCGAACCTTCTGGTGCGCGATGGCGGCATTCCAGGTGTCGTCGTCCGTCTTTCCGCCAAGGGTTTCGGCTCGGTGGAGCTTTCGGGTGAAAACCGCATCAAGGCAGGCGCGATCTGCCCGGACAAGCATATTGCCGCGATGGCCATGGATAATGGCATTGGCGGTTTCCATTTCTATTACGGTATTCCCGGCTCCATCGGCGGCGCGCTGCGCATGAATGCGGGCGCCAACGGCGGTGAAACGCGTGAGCGTGTCGTGGAGGTTTATGCGGTGGACCGTCAGGGCAACCAGCATGTGCTCTCCAATGCGGATATGGATTACAGCTATCGCCACTCCGGCGCCGATGCTGGTCTGATCTTCACCGGCGCCCTGTTTGAGGGTTATCCGGAAGACCGCGCGAAGATCCGCGCCGATATGGACGCCGTGCGTCACCACCGCGAAACCGTGCAGCCGATCCGTGAACAGACCGGTGGATCGACCTTCAAGAACCCCGAAGGTCATTCCGCCTGGGAGCTGATCGACGAAGCGGGCGGCCGCGGTCTGGTCATCGGCGGTGCGCAGATGTCATCGCTGCATTGCAATTTCATGATCAATACTGGCCATGCGACCGGTTACGATCTGGAATATCTGGGCGAGACCATTCGCAAGCGCGTGTTCGAGAAGTCGGGCATTCGGCTGGAATGGGAAATCAAACGGCTTGGGCTATTCATGCCGGGTCGTGAAGTGGAGCCCTTCCTCGGCGCCTGAAAATTGCGATGCCTCGCGATTGCCATGAGCAACTGCGTTAGCCGTTTCATATCTCTCCTGGCAGCACCAAGCGGCCAGGAGTTTTTGTTTCATATCACCCTTGGCGAAGGGTAACGGTCGATAAATAGTTTTTATCTATAAGCAGTATTTAGATTACGGGAGAGGCAGCGTTGCGCCACTCTACTGCTTGGGTGATATTTATGAGCATTTTCATTGCCGATCGCGTAAGCGGACACTTCTCACGTTTTTTAAGCGAACTCGTCGCGATAACGACTTTCACCGTGGCGACACCGGATGGATGGCGTCGGCTTGACCCGGTACAGTCATCATTTCGATTGGCTTGCCTGATCGCTTCCATAGCCGCCGTTATCTGTGTCGTTGCGATCCTGACGATGGCGCAGTTGGACCTGGTCTCGGACTTGAGCAATGGGCTCACAATCGGCCTGGTCCTTAGTACGACAATCTCTTTCACCGTCGGTTTTTTAATTTGCTGGCTCAATGCTAGGCAGATGCAGTTACTGATCCAGTCACACGAGCGTTTTGCGCAGCTCAGCCAGACTGATGCTCTGACAGGTCTTCACAACCGGCTAGGTCTTTATTCGAATTGCGTTCACCTGAGCACGCCGTATTGCGTCGCATTTATCGACATTGATCATTTTAAGTCCGTGAATGACAGGTACGGCCATTTGGCTGGTGACATGGTTATCTCCAGTGTTGCCAAGACAATTCGGGAAGGTTTCGATGAAGCCGCTCATGTGGCGCGGATGGGCGGTGAAGAGTTTGTCGTCGTCCACACCCTTGCCCCGGACCGGTTCCTGGAACAGTGCGAAGGCGTCCGTGAGAAGATCGCGACGACAACGGTTCATTTTCAGGATTTGCAGATCAGTACCACCATCTCGATAGGTGTGGCCTTGCGCGGGAACAGGGAGATTTTCGAGAAGGTCATGCACAATGCGGATATGGCGCTCTACGAGGCGAAACGTAGCGGGCGTAATCGCATCTGTTCGTCGGGCGCGAAAGGTGGCCGTCAAATTATCGCTTGAGGATCATCACAAACGAAAAAAGGCCGCGAAAGGTGATTTCGCGGCCCCGATCTTTTAGTGGCTTGTCGCTCAGACTTCATCCTTGCGGGACAGAAGAATGCAGGCGAGCGTGATGAGGGCGGATACGCAGAGGTAATATCCGACATATCCCATGCCGTAATTCACCTGCAGCCATGTGGCGATGTAGGGTGCCAGCGATGCGCCGAAGATGCCGGCCATGTTGAAGGTGATGGACGAGCCGGTGTAGCGCACCCTTGTCGGGAAGGGGGCGGCAAGCGCCGTTCCAATCAGGCCGTAGGTCATGCCCATCAGCGTCATCGCAAGAGCCGCGAAGATGAAGATCGAACCTTCGCCGCCTGTCATCAGGGTAGGCAGCAGGAACGAGAACAGGCCGATCAGCACCGTCGTCAGGATCAGGATTTCGCGACGGCCGAAGCGCTCAGCGAGCTTGCCGGCGATCGGGATGAAGATGCCGAAAACGATGGAGCCCATGATCTGCACTTCGAGTGCGTCGAGGAACGGGATTTTCAGAACCTTGACGTTGTAGGACAGCAGATAGGCGGTACCGATATAGAACAGCACGAAGGTAGCCAACGCTACGAAAGTGCCGAGCGCGAGGCTGCGCTTGTGGTTGCGGAACAGTTCCACGACCGGCACGGCAACACGTTCTTCCTTTTCGATCGCCTTCTGGAAGGCTGGCGTTTCGGTGATCGACAGACGAACCCACATGCCAACCGCGATCAGGATGATCGAAGCGACGAAGGGAATGCGCCAGCCCCAGCTCAGAAGCGCTTCCTGCGACATGAAGTGCAGCAGGATCCAGAAGACGCCGGAGGAGAGGAACAGACCGACGGGCGCGCCGAGCTGCGGAAACATCCCGTACCAGCTGCGCTTGCCGGGAGGAGCGTTTTCCGTGGCGAGCAGGACCGCGCCACCCCATTCTCCGCCAAGACCGAAGCCCTGACCGAAGCGGCAAAGCGCCAGCAACAGAGGTGCCAGAACACCGGCTGTCTCATAGGACGGCAGAAGGCCGATCACGACCGTCGATACGCCCATGGTCAGCAGAGCGGCGACAAGCGTAGCTTTACGGCCGACGCGGTCACCATAATGGCCGAAAACGACGGCGCCGAGCGGGCGGGCGAAAAAGGCGATGGAGAAGGTGGCGAAGGATGCCAGAAGTGCCGTCATCGGATCATTGTTCGGGAAGAACAATGTCGGAAACACGAGCACTGCGGCCGTGGCGTAAACGTAAAAATCGAAAAACTCGATGGTCGTGCCGACCAGGCTGGCAGTGAGAACTCGTGCAGGCGAATTTGTCTTTACAACGTTCGAATTGCCAGCTGTCGGCGATACCTGAGATACCGCGTCAGTCATGGTTTTGGTCCCATTTTTGGATGATTGCATGTCATGCCTTGGGAGGCATTGACTGCGTTAACGCAATTTTTGTTCTTTTGGAATGCTAAAAAAGAAATAATGCGGACAATGTGATCGGCTGGCGCGACAGGCACCGCAGCGTGTGCGAGGACGCAGTCTCAAGATTGAGAGACTGATTCAGGCGACGGATTTAAAATGCTGAAACGTCAGATAATTTTCGCTGGGGAAAAGCATCATCCGTTAACGTTTTCGCCTTGTCTTTATCAGGGATAGAAGTGTGCGGCACCCTCGTTCTATTTCCGATCATTGAAAACCTGCATGTTGCAATCCGTCCAACTCTCTGATTCCAAGGAGGTAATTCGGATCGATGCTGATTCTTTAATGGAACTGGCATGTTGGGCGCGGCGGTTAACGAAAGTAAACGATTCATTAACCTTAATGGCGTTTAACTGATCTCAAGGATCATGTGCCAGAATCACCGTTCGTCAAATTCGGTTGGTTCCGGTGCGGATCGTAGCGGAGATTTGGTGTCAGAGGTATCGATGGGCGGCAAGCACGTAGCTGTTCTTTTGGGTGGGTTTTCGTCGGAGCGGCCGGTCAGCCTCTCGTCCGGGAACGCTTGCGCGCTCGCCCTTGAGGGCGAGGGGTACAAGGTCACCCGGGTCGATGTGGGGCGCGATATCGCCGCCGTACTCGGCGAGCTGCGCCCGGATGTCGCCTTCAATGCGCTGCATGGCCCCTTCGGTGAAGACGGCACCATTCAAGGCATTCTCGAATATCTCGCCATTCCCTATACCCATTCCGGCGTGCTCGCTTCTGCACTTGCCATGGACAAGGCGCAGGCCAAGAAAGTGGCTGCGGCTGCTGGCATTCCGGTGGCTGACGAACGCGTCATGAACCGGTTCGAATTCACCAGCGAACATCCGCTTGCGCCGCCCTACGTCGTGAAGCCGGTGCGCGAAGGCTCGAGCTTCGGTGTGGTGATCGTCAAGGAAGACCAGTCGCATCCGCCGCAAATCCTTACCTCGTCCGAATGGCGTTACGGCGATCACGTCATGGTCGAGCGTTACATCCATGGTCGCGAACTGACCTGCGGCGTGCTCGACGGCGAGGCGCTAGGAGTGACGGAAGTGGTGCCGCTGGGTCACAATTTCTATGATTATGACGCTAAATACGCAGCCGGTGGCTCAAAGCATGTCATTCCGGCAGAAATTTCACCAAAAATTTACCAAAAAATTCAAACACTGGCGGTTATGGCGCATCGGGCGATCGGGTGCCGTGGCGTAAGCCGTTCAGACTTTCGTTACGACGACCGCTTCTCAGAAGATGGCGAAGTTATCTGGCTTGAAGTGAATACGCAGCCGGGCATGACGCCGACCTCCCTGGTGCCGGAAATGGCGGCCCATGCTGGCCGCTCCTTTGGTAACCTTGTCAGCTGGATGGTGGAGGACGCTTCGTGTTTGCGGTGACCGGCAAAAAGTCGACGGCAAAAAAGCGCGAGCAATTCGTGGCGACGGCAAATGCCGACGATCGCAGGGTGCTGCCGCGTCCGCTGCGTCGTTTCGTGCGTTTCGGCGTCAGCCTTGCGACCGGACGCATCCACATTCCCGCCCATACCGGCACGATTTCGGCTGTTGCCTTTTACGCGGTGATCGGGCTTTACGGCATGTCGCTTGGCGGACATACGAATATCGTCACCCAGACCACGACCTCGGCCGCCGGTTTTGCGGTTGAGGACGTCAAGGTATCCGGCAATTTGCAGACATCGGAAATCGAAGTCTTCCAGCTTCTCGGCCTTGACGGCAGCACCTCCCTGATTGCGCTTGATATCGATGCGGCACGCCGCAAGCTCGTCCAGCTTCCCTGGGTCGAAGATGTTGATATCCGCAAGGTCTACCCGAAGACGGTTGAGGTTCGCCTGAAGGAGCGTGAAGCTTTCGGCATCTGGCAGCATGGCACGGAACTGTCGCTGATCGAAAAAAGCGGCAGCGTGATCGCGCCGCTGCGTGACAATAAATTTGCCGCCCTGCCGCTGTTCGTCGGACGCGACGCGGAAACGGGTGCTGCCGGTTTCGTAGCGCAACTGGCCGATTGGCCGGAAATTCGCAATCGCGTTCGCGCCTATGTTCGCATTGCCGGCCGCCGCTGGGATCTGCATCTCGACAACGGCATCGTCGTCAAGCTGCCGGAAGAGAACCTGCCGCAGGCACTGCAATTGCTGGCACGGCTCGATCTCGAGGAAAAGGTTCTGTCGCGTGATGTCGCTGCCGTCGATCTGCGTCTGACGGACCGCACAACGATCCAGTTGACCGAAGGTGCAGCAGAGCGCCGCCAGACGGCGGTAGATGCACGCACGAAGGCACTCAAGAAAGCGGAGAAGAACACATGAGCTTTTTTGGTTCTTCCCATTTCGGCCTGCCTCGTCTGAAGCCGCTGTCTTCCAAGCGCAGCCACATCGTCTCGGTGCTCGACATCGGCTCGACCAAGGTCGTTTGCATGATCGGACGGCTGACGCCGCGCCAGGAAAGCGAAATCCTGCCGGGTCGCACCCACAAGGTGGAAATCATCGGCATTGGTCACCAGCGCTCGCGCGGTGTGAAATCCGGCGTGATCGCCGATCTTGACGCGCTCGAAGGCGTGATCCGTCTTTCGGTGGATGCGGCCGAGCGCATGGCAGGCCTGACCGTCGACAGCCTGATCGTCAATGTTTCCGCCGGCCGGCTGGCAAGCGACATCTATACCGCGAGCATCGATCTCGGCGGACAGGAAGTCGAAGCAAGCGACCTGCGCAAGGTTCTGGTGGCGGCGAGCCAGCAGTCCATGCGTCAGGACCGGGCGATCCTGCATTCGCTGCCAACAGGCTATTCGCTGGATGGCGAGCGAGGCATTCGTGATCCGCTGTCGATGTATGGCGATCTTCTCGGTGTCGACATGCATGTGGTGACTGTCGAACGCACGGCGCTGAAGAACCTCGAGCTTTGCGTCAATCGCGCGCATCTCTCGGTCGAGGGCATGGTGGCGACGCCCTATGCCAGCGGTCTTGCGGCATTGGTCGATGACGAGGTCGAGCTTGGCTGTGCGGCCATCGACATGGGCGGCGGCACCACGACGATATCGGTTTTCGCCGAAGGCCGTCTCATTCATACCGACGCGATCGGCCTTGGCGGTCATCACGTTACGACAGATCTTGCACGAGGCCTCTCGACACGAATCGAAGATGCGGAGAGACTGAAGGTGGTGCATGGTTCGGCTTTGCTGAATGGCGCGGATGAGCGCGACATGATTTCGATCCCGCCGATTGGCGAAGATGATCGCGATCAACCATCGCAAGTTTCAAGGGCACTTGTTACCCGCATCGTGCGGGCGCGTATCGAAGAGACGCTGGAATTGATCCGTGATCGTATCCAGAAGTCCGGCTTCAGCCCCATCGTCGGCAAACGTGTTGTCCTGACGGGCGGCGCGAGCCAGCTGACGGGGCTGCCGGAAACGGCACGGCGCATTCTTGCCCGCAACGTTCGTATCGGCCGCCCCATGGGGGTTGCGGGTCTTCCGGTTGCGGCAAAGGGACCGGCATTTTCAACCGCATGCGGACTGATGATCTATCCGCAGGTAGCGGACATCGAAATTCATGCGGCGCAAGGCGGAATGTTCTCGCCGTTTGGTACGGGTAGCGGCCGGATAGCCCGGGTAGGGCAATGGCTGAAAGAGAGTTTCTGAGTAGCCTCGTGGCGTGAGCCTGAGGTTTCCAAGTTGAGTTTTCAAGAATCGGCCAGCGGGGCGATGCGGCCAGAGAAAGAAGGAATGGTAAAATGACGATACAGCTGCAAAAGCCTGATATCACCGAGCTGAAGCCACGCATCACTGTTTTCGGTGTCGGCGGCGGTGGCGGTAACGCTGTCAACAACATGATCACGGCTGGCCTCCAGGGTGTCGATTTCGTCGTCGCCAACACGGATGCACAGGCTCTGACCATGACGAAGGCAGACCGGGTCATCCAGCTCGGCGTCAACGTCACCGAGGGTCTCGGTGCCGGTTCCCAGCCGGAAGTCGGACGCGCCGCCGCTGAAGAATGCATCGATGAGATCATCGATCACCTGAACGGCACCCACATGTGCTTCGTCACTGCCGGCATGGGTGGTGGTACAGGCACCGGTGCTGCACCTGTCGTTGCACAGGCTGCCCGCAACAAGGGCATCCTGACGGTCGGCGTCGTTACCAAGCCTTTCCATTTCGAAGGCGGTCGCCGCATGCGTCTTGCCGAACAGGGCATCGAGGAACTGCAGAAGTCCGTCGATACGCTGATCGTCATTCCGAACCAGAACCTCTTCCGCATTGCCAACGACAAGACGACCTTTGCCGATGCCTTCGCCATGGCTGACCAGGTTCTCTATTCCGGCGTTGCCTGCATTACCGATCTGATGGTGAAGGAAGGTCTCATCAACCTCGACTTCGCTGACGTTCGCTCGGTCATGCGTGAAATGGGCCGCGCAATGATGGGTACTGGCGAAGCTTCCGGTCCGGGCCGTGCGATGCAGGCTGCGGAAGCGGCAATCGCCAACCCGCTGCTCGACGAAACCTCGATGAAGGGCGCACAGGGCCTCCTGATCTCCATCACCGGCGGTCGCGATCTTACCCTGTTCGAAGTCGACGAAGCGGCTACCCGTATTCGCGAAGAAGTCGATCCGGATGCGAACATCATCCTCGGCGCAACCTTCGACGAGGCACTTGAAGGTCTCATCCGCGTCTCCGTCGTCGCGACCGGCATCGACCGCGTTGCGGGCGTTGGCGAACAGAACGTTGCCGATATGCGCGCCGCAGCCGCCAAGCCGCTTATCCGTCCTTCCGCGGCCGTTGCTCCCGCTCCGGCCGCAGTTCAGCCTGCACAAGCAGTATCGCAGGCACCAAAGACCGTAGACCAGATCGCCCAGACCATCCGTTCGGCGGAAGCCGAAATGGAACGTGAACTTGGTTTCGCAGCACACCAGCAGCCCTCTCAGGATTTCCGTCCGCAGAGCAAGCTGTTTGCATCCGCTCCGGCTGAAGCACCGGCAGCTCTCCGTCCGGCCCAGCCGGTTCAGCAGGCTGCTCCGGCACCTGTTGCCCCGGCACCGGTTTATCATGCGCCGGAACAGGTTGCCGCTCCGCGTCTGCAGCAGCCGCAGGCTCCGGTCTATCAGGAGCAGGCTCCTGTTGCCCGCCAGCCCGAGCCTGTCCGCATGCCGAAGGTTGAGGACTTTCCGCCGGTCGTGAAGGCCGAGATGGATCACCGTGCCCACGCAGCTCCTGCAGCCCAGGAAGAGCGTGGTCCGATGGGTCTTCTGAAGCGCATCACCAACTCGCTTGGCCGACGCGAAGAGGAAGAAGTTCCTTCCGAAATGATGGATGCGCCGAGCATGGCGCCGCAGCAGCGCCGCGCACTTTCGCCGGAAGCCAGCCTCTACGCTCCGCGTCGTGGCCAGCTTGACGATCACGGTCGTGCGACGCCTTCTTCGGCAAGCCACCATGACGACGACCAGCTGGAAATTCCGGCGTTCCTGCGTCGCCAGTCCAACTAACAGCGATTCCGTTCGCCTCTCCAAACGCCCGGGTCACACGACCCGGGCGTTTTGTTTTATTGTGCGTTATTAACAGTAAATTAATTCATCTTTTCAATGGCTTGTGCGTGTAACAATCCGAAACGAACAGTGATTTGTCCTGGCACTTTCATGTGCGTATGTATGAGGCTGGGTAAGGGAAAACATTGACCTCGCCGGTTGTTGAAACCGGCTTGAAAAACTTGAACGGCGCTGAATATACGGCGCGGTTTTCAAAACAAGGCATATACGCATGACTATCGGACTGCTCGGATTTCAGACGACTATCGCAAATGCTGTTCAGCTCAAGGGCATTGGCGTGCATTCCGGCAATCCGGCTTCGATGACGTTCCAGCCCGCAGAAGCCGGAACGGGCATCGTGTTTCAGCGCCTTCATGAAAATGGCAGCGTAACCGAGTTGAAGGCGGTGTCTTCCAATGTCGGCAATACCGATCTGTGCACCGTGCTCGGCCGCTCGCTATCCCAGTCAGTGGCAACGGTCGAGCACGTCATGGCCGCCATCTACGCCATGGGCCTCGATAACCTCGTCGTTGAGGTCGACGGTCCGGAAGTGCCGATCATGGACGGCAGCTCTGCGCCATTTATCGATGCGATCGAATCGGCTGGCATCAAGAACCTTGGTGTGAAGCGCCGCTATATCCGTGTCATCAAGCCGGTGCGCATCGATTCGGGTGCGTCCTGGGCGGAGTTCCGCCCTTACGACGGCACGCGGTTCGAGGTCGATATCGATTTCGACACGCCGCTAATCGGCAAGCAGTCCTGGAAGGGCGACCTGACGGCGGATACGTTCAAGAACGAGCTTTCGCGCGCCCGCACCTTCGGCTTCATGCGTGACGTGGAGCGCCTGTGGGCTGCTGGTTACGCACTCGGCTCCTCGCTTGAAAACTCTGTTGTCATTTCCGACGACAATAGCGTCATCAACATGGAAGGCCTGCGTTATGCCAAGGACGAATTCGTTCGCCATAAGACGCTGGACGCCGTGGGCGACCTGGCACTTGCCGGTGCGCAGTTCATCGGTTGCTATCGCTCCTATCGCGGCGGCCACAAGGTCAATGCCAACGCGCTGAAGGCTTTGCTGAGCGACCGCTCGGCCTATGAGATCGTGGAGGCTCCGGCCGCCCGCAACCAGGTACGTGCCCGCGAATTCGTTCCGGTCAACATGCCGGAATTTGCACCCTGGTCCGCTTGAGTTTGTTTGCAGGCTATTTATTGACAGGAAAAGCCGCTCCGTTTCGGGGCGGCTTTTTCACGATGAGGGGCGGGATGTTTTGTCATACCGCCTGATATTCATGCGATTGCATGGGCCGATGCCATAAAAATGCGTTAATGCATCATCATTGCGTTGCCCTGCAGATGCTTTTATGGCTAGAAACGCCAGTGCAAAGCCGATGCTTATGTATTTGCGCGGGAAGTGGGAACTGTCGAATGAAGCATGTAGGGTCTGGTGCAATGAAGGGTACGATGCGGGGGATCGCCGTTTCGTTGATGTTGGTCGGTGCGAGTGTTGCCGTCACGGCCTGCCAGTCCGATCCGGATATCGACATTACCAAGCTCGGCGTCGAGACCGATCCGCCAGACGTTCTGTACAAGCAGGGGCTTGCAAACATGAACGCCGGCAACATGACGGAAGCCTCACGCAAGTTCGAGGCGATCGACAAGCAATATCCCTTCACCGAATGGGGCCAGAAGGCGCTTGTGATGCAGACCTTCATCGCCACGCGCACCAACAAGAACGACGTGGCCATCGCGTCCGGCAGCCGCTTCCTGCGCCAATATCCGCGCTCCAAGGATGCCGCTTACGTTCAGTACATGATCGGTCTTGCCTATTCTAAGCAAATTTCCGACGTGACGCAGGACCAGCGCGCCGCGCAGCGCACGGTCGAGGCGATGAGCAAGGTGGTCAACGACTACCCTGATTCGGAATATGTCGCTGACGCGCAGGCCAAGATCCGTTTCGCCCGCGACCAGCTCGCTGGCCGCGAAATGCAGGTCGGCCGTTATTACCTTGAGCGCAAGGAATATCTCGCCGCCGTTTCGCGTTTCCGTATCGTCGTCGAGCAATACCAGAACACCAACCAGATCGAGGAAGCGCTGGCCCGTCTGACGGAATCCTATTATGCGATGGGTCTTTCCGACGAGGCGCAGACTGCTGCCGCCGTTCTCGGCAACAACTATCCCGACAGCCAATGGTATGCGGATTCCTACAAGCTGCTGAAGGGCGGTGGGTTGGAGCCGCGTGAAAACAAGGGGTCCTGGATTTCGCGCGCCGGCAAGAAGCTTATCGGCGCCTGAGACAGGGCATAGGCCATGCTGGTCCAGCTCTCGATTCGTGACATCGTTCTGATTGAAAGGCTCGACCTCGGCTTTGAGGCGGGCCTTTCCGTGTTGACAGGTGAGACGGGCGCGGGCAAATCCATTCTGCTTGACAGCCTGTCGCTGGCCCTCGGGGGCCGCGGCGATGGCGGTCTGGTGCGCCACGGGGAAGAGAAGGGGCAGGTCACTGCCACTTTCGAAGTTCCGAACAGCCACCCCACACGGCATCTCCTGCGCGAAAACGGTCTGGATGACGATGGCGACCTGATTTTCCGCCGCGTGCAATCCGCAGACGGACGCACCAAGGCCTATATCAACGATCAGGCCATCAGCGTGCAGATGATGCGTCAGCTGGGGCAGCTACTGGTCGAAATTCACGGCCAGCACGACGACCGCGCTCTTGTCGATACCGATGCCCACCGCACGCTGCTGGATGCTTTTGCCGGGCTGAGCGAAGATGCCCGTGCCGTTCAGGGTTTCTACCGCACATGGAAGGACGCCGAGCGGGCATTGAAAACCCATCGTGCCAAGGTTGAGGCTGCTGCCCGAGAGGCGGACTATCTGCGTTCCTCCGTCGAGGAGCTTGAGGTGCTCTCGCCGCGCGACGGCGAGGAGGAGGAGCTTGCCGAACGTCGGGCGGTGATGCAGAAATCCGAACGTATTGCCGGTGATATCGCCGAAGCGAGCGAGTTCCTGAACGGCAACGCCTCGCCAGTGCCCATGATCGCATCCATGATGCGGCGCCTGGAACGCAAGAGCCACGAGGCGCCGGGATTGCTGGAAGACACCGTGCAATTGCTGGATGCCGCGCTCGACAGCCTTTCCAACGCGCAGATGGAAGTGGAGGCCGCACTTCGCCGCACCGAGTTCGATCCACGCGAGCTGGAGCGGGTGGAGGAACGGCTGTTTGCGCTACGCGCCGCCGGACGCAAATATAATGTCGCGGTGCCTGATCTGCCGGCGCTTGCGGAAAAAATGGTCGCGGATCTTGCCGACCTCGATGCGGGCGAAGAAAAGCTCGGCAAACTTGAAGCCAATCTCGGCGTTGTGAAAGCCGATTTCGACCACGCGGCCAAATCGCTCTCCGAAAAACGCCACAATGCGGCGAACGCGCTTTCCGAAGCTGTCATGGCGGAGCTTCCGGCGCTCAAGTTGGAGCGGGCACGTTTTACCGTCGAAGTCAGCTCCGACCCGGAGCAAGCGACGGCTGACGGTATCGATATCGTGGAATTCCACGTTCAGACCAATCCTGGAACGCGGCCCGGCCCGATCATGAAAGTCGCTTCTGGCGGCGAATTGTCCCGTTTCCTGCTGGCGCTTAAAGTCGCGCTGGCGGATCGTGGTTCGGCACCGACACTGGTGTTCGACGAAATCGACACGGGCGTTGGCGGCGCTGTGGCAGATGCCATTGGCCAGAGGCTGCGTCGTCTGTCGAAAACCGTGCAGGTTCTGTCCGTCACCCATGCGCCCCAGGTGGCCGCGCGGGCGGCCACACATCTTCTCATTTCCAAAGGCCCCTCCGGCGACGGCACCGAGCGCATCGCCACGCGTGTCGCTACCATGGAGCCGAAACATCGCACCGAAGAAATCGCCCGCATGCTTGCCGGTGCCTCGGTGACAGATGAGGCGAGGGCTGCCGCCGCCCGCCTGCTTGCCGCCAAGGATTAACGGCTGACGGCCACCGCCACGCCGGAGCCGATCATGACGCCGCCCGCCGCCCGGTTCACCCTGCGGACGATTCTTGGCTCACGAAGCAGCTTTCTTGCCCGCACAGCCAGAACCACATGAGCGCCGATCACAACCGCCTCCACCACGACGATGACGGATGCCAGCGCCAGAAGGTGATCGACCGTCAGCGAGGCGCCGACAACGTTCGGTAACAATGCCACGTAAAAGAGCGGCATTTTCGGATTTCCGAGATTGAGTGCAGTTCCCGTGGCGAATATCGAAAGAAGGCTACTGCGGCCATTCATGGGTTGCAGATCGGGAACCACAGGTTCCGCTGTCCAGAGTTTGAATCCCATCCAGATGAGATAGGCCGCGCCGCCATAGCGCAGCACCGCCATCACCGTTCCCATTTCGGCGGCGAGGATCGACAGGCCGAAGGCTGCAAGCGTGAGGAATATCAATATTCCTGCCACGGTTCCGGCCCCATAGGCGAGGCCGGAGGCGGCACCATGGGTGATGGTGCGGGCGACGATCGTCATATTGTCCGGGCCGGGGCTGGCCGCGAACACGAAGAAGGCTGCTGCAAAGGCAATGAGGGTGGTGAGTTCCATGGGGGCTCCGGCTTCCGTTTCATCCGGATGCTCAGAATAGCGGATTCCCGCCTGTTGAAAAGCGAGGATGGTTTTGCGTTTGCCAATAATTCGCTAAAAGCATTGCAGATTCATCCGTGAGGCTTCTTCCATGTCGAAAGACCAGATTCCCGTCGAAAACCTGACCGAGCTTGAGGCCTCTTCCGAGCTGGCATTTTTGGCAGCCGAGCTTTCCCGCCACGATGCGCTTTATCATGGCAAGGACGCGCCGGAAATTTCGGACGCGGACTACGATGCGCTGAAGCGGCGCAACGACGCCATAGAGGCTGCTTTCCCGGCGCTGGTGCGGGCCGACAGCCCGTCGAAGAAAGTCGGCTTCACGCCGCTTCCCACCTTCGCGCCCATCGTGCATGCGCGGCCGATGCTGTCACTCGACAATACGTTTTCCGAAGAAGATCTGCGGGACTTCGTCAGTTCGGTCTATCGCTTCCTCGGGCATCTGCCGGATGATTCGATTGCCTTTACCGCCGAGCCGAAGATCGACGGACTTTCCATGTCCATCCGCTACGAGAACGGCAAGCTGAAGACGGCGGCAACACGTGGTGACGGCACGACGGGCGAGAACGTCACCGCCAATATCAAGACCATCAAGGAAATTCCGAACCAGCTGCCTGCCGATGTACCCGATGTGGTGGAGGTGCGCGGCGAGGTCTATATGGCCAAGAGCGACTTCATGGCGCTCAATGCCCAGATGGAGGCCGATGGCAAGCAGACCTACGTGAACCCGCGCAACACGGCCTCCGGTTCGCTGCGCCAGCTTGACGCCAAGGTGACGGCGAAACGCAAGCTGCGGTTCTTTGCCTATGCGCTTGGCGAGGTCTCCAATGGCGGCCAGCCGACGCGGATTGCCGACACGCAATATGGTATCGTCGAGAAATTCCGGGAATGGGGTTTCCCGGTCAATCCGCTGATGAAGCGATTCACGTCTGCCGAACAATTGCTTGAACATTATAATGAAATCGGCGTCGCGCGACCCGATCTCGATTATGATATCGACGGCGTGGTCTACAAGGTCGACCGGCTTGACCTTCAGGAACGGCTGGGTTTCCGTTCGCGCAGCCCGCGCTGGGCCACCGCACACAAGTTTCCGGCCGAGCAGGCCTTCACCACGGTCGAGAACATTGAAATCCAGGTAGGGCGCACCGGCGCGCTGACACCGGTTGCGCGTCTCACCCCGATTACGGTCGGCGGCGTCGTCGTCACCAATGCGACGCTACACAATGCCGATTACATCGAGGGTATCGGCAATAGCGGCGAGCGCATTCGGCCCGAGGATCATGATATCCGCATTGGCGATACTGTCATCGTGCAGCGTGCAGGCGATGTCATTCCGCAGGTGCTGGATGTGCTTCTGGAGAAGCGCCCGGCTGAGGCGGTGAAATATGCGTTTCCGGAGAAATGTCCTGTGTGCGGCAGCCATGCGGTGCGGGAGCGCAATGAAAAGACCGGTAAGCTCGATTCGGTCACGCGCTGCACCGGCGGTTTCGTCTGCCGGGCGCAGGCGGTCGAGCATCTGAAACATTTCGTTTCGCGCAATGCGTTCGATATCGAGGGCTTGGGTACCAAGCAGATCGATTTCTTCTTCGAAAGCGAGGATCCGGCCCTCTCCATCAAGACCGCGCCTGATATTTTTACGCTGAAGGCGCGGCAGGAGGCATCGCATCTTACCAAGCTCGAAAACATAGATGGTTTCGGCAAGGTCAGCGTCAAGAAACTGTTCGATGCCATCGATGCCCGCCGCGAGATCGATCTGCATCGGCTTATCTTCGCTCTCGGCATTCGTCATGTCGGTGAAACCACGGCGAAGCTCCTGGCGCGTTCCTATGGCACCTATGAGCATTTCGAGGAAGCCATGAAGGCGGCAGCCGACCCGGCGAGCGATGCCTGGGCCGAACTCAACAGTATCGATGGCATTGGCGAGGTCGTGGCGCGCGCCATCATCGAATTCTACAAGGAACCGCGCAATCTCGATGTCATCGACCGGCTGATACGGGAGCTGCGGCCGAAGGAGGCCGAGAAGCCCTCGACCGAAGGCAGCCCGGTGGCGGGCAAGACGGTGGTCTTTACCGGGTCTCTGGAAAAATTCACGCGCGACGAGGCCAAGGCCCGTGCGGAAAGTCTGGGCGCCAAGGTGGCCGGTTCCGTATCGAAGAAGACGGATATTCTGGTGGCCGGGCCGGGGGCAGGTTCCAAGCTTGCCAAGGCGGCGGAGCTGGGCGTTCAGACCATGGACGAGGACGAGTGGCTGGCGCTGATCGGTGGCTGAAGCACCGTCATCGCCTCGTTGTTTTGCGCCGCTATGGGTCTTATCCTGAAACGGGGAACGGGACATGGATGACCGCATCGTCATCTCTACGCAGCAGGTTCGAGCGCTGATCGCAAGCCAGTTTCCGCAATTGGCGGGGCTTGATGTCAGGCCGGTGGAACTGAGCGGCTGGGATAATCGCAGCTTCCGCCTTGGTGATGATATGCTCGTTCGCCTGCCGAGCGCTGGCCGCTATGTGGCACAGGTGGAGAAGGAGCATCGCTGGCTGCCGAAGCTTGCGCCTCTTTTGCCTCTTCCGATCCCAAAGCCATTGGCGATTGGTGCGCCGGGACAAGATTATCCGTTTCCATGGTCCGTTTATGGCTGGCTTGATGGCGAGCCTCTCGCCCGGCATCTTGGGCATATAAATCTCGCAACAATAGCCGTCGACGTAGCAGCGTTTTTGAAATCCCTGCAGGGCATCGATGCGACGGATGGTCCGCTTGCGGGCGAGCAAAATTTCCACCGCGGTGGGTCGCTTGCGGTCTATGACGGCGAGGCGAGGGCGGCGACGTTGCGCCTCGCCGATGAGGTCGATCAGACGCTGGCCACGGAAATATGGCAGCTTGCTCTTTCGAGCAGCTGGCAGGGCCAGGGCGTTTGGGTGCATGGCGATATTGCCGAAGGCAATCTGCTGGTGAGAGATGGCCGCCTCTCAGCCGTCATAGACTTCGGCAGTTCCGGCGTCGGAGACCCATCTTCCGATCTCATTCTGGCATGGAACGTGCTCGACGCCGAAAGCCGGAACGTCTTTCGCCTGGCGATGGATCTCGACAATGCCACATGGCAGCGCGGGCGCGGCTGGGCGCTGTGGAAGGCGTTGATCACGCTTGAGGCTCAACGTGGACGTGATGAGAAACTGGCCGAATGGTCACGTCGGACCATTCGGGAAGTGATGGCCGATCATTTGTCCGCCTGAAACATCAGCGCAGACGTGCCATGACGTAGGCATCCACATATTTGCCGTCGCGATAGGCATCGTTGCGCAAGGTGCCCTCGCGTTCGAAACCGAGTTTCTCATAGAGCCGGAGGGCGGCGAGATTGTCGGTGAAGACATTCAGTTCGATGCGACGGATATCATGCCAGTTATCGGCCGCGTCGATGAGTGCCGTCAGAAGCCTTGAACCGACGCCCTTTCCGGCGAAATCGTCGTGAACGGACATCGCAAGATCGGCGACATGGTACTGTCTGCCCGCTCTGCGATATAATCCGGCGTTACCAACGAGCTTTCCGTGCCACTCCGCGACGATGACGATGTCGGTAGGGGCTCTGTTTTCTATCGATTTTCTCGTCTTTTCAATCGTCTGGAAAGGCTGCCGAAGGGTGCCGTGCCGGACGCCGGGAAGGTTGAGCATTTCCGTCAAGGCTTCGACGTCTTCAAGCCGAGTGGCGCGCAGGACAACGTCCTTCAGATCAAATGGCTTGTTTGTAATATCCGCTGGTTTCATGTTCATGCCTGTCTCCTTGTGGCGCGTTCGGAGCAGGCGTGACACCCCTGCTCTTATCGGCAGGGGTGGATGTTGATCGCTCAGTGCGCGGACATGCCTTTCCCTGCCGGTTGACCGGTCATCGTCATATGGCGGGTGGTCGTCGTTTTGATAGCGATCATGATGGCGAGAATGCTTTTACGAACTGTCACTGTCAAGCGGGTGCCTTGCGCAGGAAATCTCTTAGTTTTGCCGGCAGCCTGCCGTCAATCGCGGCAAGGCCGGCGGCAATCATCGCCATTCCAGCGAAGTGCTTGATTTCCAGCTGTTCTCCGAGAATGAGCGAACCGAGAAGGATGGCGCTGACGGGAATGAGGAAGGTGACGAGCGCGAGATTGGTGGCGCCGGCAGTTGCAAGGATGCGAAAGAAGATGAGGTAGGCCAGGGCCGTGGACAAGAGCGCGATACCAATGAGTGCGCCCCAGGTGCCGAGGCTCGGCATGGCAAGCGTCCAAGGCTTGTCAATGAGGAGCGCGGCGGGGATCAGCATCAGTGTCGACGACGATATCTGGCCGGTGGCGGTCATCAGTGGCGGCACGCCCATGGCCTTGAAGCGGCGGCCGAATATGCCCGCGAAAGAATAGGAGATAGCTGCGCCGAGAATGGCAATCTGGCCCCAGAGACCGGAGATCGCACCGCCAAAGGCTGCCGGGCCGATCATCGTCGCCACGCCGGCAAAACCGATGAGAACACCCGCCAGCTTGTTGCCGGTCATCTTCTCGTCGGCTGTGAGGAAATGGGCGACGATGACGGTAAAGAGCGGCGTCGTCGCATTGAGGATCGAGGCTAACCCGCTGGCAATATGGGTCTGGCCCCAGACGATCAGGCAGAAGGGAATGATGTTGTTGAGGAGGCCCATGCCGAAAAAGGCGCGCCATACGGCCCATTGCCGTGGCAGATGAAGGCCCATGATGCGGCAGACGATCAGCAGTGCCGTGGCAGCGAGGCTGACACGGAGCGTGACGATGGTGACGGGCGGCAGTTCCTTGACGGCAATGCCGATGAAAAAGAACGATCCGCCCCACAGCAGCGAGAGCGCCACAAGCATCCCCCATTCGCTGGCATCCATCTGTTTTTGTATTGCCACCTTCGTCTCTCCCACCGCTGGAAAATTGAAATAGTCACAGAGAACGCCACGTTCAGCCACCCGATATCGGTTGAGTTTATCTCAATCAGTCGTCTGGCAATCTTGGTTCCGTCCGCGCCCGTTGCATCTATTTACTCCTCATATTATGCTGTTTTCAAACGATAGTTTCTCGTCGGATAATTGAGCTCAGCTAAACCATGGTTGCAGAACTCCCTTCCTTGAAAGGATTGCAGGCCTTTGAGGCTGCGGCGCGCTACCGCAGTGTCACGCTTGCCTCCAACGAGTTGAACGTCACCCCCGGCGCGGTCAGCCTGCAAATCCGGGAGCTGGAAGCCCGCCTTGGCGTGCAGCTGTTTGTCCGCAAGCCGCGCAGCATCCAGCTGACGAGGGAAGGGGAGCGGTATTACGGTTCCCTTCGCACCGCATTCCGAATGATGCGCGAGGCGACGGCGGAACTGACGGCGCGATCAGAGATTACGGTCTTGACGTTAAGCTGCACGCCAACTTTTGCGGTGCAATGGCTGATGCCGAGATTGCCCGGCTTTCAGCAACAACATCCGCAAGTGGATGTTCGTATCAGCGTGACGAACCGGCTGGTGGATTTCTCAAGGGACGATGTCGATCTGGCCGTGCGTCACGGTTTTGGTCGCTATGAAGGGCTGGAAAGCATCCGATTCATAGACGACAGCACCTTGCCGGTCTGCTCACCACAACTTTTTGAAAAATATGGCCCGCTTCGGGTGGCCGGTGATCTGCAATGCGTGCCGCTTCTGCACGATGAAAACCGCAACGAGTGGCGGCGCTGGCTGGAAACGGCGGGCGCTACAGAGGTCGATGCTTCCGGGGGCACCGTGTTCATCGACAGCAACGGCGCGCTGGACGCGGCCAAGGCCGGGCATGGTGTTGCGCTGACGCGGCGATCGCTTGTTTCCCGCGAACTTGCCGAGGGAGCGCTGATAGCTCCCTTCGGCACGGACATTGCAAGCACGCTTGCCTATTTCCTGGTTTATCCGCGGCGCATGCTTGATAATCCCGATCTTGTGAGGTTGCTTGACTGGATGCTTGCGGAAGCGGGATCTACCGAAGCCGGTTCTCTTTGACGCCAATCCGGTCTATGCCGGAATGAAACAACGGGAATCACTCTTGAAAACCATCGCCATCGATTTCGAGACCGCCAATGAGGAACGGGGTAGCGCCTGCTCCATCGGGCTTGCGTGGATAGAAGACGGTGAGATCGTTCGCGTCGAGGAACGGCTCATCCGGCCGAAGGACATGCGGTTCTCGCCCTTCAATATTGCCGTGCACGGTATTCGCCCTGCCGATGTAGAGGATGCGCCGGAATTCCCTGATGTGATGGAAGAATTTATCGACGATTTCCACGGCGCCACGATGATTGCCCACAATGCCGCCTTCGATTTCAGCGTCATGCGGGCATCCTTCGACAAATACCGGCAGTCCTATCCTGATCTTTCCTATCTGTGCAGCGTCAAGATTGCCCGCCATGTCTGGCCGCAGCTGGCGTCGCACAAGCTGAATGTGATTGCCCATCACCTCCAGCTGCGTTTCGTGCACCATAACGCCGCCGAAGATGCCGTCGTCTGCGCTGCGGCATCGATTGCGGCGGCCAGGGCGTTGCGCGTTGACCATATCCGCGACCTGCCGGAAAAGATCGGCATGGTTGCCGGCCGTCTCACTTCCACGGGCTATCAGCCTTGCAGCATGAAAAAACGTGTTGTCTCGCGGGTTGCGTAACCGTTCCCCACACCTATGTCTGAAGTAGCATAACGGAGAACATGCGATGACGATGAAAACGCTCTCGGGTTTGTTTGCAGGCTTTCTGGTGTTGTTTCCGGTGACGGTTGCGCATTCGGAGGTCGTCGGTAAGGTCGGTGTCGATTGGATCGGCAACGATATCGTCATCGAGGCTATTGCCGATCCCAAGATCAAGGGCGTGACCTGCCATGTCACTTATTTCGATCGTGGCGTCATCGATCGGCTGAAGAATGGCAATTGGTTTGAGGACCCTTCCAACAACGCCATTTCGTGCAGCCAGACGGGACCGGTCGAAATCGGCGACATCGATCTGTCGAAGGGCGGCGAAGAGGTGTTCCGGCAGGGCATGTCGCTGGTGTGGAAGAAGCTGGTCGTCAGTCGCGTTTACGACAAGGCGAATGACACGCTGATCTATCTGGTCCATGCGCGCGAGCTGAAGGATGGCTCGGCCAAGATGGCGATTTCGACGGTGCCTCTCTATAACCAGCAGGTGACGTGGGAAAAGGGCAAGCCTTGAGGCTTTGCCCTTGGCACTGCTGACACCGTAATTCACCCGCGACGTCATCCTCGGACCTGTCCCGAGGATACAATCACGTATCTCAAAATCGATAGGTTGTAGATGCTCGGAACAGGCCCGAGCATGACGGAGGAGAGGTTTCCGACCCTGCCGTGCCCCTCAGGGCAAGCTGTGGAACCTGCGCGTTATATTATCAAAACCTCACCGGCTCTATTAAGCCGCTTCGCGCGCCAGCTCGTCGGCAATCACGGTGTCGAGGTTGAGGAAGCACACCATGCTCTTTTCCAGCGCCACGATGCCGCGGCAGAAGTTGCGCTGTTCTTCGGGAATGATGTCGGGCGCGGGCTGCAGGTCTTCGGAGCGGATGGTCATCATGTCGGAAACCTGTTCCACCAGAAGTCCGACCAGCTTGCCGCCGATATCGGTGACGATGATGGCGGAGCGCTCGGAGGGTTCGGTCATTTTCATGCCGAGGCGGCCTGCCATGTCGATGACGGGGATGACGGCGCCGCGCAGGTTGATGAGGCCGAGAACATAAGGCGGCGTGTGCGGCATCGGGGTAACCGGCGCCCAGCCGCGGATTTCGCGGATCGCCATGATGTCGATGCAGAATTCCTGACCGCCGAGATGGAAGGAAACGATTTCGAGATATGCGCCGGATTGCTTGATGGCGTTGGACATGACGGCAGGTTTCCTCTGGCGGCTCTTAGGCAGGCCCATGCATGATTGAGCTTTATGCGGTGGCCGGAGTGGACCGGGAGACATCATGTCGGAACTTAAAAACCGCTATGGCCATATTGCACAGCAAGATTTTAAACTTTCCCTAACAATTGGCGGTGCCGCGCTCGCAAAACCCAGTATTTTGGCGGTTTTCGTGCTGGTGCAAACAGGTTATAACAGACGCATGAACGCAATCGTTGCCAATCCGCTGAAGTTTATTCTTGCAAGCCTTGCGGTAGCGGCCTCGCTTGCCGTCGTGCTTCTCGCCTTCGATGGCTGGGTGCGACACGGCACGGATATTTTCCTCTCCGCCGTGCAAAGCGGCATCGCCTGGTGTCTGTAATCTGCCGTCCCGTCCCGGCTTTGTGACAAATCAGCGCGGTTTACGCAAATACGCCCAGTTGATTTGCCGTCGCCACCGCTGTTCGTTATCAGACGGTGGAGGCCCACGTCATGCGGCCGGCCTTCGGGGGTAGGATTAGGACAATGAGAAATATTCGCATCGTATTGTGGGCCGTGGTGGTCGTTCTTGTCGGTGTCGTCAGCTGGTTGACGCTCGAAATGACGAAGACCCGTGAGGAAATGGTGGAAACGGCCTATGGCGTGCCGTTCGAACTCACGGCGCAGAACGGTCAGCCGATCACCGAAAAGGCGTTTCAGGGCAAGCCCACAGCGCTCTTTTTCGGTTTCACCCATTGCCCGGAAGTCTGCCCAACGACGTTGTTCGAGCTGAACGGCTGGATGGAGAAGGTAGACCCGGCCGGCGACAAGCTGCAGGCTTATTTCGTGTCCGTAGACCCCGAGCGCGATACGCCTGAGCTCATGCAGCAATATGTCTCCAACGTCTCGAAGCGGATCACCGGAATCACCGGTCCGGCCGACAAGATTGCCGAAACGCTGAAAGGCTATCGCATCTATGCCAAGAAGGTGCCGGTCGATGACAAGGATCCGAATGGTGACTACACCATGGATCACACGGCTTCCGTCATCCTGCTTGACGCCAATGGTCGTTTTTCCGGCACCATCGCCTATGGCGAGAACCCCGATGTTGCCGAGCAGAAGCTCCAGAATCTGCTGAAGGGTTGAACGAGACGGCATAATTGTGCCTGGCTTATTGGACTGGCGGAGGTTTTGTGGCAAATGCAAGCCTTAAGAACCTTAGCTAGAGAAAGCAGCCTGCCGTGAGCGAAATCCGACTTTACGTCACCACGACCGAAATCAAGGCCGGTGAAATCCTCGATCTCATGTCGGACTATTTCGGCGAGGAGGATGTCGCGATCGCCACCACCGAGGTGGATGAGAAACGCGACATCTGGGAAGCTTCGGTTTACCTGATGGCCGAGCAGGAAGACGAATTCCGCGAGCGCATCGACACCTTGCTGGCACCGGCCTTTCCTGGCCTCGCCATCGAAAAGGAGATCGTTCCCGACATCGACTGGATCGCCAAGTCGCTCGAGGGGCTGAAACCGGTACGGGCAGGGCGCTTCATCGTTCACGGCGCGCATGATCGCGATAAGATCAAGCCCAACGATCTGGCCATCGAGATAGAGGCTGGTCAGGCTTTCGGCACTGGCCATCATGGCACGACAGCGGGCTGCCTTGAGGTGATCGAGGATGTTCTGCGGGCGCGGACCGTGCGCAATGCGCTCGATCTCGGCACCGGCAGCGGTGTATTGGCAATTGCCGTGCGCAAGATGCGCCATATTCCGGTACTCGCAACGGACATTGATCCCATCGCGGTGCGCGTTGCCAGGGAGAATGTGCGGCTGAACGGCATCGTCTCCGGGCTGGCGCTTGAAACCGCTCCGGGTTTCCACTCCGACGCTTTCCGCAAATACGGCCCGTTCGATCTCATCATCGCCAATATTCTGGCGCGGCCGCTCATCAAGATGGCGCCGCAGCTTGTCACGCATCTGGCGCCCGGCGGCACCGTCATCCTGTCGGGAATTCTCGCATCGCAGCGCTGGAAGGTGCTTGCGGCCTATAATGGCGCGCGGCTCTCCCACGTCCGCACCATCTGGCGCAATGGCTGGGTCACGCTGCATCTGCGCAAGGACTGACGCTTCAGCAGCATCCGTTTCCGGACAAAGAAAAGGCGGCGCTTTCGCGCCGCCTGAAAACCCGCGAGCATATTGGAGGAGAATCGCTCAAGCGGGTCGACGTATTCCTGTTCCTGCGCGGTGGAGGGAGGATCGCCGCGCCCGAAGTGATCAGAATACGTAGCTGGACTTTGCGGTGCGGCGAAGTTCGGCGCGGTTCATGCCGAGCGCTTCGAGCGACTTGTCGTCGAGGTTGAGCAGGGCTGCGTTGACATGACGGCTGACCTGACGCTCGCGTGCTTCAATGACGCGATCGAAAGCGGTGCGGAGGAAAGATTTTGCCATTGCTTCAAATCCTTGTTTGCCAGGAGAGTGTGTCTCTCGCTGTGTTGGCTTGAAGATAAGCGATGTGTTTTTGTTTGGTTAGGGGTCCTGCCTCAAGGTAGGTATGCGTTTTTCACATGTCTGCGGCTTTTCAATATTACTTATTTAGGGAAAATTGCTCAATTTAGCGGCGTCTTTTCTCGGCCCTTGGGGTAAATGGCAGCGCACGTGCCTGTCGTAATGGTTGATGGCACATATGGCTTGAAACCGGGTTTGCCGGCATGGCATTGTCGTTGCGCGCCAATGATTTGACGGCGTTATCGACCAGCTTTCCTCATGACAGTTCCCGAAAGATGCCCATGTTCCAGACCTTTGAAAACAAATCCGCGCCGCAATTCGGCAAGGCCCGCGTCGAGGCGCTGCGTGCCAGTTTCGACGCCCTTGGTATCGATGGTTTCCTGGTGCCGCGTGCCGATGAATATCAGGGCGAATATGTACCTGAATCATCTGAGCGTCTGTCATGGCTGACCGGATTTACCGGCTCTGCGGGCATTGCGCTGGTAACGCGCGCAGAGGCGGTGGTGTTTGTCGATGGTCGCTATACCACGCAGTTGAAGTCGCAGGTCGATCAATCGGTGTTCAGCGGTGGTGATCTGGTCGGTGCCCCGCCTTCCGTCTGGTTGTCGGAGCACGGGGCTGCGGGCTTTCGGCTCGGGATCGATCCATGGCTGCATACCGGCGCTGAATTGAAGCGGTTGGAAAAGGCGCTTGCGGGGAAGGGCGGTTCCGTCGTCCTGCTCGAAAACAACCCACTCGATGCCCTGTGGCACGACCGCCCGTCCGAACCGCTGGAGCCTGTCGTCATTCAGCCGGAAGCCTTCACCGGCAAGCTGGCGAAGGAAAAGATCGCCTCGCTGGCGGAGACGGTGTCTACCAAGGGAGCCGATGCCCTGCTGGTGACAGATCCGTCTTCCATTGCCTGGATTTTCAATATTCGCGGCAACGATGTGCCGCACACGCCGCATCCGCTTGCCCGCGCCATCATCTATGCGGATGGCAAGGCTGATATTTTTCTCGACAAACGCAAGACCGGTATCGAGGCCGAGGCCTATCTGGCACAGCTGGCGACGCAATTGCCGCCATCGAATATCGCCGATCGTCTGCACGCCATTGCCAGCGCCAAGGGCCGCGTCATGGTGGACGCCGATCTGACGCCTGTGGCGCTGACAGGGGCGATTACAGCGGCGGGTGGCACCTTGATCGAGGAGGCCGATCCCGTCCGCTTGCCGCGCGCGTGCAAGAACGCGGCGGAGCTTGCCGGCTCGGCAGCGGCACATGTGCAGGACGGCGCGGCTATGGTTGAATATCTGTGCTGGCTGGATCGTCAGCAACCGGGCAGCGTTACCGAAATCGCGGCCGTGAAGGCGCTGGAGGCTGCGCGCGCCAAGGTGGGGCAGTCTCTCCAGAATCCTCTAAAGGACGTGTCTTTCGATACGATTTCAGGCGCTGGCGAACATGCCGCCATCATCCATTATCGCGTCACCACCGATACGGACCGGACACTTGGCGATGGTGAGATGTTCCTCGTCGATTCCGGCGCGCAATATGTCAACGGCACCACTGACATCACCCGCACCGTGGCAATCGGCAATGTGCCGGAAGATCAGCGGCGTTTCTTCACGCTGGTGCTGAAGGGCGTGATCGCCATCAGCGACGCACGGTTTCCCAAGGGAACGCGCGGTTGCGATCTCGATCCCCTGGCGCGTATCGCGTTGTGGAAGGCCGGTGCAGATTATGCTCATGGCACCGGCCACGGCGTCGGCTCCTATCTTTCGGTGCATGAGGGGCCGCAGCGTATTTCTCGGCTTTCGACGCAGGAACTTCTGCCGGGCATGATTCTGTCGAATGAGCCCGGTTATTACCGCCCCGGCGCTTTTGGCATCCGCATCGAAAACCTGATCTATGTGCGCGAGGCGGCGGAAGTCGCGGGCGGCGATCAGCCGATGTTGTCCTTTGAGACCCTGACCTGGTGCCCTATCGATCGCAGGCTGGTCGTCACGGCACTTTTGACCGACGACGAACTGGACTGGCTGAATGCCTATCACGCCGGCGTTCTGGAAAAGCTCTCGCCTTTGATCGCGGATGAAGAGGTGAAGGCGTGGCTTGTTGCGGCCACGCAGCCTCTGGCGCGGAACGCTTAAAGGATAGAAAAGTGCCTGATGGCGATAACGATCGCCCAGCCAATGGTCAGCATCGTCAGGCCGGGGAAACGCAGGCAGACCAGAAGAGCGGCCACCATCGCGATCTTCACCTCGTATCCGCCTTCAAAAAAGGCGGGTGCGACAAGGGTCGTCAAAACCGCTACGGGAACGGCGTTCAATCCCGCCTCCATGCGCGGCGGGATTGATTTCATCCGCGTCATCAGAACATAACCGCCGATGCGGGTAAGATAGGTGGCGACGGTGGCGAGCGCGATCAGGATCAGCGTGTCGGCGTGCAGCAGATCGCTCATGGCGTTTCCACCTTGCTTTCAGAATTGGCCTCGCCGGTTGGTTTCGGCGGATAGACGACTGCGACGAGAATGCCGGCAAGCGCGCCGAGGCTGACATGCCAGGGCGAGCCGACGATGTGATAGGCAACGGTTGCGCCAAGAGCGCTTGCCAGCATCACCGGGTAAAAATTCTCCCGCTGGCGGAAGCTCAAAACCATGCCCATGAAATAGATCGGCAAAAGGACATCAAGGCCGATGGCTTTCGGGTCGCCGACGAGATTGCCGAGCGATGCGCCGACAATGGTCATCACCAGCCACAGAATATAGATCGGCGTGGCGAAGCCCATGTACCAGGCGAAACCGACCACGCCGGTGTTTTCGTATTTCCTGACCGACTCGGCGAATTGTGGATCCACCAGCACGAAGAACCCGATGGCCTTTTGCAGGAAAGTCCAGTTGGTGATCATTCTGGCAATGGCGGCCGAATAGAGAATATGGCGAAAATTGACGGCAAACACCGATAGAACGATCAGCCAGGGGGCTACTTTCTGGCCGAATAATTCGATGCCGACCAGCTGGCTGGCACCGGCATAGACGGTGCCGCTCATGATCGTCGCTTCGGCGACGCTCAGCCCGTTATCGACCGCGACCGCGCCGAACAGCGCGCCAAAGGGAGCGGCGGAAAGGGCTATCGGAAAGCCGCTTTTGAGGCCTTCGCGGAAATCTGCATTAGACATTGTTCAGGAACTCCTTGCCCGCCGCTCTATCGCCGTCCCGGCCGGCTGGCAAACAAATTGCATGAATGGATCGATTGATTCCCTTGAAGCTTCCGTTACGGTAACGCCGATACGCGACGTCGGACGGAAGGCCTCACCCGGTTTTTGCTCCCCGCCCAAACGATTGAATAATGGAGGATCAATGCTGGAGAAGCAGGAAAGGGCAGTGCTGGCCGCGCGTGTTCGGGAGTATCTGGCCCGGGAGACCGAAACCGAGATCGGCTTGCTGCAGGCGGAAATCTTCGTCGACTTTCTGGCCGAAGAAGTCGGATATGTCTTTTACAATCAGGGGCTCAAGGATGCGCACGCCGCGATCCTGCGGCGTCTGGAGGATGCGGCAGGCGATATCGACGTGCTGGAGAAGCCGAGGCTGCGATGACCGGCCCTCAGTCGCGTAAAATGTCGCGGCTTTTGAGGATGGTGGCGCCTTTTTCCCGCATGGCCGCAATCGACGCCTGTATACCTTGGGGATCGATGCCGCGGCTGGCATCCTCGATGAAACGGACCTTGACGCCAGGCAGCATGTCGAGGGCATCGAGCACCGAGAAACTGACGCAATAATCGGTGGCGAGCCCGCATATGTCGAGCTGGGTTACGCCTTGGCGCGTCAGATAATCGGCAAGACCTGTCGTTGCCCCCTGATCGTTGTCGCGAAAGGCGGAATAGCTGTCGACGGCGGGATTTTCGCCTTTCTGCTGGATATAGTCGAAAGCCTCCGTCTTGAGGTCGGGATGGAATTCCGCATCCGGCGTGCCCTGCACGCAATGGTCCGGCCACATCATCTGCGGTTTGCCGGAGAGTTCACCCATATCGAACGGCTTCTTGCCGACATGCTGCGAGGCAAAGCTGCCGTGATTTTCCGGGTGCCAATCCTGCGAGGCGACGATCAGATCGTAACCGCCATTGTCGATCAGGGCATTGGCGACGGGCACGATCCGGTCGCCATCGGCGACAGCCAGATTACCGCCCGGACAAAAGCCGTTCTGGATATCGATGAGCAGCAGCGCCTTCATGATTTGCCTCCCTTATTTCCGGCAGGATGCCAAGCCGGCAGCAATGGATCAAGTGCCCTTACCAGCTTTGTATGTGCTTGACGGCTGATGGCATAGATTTGCTCCGTCGCAGTCCTGCCGCATTTACAGCAAATTTCCGGCAAAGTCGGAATTTACCTGACGATGCGGCGACGTAAACTTTAAAGGCCGATGACGCCCTGCGGGGCATTTTCCGGGAAAAGGCGATGCAGATGCATGCCCAGCCCGCGCAAGTCATTGTTTTGCCTTCGCCCGATAATGCGCAGACCTTAACGAATTATTTTTGCAGGGACTCGTAAACACTTTGGTTACCATAATTCGTCATGCTTCGAACCAGTCAGTTCCGAAATCGGCCGGGTGTCCACCCGCTGTTCGGATGCCCCAAAATCCCTCCGGCTTTGCCCGGGTGTGCGTGAACGGTTCGAGTAACGAGTATCATGGCGTATTCTGCTGCGGCTTATAATGGCGCCGGTCTTGCCGGTTCGTCTTGCCTCAAGAGAGGCAAATCCTTTTCTCTTGGCCGAATGTCCGCTCTGCTTGGCGGTGGTGCCTTTGCCGGTCTGTTCGCCTTCGCTGCCTTCGCCTCGCTTCACACGATGGCGGCCGCATCGCATGGTGTTGGGCAATTTGAGAAGACGCTGGTGGCGAGGCTGGAGTCTGGCGAGGCTGCGATTTCCGGCGCAGCCGCACGCGATATCCACGTCCGCAAATTTTCCCGTCTGAGCGACCACAGCCATGGCCCGCAGAAGGCGGTTCGCCTTGCCGGCATCATGCCCGAAATCGGCGAGAAGGAGTTCCGCGAGCGTTTTGGCGCGGCTGCGAACGCGAAGGGGCAGGCGACAGTCAAGGAACTTGCACCGCTGCGCCCCTCCGCCATTGTCGATTCGGCGCTTGGACGCACCACAGAGGTCGCCTATCAGAGCGCCGCATCGCAACATCCGGCATTTGAAGTGGCATTAGGGCGCCCGCAGATCGAGGAAGAGGCGAGCAGCCTTCTTCCGGACGACGTCCCTTTGCCAAGCTTCCGGCCCGAGGTTGCGGCTGCCGAAACGGTGGAGCCATCACCCCGCCCCGCCGTTCTAGCGAAGACCGATGAACACCCGGCAGCCGTTGCTTCCGCACCTGCTTTCGATGCGCCGGTGCCTGCGCGTGCACCCCAGCAGCCGCGGCAGGGCACGGCCGGCATGCTCGCCTTTGCAAAACCTGATAATCCGGTGCGTGAGCCGAGCAAGATGGATGCGGTTCCGTGGCCGGATCGCGGCAACGGCACGGCGATCTACGATATTTCCTCCGGCCTGGTTCATATGCCGAACGGCGAAAAGCTCGAGGCACATTCGGGCATCGGCAAGATGCGCGACAACCCGGACTATGTTCATGTGAGAATGCGCGGCTCGACGCCGCCCTCCAGCTATCGTCTGACGATGCGCGAGGCGCGGTTCCATGGCGTCGAAGCAATCCGTCTGACGCCGGAAAATGGCGTCAATCCGCATGGCCGCGACGGTCTTCTCGCCCACACCTACATGCTGGCGAAACGTGGTGAATCGAATGGCTGCGTTGTGTTCCGGGATTACTCCCGGTTCCTTGCGGCCTTCAAACGCGGTGAAGTCAAACGCATGGTCGTGGTGCCGAAGCTGAATGGTGGTCGCCCGACGCTCGCAAGCAGCGGTGGCAAGAGTGGCGGCAAGACCCTGCTCAGCATGTTCTCACGCGATAGCGATACCTGATTTACGCTTCCGCGGACGTAAAACCGCTGCACATTTTTACCGGAGAAATGCCTTAGCGGCCGCGTCGCTGGGTCAGCACCATGCCGGCGAGAATCAGCAGAATGCCGAGTGCGCTCGCCCAGAGTTTCGGCGGCTGATCGCTGAAAAAGTCGAGCACGACGCTTGAGACCATCTGGCCGCTGATGACGAGAAGTGCGGTATTGACCGCGCCGATGCGGGGGATGAGCCAGCTTCCCGAGGCGATGAAGACAACACCGATGGGGCCACCGATAAAGGCAAGCCACGGCGCGTCGGCCGCGCCCGGCGGAATGAGGCCGCCGACGATGAGGCCGATGACGGTCAATACCCCGAAACCGACGATATGGTTCCAGAACGAGGCGATCAGCGGTGAGTTCGACAGGCTGAGGCGGCCGTTGACCTGACGGCTCAGTGCCACAAAGACGCCGCCGGTAAACGCCATGGCTATCCAGACGATCATGCCGTTCTCCCGACAAGGATAATAAGTGCGCTGCCACAGAGAATCAGCGCCACCGCCGCCATGTCACGCAAATCCGGCCGCCGTTTGGGCAGGCCAAACAGGCCGAAGAAATCGGCCAGAAGGCTGAAAATCACCTGTCCGCCCAACCCGAGCGCGATGGTGCCGGAGAGGGCAAGCGGCGAATTGACGGCGGTGGAGGTGAGGATGACGATGGCCGCACCAATCACCCCACCGCAATAGGCCCAGAGCGGCGCCTTCGGTTTGGCTAGCGCACCCGCCTCCGTCTTCGGGCGCATGATCGCGAGATAGATCAGCGCCGCCACCGTGCCGGTGCCGTGTGCAGTCCAGGAGGAGAAAAGCGCGTTACCGTAGTGCGCAAGCTGGCCGTTGAAATGAACCATCAATGTCAGAAGACAACCGCTTGCGAAGGCGGCGGCAAGGTGCAACGGGTTCAGGCGGGGATGGGTCGTTTCTGTCATGGCCAGCCAAAATATGATTATTCAGCGAAGCGTTACAACATCGGCACCTGAATCGAAATCGATTTGTCAGTTGTTTCCAGAAACATGTGCAACCAGCGCACTCTACCTTCTTACTTAGCGCAGTCTGACATAACATCTGCGAAAAAATCGACGATCAGCGTGGATACGCCCTTCGGGTTTTCCCAATGCGGATTGTGGCCATGCCCATCGAGCGTAACGGTTTGAGCATCGGGAAAGGCGGCGGCCAATTTTCGACGATGCGACGCGCCGAAAAGGGGGTCTTCGAAACCGGCGAGGCACAGTACCGGTTTTTTTATTCTGGACGCGCTGTGATGCAGGTTTGTATCCGCAAAGCGCTCAACGACGCCATGCCAGATGGCAGCCGGCATGTTGGCGGCATCCTGTTTCATTTTCGACAAAAAATCATCGTCGACTGGCTGACTGCACGAATACCAGCCGCGCAGAAAGCCGCTATTGGGTCCGATCGGGTCCCGAAGTGCGAGAATATCTCTGGTCAACTGGCTTTCCGCGCCAAAATCCGGCTCAAGCGTTGCCGAGATTAGGGCAAGAGCCCGGATCGTGTCGCCTCGCCGGGCGGCAAGTTCGATAGTGGTCATCGCACCCATGGAGTGGCCGAGCAGAAACAGCCGTGAAATACCCAGGAGCGTCAGAAACCGATCGACCGTTTCGGCGAAATCAGCGACATGGAGGCTCTGTCCCGCCGAGGAAACCCCGTGTCCGGGCAGGTCAGGGACGATGAGCCTGTATTCGCTGAAAAACGGCTCAAGCATGGAGAAGCTGCGGCTGGTGTCCGAAAAACCATGCAGCATCAGCAGGACTGGGCCCGGACCGCCGGTGTCGATGAAAGCCAGCTGGCGACCGCGGGGCAATTCTACATATTGCTTCCGCTTCTCCCAATCATCCTGCAATATTGCCGTCACAGGCCGATCCCCGCCTTCACGGCAGTGAGACCATCCTGCCCGTCGAACGTCGATACGCCCTTCAGCCAGGCGTCCAGTCGTTGCGGCTCATCCTTGATCGCCTGTCTTGCCGCGTCTTCCGGGGACATTCCACCGTTCATGATATAGTCCATGCCCTTGTTCTCGTACTCCACGTCGAATGCGAGATTGTCGAGCAGCTTCGCCACATTCGGGCATTCCTGCAGGTAGCCTTTGCGTACCTGCGTATCGACTGTGGCAGCGCCGAAGTCGGGCCCGTAAAATTTATCGCCGCCCGTCAGGTACTTGATGTCGAATTTGCTGTTCATCGGGTGCGGCGCCCACCCCTGGAAAACAATGAAGGACTTGTTGCGGGCGAAACGGGTTACCTGCGAAAGCATGCCCTGTTCGCTGGATTCGACCACTTCCCAATTGTGCAGTCCCAGTGCCGGATCGTTGACGGCATCCAGCATCAATTGGTTGGAGCCCGGTTCGATGCCGTAGAGCTTGCTGTCGAACTTGTCCGCGAATTTTTGCAGGTCGGAGAAATCCCTGACGCCGGCATCCCAAACGTAGGTCGGAACCGCGAAAGTGTATTTGGCGCCTAAAAGATTGGTTCGGACTTTTTCGACCGATCCGTCTTCCTTGTAAGGCTTGTAGTAGTTCACCATTGCCGGGTTCCAATAGCCCAGAAAGACGTCGAGATCCTTGCTCTTCAGGCTCGTGTAGATGACGTCGATCCCAAGAAGCTGGCTTTGCGGCTCATATCCCAGTGATTTCAACAGCGACATGGCGATGCCGGTAGTGAAAGCAAGATCGTTCCAGCCGGGTTCGGCTAGTCGCACAACCTTGCAAGTTTCAGCATCCGATGCGAGCGCGGAAGTGCCGACGGTCGTCAAAACCATCGCGGCCGAAAAAACACATGCCCATTTTTTCATTGTTCCACCTTTTTTGTCTATTGGGTCATTAGATTGACCGGTGGGACAATAATTGATCTTTACGGAAAATTTGTCAATATTGCTCACGCAAGGAGACAAAGATGCGACTGACCAAGATAAGCGATATTCGCCGGGCGGAGCTGAGGCGGGCTGCATTCGAAGTTCTTCAGCGTGAGGGAATGGCGGGTGCCACGCTTGAAAGGGTGGCGGCACAGGCAGGCGCCTCGAAAGGCATCGTGCTGCATTATTTCGCCAACAAGCAGGAACTGTTCGAGCACGCGATGCGTGAAGCCAATGTGAAGCTGAAGGAGGCCGTGGTGGCGCGCCTCAATCGGGCGGTCAGTCCGCGTGAACGGCTCGATGCGATTATCGAGGCGAATTTCGACGAGAGCTTCTTTCAGCCCTCGATCTGCCACGCCTGGCTGTCGCTTTGCGCCGAGGTTCCGCGCGAGCCGCAGCTCGCCAGGATTCAGAAAGTGATCCATGCGCGGATGCGCTCCAATCTTTTGTCGGCTTTGGTGCATCTCGTGCCGAGGCAAGACTGCGCAACTGTCGCGCTTGGGATCACTTCGCTTATCGACGGCCTCTGGTTGCGCTCAGGATTGCAGTCCGGTGGTTTGACGCGCGACGAGGCAATGGAGCAGATGCGGGATTACCTGTCTTACAGGTTACCGCAGGCAAAAGCTGGCAATCCGTAGGGAACCAGTACGCGCGCTTCGCATTATTCCACCATGAAGAAAACGACGCGCAAACCCTTGAACCGGATGACGATTTTCGTCATTTCGATTTTCACTCTCGCAGCTGTGATCGCGGCGGTCTATCTGGTTGGGTTCACGCCCGGCGAAGTGTAGGCCAGCGCAGTCAATTGCCGGTGGGAACGGTCTTGCCCTTGCCGCGCTCCGGCGCAACGGTCAGCTTGGCAACGGCAAACCGGAGGCTGCGCATGAGGAAACGGCTGGTTTCCAGAAAAGCGCGGTAGGGCAGCACGGTGAAGTAGCGCCAGCGGGGCAGACGGTATATCCGCAGATTGTTCTGGATCTGGCTTTCCCCGTCCGCATCCTGCGTGGCGCAGAGTGGGTAAATGAAGGCTGCCTTCAGGCCAGCGAGATATTCCAGGTCGAAGGCAATATCGTAGGCAAGCCGCATGGGGATCAGCTTCGAGATCCATTTGCCGGCGCGGCGGTTGACGAGATATGCGCCCGAACCCTTTTCCCGCGTCAACGCAATTGCGAGTGAGCGCCCGCCAACGAGCTTGCGGAACGGAAACTTACGACCGTTGCTGACCGTGGTCAGCCGAAGCAGATCCCAGTCGCTCCCGTTCACTATCGCCTCGTCGATCGCTTCCAGGAAATCCTTTTCGAAGACGACATCGTCTTCAAGAATGAGCGCGATATCGGCATCGCTGCTTATGAACCTGTTGGCACAGGCGACATGGCTGAGATAGCAGCCGATTTCCGGCGGCGAGGTGCGGCGGCCATGCATGAGCATGTAGGAAAGCTCGCTGAATTCCGGGATAGGATAATTCAGTTCACGGCCATTGACGCCCGGGACCCGCTCTGCCGTCATGCCGATGGCGTCGAGGCGTGCGTTCATGTCCTCGAGGCGCTTGGTGGCGCTGTCCATATTGATCAGGAAAACGGCAAGCTTGCGCCCGCTTTTCGGTAAAATATGCAAAGCAGTCCTCGCCCGGTTTCTGCACCCTGTTGCAACTCCTTTATTGCAACGGCGTGACGCGGGCTACGGAAAAAGCTGCGTTCATGCACTCATAGTTGCCGAATCAAACCTTTTCCACAAATCCATCCAGCACACGCTTTTGTCCGGCGCGGTCAAAATCGATGGTCAATTTGTTACCCTCGATGGCGGAGATGTTGCCATTGCCGAATTTGATATGGAAAACGCGGTCTCCGACCACGAATTTCGACGGTGTGTCGGCAACCGATTTGGCCACCAGTTCGCCGTCGATCGTGCGGGCGCGGGGCCCGCTTTCGCCATAACCAATCCGCTCGACCGCATGGCCGGAGCGTGTGCCCCAGTTATCGCGGGTCGCGTCGGACTTGTTGGCCTGGGCACGTTTCCAGCCGGGGGTGGAGTAGTTGTTGGCGAAGGGCTCCGCCTTGTCGAAACGGGACTGGCCATAACCGCCGCGTCCGCCGTAACCACCGTAATTGCTGTCGGATGCCGCGACATCCACGTGCGCTGGCGGCAGTTCATCGAGAAAACGCGAGGGCAGGGTGGATTGCCACAGACCATGGATACGCCGGTTCGATACGAACCAGATATGGCATAGCTTCTTGGCGCGGGTGATGCCGACATAGGCTAGACGACGTTCTTCCTCCAGACCGGAGCGGCCGCCTTCGTCCAGCGCCCGCTGGTGCGGGAACAGACCTTCTTCCCAACCGGGAAGGAAGACGGTGTCGAATTCCAGCCCCTTGGCGGAATGCAGCGTCATGATGGAGACGGCATCGAGATTTTCGTTCTGCTCGGCATCCATGACGAGCGCGACATGCTCGAGGAAACCGCGCAGGCTCTCGAAGGCCTCCATCGAGCGGATGAGTTCCTTCAGGTTTTCCAGTCGGCCGGGCGCTTCCGCCGTCTTGTCGGCCTGCCACATGGCAGTATAGCCGCTTTCGTCCAGGATCTGCTCGGCAAGCGTGGTGTGTTCGGTGTTTTCCAGAAGCCCCTGCCAGCGGCGGAAATCCTGCACCACGTCGAACAGCGCCTTGCGCGCTTTCGGTTTCAGCTCGTCGGTCTCGATGATGTCGGTCGCTGCCGCCAGCATCGGAATGTCGCGCGCGCGGGCGTAATCATGCAGATTGCGGATGGTCGTGTCGCCCAGGCCGCGCTTGGGGGTGTTGACAATGCGCTCGAAGGCCAGATCGTCGGCCGGCTGGCAGACAAGGCGAAAATAGGCCATGGCATCGCGGATTTCGAGACGCTCGTAGAAGCGCGGACCGCCGATGACGCGGTAATTGAGGCCAAGCGTGACGAAACGGTCTTCGAACTCGCGCATCTGGAAGGAGGCGCGAACGAGAATGGCCATGTCGTTCAGCTTGTGGTTCTTGCGCTGAAGCTGCTCGATTTCTTCACCGACGGCGCGGGCTTCCTCTTCGGAATCCCAGGCCGCATGCACCACGACCTTCTCATCGTCGGGGCTGCTGCGCTCGGTGAACAGGGTCTTGCCGAGACGCCCTTCATTATGGGCGATCAGATGGCCGGCGGTGCCGAGAATATGCTCGGTGGAGCGGTAGTTGCGCTCCAGCTTGATGACCTTGGCACCGGGAAAATCCTTGTCGAAGCGCAGGATGTTGTCCACTTCGGCGCCGCGCCAGCCATAGATCGACTGGTCGTCGTCGCCGACGCAGCAGACGTTTTGCGGCTCGCCTTTGGGGCGCTGGGCAAGAAGCCTGAGCCACATATATTGCGCCGTATTGGTGTCCTGATACTCGTCCACCAGAATGTAGCGGAATTTCTGGTGGTACTCCTTCAGAATATCGGGATTGCGACGGAAGATGCTGATGGGGTGCAGCAGAAGATCGCCGAAATCGCAGGCGTTCAGCGTTTTCAGCCGGTTCTGATAGGCCGTGTAAAGTTCGCGGCCCTTGCCATTGGCAAAGGCGCGGGAATCGCCCTCGGGAATATCCGGCGGCGTCAGCCCCTTGTTCTTCCAGCCGTCAATCATGCCGGCGAATTGTTTGGCCGGCCAGCGCTTGTCATCAAGACCTTCGGCCTGGATAAGCTGTTTGATCAGCCGCACCACATCGTCGGTGTCGAGAATGGTGAAATCAGACTTCAGGCCGATGAGTTCGGCATGGCGACGCAAGAGCTTGACACCGATGGAGTGGAAGGTGCCGAGCCAGGGCATGCCCTCAACCGCGCCGCCGACCAGAACGCCAATACGTTCCTTCATCTCGCGCGCGGCCTTGTTGGTGAAGGTCACGGCCAGAATCTGGCTGGGATAGGCGCGTCCGGTCGCCAGAATATGGGCGATGCGGGTGGTGAGAACGCGGGTCTTGCCGGTGCCGGCGCCCGCAAGCACCAGAACCGCGCCGTCCAGTGTCTCCACGGCTTCGCGCTGTTCCGGGTTAAGACCGGACAGATAGTCGGGCGTGGGCCGGGCCTGATCGCGTGCCGCCATGGCGCGCGCGGCAATGCCAAGCCCGCCGGCGTTGCCTGCATCGGCATTGTTCGTCGCCTTGCGCGGCGCCTCAGGTTCTTCGTCGAAGAACGGCATATCGTCAAAACTGTTGCTCATGCGGCCCAATGTAGTGATTCGGGATATAAAGGCTAGAACCGTGTTCTGCTTTTATTCCGGTATCATCCGTCAAAACGCCTATTCCAAGACGTTTTTTCGTCTCAGGCCCGCCTGTCGGCATCAAAAGCCGCGTCCACCGGCAATTGCAGCGCCACGGCCAGTTGGTTGGCCTTGGCGGCAACGGCGATGACCCGCATGAGATCGGCATGCTGTTCGCCCGTCATGCCCTTGGCTTTTGCAGCCGCGGTATGGGAGTGGGCGCAGTAGGAGCAGCCATTGGTGACGGAAACGGCGATATAAAGCATTTCCTTCACCAGCGGATCGAGCGCTGAAGGTGTGGCCATCACCGCCTTGACCTCGGCCCAGGTCTTTTCCAGAAGATCGGGGTCGAAGGCGAGGTAGAGCCACATATTGTTGATGAAATCCGATTTCCGCGTTGTGCGGATATCGTCGAACACAGCCTTGACGCGCGGGTTTGCTTCAGGATTTTCGGCTTTCGTTACGGTGCTCATGCATTCCTCCGGTCATGGCTATTTCAGCTGCAGATTACCGGATTGGCGAATGTTTGCGACAGAAATGGCCGTCAGTGCGCTTTCGACGACAATTCATCACAAATTACAATTATGTAAGGAACGGATTTGTGCGTTGCCTTCGTTAAGGCATGCGGGAATACTTCTACCGTTCCGAAAAGCTCTTTTCGGGGCGGGTTTATGCTGTGCGGATAATCGGAGAATTGTATGCGGGTGTGGAAACAGGTGGGTGTCTGTCTTGCTGTGGCGGGAGCAGGACTCTGTCTTTGGGGGCTTTATTCACCCGAAGCGCGGAATCTGCTCGCGGGTATCGGCATCGGCAAAACACCTGTTGGCGCGGTCGAGGTTGCCGCATCCGGTGCCAGAACACCCGGTTCGTCATCCGGCCAAAATGCCGGCGCCGCACGCCGCGATGGCAATGCGACCCTGGTGGCGATGGCCCCGGTCAAGCAGGGCACGGTCAATGACAGGCTGAACGCCATCGGCAGTGGCGAGGCCATCCAGTCGGTCGTCGTCATGCCGCAGACATCAGGCACGCTTTCGGAAATCCGCATTTCATCCGGCGCCCGCGTCGTAAAGGGGCAGGTGCTCGCGCGGCTCGATGACGAGGAGCAGGTGATCGAGCGGGACAAGGCGCAGGTTGCGCTACGCAGCGCCGTCGAAAAATCGAGTTCCTACAGTAACCTGAAATCCGTATCCCGCCTTGATGTGCTGGATGCGCAGATTGCCGAGGAAGCCGCCAAGCTTGCACTGAGCACCGCCGAGCTGAACCTCAGGCGCCGCGACATCGTCGCACCGATTGAGGGTGTTGTCGGGATCGTGGCCGCCAATATCGGCGACAATGTCACCACGCAATCAACGATCGTCGGCATTGATGACCGTTCTCAAATTCTGGTCAATTTCTGGGCGCCGGAACGGTTCGTCACTGCAATTACCGTCGGAATGCCTGTAGAGGCCACCTCGATTTCACGCCCCGGCGAGACGTTCAAGGGTGAGGTCGAGGCCGTCGACAACCGTGTCGACGCCGCAAGCCGTACCATCCGCATCCGGGCACGGTTTGCTAACGACAAGGATGAGCTTCGGGCCGGTATGTCCTTCGGCGTTACCATGCGTTTTGCCGGAGAGACCTATGCCTCCGTCGATCCGCTGGCCGTGCAGTGGGATGCCGAAGGTTCCTATGTCTGGCGCGTGACCGACAATAAATCGGCCAAGGTGCGTGTGCAGATCGTGCAGCGTAACCCCGACGCCGTTCTCGTGAAAGCGGAACTGGCGGAAGGCGATCAGGTCGTGACCGAAGGATTGCAGCGGGTGCGGGAAGGTGGTGCCGTCCGTGTCGCAAGCCAGCCGAAGCCCGAGGAGGTTGCTAGCCAATGACGACTCAGTCGCCTTCGGGTCAGGATTCCAAGCTCGCCTTCACCGCACTGTTCGTTCGCCGGCCCATTCTGGCAGCGGTTCTCAATACGTTGCTTGTGGTTGCCGGCCTTGCCGCGCTGGTTGGCGTTGAGGTGCGCGAGTTGCCGGATGTGGACCGGCCGTCCATCAGCGTCAGGACAACCTATGAAGGCGCGGCGCCCGAAACCATCGATCAGGAAGTGACGCAGACCATCGAGGGAGCTGTTGCGCGCGTCAGTGGCGTCAAATCCATCTCCTCCAATTCGCAATTCGGCACCAGCCGCGTAACGATGGAATTCGGCGACAATGTCGATATGGCCGTCGCCGCAAATGATGTGCGCGATGCCATTGGCCGCGTAACCAACCAGTTGCCTGATGATGCTGACGAGCCGCAGATCATCAAGGCGGATTCCGACAGCCAGCCGATCATGCGTCTTGCCGTCACTTCGTCCACGCTCAGCATGGAAGATCTGACCAAGCTGGTGGATGACGAAGTCATCGACCGCCTTGCCGCCGTCGATGGCGTGGCGGATGTGGAGCTTTACGGCGATCAGGAAAAAGTCTTCCGCGTCGATCTCAATCAGGCCGCACTTGCCAGCCGTGGTCTGACGGTGACGGATATTTCCACCGCGCTGGCCAGTGCCGCGCTTGATGTGCCGGCGGGATCGCTGAAAAGTTCGACGCAGGACATCGTCGTGCGCGCGACCGCGAGCCTCACGAAGCCTGAGGATTTTTCCAACCTTCTGATCAAGGACAATATCCGCCTGCGCGATGTGGCAACCGTGATGCTGGGTGCGGATGACGAATCCACCTCGCTGCGGTCCAATGGTGTGCAGGGCGTGGGTCTCGGCGTCATCCGGCAGGCGCAGTCCAATACGCTCAATATCTCCACCGGCGTGAAGGCTGCCGTCGAGGCCATGTCGGCCAACCTGCCGCAGGGTACGCGCATCGTGGTGACCAGTGACGACGCCGTCTTCATTGAAGGCGCGTTGCACGAGGTGGAACTGGCGCTTGGTCTTTCCGCGCTCATCGTGGTTGTGGTGCTCTACCTGTTCCTGCGTGACTGGCGGGCAACCCTCATTCCGGCGATCACCATGCCGGTGGCTTTGATCGGCACGATCATCGCCATCTACATGGTCGGATTCTCGATCAACATCCTTACGCTGCTCGCCATCGTTCTGGCGACGGGTCTGGTGGTCGATGATGCGATCGTGGTGCTGGAAAATATCGTGCGCCGCCGTGCGGAGGGCATGGGGCCGCGCGCTGCCGCTGTTCTCGGTACGCAGGAAGTGTTCTTCGCGGTGATTGCGACGACGGCGACGCTTGCCGCAGTGTTCATTCCGCTCTCCTTCCTGCCGGGCCAGCTGGGTGGCCTTTTCCGTGAATTCGGTTTCGTTCTCGCCTTCGCTGTCGGTCTTTCCTCCATCGTGGCCCTGACGCTTTGTCCGATGCTCGCTTCGCGGATGCTGAAAGACGGATTGAAGGAACCCACGGGACCGCTGGCGTGGTTCGGCAATGTCTTTGCCTCCACCTACAAGAAGACGCTTTCCGCCTGCCTCAACAACCCGCTCATCGTCATCATCGTTGCGCTCGTCTTTTCGGGCCTGTCTTGGATTGCCTTCGGCATGATCCAGAACGAACTGACGCCGCGCGAGGACCGCGCCTCGGTGATGATGCGTGTGACGGCGCCGCAGGGTGTCAGCCTCGACTATACGCGCGACCAGTTGCAGCGGATCGAGGAAAATCTCCAGCCGCTGCGCGACAGTGGCGAAATCCGCAATATTTACTCCATCACCGGTATGAACGGTTCCTCCAACACCGG
The DNA here is from genome assembly GCF_001427205.1 of Rhizobium sp. Root491. Lineage (NCBI taxonomy): Bacteria > Pseudomonadati > Pseudomonadota > Alphaproteobacteria > Hyphomicrobiales > Rhizobiaceae > Rhizobium > Rhizobium sp. Root491. The sequence goes on from NZ_LMFF01000015.1 coordinate 306,661, forward strand.
TTTTCTGGTGCTGACGCTGGCGCCGTGGGCTGATCGCGACCGCACGCAGAACCAGATTGCCGCCGATGTTACCGCTGCCGCCAACAAGGTGCCGGCGCTGCGCGGTAACGCCATGCAGCCGAACAGCCTGCGCATTCGCGGTGCGGGCAACGGCCTGCAGATGGCAATGGTCGGCAGCAACTATCAGGCACTGACGGCTGCAACGCAGAAACTACTGCTTTCCATGGAGGAAAGCGGCCTGTTCGAAACGCCGCGTTTGGACAACGAGCCCAACCAGGCGCAGCTATCCGTCTCCATCGACCGTGAGCGCGCCTCCGATCTCGGCATTGATATCACCGGCCTGTCACGCGCCATGCAATCGCTGCTGGAAGGACGTTCGGTTGTCGACGTCTTCGTGGATGGGGATGCAATCCCGGTCCGGCTGCTGTCCTCCACCCGGCCGATCAACGACCCGACCGATCTGGAAAACGTCTTCCTGAAAACGGGTGACGGCAAGATCGTGCCGATATCGGTCATTGCCACCCTGAAGGAAAATGCGGTGGCGCCGCAGCTGAACCGCGAGCAGCAGCTTCCCTCCGTCGGCTTTACCGCCAATCTCAAGGACGGCGTTTCGCTCGGTCAGGCTTTGGAAAAGGTGAACGAGCTCTCACAATCCCTCCTGCCGCCCGGCGCCCGCCTTCTGCCGCTCGGCGAGGCGGCGACGCTTGAGGAGAATTCGAGCGGCATGCTGCTGACCTTCGGTTTCGCCATCGCCATCATCTTCCTGGTCCTGGCCGCGCAGTTCGAAAGTGTCCTGAGTTCGATCATCATCATGTCGACGGTGCCGCTCGGTCTTGCCTGCGCCGTCATCGCGCTGCTCGTCACCGGATCGAGCCTCAACGTTTATAGCCAGATCGGCCTTGTGCTTCTGGTGGGCGTGATGGCGAAGAACGGTATCCTCATCGTGGAATTCGCCAACCATCTGCGTGACCAGGGCGCCACCGTGCGCGAGGCCATCGAAAAAGCCACCAGCATCCGCCTGCGCCCGGTGATGATGACAATGATCGCGACCATTTTGGGCGGCGTGCCGCTGGTGCTGGCACAGGGAGCAGGGGCGGAAGCACGCATCGCGCTCGGCTGGGTCATCGTTGGCGGTCTGGGTTTTGCGACGCTGGTGACGCTTTACATCACCCCGGTCTCCTACCTGCTGATTGCCCGTTTCGCCAAACCGCAAGCCGATGAGGAAATCCGCCTCCACCGCGAACTGGAACTTGCCGCGCGTCGGAAGGCGCTGGAGGAGGACAAGCAGCTGCTTGCGGCGGAATAAACGGTCCTCGCCAAGTGTGTCCCGCGCAATCGCGATGCTGGACAAAGCCTTAACCTTATCCCATACCACGCAACGGAATTTCGTAACGGATCGAGTCCGTTACGGCGGTATCTTGCGGTGGAGATGGACGATGGCGCTGAAAGATGTGGTCGCGGGAAAACGCAACGAGGAAGGCATCGCGTCGGTGCTTGCAGCGCTGAAGCAGCAGCTGGGTGACAAGCTCCAGACTGGGCAGGCGTTTCGCGAGCAGCATGGCCATACCACCACCTATCTGACCTTGCAGGCGCCTGATGGTGTCGTCTTTGCCGAAAACGCAGATGATGTGAAAGCTGTGGTGAAGGCTTGTGCGCAGTATAAGGTGCCGGTCATTCCCTTCGGAACTGGCTCTTCACTGGAAGGGCAGGTCAATGCGCCTGATGGCGGAATATGCATCGATTTCAGCCGGATGAATCGCATCATTGAGGTAAACGCCGAAGATCTTGACGTGACGGTGGAGCCGGGTGTGACGCGCGAGGACCTTAACGTCTATCTGCGTGATACCGGCCTGTTCTTTCCGATCGATCCGGGTGCCAATGCCTCTATCGGCGGCATGGCCTCGACGCGGGCCTCCGGCACCAATGCCGTGCGTTACGGCACAATGAAGGACAATGTGCTGGCCGTTACCGCCGTTGTTGCCAATGGTGAGGAAATCCGCACTGCTCGCCGCGCCCGCAAGTCGTCGGCCGGTTACGATCTGACGCGGCTTTTCGTCGGCGCCGAGGGCACGCTTGGGGTTCTGACCTCGGTTACGCTGCGGTTGCAGGGCATCCCGGAAAAGATCGCCGGTGGCGTCTGCACCTTCGACAGTATTCAGGCGGCCTGTGACGCCGTTATCATGACGATCCAGATGGGTGTTCCGGTTGCGCGCATCGAACTGCTTGATGAAGTGCAGGTGCGGGCCTGCAATGCCTATTCCGGCCTGAACTACGCGGAAAAACCGACGCTGTTCGTGGAGTTCCACGGCACCGAAGAGACGGCGGCCCTTCAATCGCAGCAATTTGCAGAGATCGCGGCGGAATGCGGTAGCGTCGATTTCCGCTGGACCAGCGATGCGGCCGAGCGCAACAAGCTGTGGAAGGCCCGACATGACGCTTATTGGGCCTCGCGGGCGCTCGCGCCGCATCTCGACGGTTTGTCCACCGATGTCTGCGTGCCGATTTCGCGGCTGGCGGACTGCGTGGTGGAAACGCAACGGGATATCAAGGAAAACGGCTTTCTGGCGCCGATCGTCGGTCATGCCGGCGACGGCAATTTCCATGTGCTTATCCTGTTCGACGGCAAGGATGCCGAAAGTGTCGCCAAAACCGAAGCTTTCGTTGCGCGTCTCAATCGCCGGGCTATCGCCATGGACGGCACCTGCACTGGAGAACACGGCATCGGCCAGGGCAAGATGAGTTTTCTGGCCGAAGAAGCGGGAAATGCGCTGAATGTGATGCGCGCCATCAAAACGTCTCTCGACCCCGATAACATCTTCAATCCAGGCAAACTGTTCCGTCTTGTCTGATCATTCTCACAATTGATTGGTACAAAAGGCTGCTTGCCGTTAAGGCAAATAAGAATAGGTTTGCAGCGTTCGCGAAGGGAGAAGCAGTTCAGTGCTCGGGCGTATTCTGGTTTTTCTGGGCGGACTGCTGGCCGTGGTGCTGTTTTCAGCGCTGCTCATTCCCTATTTCGTTGACTGGACGGATTTCCGCCGCGATTTCGAAGATCAGGCAAGCCGCATTCTGGGCAAGAAGGTGGTGGTGCACGGTCGCGTCGAAGCCCGGCTTCTCCCTTTCCCTTCGGTGACGCTGCATGACGTGCGCGCAGGAACGGATGCGGACGGATCGCCGCTCATTCAGGTGGCGCGTTTTTCCATGGATGCCGAGCTTGCGCCTTTCCTTTCCGGTGAAGCGCGTATCTTCGACATGCGCATCGAGGAACCCAAGGCCAAGATCCGGCTTTTGAAAGACGGCACTCTGGACTGGATGCGCGGCAGCCGGGCGGAAATTCCAGCCCGCACCGTGGTTCTGGAAAGTGTGCAGATCGAAGGCGGGCAGATCGAATTCATCGACGAGCAATCCGGCCGCAACCGTGTTGTGACGGGTCTTAACGCCGACATGTCCGCCAATTCGCTGGCCGGACCATGGAAGGCGGAAGGGCGTGCTGCCGTTGACGGGCATCCAGGCTCGTTCTCGCTGTCGAGCAGCGAGCCGGATTACGCCAATGGGCGCATGGGCCTGCGGATTCGCGTGGTGCCGGATGAACATCCGGTCGAGGTCGATCTGGACGGTGCGATTGCCGCGACTGCGGGAAAGCCCGCCTATAGCGGTTCCTTCGCCTTCAGTTTCCGTGAAGACCAAAAACAGAAGCAGCAGGCCGGGCAATCGCTGTTCTCGTCGCCGCGCACCCGCGGCAGCTTCGAACTGACGAATGAAAGCGTGCGCATACCGAGCTACCGCATGGAGCTCGGTGGCAACGAAAATCCTTACGTCGTGACCGGCGAGGCAACGCTGGATACCGGGGCCAAGCCGGAATTCCTGCTGACGGCGGATGGCCAGCAGATCGACGTCAATCGCTTCGCACCGCCCGTCGTGCAGACCGGCAAGACCTCGCGCCAGCCCACCGCCTCCGTGCGCCAGCGCATCGAGGCATTTGCCGCCATGGTCGCCCGCATTCCGGTTCCGCCGGTCCCGGGCAAGGCCAGTATCAGCCTACCGGCGCTGGTTTCCGACGACACGACAATTCGTGACATCCGGCTGGACGTGCGCCCTGATGGCAGCGGCTGGCAGGTGGTTAACGCCGTGGCAACGCTGCCCGGCAGGACGCAGCTGGAAGCCAAAGGTTCCCTGACGCTGCTGGATGGTCCCGCTTTCAACGGCAATCTGCTCGTTGCCTCCAACCAGCCATCCGGGCTGGCAAACTGGCTTTCCGGTTCTGTCGATCCGGCGATCCGCCAGCTCAATGCCGCCGGTTTTTCCGCCGACGTCTCGTTGACGACGCTGAACCAGCGTTTCGACAATCTCGAGCTTGCCATTGGCGACGCCTCTCTGAAGGGAAAGCTCGAACGGCGCTCTGACGGCAAGGCCTCCAATCTTTCGATCGATCTTGCCGGTAACGAGATCGATCTCGACGCCCTGAAGGCGCTTGGCAGCCTGGCGCTCGGCGATCAGGTCGGAAGTTCTGTTCTCGACCATCGCATCGACGCCAAGTTCAAGGCCGACCGGTTCAATATGGCCGGTGTGACTGCAAATCATGTGGAAACCGCCTTCACCATGGCGGGCGGCGTTCTCTCGCTTGAAAAGATGACGGCTGGCGATATCGCCGGTGCCGAAGTCAAGGCGAAAGGGCAGTTGCAGGGGTCGTTGCTGAAATATGCGGGCAAGGGCACGGTGAACCTGCATGCGACAGATATGCAGCCGTTCTTCGCCATGCTGCAGCAGAAATTGCCTGGTCATCCGTTCCTCAGCCGTCTGGCGGCGAGTTCTCCGTGGTACGCCAATTCCGACCTTGCCATGGATGTTTCGGTCAACAGCGAAAATGGCGGCGCCAATGTCGCCGTTTCCGGCACAGTCAACGGCAGCCGTCTGTCGGCCGTGGCCAAGATGCCGGATTTCCTGTCCATCACCGACGATACGGCGATGTCGCTGGAAGGGGTTTTGAAAAACCAGTCGACGGCGATTCTGTTTGGGCAGGCAGGGCTTGATCCCCTGCCGTTCGATGCCGACGGGGAAGGGCTGCTTTCCGTCAAGCTCAACGGCACGCTCGGTTCTCCCGTCCAGACCGATATCCGTTTCTCGACGGAGCGCACGCATTTCTCGATGATCGGGTCCTTTGCCGTTGCCGCCGCCAATTTCGGCGAGGGTAGTGCGGATCTGGCGCTCGAAAGCGCTGATATCGAGCCCTATCTCATCATGAACGCGGTTGGCCTGCCGCAGCTTGGTGGTGGCATGGCGCTGAAGGCGAACGGAAAAATGGCGGTGGATGCGCAGAAGATTGCGTTTTCGGCCCTCGGCGGCCAGGCGGGCGGCAACCCTTTCTCGGGCAGTCTGGCGTTCCAGCGCGCGGCCCCCCATTCCGTCACCGGTGATCTTGCCCTTCGGACCGTCGATCTTGCCTGGCTCGGAGATGCGATCTACGGACCGGTGATCGACCCGGAGACGGGCACGCTCAACGCCAAGCCGCTGGCCATGCCGGCTTTCCCGCAACTCAAGGCCTCGCTGTCGCTGAAAGCGGAAAGTCTCGAGGCCGGTCCCTTCGGTACGGTCACGGGTCTGTCGACCAAGGTCACGCATGATGATGGCAATCTCGCGCTTGATGATATCGCCGGCACCTTCATGGGCGGAAAGCTGACCGGGCGGATTGCCATGTCCACAGGCGAGGGAGCGGGGATTTTCCGCACCAAGATTGCGGTGAACGACGCCAATCCCGAGTCGATATTGTGGGCGAATGCCGACGGCCCGGTCGCGACGGGCCGGGTGGCGATCGATCTGACCGCCGAATCGACGGGCAAAAGCGTTGGTGAAATTTTGAAATCGGCAGGTGGCTCGGGGGAAGTGCGCGCCAGCGGGCTTGTGCTCAAAGGGCTTAATCCCGGCGCCTTTCCGCCGATCCTGCAGGCGGCTGAAGGCTTGCAGCAGCCGATCGACGCGCCAAAGGTTCGGCCGCTGGTGGATCAGAGCCTGTGGCAGGGCGAAATACCGCTCGGCAACGTAGCCCTGCCATTCTCCCTGAATGGCGGCGCGCTGCACTTCCAGAATTTGCGCGCCGGGATCGATCCGGTGACGCTTACCGGAGATGCGACGGTCGATATTGCAGCATCGACCGTGAATGGCGATCTCGATCTTATCTTCAATCCCGGCACCGAAGCGGTTGCTGGCGCCGAACCGTCGCTGCGTCTCAACTATAACGGTCCGCTCGCCGCACCGGCTTTGACGACCGATGTTTCGGCGCTCGGCAATTATCTGTCACTCCGGGCTTTCGAAAAGGAACGCCGTCGCGTCGAGGCCATGCAGGCCAGCGTTCTCGAAAAGCAGCGCCTGCGTCGTGAAACGGCGCTTTATCGTTCTCAGGCGGCTGAACGTCAGGCTGAAAAGGAACGGGTGGAGGCGGAAGCCAAGGCCAAGGCCGAAGAGGAGGCGCGCCTTAAGGCGGCGGCAGAGGAGCGTCTGCGGCAGGAAAAGGAACAGCAGGAGCGGTTGCAGCAACAGCAGCAGCAGCAGCAGCAACCTGTTCCCGAGCGGCAATCAACGCCGGCTCTGACGGTGCCTCCAACGGAAGATGCGATCAGGCAACTGGCGCCCGAAAACGCTCCGGCCAATCCGTAAGTTTGCGGCGACGACGGCGCGTTTTGGGGAGAGGTTAGAGCCCGTGTCTCAGGGCGAATTTTGACGCGGTCCGGACAGCTGCCGCTTCGACCACTTTGCCAAAATTATCCGTTAGCCTGTTAAATCCAGGCTTCACGCTCGCCGAAGGGCGTGTCGGCATCAAAATTTTTGGTGCCGATCCTGCTGCTTTCCCCCGACAGGCTGGGCTTGTCCGCGCTGTTGCTTGAGGAAGCCGATTTGTCGGAGCTGTTTTCGAGTGCCTCGAGCTGCGCTTGCAGTGATGCAATAGTACTCTTCAGTTCTTCCTGTGCTTTCGCTTCGGAGGTCTGGGCGAGTTCTGACTGCTTTTCGGCAATCTGCGATTTCAGTTCGGCAACGCTTGAAGACGAGGTGGATGAAGAGGAGAGGACGGAAACAGCGATGCTCGTTCCCGAAGCGGCGGAAACCATGGGTCGCCTCGTGGCGTGCGGATGAAAAGGAAAAGCTTGAAATACAAATCTGGAAGCAAGGCTACGCAGTACTGAAGCGCCTTGCAGTACAAATTAGCGCGCTAATGTTTAATGAATGCTTTCACGACATTATGAGTTTTCGGCAAGAATGTTTGTAGTCGGAGAATGGCTGGATATGAGCCGGCGCATATGCGCGCCGCTGCAGTGTCATCTTTCGATGCCACCTTGCAGCAAGCTCACTTGCTCTTCAGCCAATTCAGTACATGGACCCGAAGGGATGAGGACAGATTGCTGTCGGCTGGCCGGTTGTCGTCTATTTCCGCAAGCAGGGCGGCGAAACTGATCTTGCGCTTTTCGGCGATGATTTTAAGCTCGTCCCAGAAGGCATCCTCGAGTGAAATGCTGGTGCGGTGGCCGTGCAATGTAGTGGAGTGCTTGCGGATCATCAGATCAATCTCTCCGGCTGGTCCGGTTGGGAATCTGAATCATGTCGTGCCTGCAAGCCTCTGTTTAGCGGTGTTTTTTCCGGTCTTCCGAAAGCTTGCCGGGCAGGCCGGCTCTTCAATCCCTGTCGGTCCTGTCATCGTCCCTTTCAAGCCGCCCCTGATCGAGTGCCTTTTCGGCTTTTTCGTTAAGGGCCGATGTGAGGTTTTTTTCCGACTTGGTGCGACCGAAAAACAGGCGGTTCTGATCCGCCTGTTTTTCTTTTTCGCTACGGGCTTTCTGCTTCCGGAACTGACGCAGATTGACGATATCGGCGGCCATGCGGATATGTCTCCTTGAGCTTCGCGCGATCGGGCAAAAAGCCGTTATTGCTTCTTGCGGAAGGCATCCAGAGAAACGACGGAGCCTTCCTTCTTTTCCTCACCGGACTTGGGCGTCTCGGACGTTGTAGCCGGCTTTGCCTCATGGGAAACGGGATAGGCTGTGATTTCGGCCTCTTCCAGCTCTTCCTCGTCTGCCAGGGGCACATCGAACTCAAGCTCGAAATTGACGGAAGGATCGTAGAAACCTCTGATGGCGTTATAGGGAACAACCAGCTTTTCCGGCGTATCCGAGAAGGACAGGCCGATTTCAAAGCCGATCTCCGTCACTTTCAGGTCCCAGAACTGATGCTGGATGACGATGGTCATCTGCTCGGCATATTTGGACTTGAGGTGCTGCGAAATCCGCACACCGGGCGCGCCGGTCAGAAATGTTATAAAGAAATGATGGTCGCCGGGCAGGCGGCCGGTTGCGGCCACTTCACCCAAAACTTTGCGAATAACGCCGCGAAGGGCATCCTGTGCGAGAATGTCGTAACGGATATGATCCTGCCCCATGCGGTCCTGTCTTTCCCTTATTCGAACGTCTTTTAAAGCGCTGCGCACCAAGTGCGCCAAGGACGCTGTAACACTTTGAATCTTTGCGTAATCCGCAAGCCGGTATCAATTTCGATCCTGGCGGCTACGCATTACCCAAGTATACGCAATGTCCTGAACGGCAGCAACGGAAAAGCCGATGCTGTGTGCAAGTCAGCTATCATATAACCAATTCAGGCAAAATGGAGAAGGTGGAGGTTTCTGTTGCCAGGTACCTCCGAACCCCGCCTCACGGGGCTAACCGTGAGGACTTTAGAGCGGAATTCCCGCACCGCCATTAGGCAGCGAGAGCGTATTCCTTAGCGTTGTTGTCATTTGCAACTACACTTGTGACCCGATAACGGCGGTATCATGCCGAGCAAAAGTTCGATCTTTACGCCCTTGTCGATCCTATTTCGCCCCCATCAAAAGCCGGCCTTCATCTTCAAAAGCCGCCGGTTTTTGGTGGAGGCGCCGGGTACCGCCCCCGGGTCCAATAGGTTTATTACACCGACCGTTTATCGCCATAGCCGGGTTGCCCCGGCAAGGTTCATATAGGCGTTTCCCTTGGCCGAGAAAAGGGGCCGATGACAATTCCATGAAAAGATTTCGTGTTTGCCGCCCACAATTTAGACAATTCTTGACGACGAGGGATTGCTGACACATTCTCCCTACAACCGGTCACCACAAGCAACACCGGGCCGGGGACACACGAAGGAGTGGACATGACTGACTATCTCGCAGATGTGAAGAAATACGACGCAGCAGCCGACGAAGCGATTGTCGGCAAGATCGTCAAACATCTCGGCATTGCCCTGCGCAACCGGGATTCATCGCTGGTGTCCGCTTCCGATCCGGAAGAGCTTGCACGTGTGAAGGCGAACTGGTGCGGCAAGAAGCTTGGCGTGACCGATGAGAGCGCCGACAAGGCGATCGATGCAACTGCCAAGGCCATGGCCGCAGACCGCTCCAAGTCGCGTGTGACCTTTTATTATCTGGTTGCCAAGGAACTGGGCAAACTCCAGTCGCTCTGATTTTTTCGCGGGGATAAGCGACCCGCTGGTGATTGGTTCTGTCGCCCTGTGTTATTATATGCCCTTGATATCAGGGAATCGGCGGCAGAACACATGAAACAATATCTCGATCTTCTCCGGCATGTGATGGACACCGGCTCCGACCGCGGAGATCGCACCGGCACGGGTACGCGTTCGGTCTTCGGTTATCAGATGCGTTTCGATCTTGCGGAAGGTTTTCCGGTTCTCACCACCAAGAAGCTGCATCTGCGCTCGATCATCCATGAACTCCTGTGGTTCCTGAAGGGCGATACCAATATCGCCTATCTCAAGGAAAACGGCGTTTCCATATGGGACGAATGGGCCGATGAAAATGGTGATCTGGGTCCGGTTTACGGAGCACAGTGGCGTTCCTGGCCGGCGCCCGACGGCCGCCACATCGACCAGATCGCGCTTTTGATCGAGGCCCTCAAAACCAATCCCAATTCCCGCCGCCACATCGTTTCGGCCTGGAACCCGGCGCTGGTGGACGAGATGGCGCTGCCGCCCTGCCATTGCCTGTTCCAGTTCTATGTTTCGGATGGAAAGCTGTCCTGCCAGCTTTACCAGCGCTCGGCCGATATTTTCCTCGGCGTGCCTTTCAATATTGCTTCCTACGCACTTCTGACGCTGATGGTGGCGCAGGTCACGGGGCTGAAGCCCGGCGATTTCGTCCATACGCTTGGTGACGCGCATATCTACGCCAACCATTTCGAGCAGGCGAAATTGCAGATGACGCGGACCCCCAAGGCCCTGCCGACGATGCGCCTCAACCCGGATGTGCGAGATCTCTTCTCCTTTAAGTTCGAAGACTTTACGCTGGAAAACTACGAGGCGGATTCAACCATCAAGGCACCGATCGCGGTATGAGCGAGCCGCGCATCACCATCATCGTCGCGGTGTCGGAAAACGGCGTTATCGGCCGCGACCTCGATATGCCTTGGAAGCTTTCCACTGACCTCAAGCGCTTCAAGGCGATGACGATGGGCAAACCGCTCATCATGGGCAGGAAGACATTTCTCTCGGTGGGCGAGCGTCCTTTGCCGGGCCGGCCGCACATCATCGTCAGCCGCAATGCCGATTACAGGCCCGATGGCGTGGATGTCGTGTCGTCGCTTGAATATGCCCTCGCGCTTGGCAAAAGCAAGGCTGCGGAACTGGGCGTGGACGAGGTTTTCGTGGCCGGTGGCGGGGAAATCTACCGTCAGGCCATGCCGTTTGCCGATCAACTTTCCGTCACCCATGTGGCCGTAAAGCTTGATGGCGACACTTTTTTTCCGGAAATCGATCCCGCCGTGTTTGAAAAAATCGAGGAAAATGCCGTTCCCGCCGGGGAAAAGGACAATTATCCGGTTCTGTTCACCACTTATTTGCGCAGAGCCGCGTCAAAGTGAACTATTTACCCTGATTGGGTATTTAGTTACCACCTCTGCGTTGAAACGCACGCTTCTCCTTCTTATAACGGGTCCATATTCCCGCCGCACGCGAGCAATCGCTTTCGAACGGGATCGGGAGAGGCTTTTATAAAGAGGTATTGATGCCCTGGAGCAATCAGAATGGCGGCGGCGGCCCTTGGGGCGGCGGCGGTGGTGGCGGAAACAACCAGGGCGGCGGTGGCGGCCCATGGGGGCAGGGACCTAACCGGCCTCGCGGCGGTGGCGGCGGCAATGGCGGCCCGCCCGATCTGGAAGAGATCATCCGGCGCAGCCAGGACCGCTTCAAGAATGTCCTGCCGGGCGGGTTTAATGGCGGCGCGATTGCGATCGTCGCTCTCGTCGTTCTGGTTTTCCTCGGCATTCAGTCCATCTACACCGTCCAGCCGGACGAGCGCGGCGTGGAGCTGCGTTTCGGGCGTCCGAAGGATGAGATTTCGATGCCCGGCCTGCATTTCCATCTGTGGCCGATCGAGACGGTTGAAATCGTCAAGGTGACCGAACAGCAGCAGAATATCGGTTCGCGCGCTTCGTCTTCTTCCGCGAACGGCGTGATGCTGACCGGTGACCAGAATATCGTCAACGTGCAGTTCTCGGTGCTCTATACGGTTTCCGATCCGAAATCCTACCTGTTCAACGTCGACAGCCCGGCTGAGACCTTGCAGCAGGTTTCCGAAAGCGCGATGCGCGAAATCGTCGGCCGTCGTCCCGCACAGGACATTTTCCGTGATAACCGTCAGGCGATCGCGGCGGATGTGCGCACCATCATCCAGTCCACCATGGACGGATACGGGGCCGGCATCTCCATCAATGCTGTCGCCATCGAAGACGCGGCGCCGCCGCGCGAAGTGGCCGACGCCTTCGATGAAGTGCAGCGTGCCGAGCAGGACGAGGACCGCTTCGTGCAGGAAGCCAACCAGTACGCCAACCAGAAGCTGGGTGCCGCACGTGGTCAGGCAGCGCAGATCATCGAAGAGGCGAACGCCTACAAATCTCGTGTCGTCAACGAGGCAGAGGGTGAGGCACAGCGCTTCATTTCCATCTACGATCAATATCGCACGGCACCTGACGTGACCCGCCAGCGCATGTTCCTGGAAACGATGGAACAGGTCCTCAAGGGTTCCAACAAGGTCATCATCGACGAAAAACAGGGTGTGGTGCCTTATCTGCCTCTGAACGAGATCATGCGCGGCAATCCGGGCGCGGCACAGCAGGGAGGCAACTGATATGAGCAACCGTCTTACGGCCGTTCTCGTCGGTCTCGCCGCCGTGCTTTTCCTGGCCTATTCGTCGATCTTCGTCGTCACCGAGCGCCAGCAGGCCATCGTTGTGCGCTTCGGTCAGATCCAGGACGTGAAAACGGCGCCGGGCCTCTATTTCAAGCTGCCCTTTGCCTTCATGGATGCCGATCGGGTGCAATATATCGAGAACCGGGCGCTGCGCTTCGATCACGACAACATCCGTGTTCAGGTTTCCGGCGGCAAGTTCTACGAGGTTGATGCCTTCGTGGTCTATCGCATCACGGATGCCCGCCGCTTCCGGCAGACGGTCTCCGGTGACCAGATGTCGGCGGAATCGCGTCTACGCACTCGTCTCGACGCGTCGTTGCGCCGGGTCTACGGTCTTCGCGGCTTCGAATCGGCGCTTTCGGATGCGCGCGCATCGATGATGCAGGAAGTACGTGACGATCTGCGTCCCGATGCGGAATCGCTTGGCGTCAGCATCGTGGATGTTCGTATCCGCCGCACCGATCTCACGCAGGAAGTCTCGCAGCAGACCTTCGAGCGTATGAAGTCGGAACGTCTGGCCGAAGCCGAACTGATCCGCGCCCGCGGTAACGAGGCGGCACAGCGTCGTCGCGCTATTGCCGACCGTCAGGTCGTGGAATTCGAATCCGACGCCCAGCGTCAGTCCGAAGTCCTGCGCGGTGAAGGCGATGCGGAGCGTAACCGGGTCTTCGGCGAAGCTTTCCAGCGCGACCCGAGCTTCTTCGAGTTCTATCGTTCCATGGCGGCCTATTCCAGCGCGCTGTCTGGAACCGGCACTACGCTGGTCCTGTCTCCCGACTCGACCTTCTTCCGTTATTTCAACGACATCAACGGTGCTCCATCCACGGCTCCGGCCGCACCTGCCGCACCGCCGGCAAATTGATAACGGATCGAATGATTTTGGAGGGGCCGGTTTTAACCGGCCCTTTCTTTTTGAGCGAATGGCTGAGTGGCAGCAAAACGAAAAGGGGACAAAATCCTGTTGTCTCGCGCCCGGAAAGGGATATCCGTTTTCGCGCCGATGCTGTAGGCAGTGAGCAAGGCAGCCGGTGCTGTTCACGAAAAGGTATTTTTACACTTCATCATTCCGCCTTATGCTTTGACGATATATGCAGGGAATGACGATTTGAAACGCGAGGACGCTTATGGCCGTGACCCTTCTTTCGCCTTTTCGCAGCAGCATTGCCGCAGTCGCGGGCTTCGCACTTGTGGCGGGTAGCCTTTCGGCACCGGTTGCGGCATGGGCGCAGAGCCATGGGCCGGCATCGGTCGCCGATCTTGCCGCACCCCTTCTTGATGCGGTGGTGAATATTTCGACGTCGCAGAACGTCAAGACCGAGGGCAAAGGGCCTGTGCCGCCGAAACTGCCGGAAGGTTCGCCTTTCCAGGAGTTCTTCAAGGATTATTTCGACAACCAGAAACCGGAAGGCGGCGACAAGGTCAGTTCGCTGGGATCCGGCTTCGTTATCGATCCGGCTGGCTACATCGTCACCAACAATCACGTCATTGAGGGTGCAGACGCCATCGAGGTGATTTTCCCGAATGGTTCGAAGCTGAAGGCAACGCTGGTCGGCACTGATACCAAAACCGATCTTTCCGTTTTGAAGGTAGAGCCGAAGGCTCCGCTGAAGGCAGTCAAGTTCGGCGATTCGCGCAGCATGCGCATCGGTGACTGGGTCATGGCCGTTGGCAATCCCTTCGGCCTTGGTGGATCGCTGACCGTCGGCGTCGTTTCCGCGCGCGGGCGCAACATCAATGCCGGCCCCTATGACAACTTCATCCAGACGGATGCTGCAATCAACAAGGGTAATTCCGGCGGTCCGCTCTTCAACATGAAGGGTGAGGTGATCGGCATCAATACGGCGATCATTTCGCCGAGCGGCGGTTCGATTGGCATCGGTTTCGCGGTTCCGACGGAACTCGCCCAGAATATCGTCGAGCAGCTCATCCAATTCGGCGAAACCCGCCGTGGCTGGCTCGGCGTGCGCGTCCAGCCGGTTACCGACGACGTGGCCGCAAGCCTTGGCATGGAAGCGGCAAAGGGTGCCTTGATTTCCGGCGTGGCCAAGGGTGGCCCGGTGGAAAACGGCCCGATCCAGGCCGGCGATATCGTACTGAAATTCGACGGCAAGGATATTCACGAGATGCGTGACCTCTTGAGGATCGTGGCGGAAAGCCCGGTCGGCAAGGAAGTCGATGTCGTGGTCTTCCGTGACGGCAAGGAAGAGACCGTCAAGGTAAAGCTTGGCCAGTTGCAGGATGCGCCCGATGAAAAGGCCGCAACCGACGATCCGCAGGCCGAGGACGGTGACGGCGGCATGGTCGTGCCTGATGACAAGGGCGGTTCCGACGATCAGGCGCAGGACCAGACGCCGGAGGTGCGCGAAGCGCCGCAGCGCGTGCTCGGCATGAACCTCGTAGTGCTGAGCAACGAGTTGCGGACGGAGAAGGGCATTGCCGAAAGTGTCGAAGGCGTGCTTGTCGCCAGTGTTGATCAGGGTTCGCCTGCCGAACAGAAGGGCATGAAGGCGGGTGATGTCATCGTCGAGGTTGGACAGGACTTCATGGAGGTTCCGGGCGACGTGCTTGTGCGTGTCAACGGCCTGAAATCCGAGGGTCGCAAGAATGCGCATATGATGGTTGCCGATGCACAGGGCAATCTGCGCGTCGTGGCGCTGCCGCTGGAGTAAAGCTTCTTTCGCCCGGTTCGGCAGGAATCGGGTGGCTGTGGTTCGGCTTGCTCTCTATTCCTCGGTCTCCCCCAAAGGAGGCCAAGGATATGAAATTATTAGAAAACAAGGTTGCGATCATCACTGGCGCGTCATCCGGCATCGGCCGGGCGACAGCAAGGCTGTTTGCCGAACAGGGCGCGGCCGTCATTATCAACGCGCGTGGTGCCGAGGCACTCGAGGACGTGGCTTCCGCCATTCGCCAGGCCGGCGGTCGCGTTCACCCCGTGGCGGGTGACGTCACAGTTGCGGAAACCCATGCCCGTCTGACGGATGCGGCCATGACCGTCTTTGGCGGTCTCGATATCGCCGTCAACAATGCCGGTGCCGTTGGAGCAACAAAACCGCTTGCGGAGATTTCGGTAGAGGAATGGGATCACGTGATCACCGCCAACCTCACTTCCGCATTTCTCGGCGTGCGCAGCCAGATCCCTGCGATGTTGAAGCGGGGAGGCGGTTCGGTCGTCTTCATCTCCAGCTTCGTCGGCACCAGCGCCGGCATACCCGGCATGGCAGCCTATGGCACCTCCAAGGCGGCGCTGATGGGGCTGGTGAAAGGCATTACTGCCGACTACGCCTTCAAGGGAATTCGCGCCAATGCGCTGCTTCCCGGCGGAGTCGATACGCCGATGGCGGGAGATGCGGCCCAGAAGGAGTGGGCTGCAGGGCTGCATGCGATGAAGCGCATTGCGGAACCGGAGGAACTGGCGCAGGCCGCCCTTTTCCTCTCCAGCCCGATGTCGAGCTTTGTTGCCGGATCGGCCCTGTTTGCCGACGGCGGAAATGCGGCTGTGAAATAATTGCCGAACTGGCGGGCGAGGGCGCTACTGCGCCCGTCGTTCCCGCCACTCCGCGAGCGTCAGCGCATAGGTCACATGCGGGCGCAGATGCGGATGGGTGTCTTCCGGGACGCGCGGGTGGTCGAAGTCTCGTGACGGGTCACGCTTGAGGCCGATACGTTCCATCACCCGCGTCGAACGCTGGTTGTCATGGACGGCAAAGGAGACGATTTCCGGCGTTTCCTTTTCGTCAAAAGCCATGACGAGCAGCGATTGCGCGGCCTCGGTGACATAGCCGTGACCCCAGAAGCGGCTGGCGAGCCGCCAGCCGATTTCCATGGTTCCGAGCGGAAAGGGCGGATCGAGGTTCATGACCGGCGATATGCCGCAAAATCCCATAACCTCACCGGTTTCGCGCAGTTCCATGGCGTAGAAGCCGTAACCGCTGCCGCGGATCATGCCGTTGATGGTTTCGAGAACCGCATCCGCTTCCGCATGGCTGCGGCGGAAGGGAAAAAATTCCATGACCTTTTCGTCGGCGTTGATTTCGCGGAACAGATTGCGGTCGCTCTCCTTCCACTCGCGCAGAATGAGCCTTGATGTTTCACGGATGATCATGGAACGACAAAATCCGTCTTGCGGTAACCCTGAATATAAAGGAGTGCGGTCAGGTCGCCATGGTCGATGCGCATCTGCGCCTCGGCGGCGACGGCGGGCTTGGCGTGCAGGGCAACGCCTGCGCCGGCCAGATGCAGCATGCCGAGATCGTTAGCGCCATCGCCGACCGCCATTGCCTCGTCCGGCGAGATGCCGAGCTTTGCGGCGATATCGTTCAGCGCATCCACCTTGGCCTGTTTGCCGAGGATCGGTTCGGCAACGGTGCCATCCAACTGGCCATCGGCCTCGCCGAGAAGATTGGCGCGGTTCTCATCAAACCCCAGCATCGCAGCCACCCGGCCGGTGAAGACCGTGAAACCGCCGGAAACGAGGGCGGTATAGTAGCCTTTAGCCTTCATGGTGGCGATCAGCTCCTTGCCGCCTGATGTCAGCGTGATGCGCTTTTCAATGACGTCATCGATGACGGAGACCGGCAGGCCCTTCAGCAGCGCCACGCGCTCGCGGAGCGCCGGCTCAAAAGCGATTTCGCCATTCATGGCGCGAGCGGTAATCGTGGAAACCTTGTCCTTCAATCCTACTTCGGCGGCCAGTTCGTCGATGCATTCCTGACCGATCATGGTCGAATCCATATCGGCGATCAGAAGCTTCTTGCGGCGCTTGTCCTGTTCCTGAACGACGATATCGATCGGCTGGCCCGAAAGCACGTCGGCAATCGCGTCACGTGCCTGTTCGGCATCGGTGCCAGAGGGCAGGGCAATATCGCAGGCGATGCCATCGGCCAGCCAGTAGAGACCGGATGCGTTTACGGCATTGGCGGCCGCTTCGCCGAGGGCCGGTGTCAGAACAGGATTTGACGGATTGGCGATAAGCGTGGCAACGAAAGCCATGATGAAAAACCTTGATGAGAATTTTGATGCGATCCTGATAACCGGCCCGACGGCAAGCGGCAAGTCCGCGCTTGCGCTTCGTATGGCGCGGGAGCGGAACGGTGTCGTGATCAATGCCGACAGCATGCAGGTTTATGACACGCTGCGGGTGCTGACCGCCCGGCCATCCGAGGAAGAAATGGCAGGCGTGCCACATCTGCTATACGGCCATGTGCCGGCAAGCAGTTCCTATTCAACGGGTGAATGGCTGCGGGACATTTCCGCCCTGCTTGTGGATTTGCGCAGGCAGCAGCGTTTTCCGGTCATCGTTGGCGGTACGGGGCTTTATTTCAAGGCACTGACGGGCGGCTTGTCCGATATGCCAGCCATTCCTGACGACATACGCGAGAGGTTGCGCGCCCGGCTGATCGAAGAGGGGTCAACGGTCCTGCACGCGGAGCTGTCGCGGTGCGATCCCTTGATGGCGCAGGGGCTTCAGCCGGGGGACGGCCAGCGGATCGTCCGGGCGCTGGAAGTCATGGAAGCGACGGGAAAGTCGATCATGGAGTTCCAAAAAGCCAGTGGTCCGATGATAGTTGATCCGGACAGAGCGGAGAAATTTGTGGTCCTGCCGGAACGGCCCGTGCTGCACGACCGCATCAATCGGCGGTTCGAAACCATGATGGAGAGTGGTGCTGTGGAAGAGGTGAAGGCTCTTCTCGCCCTGAACCTTGCGCCTGACGCCACAGCTATGAAGGCGATCGGCGTTTCCCAGATCGCCGATATGCTGGCTGGCGGTATGAGTGAGGCAGAGGTCATCGAAAAATCGGCGGCCGCGACCCGCCAATATGCCAAGCGGCAGATGACCTGGTTCCGCAACCAGATGGGGCCGGACTGGGCACGTATCCAGCCGTAAGGGCCGCGCTCAGTCCTTGCGGTAAAGGCTGCCTAGCGGCTTTTTCATCAGGCTCTCCCGCAGCGAAGGGCGTGCCTCTGATGGAGGCGGGCCACTCTGTGCCTGCATCTGGAAGCCGACTTTGCGCAATTCGTTGACAGCGCTGGTATCCGTTACCGTTGCGGGCGACTGCGGCGCAAGGGTTGTACGTCCGGGCAGCATGTCGGGGCGGTAAGGTTCGTATCCCTCTGTCGCCGCCGTCCCCAGTTCGCGTTTCCAGCGATCGACGTCGTCCGCTTCCCTGGGAGCTGACATCGGTTCCTGCATATCGGAGAAGGCCGCTTCGACGCTTTGCTGGAAGCCGGTGATGACCGGTTTAGCTACCGCGCGCATGCGGCTGACGATGGTGTTCAGATCGACTGTATCGGGCGTTTCGTGGGGCGTATGGCTGACTGCGCCGTTCGCCTTCGGCAATTTTGCCGTGGAGACGCGGTCGAAGCGCATGCGCATCGGTACGCCCACCGCCTCGCCAAAGGCGATTGCCTCGCCATTGCCGATGGACGAGAGGAAACTGGTGGTCGAGGTTGAGGCGTTCGGTACGGCGGACAGAATGATCTTCTGGTCGATCTCGTTCGTCAGCCGCATGGCAAAAACGGTCGAGCACTGCGACAGGATGGTCTGGTCCAGCTCACTCGGACGCTGGCTGATGACGCCAAGCGAAATACCGTATTTGCGGCCTTCCTTGGCGATCTGCGCGATCGCCTGCCGGGTCGGGAAAAATCCGCGCTCAGGGTCTGCCGGAACATAACGGTGCGCTTCTTCGCAGACGACAAGCATATGCAGCGAGCCGCGCGCCAGCACCGCGAGTTCGAAGGACATGCGGCAAAGGACGGAGACGACCGAGTTCACCACTTCCGAGGGGATGCCGGACAGCTGGAAAACCGAAATCGGCTTACCTTCTCCTGGAATACGGAAGATATGCGCCACCGTTTCCAGAATGGTGTCGCTGATCGTATTGCTGGAGAACATGAAGTTATAGCGCGTATCATTGATGGCCGAGAGGATGCGGCCCTTGAGGGATCGCAGGGTCGGCTTTTCGCCGCGCCCTTCCAGCCGCCCGATGCGCTCGTCGATGAGGGCGAGAATATCGGCCATGCGGTAAGGCACCGGCGTGTCGGGCGTGATCGCGCTCTTGTCGGACGTGCGGCGAACGGCGGAGCCATCTGTGCCGCGAAATGCCTTTTTCGCCTCCGGAATGATGTCGCGAAGGACATCCATCTCTTCCGGTACGGGCTTGCGTCCGCGGAAAATCACTTCCGCGAATTCTTCAAGGCGCATCAGCCAGAAGGGAAGGTCGAGCGTGTCGGTGTCGATGACGACAGAATGATCGGGAAAGGCGGCCGCAAATTCATTGTGCGGATCGAGAATGAGGACACGCAGCTTCGGGTCCGTCTCGATCGCCTTGTTCAGAAGAAGGGAGACGGCGGTGGTTTTGCCCACGCCCGTCGAGCCGACGACGGCGAAATGTTTCGCCAGCATCTGCTGGATGTTGATGGCCGCGCCAATCGTGTCGTCCTGCGTCAGCTTGCCAATGACGCATGTGTCTCGCTTGCCGCTGTCATAGATCTTGGAAAGGTCTCCCGTGCGGATGCGATGCGCGACCGCGCCCAGGTAGGGGTAACGGGAAATGCCGGTGGAAAAACGTTCGCTGCCATCTTCGGTGCGGTAGACTTCGCCAACGAGTTCCACGTCGATCAGCAGCCGGTTCGGCTTGTCCGACGACCAGTGTTCTTCGCCCGTGCGCATGGCGTATACCAGTGCGGCGACGCGGCTCGTTCCCATTTCGATCGAGATCAGGCGTCCGACGGACCAGAGCTGCGCGACATCGGTTGAGCCGATTTCCGTTTCTGCGGCGATTGTCGCATGGGCGCCATCACAGGCGATAACGCGGCCGAGCATGCGGTTAGCCGGCTGCTGGCCGGATCGCCGTTCGTTTTCGTCCATGCGGGACGCTCTATGAAACTCGTCACTATTCACGTCTTATCCCGGTACATGCGGATGATCGCGGTGGTTCGGGCATTATCTGCATACTTGATTGTAAAAGATTATATTTAACAACCTGTGTATCTGTTGCGTTCGAAAATTTCGTCCATGGCGCCTTACGGGTAATAAAAGAAGCCGACGCCGATTTTTTCCGCAATATGCGTTGACGACTGGCGCTTTTCTGGCTAACACTCCGGCCCATGAAAAATCTTAACGTACTTATCGTGGTGGGACGGCGCATGGGCAGGATGGTGTAACCATCCGGCGAAAGCACCCATGCGCTGAACGAGGCTCCTCTAGGGGCCTTTTTTTATGTCTTCAAACAGGCCCTCGGGCTCCTCGATATCCAAAGCCAAAGCGGGATGGAAACAGGCAATGACGGATAAGGATAATACGGAAAACAGCAATAGCATGACAGGTGCGGAGATTGTTCTGAAGGCGCTGAAGGACAACGGCGTCGAGCATATCTTCGGTTATCCTGGTGGTGCCGTGCTTCCGATCTACGACGAGATTTTCCAGCAGGAAGACATTCAGCATATTCTCGTACGTCACGAGCAGGGTGCCGGCCATGCTGCCGAAGGTTATGCCCGCTCCACCGGCAAGGTCGGTGTCATGCTCGTTACCTCCGGTCCCGGCGCCACCAATGCGGTCACCCCGCTGCAGGATGCGCTGATGGATTCCATTCCGCTCGTCTGCCTTTCCGGCCAGGTTCCGACATCGCTGATCGGCTCCGACGCATTTCAGGAATGCGATACCGTCGGCATTACGCGCCCCTGCACCAAGCACAACTGGCTGGTAAAGGACGTCAACGAACTGGCGGGCATCATCCATGAGGCCTTCCGCATCGCACAGACTGGTCGTCCCGGCCCCGTCGTCGTCGATATTCCGAAGGACATCCAGTTCGCCACCGGCACTTATACGCCGCCTTCCGCCGCCATTCAGCAGAAGAGCTACAAGCCGAAGGTTCAGGGCGATCTCAACGCCATTCACGCGGCCATCGAATTGATGTCTAAGGCAAAGAAGCCGGTTTTCTACACCGGTGGCGGTGTCATCAACTCCGGCCCGGAAGCGACACGGCTGCTGCGCGAACTGGTAGAGCTGACCGGTTTCCCGATCACCTCGACGCTGATGGGTCTCGGCGCCTATCCGGCTTCCGGCAAGAACTGGCTCGGCATGCTGGGCATGCACGGTTCATACGAAGCCAATATGACAATGCATGATTGCGACGTGCTGGTCTGCATCGGCGCACGTTTCGACGACCGTATTACCGGACGCCTGAATGCGTTTTCGCCGAATTCCAAGAAGATTCACGTCGATATCGATCCGTCCTCGATCAACAAGACCGTGCGCGTCGACGTTCCGATCATTGGCGACGTCAGCCATGTTCTGGAAGATATGGTTCGCCTGTGGCGCGCTTTGCCGAAGAAGCCGGAAAAAGCGCAGACCGCGGACTGGTGGCTGCAGATCGAGCGCTGGCGCGCCCGCAACTCCTTTGCCTACAAAAATTCCAACGATGTCATCATGCCGCAATATGCATTGCAGCGTCTTTACGAGGCATCGAAGGGGCGCGAGACTTTCATCACCACCGAAGTTGGTCAGCACCAGATGTGGGCGGCGCAGTTCTTCGGCTTCGAGGAGCCGAACCACTGGATGACCTCGGGCGGTCTCGGTACCATGGGATACGGCCTGCCGGCAGCTATCGGCGTTCAGGTCGCGCATCCGGAAGCGCTGGTTATCGACATTGCCGGTGATGCCTCGATCCAGATGTGCATTCAGGAAATGTCCTGCGCCATCCAGTACGGTCTGCCCGTGAAGATTTTCATCCTCAACAACCAGTATATGGGCATGGTGCGGCAGTGGCAGCAGTTGCTGCACGGCAACCGCCTGTCCAACTCCTATACCGAAGCCATGCCTGACTTCGTCAAACTGGCGGAAGCCTATGGCGCGGTTGGCATGTATTGCGACGATCCGAAGGAACTGGACGACAAGATCGCCGAGATGATTGCGGTCAACAGGCCGGTCATCTTCGATTGCCGCGTTGCCAATCTCGCCAATTGCTTCCCGATGATCCCATCTGGTAAAGCCCATAACGAGATGCTGTTGCCGGACGAGGCGACGGATGAAGCTGTTGCCAACGCCATCGATGCCAAGGGCCGTCAGCTAGTCTGAGCCGGGAGAGGAAAAGGACATGAACGCACACCTACAACCCACCGGCTCCGCCTATTTCATCCAGAAGGAAACGGCTGCCGTCGAAAATCACACGCTGTCGGTTCTCGTCAGCAACGAGCCGGGCGTTCTCGCCCGGGTCATCGGCCTGTTTTCCGGCCGGGGTTACAACATCGAAAGCCTGACGGTTTCGGAAACCGAGCATGAGGCGCATCTGTCGCGCATCACGATCGTGACGCGCGGCACGCCGATCGTGCTGGAGCAGATCAAGGCGCAGCTGGAACGCATCGTTCCTGTGCACCGGGTGCTCGATCTCACAGTTCGCGCCCGCGAACTCGGGCAGGAACGGCCGATCGAGCGTGAAGTAGCGCTGATCAAGGTCGTCGGTTCGGGTGAAGCCCGCGCCGAGACGCTGCGTCTTGCGGATGCGTTTCAGGCCAAGGTGGTGGACGCGACAGTCGAGCATTTCATCTTCGAAATCACCGGCAAGTCGTCCAAGATCGACCAGTTCGTGGCCATCATCAAACCGCTCGGCCTGATCGAGATCTGCCGCACGGGTATTGCAGCCATGAACCGCGGTTCGCAGGGGATGTGATCCTCCGCCTTTCGAATATCCTTGTAATACCAAGCCCGCGGTTCGCCGCGGGTTTTTTATGGGCTGCGCTCCGGTGAATTGATATTCAACCATATGGTTGACTTTTTAGTCTGGCGGCCTATATTCAACAACATGGTTGAATTATCTGTTCCACATCTCGACACTGTCTTTCATGCCCTTGGCGATGCGACGCGGCGCACGATGCTGCGCGATCTATCCCGTGGCGAGCGAACGGTGAGCCAGCTGGCCGAGCCGTTCGACATATCGCTGGCTGCGGCATCCAAGCACATCAAGGCGCTGGAAAACGCCGGGCTTATCCGCCGTGAGGTAAGGGGGCGTACCCATGTCTGCCGCCTTGCGCCGGAACGGTTGGCAGAGGCGCATGAATGGCTGGATTTCTACCGGCAGTTCTGGAACAGCCGCCTCGATATTCTTGAGCAGATGCTCAGGGAGGATGATCAGGGAAAATCCCCTGCAGATGGAGGAAATGACAATGGCTGATATTGCAATGCCTGACGCCTATGGCCGGCTCGTCGAGCCGACAACCCTGAAGATAGAACGGCTCCTGCCGGGACCAATCGAGCGGGTCTGGGCCTATCTGACACAGAGCGAACTTCGCCGCCGGTGGCTGGCGTCCGGCGAGATGCGGCTTGCGCCCGACGCACCATTTGAACTCGTCTGGCGCAACGACGAGCTTTCCGACCCGCCGGGCAGCCGCCCGGAAGGTTTTTCCGAAGAGAACAGGATGACCTCACGCATCATCACCGTCGTTGCACCGCACCGCCTCGTCTTCACCTGGGGTGAGAGCGCAGAAGTGTCGATCGAGCTTCAGGCTCTGGGCAAGGATGTGCTTCTGACACTGGTTCACCGCCGGCTTGCGGATCGCACGACCAAGCTCAATGTCAGCGCCGGCTGGCATGCGCATCTCGACATTCTCGCCGCCCGTCTTCAGGAAAAGGAGCCGGGGCCTTTCTGGGATAGCTGGCTGGGGCTTAAAGAGGAATATGAGCGCCGCATACCGTAACTGGGTGCAGCATGTCTGGCAGACTGACGGCGCGGTTCGCTGCGCCGTTATTGAATTAAAATGTTGCAGCCCAAAGCATCAGTTCGCAGGGCTCACATTTCGATTCAATTGCTTGAGTGCCTGATTCCGAAAAACATCTTAATGCTTTGTTAAATCAAAGCATTTCCAGCGCCGTCTTGCGTGTCGGTGGAGGGAAAGCGGCATCCAGCGCGGCCCAGTCCTCATCGGTGATTTCGAGATCGGTGGCACCTCGGTTCTCCTCCACGCGTGCGGCGCTGGCGGATTTTGGAATGGCGATGACGCCTTCTCTTTCCAGAAGAAAGGCCAGTGCCAGTTGCGCAGGCGTAGCCTGATAGGCCTTGGCGATGCGGATGAGTTCGTGGTTGTTGAGGATGCGCCCCTGTTCGATTGGCGAATAGGCCATTAGCGGCACGCTGTGCCACTGACACCAGGGCAGAAGCGAAAATTCCGGTCCGCGCCGGGAGAGATTGTAGAGCACCTGATTGGCGGCGCAATTCTTACCGTCGGGAACAGCGAAAAGCTCCTCCATGTCGTCGGTGTCGAAATTCGAGACGCCCCAGTCGCCGATCTTGCCTGCTTTTTTAAGCTTTTCGAAAGCGGCCACCGTTTCTTCCAGCGGGTGATCACCACGCCAATGCAGCAGATAGAGATCGAGGCGGTCGGTGCCGAGCCTTGCGAGGCTGCGCTCGCAGGCCTCAATCGTGCCTCGGGCGCTGGCGTTCCAGGGATAGACCTTGCTGACCAGAAACACCTCGTCGCGCCGGCCGGCAATCGCCGTGCCCACCACCTCTTCGGATCGGCCGTCTGCATACATTTCGGCCGTGTCGATCAGCGTCATGCCGAGATCGATCGCCTTGCGAATGCTCTCGACTTCCTGCGGAGCCGATGATCTCATCTCGCCCATGTTCCAGGTGCCGAGGCCAAGGGCTGGTATCTCTTTTCCGGATGGCAGGGTGACGGAAGGAATGTCGTCATACATCGGTTCGCTCCAGCGGTTGTTGACGGAGAATAGCCCTTTGTTCCGACTTCTCAAACCCGGCATGGAAAGGATCGATCCATCAAAAAATTTGACTACGCCTATCGGTTGATCGGACTGGTTTGATGGTGGTTCGGCGGATAGTGTCTTTTCACAGGAGAGATCATGACTGTCGAAACCCTCGTTGCGCTGGTGCTGTTTGCCTTCACAACCTCCATCACGCCCGGCCCGAACAATATGATGCTTTTTGCCTCCGGCGTGAATTTCGGTTTCCGCCGCACGATCCCGCATATGCTGGGCATCGGGGCGGGGTTCCTGTCATTGCTGATCGGCGTCGGATTTGGGCTTGGCGCGCTGCTGCACTCCGTGCCCTTGCTCTATACCGTGCTGAAATTCGCGGGCGGACTTTATCTCGTCTGGATCGCGTGGAAGATCGGCACGTCCCGCAGCCTGAACGAGGGTGCTGCCGCATCGGTGCCGATGAGCTTTCTTGCCGCCGCAACCTTTCAGTGGGTCAATCCCAAGGCTTGGGTAATGGCCGTGACCGCGATGGCGACCTATACGGATGAGGGGCAATATCTCGTCACCGTTTTGATCGTCGGTGTGGTTTTCGCCGCCGTCAATCTTCCCAGCGTTTCGACCTGGGCGGGCTTCGGCTCGGCCCTGCGCGACTGGCTTTCCGTTCCCGTGCGGCTCAAATGGTTCAACATCACCATGGCCGTCCTTCTCGTCGTCAGCCTCTGGCCGATGTTGAAATAGGGGGTCTCCCTTCATCCCTGTGCCTGTCGCATGGATGTGGGGTGGGGGTATAGGTTATTCTACGCAGGGAACTGGCGGTAACATTCCTCGGCGATCTTCTGCACCTCGGCGCGCGTCAGTTCGGCAGAAACCGCATAGCCCAGTTCGTTGTCGATCCAGTAAAAGGTCTCGACGCCATCGGCGCTCGCCATGCGGAAGCTGGTGGTGCGGTTTTCCTCGTTGTGGCCGACCAGCACCGTTACCCGGCGGCCGGTCTTGTCCTGATACATCAGCATCGCCCCGGGCTTGCCGCTGACGGGGATCAGGCGCCCGCCGACGAGATCATATCCGATCTTGGAAAGATCGGGGATAGCGAAGGGATAACCGAGCCTTTTGCCGAGCCATGTTGCAAGGTGCTGCTGCTGTTCGGCTCCAACTTCAACGGGGTGGCGCACCTCGCTTGCATAGATGAGATAGGCCGATTTCGCCTGCGCGGGAATGTCAGTCGTCAACGATGCCAGAACCACGTCCTGCGGCGTGGCGAGTGGCGACGGCACAAGCCTGCCGGCTGCCGCACCCGCCGCGAAGATCAGCAACACAGCTGCCGTTCGCAGAAGAACCGGTTTCAGCCGCCACGCGGGTGCCTGTTTTCTTTCGGCAAGCATCGCGGTGTCGTGCGGATGTTCGGCGGCATAGGCGGCGAATGCGGCTCGCAGGGTTTCAGCCTGTTTTTTCCAGTCTTCCACACGCTCCCGCTCCTGCGGCCTTTCGGTCAGCCAGGCCTCGACAGCCGCGCGGTCGTCGTCGGACAAAAGCCCATCGACATAAGCGTGCAGATCGTCTTCGGTAATGGCATCGGGCCTTTTCATCGTGGTCTCCGCAGGGGAATGATATTGTCCGCCGCCAGGTGCTGGCGCAGGGTTTCGCGGGCGCGGGAAAGTCTGGACATGACGGTACCCACCGGGATCGACAATGTCTCGGCTGCCTCCTGATAGCTGTAGCCTTCCACCGTCACCAGCATCAGCACCGCCCGCATCTCTGGCGAAAGCAGCCCGAGCGCGACGTGCAGCCTATCGTTTTCCAGCGTGTCGCCGAGTGTGTCGGCAACGGCCAAGCTTTCATGGCCGTCGAGACTTTCGGACGGGTGACGTTTCGCGGCGCGGTGGCGGTTGCGATAAAGATTCGTCATTATCGCGTAAGCCCATGATTTCAAAGCCGTTCCGTGCCATTGCCTCTTGTTGGTCAGCGCCTTTTCCACGCAGTCCTGCAAAAGGTCCTCGCCATCGGCGTCGGAGCGGGAAAGGCTGCGGGAATAACGCCGCAGCATGGGTATCAGCGCCAGCATCTCCGCCTCGAAGGAGCCGGCTGCGGGGGAGAGGCTCCCCCGCGTCTTGCCATTCATGCCATCATGGTTTTGCGGCATCCCATACACCGTTCATACCGTCGCCGGTTGCATCGCCTTTTTTCATGTCCTTGGCCCAGTAGTAGAGCGGCATGCCGTCTTTTGCCCACTGCATCTTGCCGTCCTTGCGCGTCACGAGAGAATAGGCGCCTTCGGCCTTGTCGCCAGTGGCCGCGAAGAACGGCGGCCAGTTGGTGGCGCACTTGTCATAACAATTGGATACGCCCTTCTTGTCGTTCTTGAAAGTGTAGAGCGTCATGCCTTTTTCGCCCGCAAGCACATTGCCTTTGGCGGTCTTGACCGTTTCGACCGCGGGTGCCGCATAGGCCGTTCCGGCAAATGCCAGAACGAGGGCGGGAACGATAAAGCGGATTTTCATGGACATATCCTCCTTGGTTCGGGCGGCTTCTGCCGCCGGCACATCAAAAGACACCGCAGGTCACTGCTTTATTCCCTCCGCCGGTGCGATTTTTAAACTTATCCGTTGAGCTAAGTTTTTCGCTGTGATAGTTAGTCTTATGGATAACTATTCAGTGCCACTTGACGATATCTTCCAGTCCCTTGCCGATCCGACACGACGGGCCGTGCTTTTGCGGTTGGGCAGCGGGGATGCGAGCGTCGGCACGCTTGCCGAACCTTTCGCCATGGCCCTGCCGTCGTTCATGAAACATATCCGCCAGCTGGAAGGAGCGGGGTTGATCGTGACGCGCAAGCAGGGCCGGGTGCGGTTCTGCTCGCTGGAGAAACAACGGTTTTCGATGATTGAGGGCTGGCTTTCGCAACAGCATGCCATCTGGGAAGGCCGTACGGACCGGCTTGAACAGTTCGTCATGGCGCAACAGGACAGAACCTCCGATAAAGGGGAGAATGACAAATGACCGACACTTTCAATCCCGATCTCGACCTGAAGATTTCAAGGATCATCAGGGCGCCGCGCCGGCTCGTCTGGAACGCCTGGGTCGACAAAAACAGCCTCGAACAGTGGTGGGTGCCGCATCCCGGCCAATGCCGTGTCGAGAAAATGGAGCTTTTCCCCGGCGGCGCTTTCGAGACCCGCTACAGCGAAGACGGGAAGGCATTTGGCGATCACATAAGCGGATGTTTCCTGGCGGTGGATCATGAGGAGCGTCTGGTCTTCACCGATGCGCTGACTTCAGGCTTTCGCCCGTCCGCGCGCCCATTCCTCACCGCGGTGATGAGTTTTCGCGATCATCCTGAAGGAATGGAGTATGTGGCCTATGCCATGCACAGAAACCCTGAAGATCGCGACAGGCACGCGGAGATGGGCTTTTTCGACGGCTGGAACACGGTCGCCGAGCAACTGGCGCAGCTTGTCGAAAGACAGGCGGTCAATTGAGGCGCATCAACCGAACAGGGCAATATCCGGCTTGGTCAGCATCAGCCAGATGATGCCGAGAACCGCGAAGAAAGCCGGAAAACCGCAGGCAAACCAGATGCGGTAGAGACGGAACCATTGCGGCGGCAGGGGCTCGTCCGCAGCGACACAATCGCGGGCGATGTCGCGCAGTTTGATCTGGATCCACACCACCGGCAGCCAGAAAATGCCGGTGAAGACATAAAGGCAGAGCGAAAGCGCGATCCAGCCTTCGCTCAGCGGCCAGCCGATGATGCGGGCGAGGAAGTAGCCGGTGACCGGCTGGATGATCGCCGCCGTGGCGGTAAAGATGGTGTCGGCGATGACGACCGTGCCCGAAACATGGGCGATCAGCGCTGGGTTTGCCGTCCGCCGCGCCATCACCATGAAAAACGCTATGCCAGCCCCGGTGCCGAACAGCACGGTTGCGCCGATGACATGGGCGAGCCGCAGAAGGTCTTCAGGTGTCATCAGCGTTCATCCAATGTGGCAAGGGCGACAAGTGTAAGGGCGATGGAGGGCAGGACCTTGACGAGGGGGCCGAGCGGATCGAGCCACAGACCCGGCTCCAGCAGACTGCCACCAGTCAGATAGGCGGCGGTGACCAGGAGCATGGCGATGAGTGCTTTTCTGGCAAGCGGTCTTATCAGGACGGTGACGCCCAGGGCGATATCGATGAGGCAGGTGGCGAGTGTGAGGGCGACGGCCGGCACTTGCGGCATGAAGGGCAGGAAATGCGCCGCCGAGCTGTCGATATCAAGCAGCGGGACGAGGCCGGACAATAGCCAGAACAGCGACAGGCAGAGAATGAGGACGGGTTTGAGCAGATATGATCTGGCAAACCACAGGTCCTGCACGCCGGAAGGGTGAGCTGCCAGCGTGTCCCTCAAGCTCTTGAGCGACGTCGTCGCTTTTGGCGCGCTGTTCTCCGTCACGATACCTTCCGACATCACCGTCATTGCGGTTGAGCGCAACGGCGACCGCCAGCCGAGTTTTCCCGCAATATCCGCCGTGATGGCGACGGGGCGCATGAAGGCAGCCGGAAGATTTAGCGCGGGAGCAGGGGCGAGGCCGAGCCATTGCCGGTGCGCAGCGACCACGCCTTGCAATGTCATCGTTTCGTTTGCTGCCAGCTCGATATCGCTACCTGACGGGATTTCGCCATCTATTGCCGCGCTGACTGCCAACGCGACATCTTCGACTGCGACGGTCTGTACAGGCATCTTGCCGTTTACGAGCGGCACAGCGAAAGGGAAGCTTGCAAGCGCGCGCACGAGTGCTGTGCCGCCATGGGCGTTGCGGCCGACAACCAGTGCGGGGCGGAGAATGACAAAGCGCAGACCGCTTGCGGCAAGTGCCACATCGGCGCGGCGTTTGGTTGCGAGGAAGGGCAGTTGGGAAGCGGCTCCGGAAGTGCGGGCCGATATCTGGATCACCAGTTTGCCGCCCGCATTTACCGCTGCTGGATAGAGCGCCAGCATCGCTTTTTCCTGCGTCGCAGCAAGATCATCCGACAGGCCGTCCTGAAGCGCACCTGCGCAATTGACGATGGCGTCATGGTCGCTAACGAGTGCCGCCCAGTCGGCAGCGCTGGTCATACGCGAGAGATCGGCCGGAACCCAGCTGGCGAAAGGCCATTTATCTTTGGCGCGCGCAATGGTGCGAGCCAGCCCAGTAACGGTGTGACCTTTGCCGTGAAGGCTGCGGATCACTTCGGAACCGATGAAACCCGTTGCGCCCAGAATCAATATCTTCATGCGCGGCATGATACCCGCCATGGTTTAAAAACCAGCCGTGTTTTATTGCCGCATTCTGATGGTGTGATTCATCTTTCGTTCTTTTTCTGTTGCGCACGGTGCTCGAATCCTGCGATGAGGGCGCATGTTATTTTCACCGCAACAGGACGAAGCGCTCAAGGCTGTTTCCCGCTGGCTGAAGGAAGGCCGGACGCCGGTTTTTCGGTTGTTCGGTTATGCCGGAACCGGCAAGACGACGCTTGCAAAACATTTCGCGGAAAATGTCGATGGCGAAGTGCTGTTTGCGGCCTTCACCGGCAAGGCGGCGCAGGTGCTGCGCTCGCGCGGGGCGACCAATGCCCGCACCATCCATTCGCTGATCTACCGCCCGCGCGGCGAAGAGACCGTGGAAGACGAGGAAACCGGCAAGACCTCGGTCGCACCGATGTTTTCCATCAACCGCCAGAGCCCGCTCGCCAAGGCGGCACTCATCATCATCGATGAATGTTCGATGGTGGATGAGCAGCTCGGCAAGGATCTGATGAGCTTCGGCACGCCTATCCTGGTGCTCGGCGATCCCGGGCAGTTGCCGCCGGTTTCAGGCGGTGGCTTCTTCACGGAGCAGGAGCCTGATTACCTGCTCTCCGAAATTCATCGGCAGGCCAAGGACAATCCCATCATCCACCTTGCCATGGATGTGCGGGAAGGCCGCGAGATCATGCGTGGCGATTACGGTGCCGCGCAGGTGATTTCCAAGTCCGAGGTGACACAGTCGCTCGTGCTCGATGCCGATCAGGTGCTCGTCGGCACAAATCGCACGCGCCGCCGTTATAACCAGCGGCTTCGCGAGCTGAAGGGCTTTACGGCCGATTATCCGCAATCCGGCGACAAGCTGGTTTGCTTGAGGAACGATCCGGCCAAGGGCCTGCTGAACGGCTCTCTCTGGCAGGTCATGAGTTCGTCGCGCGAGACGGTGAAACCCGGCATCAACCTGATGATCCGGCCTGAAGACGACGATATGGATCGCGGCGCGGCCAAGATCAAATTGCTGAAGGCGGCTTTCGAGGATGTGGAAACGGAAATTCCGTGGACCACCCGCAAGCGTTATGACGAGTTCGATTTCGGCTATGCGCTGACCGTGCACAAGGCGCAGGGTTCGCAGTGGAACAATGTGGTTCTCTTTGACGAGAGCTATGCCTTCCGCGATTCGCGCGAGCGGTGGCTTTACACCGCCATCACCCGCGCCGCAGAAACACTCACAATCGTTCGCTGAGATAGAGCATTTCCGGTGAATAGCGGGACACCTTCAATGCTCCAATTCTTTTGTCTGTGCATTGTCCGGACGGAAAACCGCTGTGCAGTTTTCGTGGAAATGCTTTGTCAGGCGCGGATGACGCCCAGCAGAACCGCTTTGGCAACCGCCTGAAAGCGGTTGCTGGCACTGAACTTGCCGATGATCTTCGCCTCCAGTTCGTTGAGGTCGTTACCTGAAAGGCCGAGAGCGCGCGCGAGCCTTACCGGGGCGTACCCCTCCGCCATCAATTCCAGGCATTTTCGCTCGTTGTCTGTCAGCGCGATATCCTTGCCCGGTCCCCGCTCAGCCGCGTCGAGGCCATCAGTATCGTTATCGGTGGCGAGCAGTTCCTCGATCTGCTGGGCCTGGCGCTGAAGCGTGGAGCGTTCCGCGGTCAGTTCTCTTTTTCGCTGCCGCAGCGCGGAGTGGAATATCTCGTCCGCTTCTTCCTGCGAGAGAGAGCGGGCAAGTTTTTCCATGATGTCTGTAATGGCTGCGACGGAAATGCCGACTTCGCGACAGACATTTATCACCGCCATGCGTTGCACGTTGCGGTGGGAATAAACGCGCATCTGGCCGATGCGTTTTGAGGTCAGCAGCGCCTTTTCTTCGTAAAAATGCAGGGTCCGGTGCGTTACGCCGAAAATGTTGGCCATGTCGGCGATGGGAACCGGTTCGGCGGGCAGGGAGGAGGGCAGGCTTATATCCGGTAAAAAGCTGCTGATCCTTAGATTGGGTTTGTCCTCGTCGCCGTGTTCAAACGGCATCCTGCCATTCTGCATCGTTTCCCCCTTCGCGCGTTTTGACAGTGTGCCTGCTTTTTATGGCATTCGTTACTTGTTCCCCACCGCAGACCTGTCTTCTGATCAAGACATTTTGCCGATGCTGCATGAGAACCGTAACCTGTATTGCCTGCTTTCGTTCCCGTATCCTTAAAAAATTTTATCGGCCTCCTTGCGGTCGGCGTCAACCTGCGTGAAACAGGATGTCAATTCCGAACCGGAGCCTCGATGTCATGCCCGCAAAACTTTCCGTCAATCTGAACGCAATTGCCATGCTGCGCAACCGTCGCGATCTCCCATGGCCGGATGTCGCGCATTTCGGGCATATTGCACTCGCTGCGGGTGCTAGCGGGCTGACTGTACACCCTCGGCCGGACCAGCGCCATATCCGCTTTTCGGACCTGCCGGTGCTGCGTGCGCTTATCGATGACAGTTTCCCAAGCGCGGAATTCAACATCGAAGGTTATCCGACGGAGGATTTTCTCGTTCTGTGCGAACAGACCCAGCCTGAGCAGGTGAC
This sequence comes from Rhizobium sp. Root491, assembly GCF_001427205.1. Classification (NCBI taxonomy): domain Bacteria; kingdom Pseudomonadati; phylum Pseudomonadota; class Alphaproteobacteria; order Hyphomicrobiales; family Rhizobiaceae; genus Rhizobium; species Rhizobium sp. Root491. The sequence goes on from NZ_LMFF01000015.1 coordinate 339,413, forward strand.
GCTGGTGCCCGACGATCCGTCGCAGGCGACATCAGACCATGGCTGGGATTTCCGCAAGCACGCGGTTTTCCTGAGAGAAGCCGTTGGGCGCCTGAAGGCCGGCGGTATGCGGGTTTCGCTTTTTGCCGATGGTGACGGCGAGCGCGAAGCGGTGGAGCTGGCGGCTGAGACGGGTGCTGCCCGCATCGAGCTCTATACCGGTCCCTATGGCGGTTGTTTTGACGATCCGCAAAAGGGTGACGCGCTTCTGGAAAAACTCGGACAGACGGCGGACTACGCCGCAGCGCTCGGGCTTGCAGTCAATGCGGGGCACGACCTGACTGTAGCAAACCTGCCCAAGCTTATGAAACGCATACCTTATCTCGCAGAGGTCTCCATCGGGCACGGGTTGACGGCGGATGCGCTGGAATATGGCATGGCTGAAACAGTCCGGCGTTTTTGTCGCGCCTGCGGTCAGGCTATTTCATAACCAAAGTCAATTTTTTTTGCCTATAATCTGCTTGCGCATGCTCCGTGCGCGAGCTTTTAAAGGCAGAGACACATGCAAGAACATCACGTTGTCGTCGTGGGTGGAGGCTTCGGCGGCTTACAAATGGTACACGGGCTGGAGGGGGCCCCTGTCCGCATCACATTGATTGACCGCCGCAACCATCATCTATTTCAGCCATTGCTTTATCAGGTTGCGACGACGGCTCTTGCGACATCCGAAATCGCCTGGCCGATCCGCCATCTTTACCGCGACCGCAAGGAAGTGACGACGCTGCTTGCGGAAGTGAATGGCGTAGACCGTGACGCGCGCACCGTGCATCTGAGTTCCGGTCAGGTCATCGGCTTCGATATGCTGGTGCTGGCCACCGGCGCCCGTCATGCCTATTTCGGCCGTGACGAATGGGAGCGTGCCGCTCCCGGCCTCAAGACGCTCGAGGATGCAACGACGATCCGCCGCCGCCTGCTTCTGGCTTTCGAGCGTGCGGAACTTGCCACCAGCGAGGAGGAACGGCAGGCGCAGCTGACCTTCGTCATCATCGGGGCAGGCCCGACGGGCGTGGAAATGGCGGGCATGATCGCCGAGCTCGCCCACAGGGCGCTGCCGCCGGAATTCCGCAATGTGGATACCAGAAAGAGCCGCGTGCTGCTTGTCGAGGCAGGTCCGCGCGTTCTGCCGGTTTTCACGGACGATCTTTCGGCCTATGCCAAGCAGGCGCTTGAAAAGCTCGGCGTCGAGGTTCTGCTCGGCACACCGGTGACGGCCTGCACCGATGAGGGCGTGACTGTGGGTGAGACCTTTTATCCGTGCCGCACGGTGGTCTGGGCCGCCGGCGTGCAGGCGTCTCCCGCTGCAAAATGGCTGAATGCCGCTGCCGACAGGGCGGGACGCGCTATCGTCGGGCCGCATCTCAATCTGGAAGACGACCCCAATATCTTCGTCATCGGCGATACGGCCGCCGTCAATCAGGAAAACGGCAAACCGGTGCCGGGCATTGCGCCTGCAGCCAAGCAGCAGGGCGCCCATGTGGCAAAGGTCATCAAGGCGCGGCTATCCGGAGAGCCGGAGCCCGCGCCGTTCCGCTACAGCCATCAGGGTAATCTGGCGACCATCGGCAAACGCGCGGCGGTGATCGATTTCGGCAGGTTCAAGCTCAAGGGCGTGCTTGCATGGTGGATCTGGGGGCTTGCCCATATATATTTCCTGATCGGAACGCGCTCGCGGCTGGCCGTGGCGTGGAGTTGGCTGTGGATTTACCTCAGCGGCCAGCACAGCGCGCGGCTGATCACCCAGAAAGAGACGTTGAAGGACGAGGCCTGAGGGCAGGGCGGGTAAAGGAAAGCGCGGGAAGCATTGGCTTCCCGCGCTCGCATTTACGGTCAGTGCGCCAAACCATTCCTCCGTCACGCCGTATTAAGTGCGGGGTGACGGAGTGCGGATGTGGCGAGCTTGTGCCAATCCAGGGCTCAAGCGTCGAGCGATGCCATGTCGATGACGAAGCGGTAGCGAACGTCGCTCTTCAGCACGCGCTCATAGGCTTCGTTGACATCCTGGATGTTGATCGTTTCGATCTCCGAGACGATGTCATGCTCGCCGCAGAAATCCAGCATTTCCTGGGTTTCCTTGATCGAGCCGATCATCGAGCCGGAGAGGCTCTTCGCACCGATGATGAGCGAGAAGGCGTGGACCGGGATCGCATGTTCCGGTGCACCGACCACGACCATGCTGCCCTTGGGCTTCAGGAGGCCGAGATAAGCGTTCCAGTCGATTGCGACACCTGCCGTGCAGATGATCAGGTCGAAGGTGCCGGCCAGCTTTTCGAAGGTCGAGGCGTCGCTGGTGGCGTAATATTCCTTCGCGCCGAGCTTCAGTCCGTCTTCCTTCTTCGACAGGGTCTGGGAAAGAACTGTGACATCCGCGCCCATGGCAGCGCCGAGCTTGACGCCCATGTGGCCAAGACCACCCATGCCGACGATTGCGACCTTCTGACCGGGACCGGCGTTCCAGCGGCGCAGCGGCGAGTAGAGCGTGATGCCTGCGCATAGAAGCGGCGCGGAAGCGTCGAGCGGCAGGTTGTCCGGGATCGACAGGACATAACCTTCCTTGACGACGATCGAGTCGGAATAACCGCCATGGGTGGCTGTCTTCGTATTTGGATCAACATCGTTATAGGTCTGGACGAGGCCGGGCATGTAGTGTTCGTTGTCGAGGTCGCGGGTGGCGCAGCCGACGCAGGAATCGACGAAACAGCCAACGCCGACATGATCGCCGACCTTGAATTTCGTGACCTTGGAGCCGACGGCCTTCACGACACCGGCAATCTCATGGCCGGGAACGATCGGGAAGACGGCATTCTTCCATTCGTTGCGGACGGTGTGGATGTCCGAGTGGCAGATGCCGGCATATTTGATATCGATGACAACGTCGTCATCGTTAGGCTCGCGGCGTTCGAAGGTGAACGGGGTAAGCGGCTTCGACGCATCGGTCGCAGCATAACCTCTTGCAATGGCCATCTGAATATCCTTTCGGGAGTTGGGGACGGCGGAATATGCAATGGAAGGGTGCCGGGGCGTTAGAGCGATCCTCCGAGCTTTTTGCACGATCCTGCAAAAAATTGCGGTGGGCTATTTGCGGAAACTGGCCCGGCTTTCTAGATAATGCAAACAGACACGCTGCTTCCTTCCCTAAAGGGTTTCCCAGATGACCATGCCGTTCAATCTCTATCAGGAGATCGCCTCCATCGCCGCACGGCATGCCACCCGCGATGGCGAGGTCCAGACGGCAATCGAAACCCTCGGCATCAGCCGGCGATCCACACCCAGCGCGCCGTGCCACGGCAGCTATCGTCCCTGTTTGGCAATGGTGATCCAGGGGTCGAAAAGCGTTCAGCTGGGAACGGACACCATTAATTACGGGGCCGGCGACTATCTTCTGACCTCGCTCGACCTGCCGGTTGCCTGGCGTGTGGTGGAAGCGAGCGAGGAAGTACCGCATTTTTGCATCGGGCTCGCGATCGACAGCGAAAAGCTGCTCGACCTTATGAGCCGCATGCCGATCGAGCGCCCTCAGGAGCCGGTAAGCGGCCAGCGCGGCATCGTGGTGAACGCCGCCACACCGGAGCTGCTTGATGCGGCCATCCGGCTGATGCGCCTGCTTGACCGCCCGGCGGACATTGCGGCCATGGCGCCGCTGATCGAGCAGGAAATCCTCTATCGAATCCTGACGGGACCAGCGGGTGGGCAGCTGATGAACATCGTCGCTGCCGGAAGCCACGGCAATCGGATTGCCCGCGCCATCGCCTGGCTACGCGAGAATTTCGCGCGCCAGCTGCGTATCGAGGAACTTGCGGAGCATATCGGCATGAGCGTGTCGTCTTTCCATCACCATTTCAAGACGATCACGGCCATGACCCCCATTCAGTACCAGAAGCAGTTGCGGCTGCATGAGGCGCGCCGGCTGATGCTGCTGGAGCGCCTGGATGCAGGCACGGCCGGCCATCGCGTCGGTTACCAGAGCCCTTCGCAGTTCAGCCGGGAATACAGCCGCTTTTACGGGATGTCGCCCTCACGCGACGTCGACGCCTCGCGTGAGATAAGCGCGGCCGGATAAAGCGGCATTATGGTGCGGCGCATCCTGCTGCCGCATCGCGTCAATTCGTACATCACTGTGAAGAAAGCGCTTGACGGGCAAGCTGCCTCCGCTTAAATGGCGCTCGAACCGTACCGTACGGTACATTAATCGAGCCTCTGGAGTGGAAATAAGTGGCCTCCGACCCGATCACAGCGCAGGAATTTTCGCCGCGCCAGAACGCCGTTCTGGATCAGGCATTGCGTCTTCTGGTCGAGGGTGGCGAGAAAGCGCTGACGACCTCTGGTCTTGCGCGTGCGGCCAACTGTTCCAAGGAAAGCCTCTACAAATGGTTTGGCGACCGGGACGGCCTGCTGGCTGCGATGATCACCTTCCAGCAGAGCAAGGTTCGCACCTTCGAGAAGGCGGGCGATCGCGTGTCTGCGCCGCAGCTTGCCGATCATCTCGAGGTTTTCGCACATGATCTGCTTGACGTGCTGGCGGGCGATGTGTCGCTGGCGCTCAACCGTCTGGCGATAGGGCAGGCGAGCCGTGATGGTTCCAAGCTTGGCGATCTTCTTCTGGAACGTGGCCGTCGCCAGATCGACCGCCGCGCCCGCGGGTTGATCGAGGCGGGTCGCCGTTCGGGTTACCTGCGTTTCGATGACGCCGAAGAGGCGTATCGCAGTTTTTACGGCCTGATCGTTTCGGATCTGCATGTGCGCATGCTGCTGGGCGAGGCGCCTGACAAGGATTTTTCCGCCCGGGCAAAGAAGGCGGTGGTCGCCTTTCTAACACTCTACGGCACGGAAAAGGTACATTCGGAACTGGGCGGCAAGGTCGCCTGAGGTTCCGGTTCACACAGAGACAAGCATTAGGGAAGGACCATAAAATGCGCGTTTATTATGATCGTGATGCGGATCTCAATCTCATCAAGTCCAAGAATGTCGTCATCGTCGGCTACGGTTCCCAGGGCCGCGCCCATGCGCTGAACCTCAAGGATTCCGGCGCCAAGAACGTCGTCATTGCTCTGAAGGCCGGTTCGCCGACCGTCAAGAAGGCGGAAGCCGACGGCTTCAAGGTCATGACCGTTGCCGAAGCCGCCAAGTGGGGCGACCTTTTGATGATGGCGACGCCTGACGAATTGCAGGCCGACATCTACAAGGCCGACATTGCCGGCAACATCCGTGACGGTGCGGCGATTGCTTTCGCACACGGCCTCAACGTTCACTTCGGCCTCATCGAGCCGAAGGCTTCACTCGACGTCGTCATGATCGCACCGAAGGGCCCCGGCCACACGGTTCGCGGCGAATACCAGAAGGGCGGCGGCGTGCCCTGCCTCGTTGCCGTTCACCAGAACGCTTCCGGCAACGCACTTGAACTCGCTCTCTCCTACGCCTGCGGCGTTGGCGGTGGCCGTTCTGGCATCATCGAAACCAACTTCAAGGAAGAGTGCGAAACCGACCTCTTCGGCGAACAGGTCGTTCTGTGCGGCGGTCTCGTAGAACTCATCCGCGCCGGTTTCGAAACCCTGGTCGAAGCCGGTTACGCACCGGAAATGGCCTATTTCGAATGCCTGCACGAAGTGAAGCTGATCGTTGACCTGATCTATGAAGGCGGCATCGCCAACATGAACTACTCGATCTCCAACACGGCCGAGTGGGGCGAATACGTCACCGGTCCTCGCATCATCACCGCTGACACCAAGGCTGAAATGAAGCGCGTTCTTCACGACATCCAGACCGGCAAGTTCACCACTGAGTGGATGCAGGAATGGAAGGCCGGCGGCGCACGCTTCAAGGGCATCCGTCGCAACAACGACGCCCACCAGATCGAAGAAGTCGGCGCAAAGCTGCGCGGCATGATGCCCTGGATCGGCAAGAACAAGCTGGTCGACAAGGCTGTCAACTAAGCTTCATTGCTTGACAGAATATTGGAAGGCCGGGGCGAGAGCTCCGGCCTTTCTGCATTGCGCCTGGCTAGGATCACACGATGGCGTCGGCTTCCTCGATAATGACCGATACGGGAAAGTGATCGGAGAAACCACCGAGATTGACGTTTTTGACTGCATCGCCTTTCGACAGGCCGAAGCGGATCGGCCCCTCATTCTTGCTGTGGCTGACCATGGCGGCAATGGCTTCAATTTTCGCGGTTTCCTCGCGCACCGCGAAGCCGCTGCTCCCGGTCAGAAGCGATCTTGAGACGAGGATCTGGTCGAAGATATTGGCGTCGCCGTTGAAATAGAGCGTGCCATAGATCGTTCTTGCCGTACCGACTGAATCCACTACCTGCTGGCGCAGGTAGTTCCAGGTGAGATTGTAGAACATTGCCGATTGCGAGCTTTCGACATCGTCGCGCTCGCGGGTGGAATTGGCGTGATAGCGCAGCGATGCATCGGAAGGGTCGTCGTTGAAATCGCCGAAGGCGACGACGGCGATGTCGTTACCTTTCTCTTCCCTGATCCGCTGGTGCCAGTAACCCAGCGTCTCACCGGCGGTCATGCGAAAACCGGCGCTTTCCACCGCACCGCCGGAGCGCGACGGCCAGTGATTGGAAAGCGCGATGAGCTGGCGTCCGCCCTTGGTGATGAAGGTGCATTGGGTAATGTCGCGGGTACCGGTGCGGCGCATCACGAAATGGCTGAAAATCTCGTTTTCGTTGATCAGTAGCTTCTTGCTGTCATAGATGAAGGCCGTATCGATGCCGCGCTGGTCCTTGCTGGAATCTGCATGCACCGCACGGTAGGCGCGCTCAGGCATGAGGTCGTTCAGATGTTCCGCAAGCGTCTCCAGAACGAAACGGTTCTCGACTTCGCACACGCCGAGCAGATCCGGCCCGGCGCCGCCGATCTGCCTTATGATCAAACCGAGTTGCCTGAGCTTGGTCTTGAACAGATCTTCGGTCCAGCCTTTGAGATCGTTCTTCAGCCGCTCGGCAATCCAAGGTTCGCGCGCCGGATAACCTTCCGGCGCAAACAGGTTTTCGACATTCCAGAACGCCAGGACATATTGGGTCATGATACCTCACACCTCCGGTTGGTTTTACAAAACCTAGTGGAAGTTTTTGCCACAACAACTTGAAATTGTCATGACGGGTTTAGCACACGACCCATTTTGCCGTTCGATCTTACTTGCCCGGAGGGATGACGCCCTTCGTCAGCAGGAAGCAGCCGTAAAAACGGGTCTCGCCTGTTGTGATGACGCAATATGCTTTTTTAGCCTGTTCATAGAAGGCGAAGCGTTCGATACCGTACATGGGGGCGGATTTTCCCTCCGCCGCGTCTATTTCCTTCTGCACTTCGACCTGTACGGGTTCCAGCTGGTCCGGTGCGCCCATCACTTCCATGCGTCCGACCGAAGGCTGCAGCGGCGTGTCGAGTGGCAGCACCGAGAGAATCGCCTGCATGGCGCGGGCGGCGGAAATGTTGTCCATGCGCAGCACCTTGCCGACCGTTGTCTGGCGAGCCACCGAATCGGAAGGGAAGTTGGTGTCGGAAATCACCAGCGTATCGCCGTGACCCATGGCGCGTAGCGCGTGAAGGACATCGGCATTCAGCGCCGGGTCGATATTTTTCAGCATGTCGTCAAACTCCCATGATGCTTTCGCCGTGTCGCGGCGCGTGGCCGCAATCCAGCCGGAAAACCTTGCCGCGTCAATCGCAAACGGAAGATTGTGAAGCTTTGCGCAAGGGTGTATTTGGCTTTGTCCGCCAAAGGCGGGCCCAAATGCGGGTAACGTGCAGGGAGGCAGAAATAATTCGAAAAACTGATAAGTCAGTATTGCTGACGTATCGACATTTCTGTAAAGATGCACGCATAAAAACGACACAAGAGGAAACGTACCCATGCTTGATTGGGAACAAATTTTCGCCACGCGCTCTTCGCGCATGAAAGCGTCTGAAATCCGCGAGCTGCTGAAGCTGCTCGAGCAGCCCGATATCATTTCCTTTGCCGGCGGCATTCCGGACCCGGCTCTTTTCCCCGCAGAGGAGTTCCAGCAGGCTTATGCGGAAATTTTTTCGGGTTCGCAGGTCAACTCGGCGCTGCAATATTCGGTGAGCGAAGGTTACAAGCCGCTGCGCGAATGGCTGGCGGGCGAAATGGCCGAGATCGGCATTGAATGCACTGCCGACAACGTCTTCATCGTTTCCGGTTCGCAGCAGGGTCTCGACTACCTCGGCAAGCTGTTCCTGTCGCCGAAGGATACCGCGCTGGTAACCTGGCCGACCTATCTCGGCGCACTTTCCGCCTTCAACGCCTATGAGCCGAATTACGATCAGCTCAATCCCGGCGGCAACCGCACGCCGGAAGCTTACCGCGAAACCGCGGCCAAGCTCGGCGGCGCCGTGAAGTTCGCTTATCTCTCTGCTGATTTCTCGAATCCGACCGGGGAAACCGTTGATCTTGCCGGCCGTGAAAAGGTTCTGGCGCTGGCTGACGAGCTGGATATCGCCGTCATCGAAGACGCCGCCTATCAGTCACTGCGTTACGACGGCGAAGCGGTTCCGCCGATCATGGCGCTGGACATTGCCCGCTCGGGCGGCATCGAGAACACCCGCACCATCTATTGCGGCAGCTTCTCCAAGACGCTCGCACCCGGCCTTCGCGTCGGTTACATCGTTGCGTCCGCGCCTGTTATCCGCAAGCTGGTGCTGATGAAGCAGGCCGCAGACCTGCATTCCTCGACGATCAACCAGATCGCCATCGAACGTGTCGCTTCGCGCGGCTTCGACAAGCAGGTCGCCAAGATCAAGGCTGCGTACAGCGCCCGCCGCGATGCGATGCTGGCTGCGCTGGACAGATACATGCCGAAGGGCACGCGCTGGACCAAGCCGGAAGGCGGCATGTTCATCTGGGTCACCCTGCCGGAAGGCATGGATGGCGCCGCACTGCTGGCAAAATCCATCGCAACGGAGAAGGTCGCCTTCGTTCCGGGTCGCGCCTTCTTTGCCGATGGCTCGGGCACGAACACGCTGCGCATCAGCTTCTCCTGCGCCAATGAGGCGATGATCGAGGAAGGCATGAAGCGGCTTGGCCGGTTGATTGCGACGGCGCAGGCGGAGACGACAGAAGTGGTTCCGGCGATTTGAGGGTTGCGAGGTTTTCGGCAGCGACGGGGGGTGCGGCTTACCACCTCTGTCCTGCCGGACATCTCCCCACAGGTGGGGAGATCGACCCGTGGTGAGGTTTCGCCCATCTCAACGTTTGAAAATTAAGTGACGAAAGAGCGTCTTGCCGATCTCCCTCCTTGTGGGGGAGATGCCCGGCAGGGCAGAGGGGGGGGTAGGCCCCGGTCTCCACCTTGGCTACCGAGATCACACCCCTAAAATCCTGCCTGTCACATACATGTTATGCAATCATGTTTTAGCGGTCCCACGAAACAACAGGGACTGGACCTATGAAAACGCTGCTTTCCGCTTTTACCGCCATCGTATCGCTCGGCTTCATCGCCACCGCTGCCAATGCTGCCGATCTGGTGCTTTATACCAGCCAGCCGAACGAGGACGCGCAGGCGACCGTTGATGGTTTCAAGGCCGCCAATCCCGGTATCGAAGTCGAATGGGTGCGTGACGGAACGCCGAAGATCATGGCCAAGCTGATGGCTGAGATCAGCGCCGGCAATCCGGTTGCCGACGTGCTCTTGATCGCCGACACCGTCACACTCGAGCGCATGAAGCAGGCTGGCCAGCTTATGGCCCACAAGTCCCCGGAAGCTAAGAACATCGACGCCTCGCTCTACGATGCGGACGGCTATTATTATTCCACCAAGCTCATCACCACCGGCATCATGTATAACACTGCCGCTGCGATGAAGCCGACGAGCTGGAAGGATCTTGCCAAGGCGGAAGCCAAGGGTCTCGTGACCATGCCGAGCCCGCTGACCTCTGGTGCAGCGCTGATCCACGCGCAGACGCTGGCCGCTGCCAACGGCCTCGGCTGGGACTATTACAAGCAGCTGAAGGCCAATGAAGCCATTTCCGGCGGCGGTAACGGCGCGGTGCTGAAGTCGGTTGCATCAGGTGAGAAGGCTTACGGCGTTGTCGTCGACTACATGCCGATCCGCGAAAAGGCCAAGGGCGCCCCGGTGGAGTTCGTCTTCCCGGAAGAGGGCGTTTCGGCCGTGACCGAACCGGTCGCGATCCTCAAGGGTGCCAAGCATGAGGAAGCCGCTAAGAAGTTCGTCGACTACGTGCTTTCGGAAAAGGGCCAGCAGGGCTTCGTCAAGCTCGGCTACATCCCCGCGCGCGCTGACGCAGGCATGCCGGAAGGTTTCCCCGCCCGCGACAAGCTCAAGGTGCTGCCGCTCAACGCCGCGGACGCGCTGAAGAATTCCGAGCAGGATCTGAAGACCTTCTCCGATATTTTCGGCTCCAAGGGCTGATATAGCGGCATGTCCCGATCAAGTGCCTATGGAAACAGCCAGCCGCGCTGGCTGTTTCCTTTTGTGGTGAGCGTCGTTTTTGCGCTCAGCGCCCTGCCGCTCGGGCGGCTCGCCTATACCGGCATTGTTTCGTCACTCAACGGCGACATATGGCGATTGCTGGCTGATCCCGCCCTTTGGGATGCGGCGCTGAACACGCTGTCCACCTCTTTTTTCGGCATGCTGATTTCACTCATGATCGGTGGGGGCTTCGCGCTGGCGCTGACGCTCTGCGACATACGCGGCAAGTCGATCTTAAGCTTCCTCTTCATGCTGCCTATGATGATCCCGCCGCAGGTGACGGCGCTGTCGTGGATCGGCATGACCGGCCCGTCGAGCACGCTTTTAAAGGCCATCGGCCTTGCGCCGCCCATGGGCTCGCCGCAACCGCTCTATTCCATTGCCGGTATCGCGCTTTTGCTCGGCGTGCAGCATGCGCCGCTCGTCTATCTGTCGCTGCGCGCCGGCCTGCTCGCTTTGCCACAGGATGGCATCGAGGCGGCCAAGCTTTCCGGTGCCTCGCCTCGCCGCGTGCTGTTCGATATCATCCTGCCGCTTTCGACGCCGGGATTGATCGCCGGGGCGGCGATCTCGTTTGTGTCCAATGTCGGCAATTTCGGTATTCCGGCGATCCTCGGTATTCCGGCCTCGATCTTCACCCTGCCGACGCTGATCTACAGCCGCTTCGCCAGTTTTGGCGCGAGCACCTTCGGCGATATCGCCATTCTCTCGACCATGATCGCCATCATCTCCGTGGCCGGTCTTGCGCTGCAAGAGCGGGCAATGAAGGGCAGGGACTATCGCATCATCGGTCTTTCCGGCAAGGCGGCGACTTTCAAGCTGTCGCGCTGGCGTGTAGTGGCTGAGCTTGTCCTGTGGCTCGTGCTGTTCTTCATGCTGGTCGCACCACTTGCTGCGCTGGTGGCAAGCTCGCTTGCCCCCGCCTATGGCGTGCCGCTCAGTCTCAAGACCGTGACGATGCACGCCTATGAGGAGCTGCTCTACCGGCAGAGCGTGACCCGCACAGCCTTCCGCAACTCGCTGTTTCTGGCGACGGTCACATCCCTTTGCCTGCTTGCGGTGACGGTGTTGACCGCCTATTTCCTGGTGCGCGGCAAAAGCCGCTTCATGTTCCTGCTGTCGGCGCTGGTGGATATTCCCTATGCGCTGCCGGGTGTGGTGATTTCCGTATCCTTCGTCCTGTTGTTCGCGGCCCCCATTCCGCTGCTCGGCATCACGCTTTACGGCACGATCTGGATCATTCTGCTCGCCTATTTTTCCTCATTTTTCGCCGTCAGCCTCAAACCGATGGTCAGCGCCTTCCTGCAATTCGATCCGTCGCTGGAAGAGGCGGCAAGGCTTTCGGGCGCCGGTTTCTGGCGGCGGTTGAAGGACATCATCCTGCCGCTGGTCGGGCCTGCGGCTGGCGCTTCCGTCATCCTCGTTTTCCTGATCGCCTGCAATGAGCTGACGGTTTCGGCGCTCCTTTGGTCCGCCGGCACGCAGACGCTCGGTGTGCTCATCTATAACCTTGATGACAGCGGCAGCTTCGATCTTGCCTCCGCACTTTCGGTGCTTGTCGTCATCATGGTGATTTTCCTCATGCTGCTGCTCGAAATTCTGGGGCGCTATCTGCCGAAAGGAGTCGTCCCTTGGCGAAACTGATCCTCAATCGTCTGACGAAAAGCTTTGGAGCTGGGTCGAAACCCGCCGTTGACGACGTCTCGCTCACGGTGCGTGAGGGAGGTTTCCTCGCGTTGCTTGGGCCTTCCGGCTGCGGCAAGACGACGGTGCTGCGCATGATCGCCGGTTTCGAGCAACCGACTGATGGCTCCATCCTGCTCGGCGAGCGGGTGCTGGCCGATGCAGGCAGCATGGTGCCGCCGGAGCGGCGCAACATGGCGATGGTGTTCCAGTCCTATGCGCTCTGGCCGCACATGTCGGTTGCCGACAATGCCGGCTATCCCCTGAAAGTTCGCGGCATTTCCGGAGAGAAATATCGCGAGAAGGTGGCCCAAGCGCTGGCAGCCGTACGCCTTGAAGGCTTTGCGGACCGCCGTCCCGCCGAGCTTTCCGGTGGCCAGCGGCAGCGCGTCGCTTTGGCCCGCTGCCTCGTCACCGAACCCGATGTGGTGCTGCTCGACGAGCCACTCGCCAATCTCGACCGGCATTTGCGGCAGGAGATGGAGGAGACCTTTCGCGAGTTCCACATCCGCTCCGGCGCGACGATGATCTATGTCACCCACGATCAGGCGGAAGCCATGGCGCTGGCAACCGATGTCGCCGTCATGTCTCAGGGCAAGCTGCTTCAGGTCGCGCCGCCCGCCGAGCTTTATGCACGACCCGAGGGGCGTCTTGTCGGCTCGCTGGTGGGGCAGGGCGCCATTCTCTCCGTGCCGATGCCGGAAGGTTCTTCGCGGGATATTGACTGGGACGCGCTCCGCACAGCGATGGATAACGGTGGGCAATTACCACGGGCGGATATTCTCGTGCGGCCGCAGGACGTGGTGCGGGATGCGGATGGAATCACCTGCACCGTGACCTCGGTTCTCTACGAGGGCGAGCGTTATGCCTTGCGTCTCGACCTGCCGGACGGGCAGGCGCTTCGGGCTTATTCTCGAGAATCGGTTGCGGTCGGTGACCGGTTGCCGGTTGCAATTCGTGCGGCGTGGCGTCTTTAGCATTTGCTTGCACCCTCATCCCTGTGACGGGCACAGGAATGAGGGTGGGGAATATCCCGGCACATAAAATCCGACATCGTGAATAGGGAAATCTGATCGACGCGACAGGCCACTGGCGAGACCGAACGCGAGCGGCTAAGCTCCCATTCCAGCAACAGGAATGAAACATGTCGCTTCGGCTCGCCACCTTCAATATCGAAAATCTTCTCACCCGTTTCGACTTTACCGGTTTTCGCAACCAGACGCGGCGCGACAGGGCGATCCAGCTTTTCGATATCAGGGACGAGGCGACCTATCAGGCGCTGGAAAGTGCGCGGGCAGTCTCTTCCACAGACGATACTCGGCAACTTTCGGCGCTGGCCATTGCGGATGCGGATGCCGACATTCTCTGCCTGCAGGAAGTCGACAACATGGCTGCCCTGCAGGCTTTCGAATATGGCTATCTCTACCGCATGGTCGGCAACGGCTATCTGCAGAAATATCTGGTCGAGGGCAATGACAGCCGCGGCATCGATGTCGCGGTCGTCATGCGCGAGCAGACCCGAGACGGCGACAAGATCGAGGTCATCGACATCAAGAGCCACGCTGCGCTAACCTACCGCAATCTCGATCTCTTCAATCCCGCACTTGCCGCGACCAACCAGATAGACGACAAGATTTTCAAACGCGATTGTCTGGAAATCGATCTGAGGATCGGCGGCAAACCGCTGACGCTTTACGTCACGCATTTCAAATCCATGACCAATGCCCGTGACGCCATAGATGCCCGGCTCGCCACCATGCCGATTCGCGAGGCGGAAGCCATGGCCGTTCGCCGCATCATCGAAAACCGCTGGGGCGCAAACAATACCCGCAACAAGAATTTTGCCATCTGCGGCGACATGAATGATTATCAGGAACGCATTTCGATTTCCGGCGACCGGCGCAGCGGCTACAGCTTTACGCCGGTCGAAGAGGAGCGGAGCGCGCTCGATATCTTCACGGCGGATGATTTTGTGACCAATCCGATGTCGCGCCGTGACGTCATGGATCGCTGGACGCTCTATCATTCGCGCGGGCCACAGGAACAGCATCTCTGCCAACTCGATTATATCTGGCTTTCCCCACATCTTGCGCAGATCAATGCGACAAGGGTTCCCGAAATCATCCGCGCTGGCCAGCCTTACAGGACGGTCTTTCCGCCGGGGCAGGAGGTGGATCGTTATCCGCGCACCGGCTGGGACCGCCCCAAGGCTTCCGACCATTGCCCTGTCGTTATGACGCTCGATCTGATCTGACCTGCTGCTCCGGGCCGCCTAGCCGTTGGCGACCTTGGGGAAATAGGTCGCCCACACCCGGTTGCGGCCCGCACGCTTGGCCTCATAAAGCCGGTCGTCGGCAATTGCGATCAGCTCGTCCCAGCTGTTGATCGCCCGTGCCTCCTGCCAGACCACGCCGAAACTTGCCGTCAGTGACAGCCCGCTTTGTTCATCAATGACCTGGGCTTCAATCAACCGGCGCAGGCGGTCGGCGGTGGCGGTCGCCGTCGCGTGGCTGACATCCTGCAACACGACCACGAATTCCTCGCCGCCATAGCGCGCCAGAATATCGTTTTTACGGAGGGCGGCTCTTAAAAGAGTCGCTGTCTTCTGTAGCGCGAGGTCGCCCATGGCATGGCCATAGCGGTCGTTGATGGATTTGAAGTGGTCGATGTCGACAATCATCACGCCAAGCGCCTGCAACTGCTCCTCGCCGCTCAATATGGCACGAACGGTCTTTTCCAGCGCACGGCGATTGGACACACCGGTCAAGGCATCTGTTTCTGAAAGCGTGCGTAATTGTTCGGCCAGCGCGGACTGCTGCTTTTCCATTTCTTCCTTCTGGCGAAGCTGCTCGCGCAGGAAATCCAGTTCCTCGAACATTTTCTTCACTTCCGGAGCAGCCTTGTCCTGATACACGGCTCCTGAAAGATCGCCAGCGGCGATTGCGGCGATCTGCGTCTGGACGGATTGCATGGGGCGGAACAGTGCCGTTCTGTAAACCGATGCAAGCCGCAGCAATACCAGAACCGCGATGAGAGCGAGGAGGAGAGACGTTCCACCATAGATCAACGCCTGTTCCTTGTTCCTTTCTATCCTTGCCCGTGTTTCGGCGAGAATAAGGTCGCGCAATGTGCTCGAGGAACGCATGCCCTTGATGTAGTTTTCGGAGAATTCGCGAACGCTTGGCTGCGCGGACGGCACCACCATCGCAATCGTATTCTGCGCATAGGGAAGTGCCTGGCCGAAATAGAAGATTTCAATATCGCGAAACGCTGCATCGACGCGTGGTGTGGACAGGTAAGCGGCGGTGTAGTTCGTCAGCGACGATTTCAGCAGTGTGAGGCTCTGTATTTCCGTGTCGAATTTGGCGCGGAGGCTCAGCTTGTCCTGCCTGTTCGCCCGCAGGCTCATAACCACGTAGGAACCGAGGCGACCGATTCGGTCCCGCATCACTCCGGCAGTGCCGGTCATGGCGATGTCGATCGCTACATTGGGCGTTACCTTGATGATCGCGCGGGCAGTCTTGCCACGCAGCATGTTGACGCTGTCCGCCGCCTTGAACATCGCAAAAATTGCGTTGGACATTGCCGTGTAGCTGCGCGCGGATTCCGGAAGTGCAGCAACCTGATCGACCGCTTCTCGGGATTGCGCCAGTTTTCGGCGTGTATCGACCAGCGATTTTGCCAATTCTGGCTGCGCCCGGATTTCCGCGGCAAAAGAGTTTTCGAGTTCCACCAGCTTGTCGTCCGTCGCCTTGCGCGCTGCGGCAAGCTCCTGGACCAGTTTTGCATCAGGGGAAGACGCGCCCATCAAATTATTGGCAGGACCACGCTCGGCCGATACCAGCCATGCGGACTGGAGGGCTGTTTCGAAGCGGCTGAGTTGCTGCGCATTGGTCCGGTAGCGTAAGTAACTGGAAACGCTCGGCAGGGCGGCAAGGGTTGCCAACAAGATGGAACTTACCGCTATGACGATCGTACCGGTTAGTTGGATTTTCTGTATGCTTGCGCGCATGCGATGCGTTATTCCCGGTGGGATGGTTATGAATTATCGCCATTTTAGCTACATCGCGTAAATACTTCGCTTATTTTGCAGGCCTTTTGCCGCGACCTGCTGATTGAAACCCACAGGTACGGTGTGGAAAAGAGGTCTCCCAACGGCGCGCAATCAATTTTTGCTTTACACGAAGTGAGAATCTGATAGTTGGCAAGGCACTGGATTGCCCTTGTAGCTCAGTTGGTAGAGCACCTGATTTGTAATCAGGGGGTCACGAGTTCGAACCTTGTCGGGGGCACCAGTATTTTCAATGGCTTGGCCATTTCCCCTCTATTATTCCTGCATTCGCACAACGCCTATGGCTTGATGTGATATAGCTTGTGCACGATTGCCCAGTTGCCATCGCGCTCCAGCAAGGACAGGTATTCGCTAAAATCCATGCCGTCGAAACGGGTCGTCAGCTTCACGGACGCGCTGTCGCCTTCCTTGTCGATGCCGAGGATTTCGAAGACGGGGTCGTGATCGGGCAGGCCGCGTTCGCTTTTCCGTATCTGCTCGGCGAAGTCCTCCAGTGAAAGCCATTCCGTTTCACCCTGAAACGTCCCGACGATGCTGGCGCGCGGATCGAAAACATCACGCATCAGGCCCTCATCCGCATAGGCCATGGCGTGCACATAATCCGTCACTGTCTGGGTAATGGTTTGCGGCATCGGATCGTCCCTCCCTTCAGATCCAAAAGTCAAGCTTACACCCGTTGGAGCCGTTCCACCATAAGCACCGTAAAACCTGCGGGTTGCACGGTTTTCCGCATGGGTAGGCAGCTTGGCCCGGCATGTTTTGCCATGACTTTCCACAATTTTGTCCCGCCCGTGATTATAGTCGCCATGGGTCCGACAAATTTGAGGATCAAGGGCTTTTGCGCCGGCGCGGGGGTGCCGCGCGGGCGGAATTCGCTTATGATCTGTGCGCGAGCCGCACGGGGGTGGCGTATGGCATGCGGTAACATTTTGCGTTTGAAGGTGTTTTAGTGATCGATCCCTATGTTTTGCTTGGCGTGGAGCGTGATGCCGACGAGGCGGCGATCAAGTCCGCTTACCGGAAGGTGGCGAAAGCCGCCCATCCCGACAGCGGGGGCGATACCGACCAATTCGCACGCCTGCAAACCGCTTACGAGCTTTTGAAGGATCCGGTGCGCCGCAAGGTGTTCGACGATACCGGTTACGATCCGCAGCTTGCCGATGCCAAGGACCTCAAAGGCCTGCTGATGCTGGAAACTCTGGTCAACGAATTCATTCTGGACGAGCGTGAGCCAGGCAGCTTCGACCCAGTGGCCGCCATGCGCCGCAAGCTGACCGACGATATCCTGAAAAGCCGCTTTCACATTCTGGAACTGGAGCGTCACCGCACGCGGGTGCGCAAACATATGGACCGGCTTGGCAGAAAGCCGGAGACCGATGTTTTGAGTTCCATGTTGCGTGCGCGCAGCCAGTCCATCGCCGAAGCCATCCGCAATGCGGAAGCGCAGATAGAGGCGATCGAGCAGGCCTATACGATGCTGGAAGGCTATTCCTACGAGCTGGAGAGCATATCGCTCTCCGAACCGCTGCTGAAAGGTGAGGCGGCGGAATAGCCGTTTCTTCTTGGGGTTCTCAGGGACCGTTGACGAGCGCCAGAATGAGCTGATGCACGCGGCCGCCGGGCGAAAGCTCGTCCCGGTCGAAATCGCGTCCGCGTTGGCGCTGCTCGTTGGATAGCTCACCAAGCCGCTGTTGAAGGACAACGCGCACTTTCTGGCATTTCGGATCGTTTTCCGCTCTCAGACCGGTGCTGAATGCCTCGATCTTCTGCACCATGTCGAGAATGTGCTCGCCATGAACGCGTTCATGGGTTTCCACACCGAAAATGAAGGTTTTCCAGCTGGCGGCGACCGCGGGCGGCAATCTGGCCGGCGCTTTCGGCCAGGTATAGATGATTATGAGATTGGGCTTGGCGGTGGCCAGTACGCAGGCACCGTCCGGTTGCGGACGATAATCGCGCCGCCATGTCAGCTTGAAGGTGGTGTGTGCGATGGCCTGCACACCGGCGGTCGGGCCGCGCTCGCCTATGGACTGGTAAAGCGCTCCACCCTTATCACCGCTGATCGCATAGGTTTTTATCTGCTCGGCTGGTTTCCAGCCGGCTGACTGTGCTGATAGCGGAAGGGTGCTCAGCAATATCGTCATAGTGCTGATGGTGAGGGAAGAGAGAGTTTTGGCGGGCACGCATCGATCCTTGGTGTCTTGCGCGCCGAAGATAGGCGAGAGCTGGGCTGCTAGGCAAGCGCCGTGAGAGAGGGATTGTCGGATACTGCGCCGAAATTCCACACACGAAAAACCCCCGCGACGGATCGCGGGGGTCAAGCTTGCGACTGCAGGGGAATCAGTCGTCCAGCTTGTCGTAGTCGAGCTTCGGTGCGTTCTGCAGCGCTTCCTTGGTGGTATCGACATAGGCCTTCCAGGTGCCGTTGTCGTTGTGGACTGCAACCGAGGCCGGGTCGAGCACCACATAGCTCTTGTCGATGCCGAGGAAACCGCCGACGCTGGCAACGAGGCCGATCACCGATTTGCCATCGCCGATGACGACATCCTCGATTTCGCCGATGTTTTCGTTCTGGGCGTTATAGATATCCAGACCGTCGAGCTGGGAGGCGGTGAGGTCGGTTTTCTGGACATTGACGAACTTCAGCGGGCCGTTAGCCTTGGTGCCCATGGTGATGCCGGGACCGGACAAAGTCGCATCGGCGCCAACAGCAGGCGCAGTCGCAGCCGTCTGGGCAAAAGCCACGGAAGAGGAGAGGGCTGCTGCGGCAGCGAGAGCGATGACGTTGATTTTCATGATTTTTCTTCCCTTTGTATGCTGAACGTTTCGTTCGGGGAAGAAACGGTGAAGGCCGGATTTGGTTCCGCGTGGGAGCGCAGGAAATTTTGGTTTATGCTGGTAGCGGGAGCACTGGCACGCCAAATCGGGAGGACGTTATGGCAAAAAACACTGACAGCAAGGAAGCGGAGGAGAATGCACCCTCGGTTCTCATCGATCGAAAGATTGCGGAGCTTGGCGACTGGCGTGGCGAAACGCTTGCTCGCATCCGGGCGCTGATCAGGAAGGCCGATCCGGATGTGACGGAGGAGGTTAAATGGCGCGGCGTGCCCGTCTGGGAACATGCCGGTATCATCTGCACCGGCGAAACCTACAAGACAGCCGTGAAGATGACGTTTGCGAAGGGCGCATCGCTTGAAGACCCGGCCGGCCTGTTCAATTCGAGCCTTGAGGGCAATACGCGACGCGCCATCGACTTTCACGAGAGAGATGAGATCGACGAGGAGGCACTGGTGGCGCTGATCCGCGCGGCGGTGGCGTTAAATGTGGCGGGGAAGGCTGGAAAGAAACGCACGGGGAATAAGGCTGGGTAATCGAGTAGGCAGTCAATCTTTCGCAACGTCCGTTGCCTTGTCCCATTCCCCATCGATGAACTTCAGCGCGTCGATAATTGACACTTTCCACACCGACCAGACATGATCACCGTCGGTCACTCGTAATTCGGATTTGCGATTGTCGGCCTGAAGCGTTTCGTGCAGGGCGATGGCGCCGCGCCAGAGGAAGAAGCCGTCGTCGTCGCCAACTGTCAGATAGGTGGCGGGCAATTCTTGGCTTTCGGCGACGTGCTGTGCAACAAGGGTGAAGACGTTCTTCTCATTGAAGAGTCTCGCATCGAAGGGCGTGCCGAAGGCGCCGGAGAAGTGATCGCCGGTGGAGGGCAGCACGATGCCGCTGGTGACGGTAGTGCGGTCGACGCGGTGGAAGAAGGCGCTGTCCTGAATGAGCTTGAGTTCCGCGGGCGTTTTGTCGAGATCGGAGGCGGGCACGTTCTGCCAGATCGCGCCGGACAGACTGGCGACTGCGCCATAGAGGTCTTCGTGGCCATAAGCCAGATGCAATGCGCCGAAACCGCCCATGGACAGCCCGGCGATGGCACGCCCTTCGCGATCTTTTCGCACCGGCAGCGTTTTTTCCACTTGATGGCGCAGATCGCCCGTCAGGGCCGTCTCGTAATCGCCGGGACCACCGACAGCGGCCGAATCCACGTACCAACTGTTTTTAACGCCTGGCATTACGACAACCAGCGGGCGGATGGCGCCAGCCGCAATCAGCGTGTCCAGCGTCTTTTCGATATTGCCGAGATCCCGCCAGCTGTTCTGGTCACCATCATGGCCGTGCAGGAGATAAAGCACCGGCCAGCCGTTTTCCGGCGGCGTGCCATCCGGTCGGTAGATGTTGACGGGCAGCGGTGCGTTCAGGGCGGCGCTGTGGAAGGTGGCGTCCTCAATCTGCCCGGCAAGGACTGGGCTTGAGAAAAAGACGAGGCATAAGGCCGCCAGATTTTTTCGATGCATGCGGTGTCTATCCAGATTGCGCCGTTGCGCGTCAGCGACCGGGACGGCCGGTCTTCCCCTTCGTCCGGCTTTTGCGCTTCTGTTCGCCGGCATCCTCATAGGAACCCGCTCCGATCTTGCCGCGCACGAGGGGGCGAGGATCGTCCTTGGTTCGCTCAGGCTGGCCTTCCATGAGCGGTGAGAAACGTTTGCCGGTTTCCGTCTCGGGTTTGCCGGGAACTTCGCCACGCACCGGCTTCTCGGTGCGGCCAACGGTCATCTCGTCCAGCGTGTTCCTGCGGAACAGCGGCTTACCCGTGTCCGAGCCGGGACCCATTTCGTCCAGCGAAGGTTTGGCGAAGAGAGATTTTCCACTTTCGTTTGCGGAAGCGGCACCGTCCTCTGTCACGCCCGATATGTCTCCTGCAAGAGGGGAGATCGACCCGTTGCGGGCGCTCGTTTCTTTTTTCTTGCTTCTGCCGCCACCCTCAAGCGATTTCGCCTCTTCCTTCGCCATCGGGTCGTCCATGACGGCGAGTTCGGTGGCCTTGAGGCGCTTGATTTCGTCACGCAGGCGGGCGGCTTTTTCGAAGTCCAGATCGGCTGCGGCATCGCGCATGGATTTTTCCAGCGCGTTGAGATGGGACTGCAGATTGTTGCCGACCAGATGGCCGCCATCGGCGAAGCCTTTGCCGGAAACGCCTGAAATATCGGCCCTTACGTGATCACGCTCATAAACTGAATCAAGAATATCGGAGATCTTCGCCTTGACCGATTCCGGCGTGATGCCGTGTTCGGCGTTATAGGCCATCTGCTTTTCGCGGCGGCGGGAGGTTTCCTCCATCGCCCGCTTCATCGAGCCAGTGATATTGTCGGCATAGAGGATTACCTTGCCGTCGACGTTACGGGCGGCGCGGCCGATGGTCTGGATCAGCGAAGTTTCCGAACGCAGGAAGCCTTCCTTGTCGGCATCGAGGATCGCGACGAAACCGCATTCGGGAATATCGAGGCCTTCGCGCAGAAGGTTGATACCGACAAGCACGTCGAACGCACCAAGGCGCAGGTCGCGGATGATCTCGATGCGTTCCAGCGTGTCGATATCCGAGTGCATGTAACGCACGCGAACGCCCTGTTCGTGCAGATATTCGGTCAGGTCTTCAGCCATGCGCTTGGTCAGCACGGTGCAGAGCGTGCGGTAACCCTTAGCGGCGGTCTCGCGAATTTCGCCGAGAACATCGTCCACCTGGCTGCGGGCGGAGCGCACCTCGACCGGTGGATCGATGAGTCCTGTCGGGCGGATGACCTGTTCGGCGAAGACGCCGCCGGCCTGTTCCATTTCCCACGAGCCGGGGGTGGCCGAAACCGCGACCGTCAGCGGCCGCATCGCATCCCATTCCTCAAAGCGCAACGGGCGGTTATCCATGCAGGAGGGAAGGCGGAAGCCATATTCGGCCAGCGTCGCCTTGCGCCTGAAGTCGCCGCGATACATGCCACCGATCTGGCTAACCGAGACGTGGCTTTCGTCAATAAAAAGCAGCGCATTATCAGGGATATATTCAAACAGCGTCGGCGGCGGCTCACCGGGATTGCGGCCCGTGAGATAACGCGAATAGTTTTCGATACCGGCGCAGGAGCCGGTCGCCTCCAGCATTTCGATGTCGTAACGTGTGCGCTGTTCCAGCCGCTGGGCTTCCAGCAGGCGTCCCGCCTTTTCCAGCTCGGCGAGGCGGACCCTCAGCTCTTCCTTGATCGACTTGATCGCGCCGTTCAGCGTCGGGCGCGGGGTGACATAGTGCGAATTGGCGTAGATCTTGACGGATTGCAGATCGCCGGTTTTCTGGCCGGTCAGCGGGTCGAATTCGGTAATGGAATCGATTTCGTCGCCGAACATCGAGATGCGCCAGGCGGCATCCTCAAGGTGGGCAGGGAAGATTTCGATGGTATCGCCGCGCACGCGGAAGGAGCCGCGCTGGAAATCCATGTCGCGGCGCTTGTATTGCTGGGCCACAAGGTCGGCCAGAAGCTGGCGCTGGTCCAGCCGGTCGCCCACCTGCATCTGGAAGGTCATGGCTGTATAGGTTTCCACCGAGCCGATACCATAGATGCAGGAGACCGAAGCGACGATGATGCAGTCGTCGCGTTCCAGCAGCGAGCGGGTGGCGGAGTGGCGCATCCGGTCGATCTGTTCGTTGATCGAGGATTCCTTCTCGATGAAGGTGTCGGAGCGCGGCACATAGGCTTCCGGCTGATAATAATCGTAATATGAGACGAAGTACTCTACCGCATTGTCGGGGAAGAAGTTCTTGAACTCGGAATAGAGCTGCGCGGCCAGCGTCTTGTTGGGCGCAAGGATGACGGCCGGGCGCTGGGTTGCCTCGATCACCTTGGCCATGGTGAAGGTTTTGCCGGAGCCGGTGACGCCGAGCAGGACTTGGCTGCGCTCGCCGGAATTGATGCCTTCCACGAGATCGGCAATCGCCGTCGGCTGGTCGCCTGCCGGTTGATACTCCGAGTCCATGCGGATTGTAACGCCGCCTTCGGATTTCGGCGGACGGGCCGGCCGGTGCGGCGTCCACATCTTGCCGTCCTTGAACAGCGGATTGCCGCTCTCGATAAGCGCCGATAGTGCCTCGACGGTGGCGGTGACGGCACCCGGTGCGAGATTGGCCGCCTCCTCCAGGGAAACGTCCATGCCAGCCACTGGATTGAGACCGGCGGCGGCGCGGGTTTTTGGATCGCTCGACGCGCCGATGGAAACGCCGCGCGCTGTCTTGGAAGCCGTGGTGTTTTTAGCCGTTTTGTTGGCCGCTTTTTCCGCTTCCTTGCGCGCTTCGATCTCGATCTTCTTGCGGTGCTTGCCAGCTTTCGAGGCGACTTCGCGCTGGGTTTCCACCGAGCCGGCTTCGGCTTCCGCCTCGAGCTGCTTTACCCAATCGGCAACGCTGCCGCTGAGCGGCGCGCCTTCGAACGACGATTGCGGAGCTTCCTCGAAGCCGGAATTCGAGGGTTTGGAATTTTTGGGTGATCTGGCCATGCGCGAAATATGGAGGGAGTCACGCGCAAAGGGAAGGGGAGGCCAAGAAAAAATGAGTACAAAAAGGAAACGAAGCGCGGGGAACAAAATTTGGCCGGATACGTTGCATAGCGGCCGAATACGCTTTGATAGAATCCGGTTCCGTTTCATACGGCGGTAAGTTAAAGCAAAGACAAAAATGACGGTTGCGTTTTCAAACTGCCTTTCGTGACATCCCTCCCTTCTTCATTCAGGAACAATCATGCCGTTCTCGATCAGCCCTGCCCACATCTGGCCTGTCCTGATGCTCATCGTCTCCAATGTTTTCATGACTTTCGCCTGGTATGGGCATCTCAAGCACAAGGGCAGCGCACTCTTCCTTGCGATTGTCGCAAGCTGGGGCATCGCTTTCTTCGAATACATGCTCGCAGTCCCCGCGAACCGCATGGGATCGGAGGTCTATTCGACCGCGCAGCTCAAGACCATTCAGGAAGTTATCACGCTTGCGGTCTTTGCGCTGTTCTCGGTCTTCTGGCTGAAGGAAAGCATCACGATCAACCACGTGATCGGTTTTGCGCTCATCGCTTTCGGCGCTTCCTTCATCTTCCGCTCCTGATCGCCACAGGGCCTTTCTATTGCCGTGGCGGACAGGTTTCGCCACGGCACGAGGAACGGTGTTACGATCCCGTTCCACCATTGGCATAGTCCAACCGTGCCGTACAAATGCGGACGTGGTTCTCGTCCGCCCACTGCACCAGCAATTGCATCGGCACCAGAAACGAACGGCCGAGATTGGTCAGTTCGTATTCCACGCGCGGCGGCACCTGCGCATAGAGCGTGCGGCGAATGAAACCGTCTTCCTCCAGCCGTTTCAGCGTGCGTGACAACATCTGCTTGGAAATATCGTCGATCTTGCGGTTCAGTTCGTTGAAACGCAGCACCCCGCCCTGAAGCGCTTCCAGAACCAGCAGGCTCCATTGATCGCCGATGCGATCCAGCACGTCGCGGATGGGGCAGGGCTGGTCGAAGGCGAAGATTTCCTTGGTTTGCGTATCCGGCATTTTCCCTGCTCTTTCCATTTTCGTGCCCTTTCAGGTCATCGCCGTGTGACCTGATCAGCGTCGGCTGACTTCTTGCAGCCGGGGCTGCGATATCATAGCTTCCCCTAGCGGTCTATTATCTAGACCTACAACGATGCCTATAAAGGAAAAAGCCATGGCTAAAATCGCGCTCATCGGAGCCTCCGGCAATGCCGGATCCCGTATTCTGAAGGAACTTTCCGACCGGGGGCACCAGGTGACGGCGATCGCCCGCAATCCTGAAAAGATCGCCAGCCTGCCGAACGTAGTGGCAAAAAAGGGCGATGTCTTCGATCAGGCAGGGCTTTCGGAACTGCTTAAGGGTCACGATGCCGTGATCAGCGCCGTGCACTTCACTGCGAGCGATCCGGTGACGCTGATCGAGGCCGTCCGTGCCTCGGGCGTTTCCCGTTATCTCGTCGTGGGTGGCGCCGGCAGCCTTGAAATTGCGCCGGGCCAGCGCGTGGTTGACCTGCCGGACTTCCCGGCCGCCTACAAGGCCGAGGCGACCAAGGGAGCGGAGTTTCTGGACCGTCTGAAAGGGGAAAAGCAGCTCGACTGGACTTTCCTGTCGCCGTCGGCCGAATTTGTGCCGGGGGAAAGAACGGGCAAATTCCGTATCGGCAAGGACAGCCTTTTGAGCAACGAAGCTGGTAGCCGCATTTCCTTTGAAGACTACGCCATCGCGCTTGTCGATGAAATCGAAAAGCCGCAGCATTCCCGCCAGCGTTTCACCGTCGGTTACTGAGAGGTCTCATCCATGAATTTCATGACACGTCGTCTTGCCATCGCTGCTCTTGCCCTCGCGCCCGCGCTGATGGCTGCGCCCGTTCTGGCGGAAACCGCCAAGCGCGATCTGGTTCAAGAAGAAGCCAACCGCAAGCTGGTGATCGATTTTTACGACACCGTCTTCAACAAGCACGAGGTGGCGAAGGGCGCTGCCGTCATCGTCGACAGCTACAAACAGCACAATCCGATGGTGCCTGATGGCAAGAAGCCATTCGTCGACTATTTCACCGGCTTCTTCAAGGAAAACCCGCAGGCGAAATCCCGGATCGTGCGCAGCGCCACGGATGGCGATCTGGTTTATCTGCACATCCATTCCACCGATAAAGAGGGTGCTCGCGGAGCCGCCATCGTCGATATTTTCAGGGTCACCGACGGCAAGATCACCGAACATTGGGACGTGATCCAGCCGGTTCCGGAAAAGGCTGCAAACAAGAATACGATGTTCTAGAGCATTTCCAGTAAAAGTGCGTAGCGGTTTTACGTCTGGAAAATTCGTAGAAACAAACAGTTAGAGCACGTCAAACGATTCTGTTTAAACAGGA
Organism: Rhizobium sp. Root491; assembly: GCF_001427205.1. Classification (NCBI taxonomy): domain Bacteria; kingdom Pseudomonadati; phylum Pseudomonadota; class Alphaproteobacteria; order Hyphomicrobiales; family Rhizobiaceae; genus Rhizobium; species Rhizobium sp. Root491. Next base: position 365,417 of record NZ_LMFF01000015.1, read on the forward strand.
CGTGCTCTAAGGCCGAGCTTCTGCCAACCGCCCGGAATTCAGAAGGACACGGCCGGGGGATATCTTCCGGCCGTGTTTTTTGTCAGGCAGCGCGTTGCTTTTCGCGGGACTGCACGATCAGATCCAGAACAAGCATCACCAGCAGGCTTGCGCCAACCAGCGGGAACAGGATGCCACCGATGGCGAGCAGCGCCAGCAGGCCGCGCAAGACGCGTTTATCCTGCGGCAATGGTGGCACGCCGAGCGAACCTCTGGGGCGTCGTTTCCACCACATGATGCCGGCGGAAACGGCAAGCAGGACGATGCCGACACAGGCTGCCAGCAACACGATCTGGTTGGCGAGGCCGAATTGCTGGCCCATATGCACGTTGATCCCCCATTCCAGCGCCTTTCCAAGCGGACCGTAGTCGGCATAGCTCATGTCGATCAGCGGTTTGCCGCTATATTGATCGAGATGGACGACGCGCTGCTTTGAAAGGTCGTCGGGATAGACGGAGCCGCTATAGACGCCTGTCGATCTGGTCGGCAGCACGACGGTATAACCAGTGGCAAGACCGAGCCCGTCGAAACGCGCGATGGCTGCATCTATGCCGATTGGTTGCCCGGTGGCGGATGCGGTGGATTCCGGTACTTTCGCCTGCTCCAGCGACCAGCTGGTCTTGGCCATGTGATCGAGATGCTCGCCGGACATTGGAACATCGGTCCGCACGCCTGCCGGATATCCGAAATTGCTGCCGTTTGCCCATTCGTTGACCTTGGCGCCCCACACGCCCGACCAGGGCATTCCGGTGACTGCTAGAAATACGATGAAAAAGCCGACGAAAATGCCGGTGACGGCATGGGTATCGCGCCAGAAGACGCGTTTTTTCGGCGTGCCGCGCACGGTCAAGACACCGCCGCTCTGCTTCCTAGGCCACCACAGATAGATGCCGGTGGCGACGAGCAGGATGGACCAGCCGGCGGCGATCTCGATCAGATAGCGGGTATAGGTGCCGAAATATTTCAGGCTGTGGATGTAGCGGATCGTCCACATGATGGTGCCGCGATCTGGCAGTGAACCGGCAACCTGCCCGGTATAGGTGTTGACGTAGACGGCGCGTTTCCCCTCGGCCGTACTGACGGTAATTTCCGTCGAGGCACCCGGATCGCCTGGCGTGGTGTATTTCACAGCAGTGCCGGGAACTGCCGCAACGGCTGCGGCGAGAATATCGGAGGGGAGTGCTTTCGGCACGTTCTGCGCCACTTCGATGCGCTTCAGGTCCGAATGAATGAGATTGTCGAATTCGTCCCGGAACAGATAGAGCGCACCGGTGACGGCCAGCGATATCAGAAAGGGCAGTACAAAAAGGCCAGCGTAGAAGTGCCAGCGCCATACGGCGCGGTACAGGTTGACGGACGAGGATTGCGCAGGCGCGCGCTCGCCCTCGAAAGAGGTCGTAACGGACATGGATGTCTCCGCAGAAAAGTTGATTTTCCGGCAGGGCCGGATCGCTCTTTACATTTGCAGAGAGGGAGGCGGTGCGCGTGGGCGCGATTCCAGATTGGGTGGCGGCGGCGGCAATACCGTGTCGCGGTCGAGAAAGTCGACTTCGACGACCCGGACGATCCCGTCCGCAGGCTCCACGGGAGTAACGGGAAGAGCGGCGATGGTAGCGGAGGCCAGACGGCAGAGCGTGGCGCAGCAATTGTCGGCGAGCTTGCCCGCAGGGTTGGAGGCCGGGTTCGGTTTTCCCGAACCGCCTTCGGGCATGTGGCTGGAACAGATGATCTCACCGGTCGCCAGCGCGGCTGAGGCCATACTGCCGCTGGTCAGGCCATTCACGAGCCCTTGCAGGAGAAAAAGCAGGACCGCCAGCGTGGCGATGGCGCCAGCCGAACTTCTGTCCTGCATTATCCTGCGAATGAATCCCATTGCAGCGAAATGCCATATTTATCGGGCCGTGTCACCGCGACACGATGGCGAAAGACGAGGCCTGTTTTCAATTATCACCCGGCGTCGGGATGGGAATGTTCAGGCCAGCAGGTCGTAGGTCCGGAATATCCAGACTACCTGATAAATCAGGGCGAAAATGATGAGAAACTTGTGAAAGCGTCGGTTGCCGATGAAAGCCGCCAGTGTGAACAGAACAACGTAAATAGCTGTGCGGATGAGATATTCAGCGCCCAGCGAGGAGAGGTAGTCCTGTCCCTTCAGCAGCGTATCGCCGATATCCGTGACGAAAAGTGCGGCTAGAAACGCAAAGAACCAGCTTTTACGGGAAAAGAAATAGTCCTCGTATCCCTTGTATTCCTTCATGTCTGAGGGGAACAGCAACACGCACAGGAAATAGAACAGCGAGCAGAACAAGATCAGGAACAGGAACGCGCCGAAGCCGAGGACGTGGCTGGTGGCGGAAAGCCGGTGTTCCCACCACCAGAAATGCACGAGCATCAGAAACAGGAACGCCACCCAGCCGATATGCAGGGGATAGATGCGCTCCTTCTTGGGATGCTGCACGAAACCGGCAAGGCCGGTCAGCAAGCGGGCGAGGCTGAGGCCGACCACCATGCCCATGACGGCGCGGATATGCGCATAGGCTTCCGCGGCGTTGACGGCGGCCTCCATCGCACCCTACTCCGTCGGAGGGATGGGCGTCGGCTGCCCGTTTTCGTCCATCGCCACCATGATAAAGGTTCCGGCGGTGACTTTTTCCAGCTTGTCGTAACGGGAGCGCTGCGCCCAGGCCTCGACCGTCAGCGTGATGGAGGTGCGGCCGAGCCGGGCGATATCGGTGTAGATGGACAGCGTGTCGCCGATCTTCACCGGCAACTCGAAAGCCATTTCCTTGACCGCCGCAGTGACCACGCGACAGCGGGACCGCTCCGCCGCGCGGATGCCGCTGGCCAAGTCCATCTGGGACATGACCCAGCCGCCGAAAATATCACCGGCCGGATTGGCGTCGGCCGGCATTGCGAGCGTCCGCAGCGTCAGCTCGCCGGTCGGTTTGATGGGCAGGTCGGTCATGTCGAGATTTGCTCCTTGCGAATGTCAAAGGCGCAGCATGCGTTGCGCTTTGTGATTTCGCAAGGAAGGGTAAGCGTCAGGACGACGCTTTGCCCAGAAATTGCTGCGTTGCATAAAGGGCGATGGCTGCCGCATTCGATACGTTGAGCGATTTGATCTCGCCCGGCATATCGAGACGGGCGAGCGCCGAAACGGTTTCGCGGGTCTTCTGGCGCAGACCCTTGCCTTCGGCTCCCAGCACCAGGGCGATCTTTGCGCCGGTGAAGGTTTGCTCGATGGGGGCGGGGCCTTCCGAATCCAGACCGACCGAGAAGAAGCCAAGCTTGTGCAGCTCGCCCAATGTATCGGCAAGGTTGGTGATCTGGATATAGGGAATGAGTTCCAGTGCGCCGGACGCAGACTTCGCAAGCACGCCTGACTCCGTCGGGCTATGGCGAATGGTGGTGATGACGGCGCCGGCGTTGAAGGCGACCGCCGAGCGCATGATGGCGCCGACATTGTGCGGGTCGGTAACCTGATCGAGCACGAGGATCAACGGGCTTTTCTTCAGCGCGTCGAGTTTCTTGACCGGAAGCGGCCTGGTTTCCAGCATCACGCCTTGATGGATCGCCTCGGGGCCGAGCACCTTGTCGATATCCTGCGGCGAGACAATCTCTACCGGGAAGGGCTGCGCATCCGCTTCGCCGATATCCAGACGCGCAAAGGCATTCAGGGTAACCGACAGCTTGATGAGTTGCCGTTCGGGATTGGAAAGCGCCGCACGCACGGTATGCAGGCCGTAAAGATGGACCTGATCCGGCGCAAGCTGCGGCGGCTTCCAGTCTTCCGCGCCACGATTCCGGCGCTTCGGCTGCTGCGGGGTCGGAATTTCGCCCCTCTCGCGTTTGGCATCGCGCACGGCACGGCGCAGGGTGGCGTAGTGCGTGTCGCGGGTGGATTTGTCGTTTGGATCGTCTTTGCTCATGGCGCCTTATATCTCCGGGACGCGACGCACACCAGCCCCCGCGATAATCCACAGGCCTGCAAAGAGGTTTGAATTTTTTCCCGAAAATTCGTGAAACGGCGTGTTGACAGAAGCGAACGAGGCCGTCATATACGCGCCACAGACGACGCAACGGCGCTTCGCCGGAGAGAAATCTGAAGAGCTTGGTTGCTCGATCCTAGCAGATAGCTGGAGGGATGCCCGAGTGGTTAAAGGGGACGGACTGTAAATCCGTTGGCTACGCCTACGTTGGTTCAAATCCAACTCCCTCCACCATTCTGCGCAGGATCAAAATCACCACCGCGGGTATAGCTCAATGGTAGAGCAGCAGCCTTCCAAGCTGAATACGCGGGTTCGATTCCCGCTACCCGCTCCAAAACTTCTTAATAAGATCGATAATCTTTGCCCCGCGCCGATGTGCAGCCTCCAATCAGCGCTGGCTGTTTTCAGCTCGCCTCCAAGGCCGACTGAATCCGCATTTTCTCTGCGTCGAGCTCGCTTAACCTCACCATATGCGCCGTAATTTTCTCAAAGATCGAGGTGCGATCCGCTGTCGACAGGCGTTCAGTGTGGCGCAGGGCAGTAATGACCTCGATCAGATCAAGTCGCTCTTGCTCAAGTTTTTCAAGATTCCACATCATCGCGTTTCCTCGCTGGCACGCGCTTCAAACGGCCAACCCGGATAAAGGTTCAGGTCAATAGAATTTAAAGTAAATTTTATCTTATTGGCTGGGACGCGGTGCGCTGGGGCACGGCTGAATCAATCCGGTGAACGACATTGCGTCCGTATGCCGGCGGCTGCCATATAGCTGTTGTCGGTTGGATGGTATGATGCGTAACGCGCTGCACACCATTTTACGTGGTTTATTTCCGATTGTGAGAGGGCGTAACCATTGGATGACGCCTCTTCACCCTTGCCCGCGGCAAAGGCGGATGCGGGATAGCCGCGACCGTCGGAATTCTGCGCCTGCTCCTGCTGTTCGTAGGCCGGCTGTATGAGGCTCAGCGCACTGGCGGGCACGGTAAAAGCGGTAGATATTGCGACGCCAAGAGCGAGCGCGGAGATAGTCTTCGGCATCCTCAACATCGATAAATCCTCGTTATTCGTTCGAGATGCTAACGAAAATTAAGGAATTTCGTTCCGACGCAGGGTTGACGTCACACGAATACGTGATTCGTTGTGCGGTGCTTGCCGTCGTTCGCGTGGCAAGGCGGCGATGCCCCCGGCGGCGGGCTGATTGTGGATATCGATGGTCACTGTGTGATGCCGTCCTCACCGCGAAAACGCCACGCCCGATGAGCACATTTTGCTCCCCGCCAATTCGACTTTCAGTGCTTGTTGCACTGCTCGTTGACAAGCGGAAAGTCCGGTCGGATAGTCTGCCGGCAATCATGCACACGGGAGTCTTCGATGATCAACAGGGTTGTAATTCTCTCATCCTTAGCGCTGCTCGCATCGGCGGCGTTTGTCTCCCCCGCAGCGGCGCTCACCATGAAAGAGTGCAGCGTGAAATACCAGGCGGCGAAAGCCGACGGGTCGGCGAAGGACGTCAAGTGGAACGACTATCGCGCCAAGTTCTGCGGTAGCGATGCTGCTGCCGAAAGCGCTGCCGACGACAAGCAAGTTGCGGCTACCACCGACAAAGAACCCGAAAAGGCGACGATAAAGGCTCCGAAGAGCGTCGTATTTCCGAGTGCTGTCGATAAGAAATATTCAAGCGAGACTCCTGGCAAGGCCCGCCTGAAGACCTGCGTCGATTCTTATCGTAAGAACAAGGATGACGGCACGCTCGGCGATCTCAAGTGGATTCAGAAGGGTGGCGGTTACTGGAGCCTGTGCAATACGGCTTTGAAGAGCTGACGCGCTTTTTGGGGCGGCGGCTGATCGCCGTTGCCCCAGCAATGACGCGCCATCAGACTTCATACCGAAGGACTTAATTTGTCGATTCGGTTGACCGGAGCGTGTCTGAGCCACGTCCAGAACGACGTGCGGTTTTTCCTGTGCCCTGCAAATCCTGCGGCGAGCGTGGCCCAGCGTTTTCACGCTTACCGGCGGCTTGATATTCACATGGTCAGGCAACCCCGGTTTCGGGCGGGTAAAATCTGCGAATGGTTTGCGATTCAGCATCTTGATAGAAAGAGTTGATCTTGCGGCTTGATCCGCATCCAGCAATCAAACGGTTACGGCTGTCCCGTGGCGGCTGGCCGGCAATGTGGGCGGATGACCAGACGATTTCGAAACTACCTCGCCGTACTCGCCATATCACTACTGATGTGGATGTTGGTGCTTGGCGTCATTTATTGGCTGTTTCGATAGGTCTTGCCGCAGCTTCAGAGCCGAAATGAACCCGCTTGAATGCATATGTTTGGCGGCATAACCACGACATGCCTTCGCGGCTGATATTCGGCAAATCTTGCCAACAAAGAATGGACGTTGCCCCCGAAGGAGCGGCGGCAGGGCGGTTTTGGGAAACCTTGCCATGCCGCCGGTCAGCGTTGAATTGCGCGCAGCGCGTTCAGCCTAGAACGAGCGCTGTTAAGAGCGCCAGCAGGATTAGTGAGCTTGCAACAGCGCCCAGCTTCATCCTGCGAAGGCGGCGGGTGCGACCGCCGGTCCAGTCATAAGCCATCGGCAGCTTTACCTTTCTTTTTATTTTTATGACTTATTAACTAGCTCACTAGGCTTGCCCGTGGCTGACCTCAATTGCCAAAATCCATAGGCAAAAAATCACGATTTCCCTGTCTTATCCGAATGTTGCAGCGGATGCGGAGACCGATTCCCCTGTGCGCCGATTTCACCTGCGCGTGCGCTTGCAATGCTGTGCAGGCAAGGGTGCATTTGTGTGGGTATGAAAAGAAAAGGCCCGGAAACTCTCGTTTCCAGGCCTTTCGGGACGAATATGTGACTGCCAGTCTCAGCCGAAATAAGGCTTGATGTAGGGCAGGACTTCGATCACGCCGTGATACAGCATGTTGAGCGCCACATAGATGATGACCATCAGGCCAAGATACGAAATCCAGCGGTAGCGGTGCAGCAACTTGGCGACGAAATTGGCGGCCAGTCCCATGAGGGCGATCGAGACGACGAGACCGATGATCAGCACCGTGACATGGTCCTGCGCGGCACCGGCGACGGCAAGCACGTTGTCCAGCGACATGGACACATCGGCGATGACGATCTGGGTTGCGGCCTGAAAGAAGGTCTTGTGACCTTTGGTCAGGTCAGCCTCTTCGTCCGTCACCTCGTCTTCGATGGAGCCTGCGGCTTCGCGCAGTTCGGACCACATCTTCCAGCACACCCAGGCAAGCAGAAGCCCGCCGAATAGTTGCAGCCCGACAATGGAGAGAAGCTGCACGGTGACGGCGGCAAAGCCGATGCGCAATACGGTGGCGGCGATGATGCCGACCAGGATCGCCTTGCGGCGAAGATGGGCGGGAAGACCGGCGGCGGCAAGGCCGATGACGATGGCATTGTCGCCTGCGAGAACGAGATCGATCGCAATGACTTGCATGAATGCCGTGAAGCCGGCGGCTGTGAAGATTTCCATTGAGCGGTCCTGAAACGGATGTAATTTCGCGCCGGAGAGCGCGGCTGATCAATATGTGGCATAGAGGTTTTGCGCCTGGGCGCATCGTCCCGCTCGCCCGTCTCCCCCCGGAGATGAAATTTCCTTAAGCCATGATGAGGGTCCAGGTAAAGAAGTTGTGATAAAGAAAAAGCTTATTTAACGATCCGATTGTGCGAAGAGGGGTGCAGGCAGGGTCCCGTCCGTGCGTCCCGTCTGGCCGTCGCGTGGGAAGGCTGAGCCAGCTTTGAATATCGCGCGGAACGCACCATATATGCACCTTGAGGCGCGCCTTAGGCGTGCGCGACCGTGCTTTGACAATTAAGTCTTGCGCATTCGCTTACAAAGCCTTAAACGGCGACACCAAACCGGTTCGCCGGGAAAACTACTTCACGTTCACAGGAAGCAATTCACATGGCAAAGAGCAAGTTTGAGCGCAATAAGCCGCACGTCAACATTGGCACGATCGGTCACGTCGACCACGGCAAGACGTCGTTGACTGCTGCGATCACAATGGCAAAGAGCAAGTTTGAGCGCAATAAGCCGCACGTCAACATTGGCACGATCGGTCACGTCGACCACGGCAAGACGTCGTTGACTGCTGCGATCACGAAGTATTTCGGCGAGTTCAAGGCGTACGACCAGATCGACGCTGCTCCTGAAGAAAAGGCTCGCGGCATCACGATCTCGACGGCGCACGTCGAATACGAAACGCCGAACCGTCACTACGCACACGTCGACTGCCCCGGCCACGCCGACTACGTGAAGAACATGATCACCGGTGCTGCCCAGATGGACGGCGCGATCCTGGTTTGCTCTGCAGCTGACGGCCCGATGCCGCAGACGCGCGAGCACATCCTGCTTGCTCGCCAGGTTGGCGTTCCGGCGATCGTCGTGTTCCTCAACAAGGTTGACCAGGTTGACGACGCCGAGCTTCTCGAGCTCGTCGAACTGGAAGTTCGCGAACTTCTGTCGTCCTACGACTTTCCGGGCGACGATATCCCGATCGTCAAGGGTTCGGCACTTGCTGCTCTTGAAGATTCGGACAAGAAGATCGGTGAAGACGCAATCCGCGAGCTGATGGCTGCTGTTGACGCCTACATCCCGACGCCTGAGCGTCCGATCGACCAGCCGTTCCTGATGCCGATCGAAGACGTGTTCTCGATCTCGGGCCGTGGTACGGTTGTGACGGGTCGCGTTGAGCGCGGTATCGTCAAGGTTGGTGAAGAAGTCGAAATCGTCGGCATTCGTCCGACGTCGAAGACGACGGTTACCGGCGTTGAAATGTTCCGCAAGCTGCTCGACCAGGGCCAGGCTGGCGACAACATCGGTGCTCTCGTTCGCGGCGTTACCCGTGACGGCGTTGAGCGTGGTCAGATCCTGTGCAAGCCGGGTTCGGTCAAGCCGCACAAGAAGTTCATGGCAGAAGCCTACATCCTGACGAAGGAAGAAGGCGGCCGTCATACGCCGTTCTTCACGAACTACCGTCCGCAGTTCTACTTCCGTACGACTGACGTTACCGGTATCGTTTCGCTTCCAGAAGGCACGGAAATGGTTATGCCTGGCGACAACGTCACTGTTGAAGTCGAGCTGATCGTTCCGATCGCGATGGAAGAAAAGCTGCGCTTCGCTATCCGCGAAGGCGGCCGTACCGTCGGCGCCGGCATCGTCGCTTCTATCGTCGAGTAAT
>NZ_LMFF01000016.1:0-342120 GCF_001427205.1 Rhizobium sp. Root491
ACTTGTCAGCGACAATCAGCGTGATAACTTGATCTCGACCGCGACCTAAGAATCTCATCCAGATTGTCGCCAGCGTCTCATCCTGATTGCCGCGCTACAGCCCTGAAAGTGATCATGCGCCGAAGCGTTGGATCTTTGCGGACGAAATGGTGCCACAGCGCTGCTGCCACATGAAGAACGACGATAACTGCGGCAAGATAGGCCAGAGTGGCGTGAACCTCAGTCCAGAAGGCCTCGGCTTGGTCGGAGATCGCCATGGGTAGTCCTGGCACGACGACAAGATCAAAGACATAACTGGGGATCTGCAGAGGAGACGTCGACGCGACGGCCCAACCGGCAAGGGGAACGGCGAGAGTAAGGAACAGCAGTGCGGCGTGAGCCGACCGTGCGGCCAACCTCGAAGCCATCCCTCCACCATCCAGAGCCCGCGGTTTCCTGCTGAAAACCGACCAGATGAAGCGGGGGGCGGCGAGGGCCAGAACCAGAAACCCAATCGACTTGTGATACTGAAAAAGATTGAACTGAAGCACCGGATCGATGTCGCGGCTCAAAAAATATCCCAGCGCAAGCTGCGCGAGGAATAGGAGCGCGATCGTCCAATGGAAAACGATCGCCACCAAACCAAAGGAGGCGGACGTGTTTCGCCATCTCCTTACGCCTCTCGTCGCTCTATCGGAATGACCCTTGAGATATTGCATCGGCTAACTCAGCTGTTGATAGGTGTCTTTGGCAATAGCGTCCATGCGGTCGGACGGCAGGCTGCCGACCAGGGCGCAGCGGATTGTTTCGTCATCCCAGGACACTGTTTCCAGCGCGTCGACATTGGAGCGCCGCATGGCGGTATCGCTCGTTTCAGCCGCAGCCACGATGTAAAGAGTGACACGCTGCCCACTTTTGTCTTCATACATCAGTTGAGCTGCGGCGCCTTCGGAACTGGGCAGCACCCGGCCGCCGACAAGGGACAAGCCATGGTGGGTGAGGTCCGGCACGTTCAGTTTACGGTCGAGCCGTTTTGACAGCCATTTCGGCAGGCTGGAACCGTTCTCGGCATCAGCCCGAACTTCGACAGGGTGCAGAACCTCGCTTGCAAACAACTTATGCGCCTGTGTCGCATCCGCCACGATGGAATGGGCAGGTGCCTCGACCTCCGACACAAGTCCGCGCCCGAACCAGCCACCTGTCAGTCCAACTGCCAGAACGAGAACGGATGCCGCTGCCAGATTGCGCCAATTTGCACGCTCCGATCGCAAGCGCCGCTCCATCCGATAAACATCGAGGCGCTCGGGTAAAACATCGACATCAGCAGGGCGATAGAGAGCCGTAAGTGTCGCATTCTGCCGCTGCCATATCTCGACCTTGCGCGCATCGGCCGGATTGGAGGCGAGGTGTGAGCGAACGGCATCACGTCGCTGGTCTTCGAGCTGCCCGTCGACATAGGATATCAGATCGGCTTCGGTTATCTGCGGCTCGTTGCCAGTCATTTTATCACCTTGAGATTTGGCTGGTCTTCCTGGGTCATGCGGGCCAAGGCTGTTCGGGCGCGCCCCAGACGGGACATCAAAGTGCCCAACGGAATTTCCAGAACCTTTGCCGCTTCCGCATAACTCAGACCTTCGACGACGACGAGGAGGAGGGCCTCACGGTGCTCGCCTGACAGTTTTTCGATGGCACGGGCCATTTCGGCAAGCGCGATCCGGCCCGTCTGCGGCGCCGGCACAAACATCTGTTCGGCAACATCATCAATCGGGATTTGCGAGGGCCGGCGGTTTCTGCCGCGCAGATTGTTGCGGTAAATGTTGACAAGCACACGGTACAACCATGGACGTAACGGCCCCTGCGGCCGCCACAGCGCCTTTTTGCGGATGGCTCTTTCCAGGCAGTCCTGAACGAGATCGTCAGCCGTGTCACGGTCGTGCGTGAGCGCATTCGCGTAACGTCGAAGCGCCGGTATGCAACTTGTGATCTCGTCAAGAAAATCAGGCATGGGTGCTATTCCTTGGCAACGTGCCAGACGCCACCAACACCATCACCTGTGACGTCGCCGGGCTTCTTGTCCATCTGCCAATGATACAGCGGCTTTCCATCATGCGACCACTGCATCGTGCCATCCCTGCGAGCGAGTGGTCTGTAGTCGCCATCCGCCTTGTCGGTTTTGGCAGCCGCAAGCGGCGGCCATTTCTTCGCGCAGCCGTCATAGCAGGCTGACGAGCCATCGCCATCATTGTCGAACGTATAAAGGGTCATGCCCTTGGCGTCAGTCAGGATCGTGCCCTTTGCCGTCGCCGTTTCAACCACCGCGCCACCGGCATATGGTTCGGCAAGCGCGGCAGTGGAGGCGAGCGCGAGAGCGCCTGCCAGAATGAAATGATGTTCACGCATGAGATCGTCCTTTGAGAGGTAACGGTGCGGACACCATGTCCGATACAAGACAGAACACCGGCCAGCGGCCATTAATCCCGTCCCGCCGATTTTTTTGACGTTCCGTCGTTTTTATCTGACGCCCTTCAAATCTATGTCGAAGGCAACCGTGTTCGAATAGAGCGGCACGCCAACGCCCATGCCATAGGGCAGGCGAGGGATATTTCCGGTGACATGGAAGGTGACAGAACCCTTTTGCTGCTCAACGAATGTTGCGTGAAACGTCTCGGCTCTGGAGACGCCTCGGGCCGTGAGCACGCCTTCAACGATCGCGCTGCGCGGCCCGTCCTGCGTAACGCGGTTGGAGCGAAACACGATCTGCGGATAGGCGGCGATGTTGAAAACCGCGCTGGACCGCAGGAAATTTTCCACCCGTTCCTGGCCAGTCTTCACGCTGGAAGGGTTCAAGCTGATTTCCACATAGGACTTGGACGGTTGGTCCGGATCGATATCGAAGCGGCCGGATATATCGGGAATAGTGCCGTTGATGCCCGGACCGGCAACCTGTGCAATCGAAAACCCGATGTGCGAGGCGGGATCGATACGGTAACGTCCGGCGGCCGACGAAAACGGGCTTGCAGATACAGGCGTGCAGGCCAATGTGGCAATAACGAGCGTGATGGAATAGAGGTGCTTCACGGCGCAGGCTCCTTCATGAGTACGTGGTCGTACCCGTGAGAACACCGCTGGCCACTATTTAATCCCCATCAGTTCCGACAGATCATCAAAATCTTTGCCGCATCAGCCAAAGCATGGGCATTTCGTCAGCAATGTCTTTCATGGGTTCAAAGCCCACTCAAGGCTAGGTGCTTTCTCTAAATCCTTTGCTCTCTATTGTGCTCAAGCGAGGTACAGAGTGTCTAGGCGGCGCTGATGAAGGTGAGGCGCTCAAGACCATAGAAAGCTTCATCTGGCTGCTACATACGATGTCAAAGCTGGTTAGAGGCGCGACTTCGCCAGCTGTTTAGAAACGCGATACAGGCACCGACGGTCAGCCCCCAATCCGACCGGCTGGGCCGGGTTGCAAGGGAGGAGCGGGGGCGGGTGAGCGAATGCCTATTCGGCTTTAGCTTCCTCAGCAGGGTGCATAATCTGCCTTGGCAATCAACAGGCATTCCGGGTATGAGATCAAACCCTAAGTGCAGGATAATCCCACGATGACTGCAAACGGCGACGGGCCTCTTTTACAAGGTCAAGGTAGTCTGCCCTGAAGGGTGCAACCAGCTGCTTTTCGAGACCGGCAAGCAGTCCGTGCAGCACAGCGCATTCGGCAGGGCTCTCGAAACAGGACGCGCTTGGCGTGGGAGCGCTGCTCTCTTTGCACCAACGAGAAAGAAGCTCAAAAAGAACCAGAGCTTCGTCTGGAGCAAGGTGGATTTGTGTATGATCGGAAGAAGTTTGTTGTTTGTCTTTCATAACGCGAAACTCGCATGCGCCGCTGACGTCTGCAATAGACCGCTGGCATTCAACGTCGCCAGTTCATTCCGCCGCTTCCATCCGCGCCAGCGCCTTCTGCCTTTTGGCAATCACCTCCTGGTCGTTTATGAAGTCCGTCCGCCGGCCGGGCTTGCGGCCGCGCTTCCGTGCTGTAGTAGCCGTCATAATCTGGCAGTTCACGGTCATGAAACGTGTTGCGCTTGATCTCACGGTAAATGGTCGAGCGATGACGGCCAAGCTGACGCGCCATCTCGTTGACGGGAACCTTTGCCGCCACCAGATGATGAAGACGGCGGCGATCGGCAAGGGTGATCTGCGTATAGCATCGGGACATGCCAAAATCTCCAAAGTGAAGCCATTGAAATCATTGGCATGTCGCACTTGAAAATAGAATGTACCCCGCTACATACGATAATCGCATAAGATAGATTATGGAACTTGTACTGATTGAAATGTCTTGCGTTTTCAGTCCAAATGACCCTTTAGGCAACCTTCAGAACTCGTTTTGAACCTTATCTGGTTGTCGCGTTATCGCGCTGAGTCGAAGCGTAACGCATCCTTTCGCTCTAAACAAAACACCACTCAATTTCCGCCTCACATTATTGCCTCAAGCGATACTGATGGAGCATGTTCTCATGGATTGGTGTCGCGTCTCGAAACCAAATGCGTTTCATCATACATGGACTGAAAAGTCTCATAATTTAAAGGTGCTGCGTCGCTCTTGCTGCGAGTATGCCTTGTCAGTCGATAAGCAGGCTATGATCTTCAACCACATCTACATTGTACGGTTGATCAGTATTGAGCTTGCTGACGTCAATCGGCGCGGCGCACGTCGCCGTTTCCTTCAACAGCCAAAATGGCAACAGCAAAACCCATATCTATGACCCAGAACGCCAAGGCGGTCCGCCATTAGAAGAGCCGGTAAGGCGGCGTGACGACGCAACCATCTCTGAGAAGACGGCGTCACCCTCGCCCGTTTCTCAACCTTCCACCAGGTGACGTCAGACCTGGGCCCTTCGCGGCGAGCTACACGATTGTGAACCCTAAGGCGTTTTCCAGGTCTTCAACAGCATTTCCACGAATTTCTCCGCTGCGGGAGATAAGGCACTGCTTCTTCTTTGCACGATACCGATGGTTCGGGAGACCACGGGATTAACGATCGGCCGCGTAACGAGGAAAGGATGGTCATCCTGTGGGGTAGCCAGTCGCGGCAACACGGAAATCCCCAACCCAGCCTCCACCAAGCCAAGCGACGTATTGAGATGGGTCACCTCGTAGAACCAGTTCAGCTTTAGATTGTGCCGCGCGAGTGCGCCATCCAGAAGCGTTCTATTGCCGCTGGAGCGATCGACGACAACCAGCGGGTAAGGCTCCAGTTGATTCCATTGGATAGTTTCGAAAGCCGCCAGAGGGTGGTCTTTCCGCATCGCCAGCACAAATGGGTCATCGATGAGAGGTTCGAATGCCAGGTCTGGATCAGAATTACCCATTAGGTTTATCCCGAACTCCACCTCTCCCCGCGCAACCGCCTGCAGCCCCTCGTTTGCCGTAAGGTCTCTGATACGCAGCCTAATATGTGGATATTGCTTGCTAAATGTTTTGATCACGGTGGGTAGAAAATAAAACGCTGCGGTTGGAACGCAGGCCATCGTGATGAGGCCGCGCCGATGTGCACCATCTTTCATCGCAAAAAGCGATCCGTCGAACTCTTCCAGCATGCGCCGGACAAGCGGCATTACCTCCTGACCCATCGCTGTCGGGGCAACGTGGCGTGTGGTCCTTTCCAGGAGTGGCGCGCCAATGGCCTGTTCCAGTTTCTGGATGCGCCGGGTAAGCGCCGGTTGCGAAATATGCAACGCGTCGGCAGCCCTATGAAAACTTTCAAGCTCAACTACTGCTTGAAATGCTCTTAGATCCAGAATTTCGCAATTGATGCTCATATTGCAATAATACCTCCGAACATTGCATTTAACAGATTAGATTCTTTTGCTCATATTGCAACAACAAGGCGGATTGATCCACCAAATGCAAGATTGAGGCGATAAATGAACGACCTGCTTAAGATACCCTGTGTGCTGATGCGCGGCGGAACATCTCGTGGACCGTTCTTCCTGGCGTCTGACCTTCCGCGTAATCGAGCGGAACGGGATGCGGCACTTTTGTCCATCATGGGTTCCGGTCATCCGCTGCAGATAGACGGGATTGGAGGCGGCAATCCGGTCACCTCGAAAGTGGCGATCATAGGTCCTTCCACCGTCGAAGGTGCAGACATCGACTATCTGTTCGCACAGGTTCGTACCGACAGGCAGTATGTCGACTATTCGCCCAATTGCGGAAATATGCTGGCCGCGGTCGGTCCCTTTGCGATCGAAGCTGGACTTGTAGAGGCTCGGGGAAGCGATACCGTGGTTCGCATCCACAACGTGAACACCGGAAAATTGATCGAGGCAAAGGTGCCGACGCGTGGTCGCGAAGTAATTTATCTCGGAGACGCATCCATCGACGGCGTTCCGGGTCTGGCTGCACCGATCGCCCTGACTTTCGTGGATGCGGCGGGTGCGAAAACCGGAAAACTGTTGCCGACCGGAAACCCTGTCGACACGGTTGAGGGAATAGATGTGACGGCGATAGACTGCGCAATTCCGATGGTCCTCATGCGTGCGGGAGACCTCGGCGTCACGGGATATGAAGATCCGCAGACCCTGACTTCCAATAGCGATCTCATCGAACGATTGACCCGCATACGCATTCAGGCAGGCAAATTGATGGGGATGGGGGATGTAACGGATATGGTCATACCAAAACCCGTGATCGTAGCGCCGGCCCGCAAGGGAGGCACTCTGTCTGTCCGGTACTTCATGCCCAATGAGTGCCACCCTGCCCTGGCAACGACCGGCGCCGTTGGCATAGCAACCGCAGCGATCACGGAAGGCTCCGTGGCATTTGAACAAGCGGGAAATCGATCTGTTCCGACCCAGATCTGCATCGAGCATCCCGCCGGTCGGCTGGACGTGCAACTTGAGATGCGAAACGGAGCAATAACAGCCGGGCTTGTGAGAACGGCCCGCAGACTTTTCGAAGGCTTTGCCTTCGCCAAGCCAAACGCTGCGATTGAAGACGCAGCCTAGACAAAGCCATACTGGCTCAAAACATAGCAAAACTGGGAGGAGACCCTCATGCGTAAATACTTGCTTGCAACAGCGGCGCTCTGTGCGCTGGCAGCGTCGGCAAATGCAGAATCCGTCAGAATGAGTGTTGGTTCGTACAACCTCAACAACCTGCCTTTTCCGGTGGCGGCCAGCCTCGGCTTCTACAAGGACGAGGGCCTTGAGGTGACGACCGAGAACTTTGCCCAAGGCGGTTCGAAAGTCCTGCAGGCGCTCGTCGCAGGGTCCACGGATGTAGCCGTCGGTTTCTACGATCACACGATCCAGATGCAGTCCCAGAACAAGCACGTGGTTGGCTTCGTTCAGCTTGCCCGCAATTCCGGGCTGGTTCTCGCAGGAAAGAACGATACAGACTTCGATCCGACAAAACCTGAAACCATCAAGGGCAAAAAGGTCGGGATCACCTCGCCCGGGTCTTCGTCCGATTTCTTCATTCGTTATTACATGAAGCAGCACAATCTGAGCGACAACGACATCGCCATCATCGGCGTTGGCTCCGGCGCTGCTGCTGTTGCCGCTCTGCAGCAGGGCAAGATTGACCTGTTGGTCAATTACGATCCGGCTGCGACGATCGTGGTTGAGCGTGGTCTTGGCAAGATCTTGATCGATGCCCGTAGCGATCAGGGCGCCAAGGACGTCTACGGCGGGATCTACCCCACCTCCGTCTTGTATGCGACGCAGGAATACATCGATGCACATCCCGAGGTGATCCAGAAGGTTACCAATGCCACGGTAAAGGCGCTGCATTGGATGAAGGAGCATTCGGCCGAGGAAATTGTTGCAAAGCTTCCTGATGATTTCGTGTCCGGCGACAAACAGACCTACATCAAGGCCGTCGAAGCCGCCAAGGCGATCTTCTCCGAAGATGGAACCTTCAACCAGGCCGATCTGGAAACCCCGTTGGCGGTTTTGAAAAGCTTCAACGACGCGGTCGCGAAGGCCACGATCGATCTCAACACGACCTACACCAACAAGTTCGTCGAGGCTGCGGCTTCGAAGGGCGTAAACTGAGGGTCTTCAATGTCTTTGCCAATTAGAAAGTTAGAACCCGTGGCGGAACTCAATCTTCAGCCAATGGTGGCAATCGAGAACGTAACAATGGCCTTTGGCGCGTTCGTTGCGGTCCAGGATGTGAACCTGAAAGTTGGAGATGGTGAGTTTCTCTCGATTGTCGGCCCAACCGGATGCGGCAAGTCCACCATTCTCAATGCCATCGCGGGTTTGCTGAAACCGGCGCAGGGAAAGGTCTCCATCGATGGCTCGGCCGTGCAGGGCGTGCAGAACAACATCGGATATCTCTTCCAGCAGGATGCGCTGCTTCCCTGGAAAACGGCCTATCAGAATGTCGAGCTTGGCCTGCTGTTCCGCGGCGTATCCGAACATGAGCGCCGTACCAAAGTTCTGGCCTGGCTGGAAAAAGTTGGCCTGAAGGGGTTTGAAGAGCGCTTTCCGCATCAACTTTCAGGCGGACAGCGCAAACGTGTCCAGATGGCGCAGGCGCTTATCACCGAGCCGAAGGTCATCCTGATGGACGAGCCCTTCTCCGCACTCGACATTCACACGCGCCACCTCATGCAGAATGAACTCCTGAGATTGTGGCAAGAGGATCGCCGTGCAGTGGTCATGATCACGCACGATCTCGAAGAGGCGATTGCACTCGGAGACCGGGTTGTCGTCCTTGCCGCCGGCCCCAAGAGCCGGGTTATCGAGAGCTTCCCGGTTGATTTGGAACGGCCCCGCAACGTGGCCGAAATCAAGCTCGATCCGAAATTCATGACCCTATATCGCGATATATGGGCGTCTTTGCGCGGCGAAGTGGAGAAAAGCTATGCAAGCCGTTAATGTTCGCATCATCCAGATCGTGCTTCTTGTCGTGCTCCTGGGTGGGTGGCAACTCGGGGTAAGCTCCGGGGCGATCGACCGCTTCTTCTTCCCGGCACCCATCGACATCGTCAAGCAGGTCATCACCTGGGTTGCCGATGCCGGCTTTTACAAACATGTCGGTATCACCTTGAGTGAAACGGTTCTCGGTTACCTCATCGGTACAGGTCTCGGCGTCGGCGCCGGTGTCTGGCTGGGACTCAGTCCCTTTGTGGCGCGTGTGTTGGACCCGTTCATCAAGGCCGTGAATGCCATCCCGCGTGTGGTCCTCGCGCCAATTTTCGTCCTTTGGCTGGGGCTTGGCCTCTGGTCAAAGGTCGCTCTTGCGGTCACCCTCGTCTTCTTCGTGACGTTCTTCAACGCCATGCAAGGTGTGCGCGAAGTAAACCCCGTCGTGCTTTCCAACACGCGCATTCTCGGTGCAAAGCGCTCTGATCTCTTGCGTCATGTTTATTTTCCGGCGGCAGCCAGCTGGATTCTGTCGTCGCTGCGCACATCCGTCGGATTTGCGGTGGTTGGCGCGATCATCGGCGAATATCTCGGGTCTTCCGCAGGCCTCGGCTACCTGATCGCCCGTTCGGAAGGTAACTTCGACGCGGTCGGCGTTTTCGCCGGTATCATCATTCTCGCCATTTTTGTTCTCGTCATCGATCTCATTCTCGATGTCGCCGAGAGAAAGCTGATCACCTGGAGGCCGAACGCGGGCGAAGAACGGCCTGCTTGAGGTTTCGACCCAGTCTAATATCAAGCGGGGCGGCCAGTTGGCCGCCCCGTTTTTGTTCTACTGACGTCATCAGGCCGATTTCTCGGCTATCGGACGCCGGCAGACCTGCTCACGGACAATATGCAAAAAGATGGTGAATCCCCTACCCCGTAAAACAGGAATAATTCAGTTTGTCGTTGGAACCAAATTCCCATTCAAACATTTTAGGGGACCGTTACCTTCAGGACCTTGCATGAAAGATAATGATCTCCTCCGGCAGGATGCTCAAGACGCTGGAGAGCGTCTAGTATCTAGCCACGCTTCTGAAGATCCGTTTGCGGCAGCCTTCAAGGCCACCCGCATGCCCATGATCATCACAAATCCGCTCCAGAAAGACAATCCAATCATCTTCTGCAATGCTGCTTTCAGCAGATTGACGGGCTATTCCGCCGAAGAGCTGGTTGGTCAAAATTGTCGTCTGCTCCAAGGTCCAGACACGGATCCTGGCTCAGTTACGAAGCTGCGTGAGGCAATCGCAGCCGAGCAGGATTTGGCGATCGACATCCTTAATTATCGCAAGGACGGATCAGAGTTTTGGAATGCTCTCTTCGTAAGTCCTGTTCGCGATGCTTCCGGAACCGTCATCTATTTTTTCGCCTCGCAACTCGACTTCACCGATATCAAGAGCAAGGAAGCCGAACTCGCTCGCGCCCGCCACATCGCGGAGGGAGAGGTGGCGCTGCGAACGGCGGATTTGACTGAGGCATTACGGGCAAAAACAACCCTCGTCCACGAAGTTGATCATCGCGTAAAAAACAACCTCCTGACAATAGCCTCGATCGTGAAGCTTCAGGCGCGGATGACTGATAACGATGTTGTGGAGCGGACATTGATGTCTGTGCTGAACAGGGTCGAAGCACTCAGCACCGTTCAGCGCAAGCTTCTGAACGATGAAGATGTAGGGCATTTCGATGTCGCGGATTTTGCCAATACATTGATGCTCGACAAGATCGGCGCCTTGAAGCGAACCGACATCATCCTCACCACCGATCTTCACGAGGTTGTGGTTCCGGCGACCAAGGCTTCCCCCCTTGCCTTGATCATCAACGAACTCATCGGCGACGCCATTCGCAGAGGATTGAAGGACCGTGGCGGGCAATTGCACCTGGAGGTCAAGCGCCTAAACGGCCACTTCCTTGTCAGGGTTGCCGATACCGTCACGCCGGGCGAAGTGGACAAGGAAGAAGCAGCCTTTAGCAAAAAGATGCTGGAAGCATGCGTAAAACAATTGCGTGCTACGATAGTTCGGACGGTTGAAGGTTGCCTCTCGGATGTTCGTGTCACGCTTTCTGTAAAAGACTGAAAGGATCTCCTGTGAAAATCTTGATCGTAGAGGACGAAGCTCTGCTGGCGATGGAACTTGAAAGCGAAGTGGAAGATGCCGGACACGAGATTGTGGGGATCGCTGCCGACAGCAAGGAAGCTATCGAGCTTGCCAATAAGGCACTGCCGCAATTCGCATTTGTAGACATTCAATTGCTGGATGGTCCAACGGGCATAGAAGTCGGCCGATATCTTTCCTCGAGCTCCATCCCCTATGTTTTTGTTTCGGGTAACCTGAAGAGAATACCTGAGGACTTTGCAGGCGCACTTGGAGCGATCGAGAAACCTTACACGATGAACGGTTTGCAAAATGCCTTGCAGTTCATTGAAGGCATCGTTATCGGCGCAGAGCGCTCCGCTACCCCTCCTCCCAGCCTTGTTGTTTCGCCCAAACTGCTTGCCGCCTTGTCGGCTTGACCAACGCCGCCCCTGTGCGGATAAGGATTGACCTTGAATTCACCGTCGGAACGCATTGACGCAGTTCGAAACTCTGGGCTGCTTGATGTCCAGAGCCCACCCGAATTCCAGGATATTATCGAGGTCGTCAAAACCGGCCTGAAATGCCCAGTGGCTTTGATCTCCATTCTGGACGAGCACCGGCAGGTTTTCATCGCTCATGTCGGGTTGCCACCCAAATGGGCTGAAGCAGCGGAAACGCCACTCACGCATTCATTCTGTCAGCATGTGGTTCGCGACAGACAGCCTTTGATAATCGGGGATGCGACGGTTCATGATCTCGTCAGAAATAATCTGGCCATAACCGATCTGGGCGTGATCTCCTACATGGGAGTGCCTGTAACCCTCCCTGACGGCATGGTGATCGGCGCGCTCGCAGCAATCGATGGAGAACCACGCACATGGACGGAAAGCGAGCTGCAGTTACTGAACCAGATCGGAAGGGTCGCCTCGAACCAGATTGCGACCTTCCTTTCCGAGCGACGCTGGGGTGCGCTTTTCCAGCAATTGGAGGAAGGCATCGTCGTAGGCTCGGTGATCCGTGACGTCGACGGAACGATTGTCGATTGGCGATACGAGACGGTCAATCCCGCATGGAGCACTCTTCTTGGATTACCAGGCGATAATGTGCCTGGTCGAACCATGCGCGAACTCTTTCCAGAATTCGAGAATGAGTGGGTTTCCGATGTGGTGGAGGCCGTCGAGACTCAACAAAGCAAGCGTTTCACCCGCAAGATCGGTTCGATGGACCGGTGGTTTGACGGCTATGTTCAAGCCACTGGTGAAGACACGTTCGTCATCATGTTTGTTGAAGTCACTGACCGTATGCAAGCCCAGGAGGCTTTGCGCGACAGCGAAACGAAGCTTCGCCTGATCGTCGAAGGCGCCAAAGACTATATTATCATGACGATCGATGAAGACCAGCGCATTACAAGCTGGTTCGGTGGAGCGCAGGAGACATTTGGCTGGTCGGAAGCCGAGATGCTCGGACGGCCGTTTGAGTCGATTTTTACTGAGGAGGACCGGGCAGCCGGCGTTCCTGCGGCTGAAGTGAGCAGAGCCACGTCCGAAGGGGTTGCACCCGACCGCCGATGGCACCTCGCTGCCGATGGCTCCAGCATCTTTCTGGACGGCACGATCCGGCCGATGTCCAACCATTCGTCGCCCAAGGTCCCAGGATATATCAAGGTCGCACGCAACGCCACCGCTCAAAAACTGTCGGAGGACAGGCAGCTTGCATTCCTGGAACTCGGCGAAAAGATCCGCGAGCTGGATACTGTTGCGGAAGTGGCATTTGCCGCCGCCGAGATTTTGGCACGGAGTCTGAGAGGCGCGACGCGGGCGGGCTACGGCATCGTTGACCCTATCGCCGAGACGGTGCAGATGCTTCCCGACTGGTGTGCGGAGGGAATGTTCACCGTCGCGGGGCTCCATCATTTCAGGAATTACGGATCCTACATCCAGGATTTGAAGCGCGGCGAGACGGTCATCATACCCGATGTGGCGACAGATCCGAGAACCTCCGCTTCAGCCGAGCTTCTACACTCATTAGGCATCTCCGTCCTCGTGAATGTGCCAATCATCGAAAGAGGTGCATTCGCGGGGGTCATGTTCGTACACTACGACAAGCCGCATGAATTCTCGTCCGAGGAGCGTGATTTTGTGCGTGCGATAGCGGACCGCACGCGTGAGGCGATCTCCAGGATTCGGGCCGAGCAGGAACAGCAGGTTCTCAATCACGAGATCAGCCACCGGCTCAAAAACACGATGGCCATGGTTCAGGCGATTGCAACACAGACGCTTCGCCCCGTCACCGACAGAGCCCCTGTCGAAGCCTTCACGAGCAGATTGCGCGCGCTTTCCAATGCGCATGAGGTTCTCCTGAACCAGGACTGGTCGTCGGCGCGCATGGTGGCAGTGATCGATTCCGTGCTTCGCCAACTTTCTCTTCCCGAGCGATACCGCATATCGGGCACCGACATGGAAATCGGGCCCAGGACTGCACTATCGCTGGCTCTCCTGATGCACGAGCTTGGCACAAACGCCTTGAAATATGGAGCCTGGTCTTCTGATGCCGGAACCGTCGTTATTTCATGGACGATAGAAGATGCAGGCGGCGAGAACGCGCTTGTTCTGGAATGGAAGGAGCAGGACGGCCCGCCGGTGACCGCTCCATCGGGTAAAGGTTTCGGATCGAAGCTCATCCAGCTTGGTCTGATGGGTACAGGCGGTGTCGAGGTAAATTTTGATCCTGACGGCCTGCGGGTAACGATGCAGGGACTGGTTTCCCATTTGAGACAGTCATGATGACCGTGACCTCGAATGCTGCCGATGTGGCAACCATACTCGTCGTCGAGGATGAGCCGCTGCTACGCCTTGCCGCCGTGGATCTGGTTGAAACCGCAGGATACACAGCGCTTGCTGCGGCAGATGCTACGGAGGCGGTCAATATCCTTGAGGCACGCGCAGACATACGAATTGTCTTCACTGATATCGATATGCCACGCGGCGTCGACGGCCTGCAACTGGCAGCCATTGTTCGTGACAGGTGGCCGCCTATCAAAGTTATCCTGGTTTCCGGCCATCTCGAAGATCCCGGTCATATGATCGCGGCAGATACGGCTTTCTTTACGAAACCCTACTGCGAAGAGCAGATCGTGGAGACGATAAGGCAGATGCTGCGGTAGCCGAGAATTTTTGCGGCTACCGGGATTCACCGCTCCGCTTGAAATTTGGAGATGGTGACAGAGTCGGATAAGGCTTGGCAGTCGATCTGCCGACTGATTGCCGCTGGTCGCTGAGGTTGGAATTGACGGACAAATTACCTGCTGAACTTGATGGTTTGCATCGCAATACCTTTGAATATTTCTGGTCCGGGAGCCACCCGGAGAGTGGCCTACCGCGGGATCGTATGCGATCCGATGGTGTTGCGATCCATGAGATCGCGTCGGTCTCCGGGATCGGGTTTGGTTTCCTTTCGCTCATCGTTGGTGTCCGCCGTTCTTGGATAACCGAACAGGAAGCCATCGCCCGGGCGAGCCGGATGTTGAGATCGCTGGCAAGTGTGAAGCGTTTTCATGGCGCCTTCCCTCACTTCATCGATGCGTCCAGCGGAAGAACGATACCCTTCGCGAAATTCGACGACGGCGGAGATCTCGTTGAAACCGCTCTTCTGGTTCAGGCGCTGATCTGCGTCAGACAGTTTTTTGGCGCGCAGACATCCTCCGAAATCGATTTACGCCGGTCCATAAATGAAATCGTCGAGACGGTGGAATGGGGCTGGTTTACCAGGGGAAAGCCCGGGCCGCTGTTCTGGCATTGGAGCCGTCGGTATGCATGGGCGAAAAACTTGCCGATTGTGGGCTGGAACGAAGCCCTTGTCTGTTATGTGCTCGCGGCGGGTTCAACGACGCATGCAATCAGCGCGGAGTCTTATCATTCCGGATGGGCAAGCGATGGCGAAATCCGGAACGGATCGATGTATCTCGGTGTTCGGCTGCCGCTTGGCCAGCCGTATGGAGGACCGCTTTTCCTGTCGCACTATTCCTTCTGCACACTCGATCCGCGCGGTCTCGGCGATGTTTATTGTCACGACTATCTGGAGCAGGTTCACGCGCATTGCATGATCAATTACCGCTACTGCCGCACGCGCTACCCAAGTGAGGCCGGGTGGGGTCTGTCTGCGTGTGATGGGCCAAAGGGCTATGTCGTAAATTCTCCGACCGACGATGACGGCATCATTGCGACAACGGCAGCCCTCTCCAGCATGCCCTTCTTTTCTCATCGCTCACGCGAGGCGGCGTTGCGTTTTCTGCAATGGAACAATGGTGCACTCATCGGCCGCTTTGGCCTCATGGATTCATTCCAGCCCTCAACCGGCTGGGTGTCCGGAACGCATCTGGCGATCAATCAAGGGCCTGTTGTTGCGATGATGGAAAACTATCGCAGCGGCCTGATCTGGGATTTATTCATGAACGCGCCGGAGGTGAAAAACGGCTTGGCCAAACTGGGCTTCCATCAGGACAGGTCTTTCGAAAAGTCGGGCCTGCAGGAAGGACGGACCGACCCCTGAGAACCGGTGTTTGAGTAGCGCAAATCCATCCTCGAAGACAACGCCGGAAGGCCTTGGCAATTCGTTGGCAAGGCCTTCGGCGCGCAGGATATGCTGGGGTAAAGTCGTGGTCATCGTCTCAAAACTGCAGGAGTTTTGATGTTCGATAAACGGCGTGCTGTCATTCGGCTGGTTTCGAAGACGCGCTTTCGATATAGGCGATAAGATTATCCAGTTCTTCCGGTTTGCTGATGCCCGCCAAGGCCATCTTGTTTCCGGGGATTTTCTTCTTGGGAGCGCTGAGAAAGTCTCGCAGTTCCTCCGGTGTCCACACCAGCCCTTCCCCGCCTGCTTTTTTCATCGCATTCGAGTAATTATAGTCCGGATCGCCGCCCGCAGTGCGGCCGATGATCCCGTTAAGCTGCGGGCCGACCTTGTTTTTCGCGCCCTCGCCGATGGCGTGACAGGCGGAACAGCGCTTGAAGGCCGCCTCCCCCTTGGCAACATCGCCCTCTGAAAAAGCGGGAATGGCGCTTGCTGCCAGCATTGCCGCCGTGAAGATCATTCTCTTGCGCATCGTGTCATCCTTGTTCTGCCGTATGAACGCGCCCGCCTGCGAATGCAGGCGGGCGGCTTGTTCTCAATTCAGGTCGTGCCCCAGGCGGGCGTACCCTTCTTGTAGGGAACGCAGGTCTCAAAGCCGCCGGGGATTTCGTCGTAAACGAGAACCTCGGTGGCGCCGATCTTCGAGGTGAAGAAACCGAGCAGCGTCAGCTGCTTGACGAGTGTGAAGGGATGCGGTGCGGTCGGTGTCTGTTCCGCCCGGGCCTGTTTGTCCAGCGCAGAAATCAGCGTCTGCCGCTCCTGCGACGCCAGCTCCAGAAACGCCTTTTTGTATTCCGTCCGGCTGCGGTTTTCGATGTCAGCCATCGCGGAGAGGAAGAGTTTCCGCTGTTCGCCCGTGTAACAATCGGCCGCATAGACTGCCATGAATGCGCCAACGGCAGCGTCCTTCGCACCCGGGGTGGATGTGCGAGGGATAATCGTTTC
This sequence comes from Rhizobium sp. Root491, assembly GCF_001427205.1. Lineage (NCBI taxonomy): Bacteria > Pseudomonadati > Pseudomonadota > Alphaproteobacteria > Hyphomicrobiales > Rhizobiaceae > Rhizobium > Rhizobium sp. Root491. Next base: position 16,547 of record NZ_LMFF01000016.1, read on the forward strand.
AGCCACCTCGTCCAGAAGCCGGATTTCCTCCGGGCTGAACACGTGGACGTCGCCGGCGGGCTTGGCGGCGTTTTCCGCAGTGACCACGTCAGAACCGATCAGCGGAAGACCGGAGGCAATGGCTATCAGTTTCAGCAGTTCACGTCTGTTCATCACAGATTCCCCTTCTTGCGTTCGGAAACGGCAAATTCGGCGGCACGCGCCGTCAGCGCCATGTAGGTGAGCGACGGGTTGACGCAGGAGGCCGAAGTCATGCAGGCACCGTCAGTGACAAAGACGTTCGGCGCATCCCAGACCTGGTTGTTGCCATTAAGCACGGAAGTTTTGGGGTCGCGTCCCATGCGGGCCGTACCCATTTCATGGATGCCCATGCCCGGCGCATAGCTGCCCCTCGACGGTTTGACGTTCTTGATGCCGACCGCTTCGAACATCTCGACTGCGTCATTGACCATGTCTTCGCGCATATCGAGTTCGTTCTGCTTCATCTCGACATTCATCGACAGGACTGGCAGGCCCCATTTGTCCTTCTTGTCGTGGTCCAGCTTCACGCGGTTCTCGTGATAAGGCAGCATTTCACCGAAGGCAGTCATGCCGATAGTCCAGGCGCCCGGCTGGGTCAGCGCTTCCTTGTAGTCGGCTCCGATGTTGAGTTCGGCGATTTCCCGCTCCCAGCGCGAACGGCTGGCGGATCCCTGATAACCGAAACCGCGCAGATAGTTCCGCTTGTCGTCGCCGGTGTTGCGGAAACGGGGAATATAGAATCCCGCCGGGCGGCGGCCCTTGAAATAAAACTCTTCGAAACCTTCCACCTCGCCGGTGGCGCCCATGCGGAAATGGTGGTCCATCACATTGTGGCCGAGTTCGCCCGAGCTGCTGCCGAGCCCTCCCTCCCACACGTCTGTGGCCGAGTTCATCAGAACCCAGGTCGAGTTGAGCGTCGAAGCGTTGAGGAAGATCACATCGGCGGTGTATTCATAGGTCAGGTTCGTTTCGGCATCGATGATTTCGACACCGCGCGCCTTCTTCTTGTCCTTGTCGTAAAGGATTTCCTTGACGATGGAGAAAGGCCGGAGCGTAAGATTTCCGGTGGCGACTGCCGCCGGCAGGGTCGATGACTGCGTGCTGAAATAGCCGCCGAAAGGACAGCCCAACCGGCACTTGTTGCGGAACTGGCAGCGCGTGCGCTCCTGATCGGGAAGTTCCTGGGTGATGTTGGCGCAGCGCGAATTGATGAGGTGTCGCGTGCCTTTAAAGGCAGTTTTCAACCGGCGTGCCACATCCTCTTCAACGCAATTCAGCGGAATAGGCGGCAGGAATTCACCATCAGGAAGAATGTCCAGCCCCTCGCGGCTGCCGGAAATGCCGGCGAAACGCTCGACATAATCATACCAGGGAGCAATGTCCTGATAACGGATCGGCCAGTCAACGGCGATCCCTTCTTTGGCATTGGCCTCGAAATCGGTCTGCGACCAGCGGTAGGTCTGGCGTCCCCACAGCAGCGAACGGCCGCCGACGTGATAACCACGGAACCAGTCGAAACGCTTTTCTTCGACATAGGGCGTTTCCTGCTCGTCGGCCCACATGCCGAGCGTGGCCTCTTCCAGCAGATAGTCGCGGCTGAGCACCGGATACTTCGCCTTCATCTCCTGCGTGGCGCGGTTGCGATGGGGATAGTCCCAGGCTTCCTTGTCGGCATTCTGATAATCGGTAATGTGCTCGATGTTTCTGCCGCGCTCCAGCAGCAGAACCTTCAGGCCTTTTTCCGTGAGTTCCTTTGCAGCCCAGCCTCCACTTATGCCTGAACCGACAACAATCGCATCATAATGATTGTCCGCCATGATAACTCCTCCGATTGGTACTTGGGTAAAAAGTCGACGAGACAATGCGCTCCCCGTCGCAACGCGGCGGAAACTTCATCATGCGTCTGTCGAACCTTATGCGCCCCGGCGAAACCGGCCGCCGAGGTGCGGTTCTGGTTTTACTGGCAGTGTTTACTGAATGGTCGGCAGGCGCTCGCTCAGGAACGCGTTGCCCTTGGTCACGACCGCTTCGGCATCGAGCGGAAGGTCGTGTTCAAGGATGAACCACTGTGCGCCGGCATGTTTGGCCGCCGGCAGGATCGTCTTCCAGTCGAGAACGCCGGTGCCAATCGTTGCAAAGCCGCGCTCGTTTTCGGCCGTGCCGGCCGGTGCATTGTCCTTGGCGTGGATTGCGAAAACCCGACCGTTCAGAGTGCCGAGGAACTCAGCCGGATCATTGCCGCTGCGCGCCACCCAGGCGACGTCGAGTTCGCTCTGCAGTTTCGGGCCTGCGGCGTCGAGCAGCAGTTCAAGCGCCGTCTTGCCGTCGAACTTGACCATTTCAAAATCATGGTTGTGATAGGCCATGGAGAGGCCAGCCGCGGAAAGCTTGTCGGCATATCCGCCAAGTTCCTTGCCGAAGGCTGTCCAGCCTGCGGCGTCCTTAGGGCGGTCTTCGGGCTTGAGGAACGGCACGGTCACGACCGGATTGCCGACAGCCTTCTGCTCGGTGATGACCTCGTCGAGATTGCCGCGAAGCTTGTCGATCGGCACATGCGAGGAAATGACCTTGATCTTGTGCTTTTCCAGAAGCGCGTTCAGCTCGCTGGCGCTGACCTTCTGCATATCCACCGTTTCCACGGCGGAAACGCCCGCGCGGTTGAGGATGGCAAGCTGCTCCTCAAGCGTTCCGGCGTTGCGCAGTGTGTACATCTGCGCGGCAATCGGCAGCGTCTTGCTGTCATCGGCAAAAACCGGATTTGCGAAACCGGCCGCCAGTCCGACGACGAATGCCATCTTTGCGAATTTTGACTTGAACGTTTTCAAACGCGTGACTCCCTTTCCGTTTGATCAATATGACGACACGCCTGCCCGTGCTCTTCCGAACAATTAGTCGGGTAATGCTGGGCACAACCTCCGATGCCCTGCGTCGTCAGTCCCCGATATCCAGTGATCTAAATGTCGATCTCTACCCAGGACGAGGTCAGGCTGGACCGCACGGCCGCATCGATGAATGCGAGACCCGCAAGGCCGTCCTCTATGCCGGGATAAATCACATCCCCGGCGGCTGCTTTTCCCTCCCTTTTTGCGATGATTGCGTCTGCGGCTTCACGGTAGATCGTCGCAAAACCCTCGAGATATCCCTCCGGGTGCCCTGATGGCACACGGCTGACGCGGTTGGCGGCAGCGCCTGCGCCCGCGCCATTGCGCGTAATCAGCCGCTTGGGCTCGCCGTAAGGTGTGAACCACAGCTCGTCCGGCACGCGGTGGTGCCATTCAAGGCCGCCCTTATCGCCATAGACCCTGAGCGACAGGGCGTTTTCATTGCCGACAGCGATCTGGCTTGCCCAGAGCATGCCCTTCGCGCCGCTTTCGTAACGCAGCAGAATATTGGCGCTGTCATCCAGCTGCCTGCCCGGAACGAAGGAAGTGAGATCTGCGTAGAGGCTCGCGGGAATTTCACCGGTCACGAAGGCGGCGGCGTTGAAAGCGTGGGTGCCTATGTCGCCGATTGCCCCGCCCGCGCCCGAGCGGCTTGGATCGGTGCGCCATTCCGCTCCCTTTGCGCCGGTCTTTTCAACCGCTTCGGTCAGCCAGTCCTGGGCATATTCTGCCTGGACATGGCGCAGCTTGCCTATGGCACCGTTGGCCACCATCTCCCGCATCTGCCGCAACATGGCATAGCCGGTGTAATTATGCGTGAGGATGAACAGCCTTTCGGATGCCCTCACGATCTTCGCCAGCTCCTTGGCCTCCTCCAGCGTCGCTGTGACGGGTTTGTCGCAGATGACGTGGATGCCAGATTCGAGAAAGACCTTGGACGGGGCGAAATGCAGGTGATTGGGAGTGACGATGGCGACCGCCTCGATACCGTCTTCACGACCGGCCTCGGCCGACGCCATCTCCTCAAAAGAAGCGTAGGACCGCTCGGGCGCTATGCCTAGCAGGGTTGCCGAAGCGCTGGCGCGTGCCGGGTCGGAGGAAAGCGCACCGGCGACCAATTCGTAACGGTCGTCGAGCCGCGCGGCGATACGATGCACCGCGCCGATAAAGGCACCCTGACCGCCACCCACCATGCCGAGACGAATGCGGCGGCTATTAAATCTTGCTGTTGTGGAGGACATGTCTATCCCTTTCAAAGCCCGAGAAGGCGACGGTTGGCGGCATCATCGACGCCGCTTTTAGCGAAATCGTCGAAAGCCCGCTCAGTCACGCGGATGATGTGATTTTCAATGAAGCCGGCACCTTCACGCGCCCCGTCCTCCGGGTGTTTCAGCGCGCATTCCCATTCCAGCACGGCCCATCCTTCGAAGTCGTATTGGGTGAGCTTGGAAAACACCGCGCCGAAATCGACATGCCCGTCGCCGAGTGAGCGAAAGCGCCCCGGTCGGTCGACCCAGCCTTGATAACCGCCATAAACGCCGGACCGGCCAGTCGGATTGAACTCGGCATCCTTGACGTGAAAGGCCCGGATGCGCTCGTGATAGATATCGATGAAATCAAGATAATCCATCGCCTGAAGCACGAAGTGCGAGGGATCATAAAGGATGTTGGCGCGGGAATGATTGCCGGTCGCCTCCAGAAAACGCTCGAAGGTAATGCCGTCATGCAGGTCTTCGCCGGGATGCAGCTCGTAGCAGAGATCGACGCCATTCTCCTCGAATGTATCGAGAATCGGCGTCCAGCGCTTGCCGAGTTCAGCAAAGGCCATTTCGACAAGACCTGCGGGGCGCTGCGGCCACGGATAAACGAAAGGCCACGCCAGCGCGCCGGAAAAACTCGCATGGCTCTTGAGGCCCAGATGCTGCGAGGCTTTCGCCGCGCACTTCAGCTGGTTGACCGCCCATTCCTGACGCGCCTGCGGTCTGCCGCGCAGTTCGGCGGGCGCAAAACCGTCGAACATCTCGTCATAGGCAGGATGAACAGCGACGAGCTGGCCCTGAATATGGGTTGAAAGCTCGGTGATCTCGATGCCTGTCTCGGCCAGACGTCCCTTGATATCATCGCAATAAGCCTTGGAAGCGGCAGCTTTCTCAAGATCGAGGAGCTTGGGATCGGTCGGCACCTGAATGCCCTTGTAACCAAGGGAAGCCGCCCATTGGCCGAGATTGTCGAGCGTATCGAAGGGTGCCTTGTCCCCGACAAATTGCGCGAGGAAAATCGCCGGGCCTTTGATCGTCTTCATGTCCTTACACTCCTTGCATTCACTGTCTGGCCGCTACCGGTGCGGCGAACGGCAGGGCGCGACCGAGCCGCGCACCACCAGTTCCGTATCCAGCACGATGGTTTCGGCCGTGCGTTTGCCATTAAGCCGGTCGACCATCAGCGCCATGGCTTTGCGGCCCATTTCCTGCCGGGGCTGGCGCACTGTCGTTAGCGGTGGTTCGAAGGCATTGGCGAAAATTATATCGTCGAAGCCAATGACCGAGACATCGGTCGGCACGGACAGCCCGCGCCCGCGCAGCTCGCTGATTGCGCCAATCGCCATCTGGTCGCTCGAGGCGAAGATGGCGGTGAAGGAAATGCCGTTTTCGAGAAGTCCGGCAATCGCCTGTCTACCGGCTTCGATGCTGTAATCGCCTGTCACGACGAGTTCATCCGCGTAACCGATACCCGCTTCCGCAAGCGCGTCGCGGTAGCCCTCGAAACGCTCCTGTGCCAGACTTTCCGGAAAAGGTCCGGCGAGATGCGCGATCTTCGTGTGCCCTGCTTCGATCAGATGATGCACGGCGTTTTTGGACGCGGCGCGGTTATCGACCTTGACGGTGGGCAGCGCGATGCCTGGCACGGTTTCCGAAGCGATGACGATCGGCGGCAGCGCGTCACCCTGACCGAGAAGCTCTGAAGGAAACTGGCCGGTCATCAGGATGAGGCCGTCAGCATGTTTCTGCCTGACCATGTCGATATGTGTCGCCACGCGGTTTTCGTCGTTACGGGCGTCGCCCATGAGCACCTTGAAGCCCGCCTCCCCAGCCGCTTCCTCCACGCCCTTGTAGATCTCGAGATAAAACGGGTTGCCGATATCGCGAACGAGAAGAATGACAGTGTTGTTGGATTGACGCCTGAAGCTTGCGGCCTGGGCGTTGGGAACAAAGTTCGCCTGCCTGACGGCATCGAAAACCTTCTTCCTCGTTTCCGGGCGGACTTTGTCGGGTTGTTGCAGCGCCCGTGACACGGTCGCGATCGAAACGCCCGCGAGAGCTGCAACTTCCCTGATATTCGAACCTTGGTCTTTGCTCATCTGTCACACACGCAACTGCTTTTGGCGGCCATAAAGCAGCATCAGCGCAAGTAACGTGACACCGAATATGATCTGCCGGGCCCATACATCGAGGTTGAGCGTTATCAGTACGCTTTGCAGAATGGTGAGCGCAACTGCCCCAGCCATGGTTCCGATATATCCGCCCGCACCACCGGCAAGCGAAGTGCCGCCGATGACAACAGCGATGATCGATGGAAGGACATATTGGTCGCCGACAGAAATGAAGGAGGTGCCGGTATAACCGATCACGCAGACCCCGGTCAGACCGGCAAACAGGCCGGACAGGCCGTAAAGCAGCGTGCGGATCAAAGACACGGGCAATCCGACCAACGTCGCCGCCCGCTCGTTGGAGCCGATGGCGTAAATGGAGAAGCCGAAGGCCGTGCGGCGCAGCACGAACAGCATGATCGCGGCAATGCCAAGCCAGACGAAGAGGACGCCGGGAATACCGAAAACGAGAGGCCGGTTGATGAAACCCGCCAGGAGGGGCGCCGCCGCACCTGATGGAACGCCCTGCGAATAGACCACAAGCCCGCCCTGGATCACTGCTGTCATGCCGAGTGTCATGACCAGCGGCGGAATGCGCACGAAGGTGATGCCGAGGCCATTGATGAGGCCGATCAGGAAGGGAATGCCACCTGCGACCAGTATGGCGAGCGGTATTCCGACATTCTGTCCGTTCATCATGTTGCCGGCAAGGACCGCGCCGAGCGAGATCATCGCGCCGACGGAAAGATCGATGCCTTCGCGTCCGCCGAGGATCACAAGATTTTGGCCCGCCGCGACGATACCGAGAATAGCGGCGATCGTCAGCAGCCGCACGATCTGCGACCCCTGTGCGAAGCCGGGCGACAACAGTTCGCCGACCAGCAGCAGGAACACTGACGCGCCAATCGCAATGGTCAGGGGATCGGTGATGATGGATTTGATTTTCAAACCGGGATTTGTCATCTCAACGCCTCGTCACCAGAACGCCGCCGGCAAGTGCCGTCAGCACGATCAACCCCTGCACCAATGTCTGGTACTCGAAGGGCAAGCCCGCAAAGAAAATCACATTGCCGATCATGCCCAGCACCAGCGCGCCGGCGATCGATCCTGTCGAGCTGCCGAACCCGCCGGAAAGTGCTGTGCCGCCAAGAACGACCGCCGAAATGGAGGAGAGCGCCAGGCTTGCACCGAGCAAGGGGTCGCCGGAGGCGGTCTCGCCCGTCAGGCACAGCGCTGCGAGCGCCGAAAACAGACCGGAAATCATGTAGGCGCCAATGCGAATGCCGGAGAGGCGCAGGCCCGTCTGGAAAGCGCCCGTGCGATTGCCGCCCACGGCCAACAAATGCACGTGAAACGGAATGCGCGACACAACGAGCGTAAAGGCAATACCAGCCAACAGCATCCACAGCACGAAAGGTAAACCGATGAAACTACCGGAATAGGTCTGCCAATAGGCTTCCGGCACGGGAAGACCGGCCTGCGGCAGAACCCAGATCGCCAGACCGGCAAAGATGATGCCCGTCGCGAATGTGGTGACGATGGGCTGGAAACGCAGGCCGGATATGAACAGGCCGTTGACCAGCCCACAGATCAGTCCGACCGCAACTCCCGCTCCCATGCCTGCAACGACGGCACCTGCCGTTCCGCCAAGTGCAGCGATGACGCTGACGGTAACGACATTGGCGAGCGCTACGATGCTTCCGACCGACAGGTCGATATCCCCCGCCAGAATGACATAGGTCTGACCGATGGCGACCAGGATCAGGGGAAGAAATGTCGTCAGGTTCGACTGCAATACGGCCGGCTGCACGAAAGACGGCTGCAGAAACGTGTTGACGCCGATGAGAACGGCCAGAACCACAAGAGTTATGATCCAGGGTTGCTTGCGCACAAAACCGAGGGAATTCATGCGGCGTCTCCATAGGCGGCGCGAGTCATGTTGACGGATGTCATGTCGGCTCCGGTCAGCTCCGCAGAAATGCGTCCGCCGTTGAACACGAGAATGCGGTCGGCATATTCGAGGATTTCCGCATCTTCCGAGGAATAGAGAAGAATGGTCGCGCCCGCGTCAGCCTGCTGGCGCATAAGCGCGAAGAGATCGGCCTTGGCGCCAAGATCGATACCCTTGGTCGGATCATCGAGCAGCAGCAGTTTTGGCGCGGTGGCAAGCCAGCGGGAAATGAAGATTTTCTGCTGGTTGCCGCCTGAGAGCGTGCCTATCGGCATATCCATGCCAGCAAACTTCGTCTTCATGTCGTCCGCGACCTTCTGCACACGCGGCTTCAGCGTCGCGGGCCGGACCAGTCTCATCTTTTCGCGCACCATCAGAGCTGCAACAAGATTTTCGAAGATCGACCGGCCCTGAAGCGAGGCATCACGTCCGCGGTCGCCCGACACATAGGCAAAACCGTTATGAACCGCCTGCGAAGGCTTGCCGATGGCGACATCACGGCCCTCGAACTGGATTTGCCCGGCGGCAAAGGGGCTTGCGCCGAACAGGCCCTTCAGCAAGGCCGACTGGCCCTGCCCCTGCAATCCCGCCAAACCGACGATTTCACCCGGATAGGCTTCCAGACTGATACCGCGAACACCCTCGCCCGCAACGTCCGTCACCTTCAGGCTGGGCGCTGCACCTGCGCGTCCCTGCTGGCGGGCAGGTGCGGCGCGGACATCGCCGACCATGTCGTGCACCACGGCCTCGCGGGTGGTAGCGGCGGTGTCGAGTTCCGAAATGGTCGCACCGTTACGCATGACGGTGATGCGGTCGCAGACAGCAAAAACCTCATCGAGCCGGTGGGAAATCATGATGGTGGAGATACCGTCCGCCTTCTTGGCTCTGAGTATCTCAAAAAAACGCTCGGACTGGCGGCCATCAAGTGCCGCCGTTGCCTCATCCATGATCATGAGGCTGGCGTTCTGGGCGAAAACTTTCAGGATTTCGACGAGCTGGCGCTGATCGGGCGGCAGATTGCCGACGATCGCATCCGGCTCCAGACCGGTGCCGGCAACCCCGTCAAACAGCGCGATCAGCCTGCGCGCCTCGGCTTTCAGGGCCTTGCTGTCGACAAAAACGCCGCGCTTCGGTTCGCGACCGAGAAAAATATTGTCAGCGACGGAAAGCTGCGGAATGAGGCTTAGCTCCTGATAAAACAGCGCAATGCCGGCATTTTCGGCGTCACGCGGGCTTTTGAAGCGCACGTTTTCGCCGTTGAACCGGATGGTGCCGCTGGTCGGCGCGACCGCACCTGCAACGATCTTGCAGAGCGTGCTCTTGCCGCAACCATTTGCGCCCAGCAGCGCGTGAATTTCACCGCGACCAACGGTCAGCCTGCCGTCGGAAAGCGCACGCACGGCGCCAAAATTCTTCTGTATGCCGGCCGCTTCCAGAGCGTTCGCCATCGCATGTCCCCGAATTTTACTTGTCATTGTGCTTCGTCACTGGCGGACGCGCGCAATACGCGGTCCACATTCGAATTTCAGGTTTCGGGCTGGCGTTTGCGGCCAGCCCGAGACTGATCTTACTTGAAGAACTCGCCAGCCTGTTCCGGCGTCACGGTTGCCGTGACGGACCAATAGCCCGGCTTACCTTCGGCGGACTTGATGTTGTCCGCGAGGTTGTCGTTGCTCACGAAGGGGATCGGAATATAGATGGCGTTTCCGTAGGTACCGCCGAAAATGCCGTCCTTGAATTCCTTGCCCTGCAGCTTCAGAACCGCAACGTTGAGCGCGCTGGCCATGACACCCGGAGGATTGACGGAGGCGCCGGAGTTGAACTTTTCCTTCTCCCAGCGCGTCATGAAGTCCTTGCGGATTTCACCTGTCGCGGCGATGTCCTTGGTCTTGCCGGCGGCTTCGATTGCGCGCCATGCGCCGTCGGCCATGCCGTCCTGCACCCACACACCGCTGATATCGGGATAGGTGGCGAGAAGGTTTTGCATCGCCTGCTGGCCCTGCGCCTGATCCCAGCTCGCATTGGCCTCATTCAGCACCTTGATATCAGGATATTTCTTGAACACTTCGCGGTAGCCGGCGACGCGGGCTTCGTTGGCGGGATTGCCGGCGATACCGTTGATCGCGACGACGCTTCCCTTGCCCTTCAGCGAATCCGCAAGCCACTGTGCGGACTGTGCCGCCCAGGCCTTCTGGTCGATGCCGACATAGATCGCGTCCTTAGAAGAAACTTCCGCGTCGGTTGCGATGACGAGAATGTTGCGTGCTTTCGCCTGAGCGAAGATCGGATCAAAAGCAGTCGGGCTGCCGGGATTGATGAGGATCGCATCAACGCCCTGGTTCATGAAATTGCGGATATGGCCGATCTGCCCCTGCACATCGACATTACCGCTCTGAACGACGACTTCGACCTTCACGCCCTTTTCGCCCCACGCCTTTGCGGCAGCCTGGGCTTCCTCGATCATCTGCGTGCGCCACTCGCTGCCGACGAAAGAATTGGAAAGACCGATCTTGAAGCTCTGTTCCTGAGCATGCACGGACGTGCCCGCCGCCAGCACCATAGCGGCAGCAGCCATCAAATGTTTAAACATGAAAATTCGCTCCTCCAAGCACGGTTTTTAACCGATGAAACCGTTTACATCAGTGAATGTAACCGGTTTCATAAATGAGTCAACCCAGCTGGGATTTTTTATGCACCCGTTGCCACAACGAATTGCAGACCCTTGGCGGAGAGATTGGGTGGCAATTTAAGGAGGAACAGCGGCACCATACTGGCGTGGATTGCAGGGCTGATAACGCCCCAATTTTGTTCATGTGCGGACAGCTTGAGGCTCCGCTACTTCAACAAGAACAAGCTGCTGGCGTGTGTCTATAGACCGGTTGGCGTGAGACTAATTGCCCCCATCCACCATCTTGGTACGGGCCAAAGCATCCGCGAGATCGTTCCCGGTTATACCGGAATGTCCCTTGCACCACGCTATCTCGACGTTCGGATTACAAAGGAGCAAACGATCCACATTCTGCCACAGACCGCCATCTGGTATCTGTCGTTTGCGTTTTCGCGAATCTGGATTGATGCGTTTCCACCCGTTGCTCCGCCAGATTTCGCGCCAGCGATGGCAACCTTCCATCACGTGAGCGGAGTCTGTCCAGAGCTTGGCTGGCCGGCCTGGAGCCTGTGCATCGAGCCATAAAAGTGCATTCATGACCGCCATGACTTCAAACGAATTGTTCGTAAGTCCGATTTCCGTTCCTCGCGCAGCATGGATCTGCCGCTCGGTTTCAAACACGATGAACGCCCAGCTTCCCGATAATGCAACAGGGTCGTATGAACCATCCGCGTAGATGACGAGTGGAGCAGTCATGGAGCTCGCTTCCTTGCGTCAGAGGCGCTTGGAAAGAATGACAGCGCTTTCGGGTGTTTTCTGTAGATAGCTTGTACAATCATCTTATTCGAGTCAGATTCACGTCCAGGGATGAAACATGATCTTCAAACGCATCGTCGCAGGAATAGTCGATCTCATCTTGCTCATCAGTGTGGCGTTTGCACCGACATTCATCGCCGCAGAGTGGCTACCGCAGTATATGGACGCTCCAGCGGGGCAACCGCCGACACCCCTGATGGGTGTAACGCTTTTATGGCTGGCATCCGTGTTGTTTTGCTATTTCCCGGCCTTCGAAAGCAGCGCCTTCATGGCAACTCCCGGAAAACTGCTAATGCGATTAAAGGTCGTCCGGCGCACCGGCGAAAGACTGACTTTTACGCAAGCGCTCTATCGCATGGTCTTCGGCCCGCTCGCAATATGGTTTCTACCCTGGTACCGCGACCATTTCTCGGGTGGTGCGATTGTAAAGGACCGCTGAGTTTGTGGTTGTGTGATTTCACACTCAACCCCTCACCTTTCCCGTTTCCCATTACCAGTCCCGTTTCAAGGACGGCGGCAGGTCAGGATGAAACGACGGTAGACGAAAGTTCGCAGCCTGTTGCGCAGGTTGGTGTTTTTCCGCTGCGCTCTCGCAATCGGGGCATGTGAGTGCAGTTCGATGCCGGTAAAGCCGGCGGCGATCAGGAGCGGCTTCAGCATCTGCGGGCGCAACCCCTGCCCGAACGGAAGCGCCTTCATGATTGCGGCATGATGGCTGCTTTGGGCACCATCGTAATTCTTGTCGGCCCCCACCGAAAGATCGATGAGCCGGATCAAAAGGCTGGCGAGACGCCCTGCCGGTTTTGGCGTTGCCCAGTCACCATCGAAAAACAAGAGCCGACCGCCCGGACGAAGCAGCCTGAACCACTCGCGGAAGGTCTCCTCAGGCTGCGTCAGTGTCCAGACCAGATGCCTGCAAATGATCGCATCATAGGACGCATCCGGCTCCATGGTGTTTTCGGCATCCGCCATCACGAAACGTAGCCTTGGTTTTCCCGCATGTTTGGCGCGCGCTACGGATAACATCGCTTCTGAAAAGTCGAGTGCCGTGACCTCGTGGCCGAGATCATGAATAAGCCGCGTCACCTCGCCGGTGCCACAGGCCAGTTCAAGGATATGTTTCGGCTCAGGTCCCATCAGGTCGCGGATCGGCTTCTGCCATGCATTGGCCTCGGCGCCAGCTGCTATCTTGTGTCCAAAGGCCAGATCGAAAGTCTCTGATCTTTTCGACCAATAATCGCGGATTTCCTCCTTGAGATCGAAGTTGCCGCCATCCATGGTCTATTCCTTTGAGTACTCAAATCGCATCCGCTGCGGCGAATGACAGCTTGCTTCACAATGTGATGCCAAGTTAGCCCATGCGACATCGCTGGAAAATCAGAAGTCTGTGGCCCAGAGATATAGATCATAATAAACCTATATATTTCAAGATATAAGTGCAGTTTCCTGATGTGATTTATAACTCTCCTGACGCCTCCCGGCGCCTTTGCTCGAGCTCTTCGCTATACCGCCTCAGCGTATGGCTTTCCGTCAGCAGGCCCACGGGTCGGTTTTCGATCTTGTCGTTGACGACAACCAGAGCTTCGCTTTCGGTAGCATCGAAGGCTGCCGCCGCCTGACGTGCGTTCATCGCCGGCAGCAGCACGTCGTTCTTGTAATTGAGGTAGGTCTCGAGGCTGATCTTGGAGGGATCGCGATCCATCGGATCGGCGTAGATTTCCGGCACGAGGACCATGCCGGCATAACGCCCGTCATCGTGTGTCATGATAACCCGCTGCGTAGAGCCTAGCGGAAACTTCTCCTTGAAGGCCGGAAGTCCCATGCTGACATTGGCCTTGCGAATATCGGCGCGCATCATCTTGCCCACCGTCAGGTCGCGGATCCAGCCGATATCGTGGGCGCTGCGGATGCTTTCGCCCCGCAGGTGAAAACGCCAGGTGGCGAAGGAGTAACCGAAGGTGGTGCGTACCACGAGCGATGTCGTGATGACGGCCGCGAGCACCAAAGCCGTGATCTGGAAGTCTCCGGTCAGTTCCAGCGCCAGAAACGTCATCGTCAGAGGACCGCCGATAATGGCGGCGGCAAAAGCACTCATGCCGACCACGGCGTAGACCACGGGTGCTGTCGAGCCATAGCCGATATAGGGTGCGCAGAGTGCGAAAATCTTGCCGACCAGCGACCCCATGAACAGCGAGGCAAAAAACAGACCGCCGCGGAAATTCGAGCCGATGGAAATCGCGCTCGCCGCAGCCTTCAGCAGGAAAAGCCCGGCCAGCCCGTATATCGTCAGATCGGCATCGATGTTGAGATGGAGCGCACCGTGGCCGCTCGACAGGACCTGCGGTGAAATCAGCGCAAGTGCGCCCACCGCCACGCCACCGATTGTTGGACGCAGCCAGCCGGGAATGGCGCTTTTGCGGGCCGTTTCCTCGATAAGGGAGACCGTCTGCATCAGCACGATGCCGATAAACGCACATACCACGCCGAGAAAGATGGCCGGTACATAATCCGGCGGCGTCACACGGCTGGCATCATAGATATCGATGGACAGGCCATGTCCGCCGATAAGCCCTGCCACGATGCTGGCCACCAGCGCCGAGACAATGAGCGGCGCGAGTGTCACGACGGTATAGGTGCCGATGATGAGTTCTATGGCATAGAATGCCCCGGTCAGAGGCGCGTTGAAGGCAGCGGCAATGGCACCAGCAGCACCACAGCCGACGAGGATGCGCATGTCTCCTCGTCTCAGCTTCAGCTTGATACCGATCTTGGAGGCCACACCGCTGGCGATCTGCGTATAGCCTGCCTCAAGCCCGACAGATGCGCCGAAACCGTTTGAGACGATGTTCTGCACGCAGACGATGATGCTGTCCGTCAGCGAAAGGCGTCCGCCATGCAGCGCATTTGCCTCGATAGGGTCGACCATCGGCTTTTTGCGGGTTTTCGAAAGAATGAAGAGGATCAGGCCGAGTACGATGCCGCCAATGACCGGCCCGGCAAGCACGATCCAGCCGGAGAGTTCACTGCTGCTCAGCCGCTCGACACCGAAGACCAGCACATGAAGGGCCGTACTCAATCCGCCAATCAGCGCCACCAGAAGGCCGGCCGCTATGCCGATGAGGACGGCGAGAGCCACCAGCCCCAGCTCGCCGCGCCGGAACATCGCCCGCAGGCGACTGGAGCGCAGATTGTCGAAGAAGCTCGCCATACTGGGTGCACGGAAAGGCCGGGTCGACATGCTGTTCCTTTTCAGGCGGTATTAGGGCGCTTCAATCTCAAGTTCGACTTCGAAACGCATCTGGTCGTAAGCCGGTTCAACATGATCAGGCGTTTCGCGCATCACCGTGTCATAATCGAGCGGAATGTGCATATGGGTCAATATCGCCCTTTTGGGTGCAAATCTATCGATCCAGCCGAGCGCCTGTTCGAGCGAGAGATGGCTGGGGTGATAGCGGTGCTGCAGCGCATCGATGACGAGGACGTCGAGACCGGCAAGCTTGGGCACGCTTTCGACCGGAAAATCGCTGACATCGGTGCAATAGGCGACATTGCCAATCCGGAAGCCGAGCGAGTGCACGTCACCATGCTGCTGCATGTGCACGTTGAAAGGTATCGACCCGCCTGCCCCGTCGATGATCAGGGTCGCGTCGATATCGGCGATGATCCGCGGCTCGACGATCGGCGGATAACTGCTGCCCGGAGGCGTTTCCAGGCAATAGGCAAAACCATCCCAGATGCGCGCCATGGTGACTGGATCGGCATAGATCGGAATGCGGCTCTGCTGAATGGCGAAATAGATGCGCAGATCGTCAATACCGTGCAAATGGTCGGCATGGGCATGAGTGTATAGAACCGCATCGACTGCCTCCACTTTGGCGGCAATCATCTGCTCGCGAAAATCAGGCCCAGTGTCGATGACGACGGTGGTCTTACCGCCATCAGGCCCGATCTGCTCCACCATGAAGGCCGCACGAGTACGCCGATTCCTGGGGTTTTCAGGATCGCAGGCGCCCCAGTCGCCGTTGATGCGCGGTACGCCGGGAGACGACGAACATCCGAGAACCGTAAAGCGGCGACGGTAGATTGCCACGCCTACACCCTTGTCATCTTCGAAAAGCAGCGGAAAGCATTCTCGGTGGTGATTTCGGCCATGCGCTCGAACGAGATGCCATGTACCTCGGCCAGCACTTCTGCCGTGTTTACTACATAAGAAGGCTCATTGCGCTTGCCGCGCCAACGCTTAGGCGCGAGATAAGGCGCATCCGTTTCCACCAAGAGACGGTTGAGCGGCACGGTGGCTGCAATATCGCGGATATCCTGCGATTTCGGGAACGTCAGAATGCCGGAAAAGGATACGTAACCGCCAAGTTCGACGCCGGTTTTGGCGAGATCGGGACCTGCGGAAAAGCAGTGCAGAATAAAGGGAAAAGCACCCTTGTCGCTTTCTTCACGCAGAATCGCAGCCATGTCCTCATCAGCGCTGCGGCTGTGGATGACGAGCGGAAGCTTGGTTCTCCGCGCCGCCTCGATGTGGCGAACGAGGCCGGTCTTCTGGTCTTCCGGCTTTTGCGTGTCGTAGAAATAATCCAGCCCCGCCTCGCCGATCGCCACGATCTTGTCGTGGCTCTCGGCAAGCCGCACAAGCTCGTCGGCCGAAATGTCGAGTTCTTCGTCGGCATTGTTCGGATGCGTGCCGACCGAGCAGAAAACCGACGGATATTTTTCCGCAATCTTCAGAAGCTCGGGCAGACGGCGCACCCGGGTCGAGATCGTCACCATCTGGGCAACGCCGGAAGCATGGGCGCGGGCGATGATATCGTCGCGCTCAGCCTCGAAATCGGGAAAATCCAGATGGCAATGCGTATCGATCAGCATGGTCGTCGCCTTCACGCTTCCGGTGCGACGTAACGCGGGAAGACCGGCTTCGGTGCCTCAAGCGGCGTTCCCGGAACCAGACGTCCGGCTTCGCCGAGTGCGGCAAAATCCCGTTTGTCGGCAGGGGCAGCGACGAGATCGAGCAGCTTCTCGCAGGATCCCGGCATGAAGGGCTGCAACAGAATGCCGATCTGGCGGACGACTTCCGCCGTCACGTAAAGCACGGTGCCCATGCGTTCTGGGTCGGTCTTCTTCAGAGCCCACGGCTCCTGCGACGCGAAATAGCGGTCGGTTTCCGAAACGACGGCGATGATGGCCGCAAGCGCGCGATGGATGAGCTGCTTGCCCATCTCCTCACGGCAGAGTGCCAGAAGCCCGTCGGCGGAGGCGAGCATCGCCTTGTCTTCATCGGTCAACGGCCCGGGCGTCGGGATCTGTCCGTCACAATTCTTGACGATCATCGACAGCGAACGGCTGGCCAGATTGCCGATGCCATTGGCAAGATCTGCGTTGATGCGGGTGGCGATGCCCTCTTCGCTATAGCTGCCGTCCTGGCCGAAGGAGACTTCGCGCATGAAGAAATAGCGGACCTGATCGAGACCGAAATGGTTGACCAGATTGACCGGATCGACGACGTTGCCGAGCGACTTAGACATCTTCTCGCCCTTGTTGAGCAGGAAGCCGTGCGCATAAACCCGCTTGGGCAGCGGCAGCTTGGCGCTCATTAGGAAGGCCGGCCAATAGACCGCGTGGAAGCGAATGATGTCCTTGCCGATGATATGCACGTCGGCCGGCCAATATTTTGCGCGCGGACCGTTCTTGTCTTCGATGTAACCCGTAGCGGTAATGTAGTTGGTCAGCGCATCGACCCAGACATACATGACGTGCTTCGGATCATCAGGAACCTTGATGCCCCAGTCGAATGTCGTGCGGGAAATCGACAGATCCTTGAGGCCGGATTTGACGAAGGAGATGATCTCGTTGCGACGCTCAGCGGGACCGATGAAATCCGGGTTCTCCTCGTAGAGCTTCAGCAGCTTGTCCTGATATTCGGAGAGCTTGAAGAAATAGCTCTCCTCCTCGACCCATTCGACGGGCGTGCCCTGCGGCCCATAGCGAACGCCGTCGGCGCGCACTTCCGTCTCGTCCTCGCCGTAATAGGCCTCGTCGCGCACGGAATACCAGCCGGCATAGCTGTCCTTGTAGATGTCGCCGCTGTCGGCCATCAGGTTCCAGATATTGCGCGAGGTCTCATGGTGACGTTCTTCCGTGGTGCGGATGAAATCGTCGTTAGAGGCGTTAAGGAGCTTGCCCATCTCGCGGAACTGATCGGAATTGCGCTGCGCCAGCTCTTCCGGCGAAATGCCTTCCGCCCGCGCTGTCTGCTGCATCTTCTGGCCGTGTTCGTCGGTGCCGGTCAGGAAGAAAACATCCATTCCATCCAGGCGCTGAAAGCGTGCCATGGCATCCGTCGCAATCAGTTCGTAGGCATGGCCGATATGCGGCTTGCCGTTAGGATAGGAGATTGCGGTGGTGATGTAGAAGGGTGTCTTGTCTGTCATGACGGTCTATCGACTTTACAGGCTGTTTTTTGGATAGACCGCTCTTAAACGATTGTTCGCAACAGCGAAAGCAAAAGCGTACGTTCCGTACGATCTCTTGGGTCTCACACGCCGCGAACATCTTCCAGAATGGAAAGCACCATCTGCTTCTTGTCGAGATTATAGGCCTGCGCCACGGTAATTCGTTCCGAAAGCGTCGACGAAAGGCGCGCATGTTTCTCTGCCGCCGAGATATCACCGGCCATCGCCGCCGCTCTTGCACGCGCCATCAACTCCTCCGTCACGTGCTCCATGAAGAAGCCGAGAACGATATCGCCATCCTTCTGTGCCAGAACTTCGGCAAGCTTGTGCATCTGCTTGCGTGCACCGGGCCCTTCGGCCGTCATGACGGAGGCGAGCGCCTCCACAATGTCGGAGCCGCCATAATTCATCAGTTTTAACGCCTGCGCGACGCTGCCCTTGGAGGCGGAAAGCAACGCATCCCGCTTTTCGCCAGCCGGGCTGATACCGAGATGATCGAGCGACTGCACCATATCCGCATCCGAAAGCGGCAGCAGACGGAGCGGCATGCAGCGCGAGCGGATTGTCGGCAGCAATTTGCCCGGCGCATGCGACAAAACGAGGAACATCGCCCGCTTTGGCGGCTCTTCCAGTATTTTCAGAATGGCGTTTGCGGCATTGCGGTTTAGATCGTCAGCCGGATCGATGATGACGATACGCCAATTGCCGGTGCCCGAGGTCTGCGAGAAGAAGTGCCCTGCCCGCCGCACCTCATCCACCGTGATGGCGGATTTCACGCGGCCGGTCTTTTCATCCGCCGGGCGGGTCAGATGCAGCAGATTATGCGACGCACCCGACGTTATCTGCCGGCTGACAAGCGATTCCGTATCGGGATCGGCCAGGAAATCCGGTGCTGTGGCTGGATCGGGATGGGTAAGTACGTGGTTGGCGAAACGGAAAGCGAGTGTTGCCTTACCAATGCCTTCAGGGCCTTCGATCAGGATCGCATGGTGGCCCTTGCCGGAGCGATAGGACTGCGCAAGAAACGCCTCCGCTTCGCCATGGCCGAAAAGCTTCGTGTTCTGCTGCGGCGCAATTGCGCCGTCGAGAACGCCCTGAACCTCACTCATGCGCCGTGCCCGCCGCAGTCTCCAGCCGCTCGAGCAAAGGCTCGACAAATGACATGACGTCTTCCGTCACTTTTTCTTCCGGCTGATCGGCATTGACGATCCGACAACGACGCGGCTCGGCAAGCGCAATATCCAGATAGGCTTCACGCCGCTTCTCGTGGGTCTCGATTTCCTCTTTTTCGAAACGGTCCGGTGCGGCACCCTCATCCGCACGCTTTCTGGCCCGGGCAAGGCCCTTTTCGGCGGCGATATCGAAGATCAACGTCAGTTCCGGTACGACGCCATCAATAGCAACGCGTTGCAGCGTCTCGATGAAATCCGGCTCCAGATTGCCGGTCGTACCCTGATAGACACGTGAGGAATCAAGAAACCGGTCACAAAGCACGATTGCGCCACGTTCCAGTGCCGGGCGAATGACCTCCTCGACATGGTCGTTGCGCGCTGCCGCAAACAGGATTGCCTCCATGCGCACGCCGAAGGATTCGGCAGCACCCGACAGCAGAACATGGCGAACGGCCTCCGCCCCCGGCGAACCGCCCGGCTCACGGGTCACGATCACATCGAAACCACGGTCGCGAAGCGCCTCGGCAAGCGTGCGAATCTGCGTCGACTTGCCAGCGCCTTCGCCGCCCTCGAAGCTGATGAACAATCCGGTCTTTTCGGCCAATGTCACGTCCTGTGAGGAATTCTCAGAAATATCGAAATGCCTGTTTACAGCATCGAACCGAAAAGTGTGAAGCGCTTTTCAGAAAATCCGGTGTCTGAACAAAAGCATAGGGAAAGTTGCGGCTTGCGGGATAGGCATCAGAGCCAGAACAGCAGCAATTCCTTGAGCGCCCCGGCTGCATTCTGGGTCAACGTGCCCTTGCCGACTGCCGTTCTCGTGTAAAGCGGCACTTCCCGCAACAGTCTTTCGCCCGAAAAAACCTTGAGTGTGCCGACATTCGCACCAGTGTCGAGCGGTGCATTGAGCGGCCAGCGATAGACGATCCGCCCGGAAATACGCTCGGGATTATTCACCGGTACCAGCACGCTGACATCTTCCCGGGGCGACAGGTCTACATGCGAGACATCGCCACCGTAGACGCTGACCGAACCTACAGCTTCGTCCTTTGCAAAAAGATGGCGTTTTTCGAAGGCCGTCAGCCCCCAGTCAACCACCCGGCGTGCTTCGTCCTGGCGCGTCTTGTCGTCGGCGATGCTGCCAAGCGCCAGATAGACCCGGCGGCCTTCCCGCTCGGCCGAAACGACAGCTGCGAAACCGCTGCCTTCCGCAAAACCAAGCCCGAGACCGTCTATGCCGTTACCCAGCAGAGAGTTCTTGTTGCGCTGGAAAATCCGGTTCCATTCGAAATCCGGCTTGGTGAAAAGCCCATAGCGATCGGGATAGGTATCGCGCAGATGCTGGGCGAGAAGCACCATATCCTTCGCGGTCGTCTGGTTGCCCGGATCGGGAAGACCCGTCGAATTGGCAAAGACACTGCGGTTCATGCCGAGTTCGCCGGCTCTCACCGTCATGCGCTTGGCGAAAGCGGAGTCGGACCCTGCCATGCCTTCGGCGACAATGATGCAGCCATCATTGGCGTTCTGCACAATAATTCCCGTCAGAAGATCGTTGACGCTGACGGAGGATTTCAGCGCTGCAAACATGGTCGAGGTCCGCGACGGCGCACCACCCGTGCGCCAGGCATATTCAGAAACGGGATAAGCTGTCTCGGGCGTTACCTGCCCTTTGGCCAGCGCATCCAGAATCACCTCCACAGTCATCAGCTTGGCAAGCGAAGCGGGCGGAAAGGATTGATTTTCATTCTGGGAAAGCAGCACCGTGCCGGTTTCGGCATCAATCATATAGGCCTGTTCGGCCTTGGCGATGAAAGGTGCTGTTTGCGTTTGCGCTTTCGCCGGACCGTTACCGAAAAACGCAAATGCGAGCGCTGCCGCGACCGGGAGAAAAGAACGATGAATGGCCTTGTGCATGAAACCGCCCAGCTTTCCCTGCCGCAACCCGCCGCTCGCGACGAAAACGCAAGTCAGCCATAAACTCTTCAACCCGTCAGCGCGTCTTCGCCTGCTGACGCTTCACATGGGCAAGTATGGAATCCTCATTGAGCGCTCCGCGATCGACGAGCACGCTGTCGAACGCACGTGAGGTTCTCGAAACAGCAGAGGATTCCTCGGAATAAGCCGCTGCATATTTGGACGACGGCGTTGGCACGCGCAGATAGTTGCCGCCAGGTGCTGCCGGCTCACGCGTGAAATTGCCTTCCGGGCGTTCCGCCAGGAACGGACCGATTTCCGGCAGGATTGCAAATTGTTCGAAGGCCGGTGCGGGGCCGTTGACCAGCGGCATGGCCTGGAGCGCTGCATTCTTTTTGGTGCCAACCAGCGCCGTCTGCGTCGAAGCACCGTAATTCGGGTTGGATGTCGGGGCCGGCACGAAATTCGGCGAAGCCGAAGCCACCATGACACCAGTCGCGATCTGCCCTTCCGGCGCAACACCCGGAGAACGAGAGCCCTTCGGAACATAGGACGCCATCAGATAAGGCATATCGTGCCCATCAAGCGGCGCGCGGCCTGCATATTGCACCCGCACATTCGCCGTTCCAGTGCCCTTCATGTCGAGAAGATCTGCGGTCTTGCTTGAAACGTCGATCAGGCGACCTTCATGGAAGGGTCCGCGATCGTTGACGCGCACCAGAACCGATGCACCGTTTTCCATATTGGTGATGCGCGCATAGCTCGGCAGGGGAAATGTCGGATGCGCAGCGGAAAGATGTTCCTTGTCATAGACCTCGCCATTTGCCGTCAGACGGCCGTGGAAGGCGGAACCATACCAGGAGGCAAGACCGGTCTTGTTGTAACCCGGCTCTTCCTTCGGAAAATAGCGTCGGCCCTTGACGGTATAGGCATTGCCGAGAAGCTCGCGCCCGCCGCCCTTGGGAATGTTCTGGCCGTCGGCCACGCGCGGGCTGGCTTTGACGCCATATTCCGATTCGGAGAAATATTCCTTGCTGCGCTTCTGCTTCGGTTTGGTCTCAGAGGTGGTGGAACACGAGGCTGTCGCGGCGCAAAGCACGGAAATTGCAAGCCACTTCACGCCCGATCTGGCGTTGATGCCGAGTTTCTTGACCGTAGATTTCAAATCGTCTGCCCCACGCTGCTTGCAGGCTCGAAGAACCGCACCCTCATTTGCCTCGATGCATGCCCCTGCCATCGAAGCACCTAACAGTCGCTTAATCTTGTGCATAACGTGGCAAAAATGCGAACGACTTCTGCAAATTCGATAAAATTGTAATGAACGTGGTTAACGATTTATGTCTTTTCCGCAGCATTAGAAGCCTGATGGGCCTGTAACCGCGCCGTCTTGAGATGTCTCCTGCTCAAGGAACAAACGAAGCCCGACCGCGTTTTCTCCTCGCAAACACACGAGCTTCCGCCGGTTTTCGGCTGAGTGAGGGAACATGATCAAGTCAATAAAAACCGCCGGCCTGGCACTCGGCATCGCGTTGGTGTCCATTGCCGCCCCTATTCACGCAAGTGCGCAGGACATGGAGCTGCGGATCGGCCCAGACGGCGTTCGCCCGGTTATACGTGATCGCGACCGCGACATGGACCGACGAGGACCTCCGCGCATGCGTGGCTGCGGCGAACGCGAAGCCCGCGCCGCCGCCCGCGAGGCAGGCCTGCGCGACCCCGAAATCGTGCGCGTCACCCCCGGTCGCGTCGTCGTCCAGGGCTTCACCCGCCGAGGACCGGAGCGCATCACATTCGCGAACGAACGCGGCTGTCCAGAACTCTAATACATTAATCAACGGAACCCGCCGACAGGCGGGTTTCTTCATTTCGGTGATACAAGAAATTTCCAAGCTAAAGTACACCGCGTCGCTAACGCTGCCGGTTCTCTTGATTTCAAACTGTCTGTTTGGAATTTTATGGCAGATGGGGTGGGATTCGAACCCACGGTACGCTCTCACGCACGCCGGTTTTCAAGACCGGTTCCTTAAACCACTCGGACACCCATCCATCGGTGGTGAGGCTTTATAGCGTTTTGAAAAAGGCCGTCAATCCCGATGGCGCACGCGCGCACAGCCTCTTCGCATCCGTCAGCAACTCATTGTCCTTGTGTTGTTGCCGGCGGCAGCAGAGACCCCTCGCCCGAAGGAAGTGCCGGACTTTGCTGAGGCGAGTGGAATAGCGCCAGACTCAGCACGATTGCCACAAGCACCAGTAAAAGCGCCACGAAGAAGATTCCGGATTTATCCATGCGTCTGCTCATGTCCCGTTATGTTAGGCGCGAATATGTGCAATTCGAGGCAATCGAAGAATAAAACGACCTTCTGTCAAGTTGCCTGACAGATTTGGTCAGTTGATATTCCTAAATTCTTCCTGCTTGAGCAAATTTTATGCGTCGGCGTACTGTTTGGGACGGAAGTGGCCTATCGCGTCAGTAATATTGTCATTTATATAGCCGCATCGCTCCCGGGCATTGCCCAACTTTCCCCGAGCGATCAACCTGCCCCGCCCGTTTGCGGGGCTTTTTTCTTTTGTACTACCGAAAAACTGCGACCGGCGGATAAAGGCTGGGTGTGCGTTACCTGCTTTATGGTTTAGACACCGATGCTCGGTCCGCCATCGCCGTGCCGAAAACCGCCCCGGAAAATATCCTCGAAAAGGTTCAGCAGCGCCGGCGGTAACGTGTCGGAAAACTCCATAATGATCTCGTTGGCGCGATTGTAGGAATAGATGGCGCAAAGCGTCAGCACCAGCAGCACGATCCACGGCCAGATTGGCTTGCGCCTAGGCGGCGCCCCATTGGGTTGTTGCGGTACAGTCATCCCGGTACCTTCCGTTCAGGCCTTGACGCGCGGTTCGCCTCCCGGCGCATAGGCGGTTTTTTGCAGGAAACGGAATATGTTACCGCACTGACCGCAGCGGATCATGAATTCCGTTGGATCGACCGAGGCACGCTCGGTGCGGAATCCACGCGGCATTTCATCAACGCGAAAATCAAGGTTACGGCGGTCTTTCTCATCCGATTCCGACACCTCGGCAAAACCCTGATGACCGCATTTGGAACATTCGAGTTTCCGGGAATATCTGTCGCGCGCTGCCATATGCCGTCCTTTGCTTGCATCCTATCAGGTAGCAGCGGCAAAACAGCATTTCAATGGCGATCGCCGCAGGTTAAAGCTTTGCCCGTCTGTTTTCAGTGTGGAAAACGCGTCCAGTGGTAAGAACAAGTCGGAAGCTCATGCACAACGAAGCCCCCCTGCTTTCATCCTCCCTGATACGGCGCGCCGTCATCATTGCCGTCATTATTATATGCTTTGTTGCTGCCCTTAATATCGGCGTTAAATGGTACGGCGAGCGGATCCTTCAGGCGGGCCATACAACAGCAACCGATGCGGTGGAGATCACAATCGGCAATGACCGGCTGAAACTTGCGAAAAACACGCTGCGTGTACCTTCCGACCGCCATGATGGAGAGCGAGAGCGGGCCGATCTTTATCTCACCTGGCCGGATCTCAAGGGATATGAAGACTCCAATCGCGCTGTTTTCGATGATCCGGCGCAGGCAGCAGGGCTTATTTTCGTCCAGCTATCGCAAAGCACGATGTCTGAGGACATGTCCGGCCGTTTCGGGCCGATCTATGCCCGGTTGACGGAAGGAGAGCCTGTGCCGCTGAAACACGGCCTCACACTGCACCGCCTGCGTGCCGACGCAGGTTACGGCAAGGAAGTAATATTGACCGGGCAGCGCGTAGGCGAAAGCGACTATGTCGTGCGCTGCCTTCTGCCGCAAACCCAGCAGGCGTCGACGGGCAGCGACTGCCAGAGGGACATCCACGCCGGCCAGGACCTCAGCCTGTTCTACCGATTCTCCGCAACCTTGCTGCCGCAATGGAAAGAACTCGACGCAGGCGTGAAACGCTACATCGAGCAGCGCCTCGTAAAAGACTGAAATACGTGAAAAGGCGTGAGACAGATTGCGCCCGAAAAGTCGCATTTTATGGAGCGTGGATACCTTTCATAAACCACTTGGTAACGCCATCCCGATAAAGTTTCTTCCCGGAGCACTCGGGCGGGGCGCGTCCGAGCGGAACAGAAATATGCGATTGAAGAGTTCAGCAGTGTTGAAAAGTCTATTTGGGGCAGATTCGCGCAAAGCGGGTGCGACGTCTTTGGTAAGGTTCGTTGCGTTGACCCTTGCTGCGGCGTTCATAACCGCAACATCCGTTGGCACCGCACAGGCGGACCCGAAATATGCGGGCATCGTCATTGATGCCAAGACCGGCAAGGTTCTCTATGGCGAAGATCCGGATGGCCTGCGCTATCCTGCCTCGCTGACGAAGATGATGACGCTTTATCTTACGTTCGAGGCGCTTAATTCCGGGCGCATTTCGCTCGATTCCAAGGTGCCGGTTTCGGCCAACGCCGCCAAGGAGCCTCCTTCCAAGCTCGGCGTGCGCGCCGGTGGCAGCATCACGGTCGAGCAGGCAATTCTTGCGCTCGTCACCCGTTCCGCCAACGACATGGCCACCGCACTCGGTGAATATATCGGCGGCTCCGAAGACCGTTTTGCCAGAATGATGACCGCCAAGGCCCGTGCGCTCGGCATGACGCGCACGACCTATCGTAACGCCAACGGCCTGCCTAACACGGCGCAGATGACGACGGCGCGTGACCAGGCCCGCCTCGGCATCGCCCTTCGACAGCATTTCCCGCAATATTACGGCTACTTCTCCACGCGCACCTTCAATTTCGGCAAGCAGGTCATCGGCAACCACAATCGTCTCGTGGGAACCGTTCGCGGCGTAGACGGCATCAAGACAGGTTATACCCGTGCCGCCGGAAGCAATCTTGCAACATCGGCACAGCTAGACGGTCGCTCCATCGTCGCCGTCGTTCTTGGCGGCCGCTCGAGCGCTGCCCGTGACGCCACCATGCGCAAGCTTGTTGCGACCTACCTGCCGCAGGCCTCCCGCAGCGGCAACAGCAACCTGATTGCGCAGACGAGATCGGCACCTGTCGAAGAGCCAGTCGCTGTGGCTGTTGCTGCTCCACCTGTGGCAGTCGCGGCTCCGTCCGCAGCTGTCGCTGCGACAGATTCCGGCCTGCCCCATGCCGGCCCCGTACCGCAGACCCGTTACGAGGACGCGCCGGTTACTGCCTTTGCAGGCTCCTCGTCCAATGCGGCCGTAAAGGCCATGGAAGCCGCCACCTGGCAGAAGGGCAAGGATCCTATTTCTCAGGTGGCCGTCGCGCCTGACCGCAAGTTGATTACCAACTCGACCAAGGTGGACAATATCGTCACCGCTTCCACACCGGCATCTGTGCCCTCCACCCCTTCCGTTTCGGCAAAGGCTGAAGCTCCGCAGGGCGGCTGGGTGATCCAGATTGGCGCATCGCCGGATGAAAACTCGGCACGTGGCCTGTTGCAGAATGCGCAGGAAAAAGGCGGCGCCGCCCTTCGGTCCGCAAAACCCTTCACGGTGGCCTTCAGCAGAGAAGGCTCCCAGGTATACCGCGCCCGCTTCGGCGGCTTCGACGGCCAAGCCGCCGCGGTAAATGCATGCAATGCATTGAAAAAGAAAGGCGTCAGCTGCTGGGCGTCACTCCAGTAATCGACGTTCGCGCAGGCGGTGGCTTATTTGTTGAAACATCGCCTGTCTCCTCGAATTGTGTAATGTGTAGCGAGGCTTTCCAAGATGGCAGTTAACGAGAACTATTCGGACATTGCGTCTGGCAACGGGCAAGGCAGTCTGTCGGTTCTGCATCCCATTCACGAGGCGGCAATGCGCATTGCCGATCTCGGTCTTAACCGCTCCAAGGCAAAGACGCGTGATCTCGTCAGCCTGCTTCTGTCGCATGGCGCGCGCGCCTGGCGTGCCAATCAGCCGGAAGCCAATATCCACCTTCATGTCGGCCGCCGCTCCGGGCGTGCACCGGTCCATATCCGGATCCGCTGAGAAACCGAACATAACCGGACGAGACAAAGAAAAACCCCGCGGAGCCTTTGCACCGCGGGGTTTTTGTTGATTGACAATGAAGAAACGAGGCGGCTTACGCCTCGCTCTCCGGTGCCTCTGGCGTATCCGGCAGAGTGTCTGCCACATCTTCGCCATTGCCGTTTTCCGCCTCTTCGTCGCCTTCAGGCTCGTTGATACGTTCCACGGAAACCACCTTCTCATCCTTAGCGGTGGAGAAGATCGTCACGCCCTTGGTGGCGCGGCTTGCGATACGGATGCCGTTTACCGGCACACGGATCAGCTGGCCGCCATCGGAAACCAGCATGATCTGGTCGCCTTCGTCCACCGGGAAGGCCGCAACGAGTTCGCCGATTTCCGTCGTCTTCGAGGTATCGGTGGCGCGAATGCCCTTGCCGCCACGACCCGATGTGCGGAAGTCGTAAGACGAAGAACGCTTGCCATAGCCTTTTTCAGAGACGGTCAGCACGAATTCTTCGCGTGCCTTCAGTTCCTGATAACGCTCTTCGCTGAGTTCGCCTTCTTCCGCGACTTCCTCGCCAACCAGTGCGATATCTTCCTCATCGACCCCGGCGGCACGCCGCTCGGTGGCCGAACGCTTGAGGTAGGCCGCACGCTCCCACGGTTCAGCTTCCACATGGCCCACAATGGTCATGGAGATAATGCGGTCGCCATCCGCCATGTTGATACCGCGCACGCCAACCGAGTTGCGGCCGGCGAAGACGCGGACATCGTCCACCGGGAAGCGAATGCACTGGCCGAGTGCCGTCGTCAGCAATACGTCATCCTGGTCGGTACAGGTTTCGACGGAGAGGATTTCATCGCCCTCCTCCTCCAGCTTCATGGCGATCTTGCCGTTGCGGTTGACCTGCACGAAATCGCCGAGCTTGTTGCGGCGAACCGTGCCGCGCGTCGTCGAGAACATCACATCGAGCGTTTCCCAGGTCGTTTCGTCCTCGGGCAACGGCATGATGGTGGTGATGCGCTCGCCTGGTTCCAGCGGCAGCATGTTGATGAGCGCCTTGCCCTTCGACTGCGGCGTACCGATCGGAAGGCGCCAGACTTTTTCCTTGTACACGATGCCGCGCGAGGAGAAGAACAGCACCGGCGTATGGGTATTGGCGACAAAGAGACGGTTGACGAAATCTTCGTCGCGCGTCGCCATGCCGGAACGGCCCTTGCCGCCGCGACGCTGTGCCCGGTAGGTGGTCAGCGGCACGCGCTTGATGTAGCCGAGATGCGAAACGGTGACGACCATATCTTCGCGGGAGATGAGGTCTTCATCATCCATGTCAGGACCGCCTTCGACGATCTCGGACCGACGTGGCGTGCCAAACTCGTCGCGGATGGCAATAAGCTCATCCTTGACGATCTGCATGATGCGCAGCCGTGAAGACAGGATTTCGAGATATTCGCTGATTTCCGCACCGATCTTGTTCAGCTCGTCGCCGATTTCGTCGCGGCCAAGCGCCGTCAGGCGGGCAAGGCGCAGTTCGAGAATGGCGCGTGCCTGCTCTTCGGAGAGATTGTAGGTGCCGTCTTCATTGATGCGGTGGCGCGGATCGTCGATGAGACGGATCAGGCTTTCCACATCCTGCGCCGGCCAGCGCCGCGTCATCAGCTCCTCACGGGCCGAAGCCGGATCGGGAGCATGACGAATGACGCGGATGACTTCGTCGATATTGGCAACCGAGATCGCCAGACCGACCAACACATGCGCGCGGTCGCGCGCCTTGCGCAGCAGATACTTCGTGCGGCGGCTGACGACATCCTCACGGAAGGACACGAAGGCGCGCAGCATGTCCAGCAGCGTCATCTGTTCCGGCTTGCCGCCGTTCAGCGCCACCATGTTGCAGCCGAAGGAGGTCTGCAGCGGCGTGTAGCGATAGATCTGGTTCAGGATGACTTCGGCATTGGCGTCACGCTTCAGCTCGACGACGACGCGATAACCCTGGCGGTCGGACTCGTCGCGCAGGTCGGAAATACCCTCGATGCGCTTTTCCTTGACCAGTTCGGCCATCTTCTCGATCATCGTCGCCTTGTTCACCTGATAGGGAACCTCGGTGATGATGATCTGCTCGCGGTCGCCGCGCATCGGCTCGATGGTCGCACGGCCGCGCATGATGACCGATCCGCGACCCGTCTCATAGGCAGAGCGAATGCCGGAACGGCCCATGATGAGCGCGCCGGTCGGGAAGTCCGGGCCGGGAATGATCTGCATCAGTTCAAGCAGCTCGATCGCCGGATTGTCGATGAGGGCAATACAGCCGTCGATGACTTCGGAAAGATTGTGCGGCGGAATGTTCGTCGCCATGCCGACGGCGATGCCGCCCGCCCCGTTGACCAGAAGGTTCGGGAATTTCGCGGGAATGACGACCGGCTCATGCAAGGTGCCGTCATAGTTATCGCGGAAATCCACCGTTTCCTTGTCGAGATCGTCGAGAAGCGAATGCGCTGCCTTTTCGAGACGGCACTCGGTGTAACGTTCGGCCGCCGGCGGATCGCCGTCGATGGAGCCGAAGTTGCCCTGTCCGTCGATCAACGGCAGGCGCAGAGACCAGTCCTGCGCCATGCGCGCCAGCGCATCGTAAATCGCCGCATTGCCGTGCGGATGGAATTTACCCATCACGTCACCGGTGACGCGGGCGCATTTGACGTATTTCTTGTTCCAGTCGATGCCGAGTTCGGACATGCCGTAAAGAATACGGCGATGAACCGGCTTCAGACCGTCACGGACATCGGGAAGCGCGCGGGAAACGATAACGCTCATGGCGTAATCGAGATAGGACCGCTGCATTTCCTCAATGATGGAAATCGGTTCAATGCCTGGCGGAAGTTTTCCGCCGCCGGGGGGGCTCTGGTCAGTCAAAACGGATCACATTCTCTGTTAAGAATCGGATGGATTTTTATAGCGGAAACAGCCACGTTAAGCCAATTTCCCGGCGAGTTTTGAACAGTCTTTTGCGTCATTTGCAAGACATACCCCGCTTTTCGCCATTTAGGTTGGCAAAAGCGACGCCGCTCCCTTTCAAAGCGAGTACGACTTGCGTAGGCTCCGGCCTAAAAACAGAACAGGCGGGGAAAGAATGGCCAGCAGCGAAACGCTCATCAACGCGCTTACAACACTTCTGGTCACGCTCGATCCGCCCGGTCTCGCGCCCGTATTTCTCGCACTCACGGTTGGAATGACGCGCGACCAGCGCGCCCAGGTGGCCCTGCGCGGTTCAATCATCGCCTTCGGCATTCTCGCCATCTTCGCCCTGTTCGGTCTCACCATCCTCAACCTTCTCGGCATTTCGCTCGGTGCCTTCCGCATCGCCGGTGGCCTGCTGCTGTTCTGGATTTCCTTCGAGATGATTTTCGAGAAACGCCAGGAGCGCAAGGAAAAGACCTCGGAGATTGCCATCACCAAGGACCATCTGCACAATCTGGCGGTCTTTCCGCTCGCCTTGCCGTTGATCGCCGGGCCTGGCGCCATTTCCGCGACCGTGCTCCTGGCGGGAACGATGAAGACGACGCTCGAAATGGTCGTGCTTATTCTCATCCTCGCCTTCGCCATGGCCCTCGTCTACGCCACCCTGATCGTCTCGGAACGCATGGACCGTTTTCTCGGCAATACCGGCCGCGCGATCCTGACAAGGCTGCTCGGCGTCCTTCTTGCCGCGCTTTCCGTGCAGTTCGTAGTGGACGGCATAAAATCGGCCTTCGCATTCTGACGACCATCGGTTCGCAACAAAATGCCGCAACCGGCCGGATTTGCGAAAAATCCGCCCTTTGAATCCGGCTCCTGCCTCGGTTAAAAGACGCGCATCTTTTTTCCGCACCAGAAAGCTCTCTCCATGCGATCCACGCTGCGCCGCCTCATCCCGGATGCCGCTCCCGTCAGTAACCGGGAAAGGCTGCGCGCTGCGGCGGGCGCCTTCGTCGGCATTTCGCTGACGGGACTTCTGGGCAGCCTTGCTTTCCGCTTAGACCCTACCCTGCCCGCCATGATCGCGCCGATGGGCGCCTCGGCGGTGCTTTTATTCGCCGTGCCATCCAGCCCCCTTGCGCAGCCCTGGTCGATCCTCTGCGGTAACATCGTGTCGGCTTTCGTGGGCGTGACGGTGGCTTTACTCGTTCCGGATATTTTCCTTGCCAGCGCGCTTGCCATAAGCCTTGCCATTGCTGCCATGATGGCGCTGCGTTGCCTGCACCCGCCAAGCGGCGCGGTGGCGCTGACGGCCGTTCTCGGCGGCCCCGCCGTGCATAGTCTCGGCTATGGCTTTATTCTCTGGCCGGTCGCCGGAAACTCGCTCATCCTTCTCATCCTCGCGCTCGTTTATAACAATGCCACCGGCCGCGCCTATCCGCACGGCCTGAGGTTGGGAAAGGCCAGCCACGGCACGGCAGACCCGACGCCGATACAGAAAATCGGCTTTTCCTCAGCCGATCTGGACGAGGTGCTGAAGGAATATGACGAGGTTCTCGATATTGATCGCGATGTGCTGGAGATGATTTTGCGCAAGACGGAATTGCGCTCCTGGCGCCGCCGCGCCCTCCACCTCGATTGCGCCAGCGTCATGTCACGCGATGTGGTCGGCGTCGCCCCGGATGATAGCCTGCGCCACGCCCATTCACTGATGCGCAACCACCATTTCAAGGCGCTGCCCGTGACCAACGACAGGGCCGAAATCCTTGGCATCGTCACTCAGACGGATTTTCTTGAAAAGGCTAGCTGGAGAAACGGCCGCCCTTCAATCGGTTTCCTGCAGCGCCTGCGCCTTATTCTCTCAGGCACAAGCGCACCCAACGATACAGTCAAGGATATCATGACATCGCCTGTTAGAACCGTGCAGCCGGAAACGGCGATCGAGGAAGCAATCATCCGCTTTGCGGAGGAAGGGCTGCATTACCTGCCAGTGATCGACGCCAACGGCAAGATGGTGGGTATTCTTTCGCAGTCCGATGTCATGGTTGCGATGCTGGCGGACAAAGCCGCGGCATAGGTCTTCGCGACCTTGAAGCGGGCAACCGGTTTCGACCGGCTCCCGCCCCGTCAATCACGGTCCCGATCAGAACGGGATATCGTCGTCCATGTCACTGGAGAAGCCGCCGGAAGGCTGGCTGCCGCCACGCGAGGCACCGCCGCGGGCCGCCGGCTGCTGGTCGTAACCGCCACCGTAGTTACCGCCGCCGCTGCCATAATCTCCACCGCCGATGTCGCCACCGCTGCGGCTGCCGCCGCCACCTTCGCCGCGACCGTCGAGCATCGTCAGCGTGGAGTTGAAGCCCTGCAGTACCACTTCGGTGGAGTAACGGTCGTTACCGGTCTGGTCCTGCCACTTGCGCGTCTGCAGCTGGCCTTCAATGTAGAGCTTGGCGCCCTTTTTCACATATTGTTCGACAACCTTGCACAGACCTTCGTTGAAAACGACGACCGTGTGCCATTCTGTCTTTTCCTTGCGCTCGCCG
This sequence comes from Rhizobium sp. Root491, assembly GCF_001427205.1. Lineage (NCBI taxonomy): Bacteria > Pseudomonadati > Pseudomonadota > Alphaproteobacteria > Hyphomicrobiales > Rhizobiaceae > Rhizobium > Rhizobium sp. Root491. The sequence continues at coordinate 49,201 of NZ_LMFF01000016.1, forward strand.
CTGTTGCGGTCCCGCCACGTCTCTGAGGTGGCGATACGCAGATTGGCGATCGGACGGCCGTCCTGCGTCCGGCGAATTTCGGGATCGGCGCCAACGTTCCCAATCAGAATTACCTTGTTTACGCTACCAGCCATCTCGTCATCCTGTCCGCCAGCCATCGTGACCGGCAATTGCATTTCAAAAAATCCCGCACACAATAACCATCGCCGCCCGCAAAGGGCACCGCAACGGGGAACAATCCACAGCGAATAATCCCGACTTTCTCAGAGAGTATATTCGCACTTGCAATTTGTTCCTTTTTTGTTCTATTAAATCACGAAATTCGAGTCAAGTGAGCCGAAAAGCCATCGATCGATAGGGAATAAACCTCGACACGTCCGGTTGCGTCACTACATAAGGACGCGCCGCCATCAGGCCTGTTAATTTTGTCCGAGCTTTATCATGAGTGAACTGAAGACGATTTCCATCCGTGGTGCCCGTGAGCATAACCTCAAGGGTATCGATCTGGATCTACCGCGCAACAAGCTGATCGTCATGACCGGGCTCTCCGGCTCGGGCAAGTCGTCGCTTGCCTTCGACACAATCTATGCCGAGGGCCAGCGCCGTTATGTCGAGAGCCTCTCGGCCTATGCGCGCCAGTTCCTCGAAATGATGCAGAAGCCGGATGTAGACCGCATCGAGGGTCTTTCCCCGGCGATTTCCATCGAGCAGAAAACCACCTCGAAGAACCCGCGCTCCACGGTCGGCACGGTCACGGAAATCTACGACTATATGCGCCTGCTGTTTGCGCGTGTCGGCGTGCCCTACTCGCCGGCGACGGGCCTGCCGATCGAGAGCCAGACGGTCAGCCAGATGGTCGACCGTATTCTTGCCTTCGAGGAAGGCACGCGCCTTTATATTCTCGCGCCGATCGTGCGCGGCCGCAAAGGCGAATATAAAAAGGAACTCGCCGAGCTGATGAAGAAGGGCTTCCAGCGCGTCAAGGTGGATGGCCAGTTCTACGAGATCGCTGACGTTCCCGTCCTCGACAAGAAGTACAAACACGATCTCGATGTGGTGGTGGACCGCGCCGTCGTGCGCCCGGATATGGCAGCACGCCTTGCCGACAGTCTCGAGACCTGCCTCAAGCTCGCCGACGGGTTGGCAGTGGCCGAATTTGCCGACAAGCCCCTGCCGCCGGAAGAAACCTCGGCTGGCGGCTCCGCAAACAAATCGCTCAATGAGACTCACGAGCGTATGCTGTTTTCGGAAAAATTCGCCTGCCCGGTCTCCGGCTTCACCATCCCGGAAATCGAGCCCCGGCTTTTCTCCTTCAACAATCCCTTCGGCGCCTGCCCCACCTGTGACGGTCTCGGCTCGCAGCAGAAGGTGGACGAAAACCTGATCGTGCCCGAACCTGCACGCACCCTGCGGGATGGCGCGATCGCCCCCTGGGCCAAGTCGTCTTCCCCCTATTACAACCAGACGCTGGAGGCGCTGGGCAAGGCCTTCGGTTTCAAGCTGTCGAGCAAATGGACGGACCTTTCGAAAGAGGCGCAGCACGCCATTCTCCAGGGCACTGACGACAAGATCGAGTTCAACTATCAGGACGGCGCGCGCTCCTACAAGACGGTGAAGAATTTCGAAGGCATCGTTCCCAATCTGGAGCGTCGCTGGAAAGAGACCGACAGCGCCTGGGCGCGCGAGGAAATCGAGCGTTATATGTCTGCGGCACCCTGCCCGGCCTGCGCCGGCTATCGCCTGAAGCCGGAAGCGCTCGCCGTCAAGATCAACAGGATGCACATCGGCGAAGTCACCCAGATGTCGATCCATATGGCACGCGACTGGTTCGAGACGCTGCCGGAAAATCTGAACGCCAAACAGAACGAGATCGCGGTTCGCATTCTCAAGGAAATCCGCGAACGTCTGCGATTCCTCAACGATGTCGGGCTGGATTATCTCAGCCTGTCACGCAATTCCGGCACGCTTTCCGGCGGAGAAAGCCAGCGCATCCGGCTTGCTTCGCAGATCGGCTCCGGCCTCACCGGCGTTCTCTATGTTCTGGATGAGCCGTCCATCGGCCTGCATCAGCGTGACAATGCCCGCCTGCTCGACACGCTGAAGCACCTGCGCGACATCGGCAATACGGTGATCGTCGTCGAACACGACGAGGATGCCATTCTGACGGCGGATTACGTTGTCGATATCGGCCCTGCCGCCGGGATTCACGGCGGTCAGGTCATCGCCGAAGGCACGCCGCAGGAGGTGATGGCCAATCCGAAGTCGCTGACCGGCAAATATCTATCCGGTGAACTCGGCGTCGCCGTGCCGGCAGAACGCCGCAAGCCGAAGAAGGGCCGCGAAATCAAGGTTTTTGGCGCACGCGGCAACAACCTGAAGAATGTGACTGCGGCCGTTCCCCTTGGCGTTTTCACCGCCGTTACCGGCGTGTCGGGTGGTGGCAAATCGACATTCCTGATCGAGACGCTCTATAAGTCGGCAGCACGCCGGGTGATGGGCGCGCGCGAAATTCCGGCCGAGCATGACCGCATCGATGGTTTCGAATTCATCGACAAGGTGATCGATATCGACCAGTCGCCAATCGGCCGCACGCCACGATCAAACCCCGCCACCTACACCGGCGCATTCACGCCGATCCGTGACTGGTTCGCCGGTCTGCCGGAGGCGAAGGCGCGCGGTTATGCACCTGGCCGTTTCTCCTTCAACGTCAAGGGTGGCCGCTGCGAAGCCTGCCAGGGCGACGGCGTCATCAAGATCGAGATGCACTTCCTGCCGGATGTCTATGTCACCTGCGACGTCTGCCACGGCAAGCGTTATAATCGCGAGACGCTGGACGTGACCTTCAAGGGCAAGTCCATTGCCGACGTGCTTGATATGACGGTGGAAGAAGGCGTTGAATTCTTCGCCGCCGTTCCGGCCGTGCGTGACAAGCTGCAAGCGCTGTTCGATGTCGGTCTCGGTTACATCAAGGTCGGCCAGCAGGCCAATACGCTCTCCGGCGGCGAGGCGCAGCGCGTCAAGCTCGCCAAGGAACTGTCGAAACGCTCCACCGGCCGCACGCTCTACATTCTCGATGAGCCGACGACGGGTCTCCATTTCCACGACGTCAACAAGCTTCTGGAAATGCTGCAGGCGCTGGTGGATCAGGGCAATTCCGTCGTGGTAATCGAGCACAATCTCGAAGTCATCAAGACGGCCGACTGGATCATAGATATTGGCCCCGAAGGCGGCACGGGCGGCGGCGAAGTGGTGGCAACCGGCACGCCGGAAGACATCGTCAAGAACGAGCGCTCCTATACCGGCCATTTCCTGAAGGAACTTCTGGAACGCCGGCCAGCCGGAAAACGCGAGGCTGCGGAGTAATCCGCACCTTTCGCAGCAAGGGTACGTAAGGCCGATAGCCCGAGGAGGAACAGTATATGTCGACATCAGGCACGATCCGCACCGGTATCGGCGGCTGGACTTTCGAGCCGTGGGAAGGCACGTTTTATCCGGAAAAACTGCCGAAGAAACGCCAACTGGAACATGCCAGCCGGCAATTGACGGCGATCGAGGTGAACGGCACCTATTATAGCAGCCAGAAACCCGAGACCTTCGCCAAATGGGCGGCGGACGTGCCTGAGGATTTCGTTTTCTCCCTGAAGGCAAGCCGCTTCGTCACCAACCGCAAGGTCCTGGCCGAGGCGGGTGAATCCATGACGAAGTTCCTGACGCAGGGACTGACGGAGCTCGGCCACCATCTCGGCCCGATTCTCTGGCAATTCGCGCCGACTAAAAAATTCGACGCCGAGGATTTCGGGGCGTTTCTGGCATTGCTGCCCGAAAAACAGGACGGCATCAGCCTTCGCCACGTGGTCGAAGTGCGAAACCCGACATTTCAGGTGCCGGAGTTCATCGATCTTCTCGCCAAACACAAGGTCGCGGTCGTCTGCGCCGACCATCACGATTATCCGATGCTGCCTGACGTAACTGCCGATTTCGTCTATTGCCGCCTGCAAAAGGGCGAAGACGATATCGAGACCTGTTATCCGAAGGCCGAGATTGACCATTGGGCAAAACGGGTCAAGACCTATGCGGCGGGCGGTGTTCCGGATGACCTGCCGCTGATCGCTCCCGATAGAAAAGTAGAGAAGACCCCTCGCGATGTCTTCGCTTTCTTCATCACCGGCGGCAAGGTCAATGCACCAAACGGCGCACAGGTATTGCAGAAATTGGTCTGACTGGCTCAGCCAGCCATTTCTTTCGCGGGGTTGAAATCGACTGCCGCGAACGCCGCCTCGATCACCTCGGTTCCAGCGCCCGGTCGTGTGGCGTCGCTGGAAAGGATTTGCCGGAAACGGCGCGCGCCGGGCATGCCCTGAAACAGGCCGACCATGTGGCGGGTAACGTGGTTGAGGCGCCCGCCGGCGGCGATGTACTCGGCGGTGTAGGCCATCATCGCATCACGCAGCCCCATCCAGTCAGCTTGCCGGGCCTCTTCGCCATAAATGCGATGGTCGACATCGGCAAGGATGGACGTATTGTGATAGGCCGCACGGCCAAGCATCACGCCGTCCATATGCTGCAGATGGAGGCTTGCCTGATCGAGATCGGAGATACCGCCGTTGATGCCGATGAAGATGTCAGGATTTTCCCGCTTCATGCGATAGACGAGATCATAATCGAGCGGCGGCACCTCACGGTTTTCCTTCGGCGAAAGCCCTTGCAGCCAAGCCTTGCGCGCATGGATCCAGACCGCATCTGCGCCCGCCGCCACTACCCGCGAAAGAAAATCCGGCAGCACGGCTTCCGGCTCCTGATCGTCCACGCCGATGCGGCATTTGACCGTGACCGGCACCTTCGCAACGGCCTTCATCGCCGTCACGCATTGCGCGACAATCTCGGACTCGCGCATCAGACATGCGCCGAAAGTGCCGGATTGCACCCGGTCCGAAGGACAGCCGACATTGAGGTTGATCTCGTCATAGCCATAATCGCCGGCGATCCGCACCGCCTCCGAAAGCTTTACCGGATCCGACCCACCGAGTTGCAGTGCGACCGGATGTTCCTGAGTATGATAGTTGAGCAACCTGTCGCGCTGTCCATGGATGATGGCGTCGGCAACGATCATTTCCGTATAAAGCAGCGCACGCTTCGACAATTGCCGGTGCAGAAATCTGCACCTCGTGTCCGTCCAATCGATCATCGGGGCCACGGCAAAGATGCGAGACCCTGATGTCATCGCTTTTTTGTAGAAATTCAACTATTTACGCTCGCTTACTAGGGTAAAATTCTGTGATAGTTTTTCATCGAGCAGCACCAATGTTCATGACTCTCGGTCACTATCACGGCGAGAAGATAATAGACGTCTCGATTGATTATACCGCGCAGATCCTTTGAAAAAAAGGCGAGCGTGTAGTTTTTAACAAGGCGAAGAAATTCGACCACAACCCTAACGCTGAAGAATACACGGTTTCTCTAGACCGAAATCGATGAGGCTGGTGGGCTTGAACGGTTGAATTCGGATCGCTTAACGCTATCCGATGCGAACGACCGCTAGGTCAAAAATTGTGGGCGATGCTGCCGCTCGTCACGAGCCTCAGCTCGTTCTGGGAACAATTCCCAAGGTCGCGCATTAGTGGTCGTAGACGGCACTAAACACGTACCAATACGCCAAGCAGCGCGGGCGTCGTCCAATTCTTAATGCAGATTACTTTTCGGGCTCATAGAGTCGGACCGAAGTTCGGTTCCGAAATGAGAAATTATATAATCGCCTGACCAGTATTCTCTGATCGACGTAATATTAATTTTTGTGGGGCGCGGATGAGTTTTGGTTCGAAATTTTTGAAAAGTTTGTTTCAAAGTTCTCGTGAGGCGGAGCTTGAAAAATCATGGCCGACTGATTTTTACTCAACTGTTCCACATCGCTATTCCGTAAATCTTCACAGGTACAAAAAGATAGAGGATCAGCTCGATCCCAAAGCATTGTCGAGCGGCTTTACTCACAATGAAGAGCATCATAAACGTGACATGAACCGCTTCTTCACGTTTTGCCTCATATATGATCAAATTAAAAAAGAAAATATATCGGGTGATATCGCTGAACTTGGAGTATATAAGGGAAACACATCTTATATATTGGCGAATTTCGCAAGGGCGCTGGGGCGTACTGCATATCTGTTTGATACGTTCGAAGGCTTCGATCCCAAAGATATCCAGGGCATTGATTCATCGATCCCCTTGCAGTTTTCCGATACCAGTCTTGAAACGGTGCGGGAATTTGTAGGCGAGGACAACGTCGTCTACGTAAAAGGGTATTTTCCAGAGTCGGCTACGCAAGTTCCGGACAACCTAACGTTTTCCGTCGTTCATCTTGATTGCGACCTTTACAATCCGATGATGAGTGCGCTGAACTATTTCTACCCAAGAATGGTCGAAGGTGGTTTTATCGTTGTCCATGATTATTCGAGCTTGCATTGGGACGGCGCCGAGAATGCAGCTGACGAGTTCTTTTCAGACAAGCCTGAATGTTTGATACCATTAGCGGACAGCGGCGGCAGTGCGATAGTGCGAAAGGCACGGGCATCCTCCGATAAATTCAACAATTGGCGAATTAAGCGACTTCATGATTTGTCGGTAGGAGCCTGGGTTCCCCCCCGACTTTTAAAAACTTATTTGAAAGACGGATGGGCGGAAGTTGAAGACTGGGGCGTCTGGGGCCTGGGCGAACGCCATACGATGTCCTTGATAATTCCATTCGTACCGGAAACGGCCATTAGACTGATATTTGATGTCGATGCTCTCTTACTTGGCAGACAGATAGAGCAGACTGTTGCCGTTCTGGTCGATGGTACCAATGTTGCCGAGTGGAAATTTACATCCAAAAATAAACGCGGCGATCGGGAATTGATCATTCCTTTACACTTGCTGCGAAGGGACCAGAATGATGAATCTCCCCCGACAATCTTCTTCGAATTTAGACCCGAGTTTTTTACATCTCCACATTCCCTGAAGCCATCAAGTGAGGATACGCGTCCGCTTGGACTTGCGATTCACAAATTGAAGATAGAGGTTGAGTAGAGAAACTGGCCATTGCCCCATTTCGAGAAGGTCTCGGGTCTTTTTTTGCCGCTGGCTTTTCTGAAGGGGTACGCTACCCGCAAGCAATGATCAACGATTGAGTTTTCCGAGGCATCGTCTTGCAAACTCGCACATATATCAGGGCGGAGAACTCGGCCTCTGAACGATCGTCTGGTCGCTGGCGGTACCCACCTGCTCCTGCCGCAAAAGAAGATTAAGTTCGGTCGGCCAGCCGGGAATTCGTCTAACAAGGAGGTCGGGCGCGAATATGTGATTGTCTTTGTGTTTCGGCTACCAGGTGGTGACGGGAACTAAGCCCGCAACTGCGCGTTGTCTAAATGGTAATCAACAAACCGGAGGAATCCCATGAAAACACTTGCGGACATTTTCGAGCACACATTGCAGGACGTCTACTACGCGGAGAACGCTATAACGAAAGCGTTGCCCAAAGTCGCGAAGGCAGCCAAAAGTGCCGAACTAAAGAAGGCCGCCGAGGATCACCTTGCAGAGACTAGGGATCAGATCAAGAAGCTTGACCAGGTCTTTAAATCCATTGGCAAGAAAGCCTCCGGGGAAAAGTGCGACGCCATTGAGGGCTTGATCAAGGAGGCCGAAGGTCTCATGGAGGAGGCAGAAGGAACTGCGCTCGACGCTGGCCTCTTGGCGGCCTGCCAGGCAGTCGAGCACTACGAGATCGCTCGCTACGGTTCGCTCCGCGAATGGGCGAAGGATCTCGGCCACGATGAAGCCCACAAAATTCTGAGCGAAATCCTCGACCAGGAGAAAGCAACGAACAACAAGCTGACTAACCTTGCGGTGACGGCCATCAATAAGACGTCCGCCGCCAAGAAAGCTGCGTAACTCGCGTTTGCGAAGGTCTCCCCAATTTGGGAGACCTTACTTTTTTGAACACTTAAAACGCGAGCCCTACCCCTCCTTCAAGTCTCATCTTGAGCCCACCTTACTGCAGCCTCGACGCGAGCCTAAATTTCACACCTCGTAACCGCCGAATCGAGAGACCTGTAAGAGCTGCTATTTTCACTGAGCAAATTCGATCATCGGGTGCCAAGGCTAAGATTTTTTCGCCGTTTGCAAGCGCTTGTCTGTACCGGAACTACCTCTTTACGGCTGCGGTCATTTTGAACTGGAAATCGCCCAGGAATCGGGGGACAAGACTTGCAGTTCTAAAAAAGACGACAGGAAATCCCATGGCCGCCACCGTCATTCCAGTTCCAGAACCCGTTCTTCTGCCCGTAGAGGGCACAAACGAGATGTTCCCCGTGCGGCGGGTCTATTGTGTCGGCCGCAATTATGCCGATCACGCCATCGAGATGGGCCACGATCCTTCAAGGGAGCCGCCGTTTTATTTCCAGAAAAATCCGGACAACCTTCTGCCTGCGGGTCAGGATTTCCCCTACCCTTCGCTGTCGTCGAACGTGCATTACGAAGTCGAATGCGTCGTGGTGTTGAAAAGCGGCGGTACGGATATTCCGGCAAGCGATGCGCTGGGCCACGTCTGGGGTTACGCGGTTGGCATCGATATGACACGCCGCGACCTTCAGGATGGTTTGAAGAAGATGGGACGCTCGTGGGAGGGCGCAAAAGCGTTCGAATATTCCGCGCCGGTCTCCGCCATCGTTCCCGCAGACAAGATCGGCCATCCGTCGACCGGTGCGATCTGGCTCGATGTCAATGGTGAGCGCAAGCAAACAGGCGATCTTGCGCAGATGATCTGGAAAGTGCCGGAAGTGATTGCCGAGCTTTCCAAGCTGTTCACGCTTGCCGCTGGCGATGTCATCATGACCGGCACGCCCGCAGGCGTCGGCCCTATCGTGCGCGGCGATCGGATCGAGTGTGGTGTAGACGGTGTCGGCACTCTGTCCGTAACGGTCGCCTGATCACTATCGGCGCATAATCGAAAGGGAGAGAACCGCCATGCCGCTTTATCGCCTCGCAGATCGGGTGCCTCAGACCCCCGCCACGGATCGCTACTGGGTCGCACCCGATGCGAATGTCATTGGCTCGGTGATACTTGCCGAGGATGTCGGCATCTGGTTCGGCGCGACGCTGCGCGGCGATAATGATCCAATCAGCATTGGTCGCGGCACCAATATTCAGGACGGCGTGATGGTGCACAGCGATCTCGGTTTTGCCGCCACGATCGGCGAAATGTGCACTATCGGCCACCACGCCATCATCCACGGCTGCACCATCGGCGACAATTCGCTCGTCGGCATGGGCGCAACGATCCTGAACGGCGCAAAGATCGGCCGCAACTGCCTGGTCGGCGCCAATGCGCTGGTGACGGAGGGCAAGGAGTTTCCAGACAATTCCCTGATCGTCGGATCGCCGGCGCGTGCCGTACGAACGCTGGATGACGAGGCCGTCGCCAGCATCCACCGCTCGGCGGAAAATTACATCGAAAACTGGAAGCGTTTTTCGAAGGATCTGGAAGTCATCGAAGAATGACGGATGGCGGGCAAGAACGTCCGCTGTCGCCAAACAGTGTTACCCCGCGCAGGCGGCACACAGACCACGAATTTCGATAGTGGTCTTTTCCGCCTTGAACTTGCTGTCCTTGACCCAGCGCTCGAGGCGATGGTCGATCTCGTGATCGTGGAACTCGTTCACCTGCCCGCAGGATTCGCAAATGGCAAAGGCGACGGTGCCATGATGATGCGAGCAGCATTCGGCTTGCGTATGGGTGCAGGCAACAAAGGCGTTGAGGCTTTCAAGCCGGTGCACGAGACCATATTCCACCAGCTTTTCCAACGCCCGGTAGACCTGCAGCGGCGCGCGAAAACCATCATCGCGCAGCTTGTCGAGGATCACATAGGCGCTGAGCGGCGCATGCGCATTCGACAGGGCATTCATGACCAGCGACTGGTTTTTGGTAAGGTTCTGCGCATTCATGACTTGCCTCCTTCATCTGCGGAGCGGGAAAAACCCGGTGCCGGCAACAGGCTTATAACGAACAGGATCACGGCGGCAACCACGATGGACGGTCCTGATGGCGTGTCGTAACTCAGCGATCCGAACAGGCCGCCAACGACGGCAACCGCTCCAATCACAGACGCGACCACAGCCATCACCTCAGGCGTGGAAGAAAAACGTCTGGCTGTCGCCGCCGGTATGATGAGCAGCGATGTGATCAACATGATGCCGACCACCTTCATGGCGATGGCAATCACCAGCGCCATCAACAGCGTGAAGATGAGCTTGGCGCGTTCAGGGTTCAACCCCTCGGCCTCGGCCAACTCGGTATTGACTGTGGAGGCCAGCAGAGATCGCCACAGGAACACCATGGAAACCAGCACCACCAGCCCGCCGCCCCAGATCAGCGCGATATCGCTGCGGGTAACGGCCAGAATATCCCCGAACAGGAAGGAGACGAGATCGATGCGCACCCAGCTCATGAAGGCAACAATGACGAGGCCGATCGCCAGCGCCGAATGAGAGAGTATGCCGAGGAGCGCATCGGCGGAAAGCGCCTGCCGCCGTTGCAGAAAAATCAGCAGGATCGAAACCGCCGAGGCTACAAGAAAGACGCTGACGATGAGGTTGATCTGCAACAGCAGCGACAGCGCAACGCCAAGCAGTGCCGAATGGGCCATCGTATCGCCGAAATAGGCCATGCGCCGCCACACAACGAAGCAGCCAAGAGGCCCGGCGGTGAGCGCAACACCGATGCCGGCGATCATGGCGCGAACGAAGAAATCGTCAAACATGCCGCTCTCCCTGCTGGTGGCTTGAAGTGGCGTGTCCGTCATGCTCGTGGCCGCAGCCGCAATCCCCGTGGTCATGATTATGGTCGTGATGCTGCTCATGCGCATGATGATGGCCATCATCGGGGTGGCAATGTTCGGTCACCGAACCATCCGCGTGCTGCACCCGGCCATCGGGCAGATGGGTGTGGTCGTGATGGTGGCTGTAAACGGCAAGCGCCTTGGCGGCCGACCCACCGAAAAGCCGCATATATTCCGGGCTCTGGCTCACCGCCTGCGGCGTTCCCCGGCAGCAGACATGGCCGTTCAGGCATATTACGGTATCGGTTTCCGCCATGACCACATGCAGGTCATGCGAGATTAACAGAATTCCACAATTATTTGAATTCCTAATATTTTTTATCAAATCATAAAGCGCGATCTCCCCGGAGAAATCAACACCCTGCACGGGCTCGTCGAGAACCAGCAGATCAGGCTTGCGCGCAATGGCGCGGGCAAGAAGCGCCCGCTGGAACTCTCCGCCAGAAAGATGCTGCACCTCCGCGTTTGCCAGATGCGCGATACCCGTGGCGTTCAGCGCGGCGTCGATTTCGCGCGCGGGAAGCGGCCCGGTCAGCGTCATCAACCGGCGCACAGACAGCGGCATGGTCCAGTCGACCGAAAGCTTCTGCGGCACATACCCGACCCTCAGACCGGCAATGCGCGATACCGCGCCTTCGCTCGGCTTCAAGACCCCGATCGCCATTTTCGCGCTGGTTGATTTGCCCGAACCGTTCGGCCCGATCAACGTGACGATCTCACCCTTGCTGACGGAAAACTCCACGCCGCGCACGAGCCAGCGACCGTTGCGCTGCACGCCGGCATTGGAAAGTGATACCAGTATCTCTTTGCCCGCATGGGCGGAATGAAGCATGGGATTGTCCGATCGGCGATGTTGCTTACCGCTATCGCATACGTTATAGAGTTACGCAATAAATGTAATAACATAACTATACTTCTTCAAGTGGAGTGCATTTCATGAGATCGTTCGTGATCCCGCTCATGGCATCGGTAGCAATAGCGGCGGCCGCCTCCGGCGCCACCGCCGCCCCAAATGTCGTGGTCTCGATCAAGCCTGTCCATTCCCTCGTCGCGGCAATCATGCGTGGCGTGGGCGAACCGCAACTCATTGTCGACGGCGCAGCCTCGCCGCATACCTATAATCTGCGGCCTTCCAATGCCCGCACGCTGGAAAAGGCCGATCTGGTCTTCTGGGTCGGGCCTGGACTGGAGGCATTTCTGCAAAAGCCGCTGGAGGCGTTGACCAGCAAGGCAACAGTGGTCGAACTGGAAGACGCCAAGGGGCTGGAAAAGCTTCCCTTCCGCGAAGGCGGCCCTTTCGAGGCGCATGACGATGGCGAAGAGGCCCATGGAGAACATGCCGGCCATTCGGACAGCGAAGACGCTCATGCTCATGATCATGCGCACGATGACGGCGACCATGAACACGGCGCGTACGACACTCATCTGTGGCTCGATCCGGCCAACGCCAAGGCCATGGCCCAGACGATAGAAACCGCGTTGATTGCCGCCGATGCCGGCAATGCGGAAACCTATCAGGCCAATACGAAAAAACTGATCGACGATCTCGATGCGCTCGACAGCGAAATTGCGGAAACGATCAAGCCTGTGAAGGACAAGCCCTTCATCGTCTTCCACGATGCCTATCAATATTTCGAGCATCGCTACGGCGTAAAAACGGCGGGATCGATCACCGTTAGCCCCGAAACCCTGCCCGGTGCCGATCGCGTCAGGGAGATGCAGGAAAAGGTTCGCCAACTTGGCGCGACCTGCGTTTTTGCCGAACCGCAATTCGAGCCGAAACTGATCTCCGTCATAACGGAAGGCACGGCGGCAAAGTCTGCGACGCTCGATCCCGAAGCGGCCACGCTTGAACCGGGTCCCGATCTCTACTTCAAGATGATGCGCGGCATCGCCGGCTCGCTGAAGGATTGCCTGTCCTGATCCGGACAGGCGTTCCTTCTATCAAGGCTTCGGCGCCATTGAGGACCAGACCGGGCGGCTGATGCTTTGCAGCGTTTCTGGCGGCGCACCGTTGATGCGTGCCAGCAGAGCCTTGGCAAGCTCCCTGCCCGCAAGCTTGATGTCCTCGTTGACTGTGTGGATTTGCGGCTGGATCCAGTTCAGGAATTCGGCGGACTGTTTCGACACGATATCGATATCCTTGCCGATCCTGACACCGGCTGCCTCAAACCCCGCCACAAGCGCAATCGTGCTGCTGCCGCTGATGGAGACAATGCCGTCAGGGCGATCGTCTGATTGCATCAGGCGCTTGCCGAAATCGCGGATCTTGTCGAGCGGCGTCTCGATGGTGATGGCATCCAACGGGAATTCGGAAACGCCGAAATCCCTGATACCGCGAGTGAACCCCTTGCGGGCGTGGTCGTGGAACGCAAACCGCGATGGCGGCACTATGATGGCGATCCTCTTTCGCCCACATTGCGCCAGCCGCTCCACGGCCTCATAGGCATAAGCCTCGTTATCGAAATCGTGATAGGCGTGCTCAATGCCCATGTCGGACCGCCCATGGGTAACGAAGGGCATTTTGCGCTCCGTCATGAAACGGACGCGCGGATCGTTCGGCTCGATTTTGGAGATGATCACCCCGTCCGCGGAACCGGTCTCGAGAATGTAGCGGATCGGCACCATGGAATCCTTGGCGTGGGTGTGAGGGGTAACGACGAGGTGATATTGCGTCGTCGCCAGGACCTCGGTGATGCCGAATACCATCTGGCTGGTGAAGCCCATCAATTCCTCGTCGACGCTCAGCACCAGCGCGATCACATTGGTCTTGCCGGTGCGAAGGCGCACACCAGCTCGGTTCGGCTGGTAACCGATCTGCTGGGCAATCAGCCGCACGCGCTCCTTGGTTTCCGCGCCGATGTCAGGCGCATCCTTCAGCGCGCGTGACACGGTGGTGATGCCAAGACCCGTCATGTAGGCGATGGTCTTCAAGGTCGGGCGCTCGCCCGTTGTCGCCTTCGCTTCGTCCCTGCCGGAATTACCAGTATCGTTCATGTCATTTCGCCACGCTTTGCAGAACAATAATCATAGATAGCTTTTTGTTTCTTGCAAAGGCAAACGTCGCCGGTCGCCGTCACACCCGATCCGGTCTTCGGGCCTTTGGCTATAACGATGTAGGTCGTGGAAAATATCGAACGGGCTTATCCCTGATTACGGGCCTTACACGCTCTCGAAAATTCTGCTCAAGAGAGAAACAATACCAAGAAACTAGATTAATTAGTATCAATAATTAATTGATATTTATAAATAAAAGTCAATAGATATCAAGGCATCCGTACCCGTGGTTTTCCAATAGTACCAACGGGCATTTTTCGCGCATGAAGTTTCACTCCGAAGACATGACGGAACGATTGTTTTACGGTAACGTTGCCGGAGGGAGGAGATTGCCGAGCTGAGCGAGCTGGATAACGGCTGGCTGGCGGGCATGCATCTTCCCCAGATTCCGACACAAGCCTGCGTCATAATGGCCAGCTTATCCTATTTGAATTCGTCCATGCAGGGTCCCATCATGATTTCTTCCTCCACGCCCGAAACCGTCATCGATCTGGCCGGGCTCTGGCGCCTGACCTCGCTGGAAGGAGACCATACGACCGACCTTACCGTGCCGGGAGACGTTCACAGCGCACTCAAAAACGCGGGCATCATTCCAGACCCCTATCACGGTGCAAATGAAAATGCGGTGCAATGGGTCGCGCATCGGGACTGGATCATAGAGCGGACCTTCATCCTCGATGACGCCGATGCCAGCTGGTATCTCGATATCGATTATCTCGATACCGTCGCGATCGTCTTCGTCAACGATGTTCCGGTCTTGAGTTCGGACAATTGCTTCCGACGTTACCGTCCCGATGTGTCTCGCGCCGTGCGGCCCGGTGAAAACACCATTCGTATCCATTTCCACTCCAACATCGCAGCCGGGGCGGAACGGCAGGCGCGGCAACCTTTTTACATTCCCTATCATGAGGGCAACTCGCCGATTGCCAACGGCAACATGTTGCGCAAGCCACAGTGCCATTTCGGCTGGGACTGGAATATCGCGATTGCTCCGCTCGGCCTTTACGGCAAAATCCTGCTGAAGCGCCTCGATACGGCACGGGTCGAACACGTCGTCACCTCACAACATCATGTCGAGGGCGGCGTCGAGCTGCATGTGGCAATCACGCTGTTTGCCGAAGGTCCGCCGAGCCTTCCGCTCTACCTTTCCCTCAACGACGAAAGGCTGCGGCTTGATTGCGGCGTGGGTGCGGGTGAGACGGTGGTGCGCCACGTTTTCTTCGTGGAAGACCCCGCGCTCTGGTGGCCGGCGGGCAGCGGCGAACAGACGCTCTACACGTTGGCGGTGGAGTTGCCGGATGAAACCGTCACCCGCAGGATCGGCTTCAGGACCATTGAACTTCTGACGGAAAAGGATGAGGCCGGTAGCCGATTTGCCTTCCGCATCAACGGTCGGGAAATCTTCTGCCGTGGCGCGAACTGGATTCCGTCCGATGCGCTTTATTCGCTGACCAGCCGCGAAAAAACCGAAGACCTTCTGTGTTCGGCCGTCGAGGCCAATATGAACATGATCCGCGTCTGGGGCGGCGGGTTTTACGAGGAAGACTGGTTCTACGATCTCTGTGACCGTCTCGGTCTTCTGGTCTGGCAGGATTTCATGTTCGCCTGCAACCTTTACCCCTGCAGCGAAGACTTTCTCGACAATGTCGAACACGAGGTCGACTATCAGGTAAAACGCCTGTCCTCCCATCCGTCCATCGCGCTCTGGTGCGGCGACAACGAATTGGTGGGTGCCCTCACCTGGTTCGAGGAGCCCCGCAACAACCGCGACCGTTATCTCGTGGCTTACGACCGCCTCAACCGCACCATCGAAAAGGCGCTGAAAAAAGCCGCCCCCGAAGCACTCTGGTGGCCCTCCAGCCCGGCTTCAGGCTACCTCGATTATGGTGATGCCTGGCATGCGGATGGTTCCGGCGACATGCATTACTGGTCCGTCTGGCACGAAAACAAATCGTTCGACAATTACCGCTCGGTCAAGCCGCGCTTCTGCTCCGAATTCGGTTTTCAGTCCTACACTTCCATGCCTGTCATCCGCACCTATGCGGAAGAGAAAGACATGAACATCGCCTCCCCGGTGATCGAACTGCACCAGAAGAATGTCGGCGGCAATGAGCGCATCGCTGGCACCATGTTCCGCTATTTCCGCTTTCCGAAGGATTTCGAAAATTTCGTGTATCTGAGCCAAGTGCAGCAGGCGCTGGCCATCCGAACCGCGGTCGACTACTGGCGCTCGCTGAAACCCCATTGCATGGGAACGCTCTACTGGCAGCTCAACGACACCTGGCCGGTTGCCTCATGGTCGAGCCTGGATTACGGCGGCGGCTGGAAGGCGCTGCATTATGCTGTCCGCCGGTTCTTCCAACCGGTCTCGGTTTCCGCCATTCCCTCGGAAGACGGGCGCCGATTAAGTTTCTCCATGGTCAACGACACCGCGGAAGATGTCGAGATCGACATGAATATTGTCGCCCTCACCATGGAGGGTAACCGCGTGCCGCTGAAATCCGCCAACGGCACGTGCGCAACGGACAAGGCTGCGACGCTGACAGAAATCAACATGGACAGCCTGCCTGATGGTTCCATTCTTGCCTGGAACTTCATAGCATCCAACGGCATGACAGGCGAAGGCCATCATGTGCGCGACACCTACAAGTCTCTGGAGCTCCAGCCCGCTGGGCTGACGTTCTCCACCGCCACATTGAAAAACGGCCAGCTCGAAATCGATGTCACCGCAGCCGGTCTTGCCCTCTTCGTCATGCTGGAGGCCGATCAGCCCGGGCGTTATTCCGACAATCTGTTCGATCTCGCAGCGGGCGAAACACGTCGGATCATCTTCACCCCGAAGGAGGGCAGCGGACAGCCGCAGTTCCGTATCTTCGATCTTTATACCTGCCA
This sequence comes from Rhizobium sp. Root491, assembly GCF_001427205.1. Classification (NCBI taxonomy): domain Bacteria; kingdom Pseudomonadati; phylum Pseudomonadota; class Alphaproteobacteria; order Hyphomicrobiales; family Rhizobiaceae; genus Rhizobium; species Rhizobium sp. Root491. The sequence goes on from NZ_LMFF01000016.1 coordinate 66,015, forward strand.
ATCCTCGCATTGAAACCACGCGGCGAAAGGCTTAACCATCCTTAGCGGAACGGCAGGCAACGTTGCGCCTGCCCTCATCTTTCAAAGGTTTGCCGGCTTCTCCGGCAACCGTTCATCAGCAAGTGGAGGAAGACCCATGGTTTGGCAACCGGCCGAAAACCGATATACATCCATGAAATACAATCATTGCGGAAAGACTGGCCTAAAGCTGCCGGCGATCTCGCTCGGGCTGTGGCACAATTTCGGCAACGACACACCGCACCAGACCAAACAGGCCATTTGCCGCCGCGCCTTCGACCTCGGCATTACCCATTTCGATTTGGCCAATAATTACGGCCCACCACCCGGCAGCGCCGAAACTGCCTTCGGCGAAATTCTGAAGACGGATTTTAGAGGCTACCGCGATGAAATGATCATCTCGTCCAAGGCGGGCTACAACATGTGGCCCGGTCCCTACGGTGAGTGGGGCAGCCGCAAATATCTGATATCGTCCTGCGACCAGAGCCTGAAGCGCATGGGGCTGGACTACGTCGATATCTTCTACTCCCACCGTTTCGATCCCAACACGCCGCTTGAGGAAACCTGCGGCGCGCTGGACCAGATCGTGCGCTCGGGCAAGGCGCTCTATGTCGGCATCTCGTCATACAACTCGAAACGCACCCGTGAGGCCGCCGCGATCCTGAAAGATCTCGGCACGCCCTGCATCATCCACCAGCCGAGCTACTCCATGATCAATCGCTGGATCGAGGAAGACGGTCTGGTCGATACGCTGGAAGATCTTGGCATTGGCTCCATCGTCTTTTCGCCGCTGGCGCAGGGCATGCTGACGACGAAATATCTGGGTGGCGTGCCTGATGGTAGCCGTGCATCGCAGAGCAAGTCACTCAACCCCGCCTTCCTCAACGAGCGCAATGTCGAAAACATCCGCGCGCTCAATCGCATTGCCGAGCGGCGTGGCCAAACGCTCGCGCAGATGGCTATCGCCTGGGTGCTGCGCGGTGGTCGCATCACGTCGGCGCTCATCGGTGCGAGCCGTGTCGAACAGGTCGAGGATTGCGTGAAGGCACTCGACAATGCCGACTTCTCCACAGAGGAGCTTGCGGAAATCGACGGTTACGCGAAGGACGCGGATATCAACCTCTGGGCAAAATCCGCTGAACGCGTCTAATACTTGAAACAGGCTGCCCGGTTTCCAACGGGCAGCCTGATCGACGCAAAAACTGGACTGAAATCTCCAACAGAAAGATTAACGTCCCCGTCTAACCATTAACAACCATTACATAAATGTAATTTTAAATTCAGTTTCCGTTCATTCGTTTATTCGTAAGTTCTCCTTATCGAAACACGAGAGGAAACATTCATGAAAAAGTTCGTCACCATTCTTCTGGCTGCAACTGTTCTTGCTGCTCCAATGGCCCAGGCACAAAGCCGCCACGACGATCGTCATCGCGGTGTAACCGTCGAGCGTCACACGACCACCAAAAAGGTCATCGTCAAGAAGCACCGTTGGGATCGCGGTCAGCGCCTCTCCCCGGCAGAGCGTCGTCATTTCGTCGACCGCCGCGACTATCGCCGTTACCGTCTGGCAGAGCCGCGTCGCGACCAGCGCTGGGTACGCGTCGACAACCAGTTCCTGCTCATCAACGCCGTCACCGGCCTGATCGTCGGCCTTTCTGCGGCACGCTGAGTAAATCGACGGATGATATGAAAAAGGCCCGCTTGCGCGGGCCTTTTGTCGTTTATCGTTATAGCCGATCAGAAAATGTCGGCGCCGCTGCCCCACGGGCCATGCGGCTTGTCGACACCGTCGGTGCGTTCGAAGCCATGCGCCCCGAAGAAATCGCGCTGCGCCTGAATAAGGTTTGCGCTGCCGCGGGCGCGACGATAGGCGTCGAAATAACCAAGCGCGGAAGCGAGTGCCGAAACCGGCAGACCGGAGAGAACCGCGTAGGAAACGACACGGCGCAGGGCGGCGTCGGTGTCCTTGACGATGCCGGAGAAGGCAGGCGTCACGATGAGGTTGGCCACATGCGGATCCTTGGTGAAGGCCGAGGTGATCTCATCGAGGAATTCTGAGCGGATGATGCAGCCGGCGCGCCAGATGCGGGCGATCGTCGGCATCGGCAGGTTCCAGTTGAACTCCTTCGATGCGGCCGACATGACGGCAAAGCCCTGTGCGTAAGCACCGACCTTGGCGGCCAGAAGCGCGCTTTCCAGATCGGCGATAAAGGCCTTTTTGTCAGCCGGTGCAGCTGCAACGGTCGGCAGGCCGAAGATCTTCTCGGCAGCTTCGCGCTCGTCCTTCTGCGACGACAGGATACGGGCAGCCACGGCGGCCTCGATGGCAGTTGCGGCGACGCCCATGTTCTGCGCCTCGATAACCGACCACTTGCCTGTGCCCTTCTGGCCGGCCTTGTCGAGGATCAGATCGACCATCGGCTTGCCGGTGATCGGATCGGCAGCGCGCAGAACCTTCTCGGTGATTTCGATCAGGTAGGAGTTGAGACGGCCCTTGTTCCATTCACCGAATACATCGGCGATTTCAGACGCACTCATCTTCAGGCCGTCACGCAGGATGCCGTAGATTTCGGCGATCATCTGCATGTCGGCATATTCGATGCCGTTATGGATCGTCTTGACGAAATGACCGGCACCGTCGTTGCCGAGCCATGCCACGCACGGATCGTCATTATACTTGGCGGAAATGGAGGTCAGAACCTTCTCGACGCGCTTCCAGCTATCTTCGGTACCGCCGACCATGATCGACGGTCCGTGACGCGCACCTTCTTCACCGCCGGAAACGCCCATACCGATAAAGGTCAGACCGCTATCCTTCAGATTGTCGAAACGGCGGATCGTATCGCGGAAATTCGCATTGCCGGCGTCGATCATGATGTCGCCGTTCGAGAGATGCGGCTTCAGGATTTCCATCTGCTGGTCAACCGGATCGCCGGCCTTGATCATGATAATGATCGGGCGCGGAGGACGAATGGCGGCGACGAATTCCTCGATGGTTTCGCAAGGGATCAACTGCCCCTGCAAGTCCCCAGCCTCGGCGTAGAATTTTTTCGTCGCTTCAGGGGTTCGGTTGAATACGGCAATCTTGTTGCCCTTTTCCGCGATGTTCAACGCCAGGTTCGAGCCCATGACGCCGAGACCGATCAAACCGATTTCTGCCTGTTCCACGGATGTGCCTCCATCTTGCTTTTAGGTGGTCGTGTTGTGGCACTGTAATGAACAAACGGCAAGGCTAGGGGCGACTGAAACGATTAAATTTTGATGACGCAAATCAGCTTTGCATATTTGCGACAGGTCGGGGGAAGGTCGTAACCAACGCGCCTCCCCTAGGAAGGTCGTGGCCGGTCGTCGCCATCGTCCAGCGCTCGCCAGGCAGCGCCGTCCATATCCTCATATTGCCCTGATCGCACCGACCAGAGGAAGGCGAAAAGCCCGAGCGCTCCGAGAAACAGGGCGACGGGGATGAGATAGATCAACATGTTCATGCCGGTTGCGCCCCCTCGCCCGCAAATCCGGTCGGCACGCTCTGTTGCGCAGAAACGGCTTCAGCCGTTCCGGCAAGACGCAGCGCATTTGCAACAACGATGAGCGACGATGTCGACATGGCGATGGCCGCGATCATCGGCGTCGCATAACCGGCAATCGCAATCGGCACGGCAATAACATTGTAGCCGATGGCAAGCGCGAAGTTCTGCCGGATAAGCCGTCCGGCCCGCCGCGATGTCTCGATGGCGACAGGAACGGCATCCAGATTCTCGTGCATGAACACGAAGTCGGCGGCCTGCCGGCCGATATCGGCAGCGGTTGCCGGTGCCATGGAAACATGTGCTGCAGCCAGCGCCGGCGCATCATTGATACCGTCGCCCACCATCAGAACCTTGCGTCCCTCGCCTGCCAGCGCCGCACAGCGCCCCGCCTTGTCTTTCGGCGACAGGTCCGCGTTCCATTTCGCAATGCCCAGACGCTGCGCCATGGCCTTCACGGCCGGTACCCGGTCACCGGACACGATTTCCAGCACCAGTCCTCGCGCAGAAAGGCTGCGCAGTGCCTGTACGGCGCCAGGACGCGGATTGTCCTCGAAACCGAAACTCGCCAGATACCCGCCGTCAAGCGAAAGCACCACTTCCGATCGCGCGTCGCCGTTTTCCATTTGCGATTCATCCGGGCAGGCAAAACGGCGGTTGCCAAGCCGGTAGGTTCCCGCCGGCGTGAGAGCCTCAACACCGGAACCGGGAATTTCACGCACTGCTTCGTAGACCGGTAAAATCCCGCCATAGGCTGCATGCAGGGCTTTGGACAGCGGATGGCGTGAATGGGCGGCAAGGCCAGCCGCAACCGCCATCGTGGCGGGGTTCACATCGCCGGTTTCCACCAGTCGCGGCTTCCCGACCGTCAGGGTGCCTGTCTTGTCGAACAGAACGGTGTCGATTTCGGCCAGTCGCTCCATCGCCGAGCCTTCCTTGACCATGATGCCATGACGAAAGAGCCGGCCTGCCGCCACAACCTGCACCACCGGAACAGCAAGGCCAAGCGCACAGGGGCAGGTGATGATGAGAACCGCAATCGCGATCAGCATCGCCTGCTTCCAGTCACCGCCCAAAACGCCCCAACCGAGAAATGTCATGAGAGCAAGGAGATGTACGACGGGCGAATAATAGCTCGCGGCACGGTCGGCAATCCGCCGATAGCGCGCCCGCCCCCCTTCCGCCGCCTCCATCAGCCCGATCACTTCCGACAGAAACGAATCCTTTGCCGATGCGGTCACCCGCGCGGCGAGCGAACCGGTGAGATTGAGCGTGCCTGCCTGAAGCAGATCACTCGCCTCCACCCGACGCGGCGCGCTTTCGCCGTTGACAATGGACATGTCGAGATCGCTGCTTCCGCTAATGACCATCGCATCCACCGCCACGCGGTCACCGGCAGCAATCGCAATCGTCATACCGGGTAGCACATCGCCAAGCGGGCGATATTCCCGCGTTCCGTCCTCACCGATAACGGTTGCGCCGCGTGGTGAAAGCCGGGCCAGGCCCGCAATGGCCGAGCGCGCCCTGTCACGCATGATATGGTCAAGCGTGCGGCCGATCAGCAGGAAGAACAACAGCGACACGGTCGCGTCAAACCACGCATGTTCGCCATGATGAATCGTCTCCCACAGCGAGATTGCGTAGGATAGCGTGATGGCGAGCGCGATCGGCACATCCATATTGGTGCGCCCGTGCTTCAGCGCATTCCAGGCCGACTGATAGAAGAACCGGCCGCCATAGATCAGCGCCGGCGCGGCAATCATCGCCGAAATCCAGTGGAACATGTCACGCGTCGCGGCATCGGCCCCGGACCAGACGGACACGGACAGCAGCATGATATTGGCGGAAGCAAAACCGCACAGCGCCACCGCCCTGATCAGTTGCGAGCGTAACACGTCCGAAGCATCCTGTCCGCTCGCGAAAAGATGCGTCCGGTATCCGGTTGCAAGGATTGCCCGGGCAAGTTCGGCGGGATCTGTCCTGATGCCATCGACATCCTCTTTCCAGACAATCGCCACCCGTTTGGAGGACAGGTTCACGCGCGCCTGCTCCACCTGGCGGAGACGGCGCAGCGCGGTTTCGATGGTGGTGATGCAGGCGCCGCAATAAACGCCGGGCACGCTGAGATCTGTCTGGCGCAGCCCCTGCCCCAGATCGCGGCTTGCCAGCATCAGCTCCTCTGATGATGGTGGGTTGACCGGTTCTCCGAGTTGAAGCGATCCTTCTGTTCCCGGTGCACAGCAGCTCATTGACGCCCCCTGATCACCGCGATCCGCGTGCCTTCATGCACGATGATCCTGCCGTCTTTTACGGCAGTGACCTCGACGATCCATTGGCCGGGCAGCATGTCATGCGGGCCGGTGAAGACCCCGGTAGACACCGGGGTCAGCTCCATGTCGAAATTCTGGTGCTCGCCGACCGGCCGGCGAAAACGCGCCGTTACGGTATCCGTATCCACAGGGCCGGTATCTGGATGAAACACCTCGTAGCGCACGGTCTTTTCATCCACCACCAGCCTGCCCTTGATGCCGGTCGCGGCCCTTGCCTTGGCGGCCTCGGCCTTGGCGTTGAACTGCTGGCTGGCAACATAGGTATTGGGCACCACCAGCCCGCTCCAGCTGGTGACAGCGTTCCAGGCCATCACCATGTTGACGGTGATGACGATGCCGAAAAACATCACCATAACACCCAGCATATGCCAGCCGGTGAAAATGAAACCGGACGTCTGGCGATTGGTCGTTGTCATTTTTTCACTCCCGGAGCGTTGAAGACGGCGTCGTAACGGGCCGTCTCATGGCCGCCCGTATCGCTGACGATGAATTCGAAATTTTCAGCAGCCCGTGCGACGTGACTGCCCGGCAGGGTGACGAACACCTTCAGCGTTGTCGCCTCGTCCGGTTCCACCATCACCTCGAAGCTGCGAGAGGCTGCATCCGGCACGCCGTTTATCTTCATCACCGCACTTGGAATGCCCTCTATCGTCAGGCTCATTAGGCGCGGTTGCGGCACCATGTTGAGGATGCGAACGGTATAGCCGTTGCGGATCGAGCCGTTCGATTCCAGCACATATTGCGGGTTGCGGTCGTGCAGCACGTTAAGAGCCAGCCGCTCGCGCGTCACCAGAGCCAACAGCAAGCCGATGCCGACTGCACCCCATATTGCCGTGTAAAGAAGCGTGCGCGGGCGAAAGACGATGCGCCAGTCGAAATGGCGAATGCTGTTTTTGAACCCGCCGTCCTCGTTGCGCACATTCGCAGGCCGGATTGCGTGCTGGCCGTTGCCGGTCGCAAGCGCCATGTTGGACTGGTATTCGGACAGCGTCGCATAGGCGATCAGCCCGCGTGGCTTACCAATCTTGTCCATCACCCCATCGCAGGCATCGATACAGAGCGCGCAGGTGATACATTCCAGCTGCTGCCCGTCCCTGATGTCGATGCCCATGGGACAGACTGCGACACAAGCATTGCAATCGACGCAATCGCCAACGCTCTCCCCTGTGGCCGCAGCCTTTTTGGCGTGCCTCGTGCGAGGTTCACCGCGCCAGTCATTATAGGTCACGACCAGCGAGTTCTCATCCAGCATCGCCGCCTGAATGCGCGGCCAGGGACACATATAGGTACAGACCTGCTCCCGCATCAGCCCGCCGAAAACATAGGTCGTCGCGGTGAGTATCGCGACGGTCGTATAGGCGATCGTCGGTGCCTGCCCCGTCATGAACTCTCTCGCCAGCGTCGGTGCATCGGCAAAATAGAAGATCCATGCCCCGCCGGTCAGAACGCCGATCACCAGCCAGATTGCGTGTTTCATCACCCGCTTGCGCAGCTTGCCGAACGTGAAAGGTGCTGCATCGAGCTTCATGCGGGCATTCCTGTCGCCCTCGATCGCCCGCTCGACGACCAGAAACAGGTCCACCCAGACGGTTTGCGGACAGGTATAACCACACCACGCGCGTCCCACGGCGGAGGTGATGAGAAACAACCCCAGACCCGCCATGACCAGCAATCCCGCGACGAAAAAGAACTCCTGCGGCCAGATTTCGATGAAGAAGAAATAAAAGCGCCGGTTGGCAATATCGATCAGCACCGCCTGGTCGGGCGCATAGGGACCGCGATCCCAGCGCAGAAACGGCGTCAGATAATAAATGCCGAGCGTGAGGAGCATGACCAGCCACTTGAACCGCCGGAACCGGCCCTCCGCGCGCTTCGGGAAAATTTTCTTGCGCGCTTCATAAAGGGGTTTACGCGTTTTTGCGGAATTGACGGCCTCCGCTTCCAGCCTTTCGACGGGCTGTTGCGGGCGGTCCTGTCCGACGGGATAGATGTTCATGATTGCAGTCCGTTTTTATCTCCTTGCTTTCTCCCATCTCACCGGCGAAACATCCTTGACTTACATCAAGCGCGGACAAAGTGGCGCAGCCTGCGGCCTGCATTAACAGGGAGGATGAGATGCCAGTCATGCAGTCAAAAATCATTCATCTGTCGGTGGAAAAACCATGGAGCCATGTCTTTGATTTCGCCTCCGACCCGCAAAACATGCCGCACTGGGCCGCCGGTCTAGCAGGCGGTCTTAAACCAGACTGCGAGGACTGGATCGCCGATGGCGGCCCGTTGGGTGAGGTCCGCGTCAATTTCGCGCCCTTAAACGAATTCGGCGTGATAGACCACGTCGTGACATTACCGGATGGCATGAAGGTGTATAACGCGCTGCGGGTAACACCGAATGGCAGCGGTGCCGAAGTCAGCTTTACCCTGCTTCGCCTGCCGGACATGACGGACGAGGATTTCGAACGGGATGCGGAGATGGTCCGGGTCGATCTGGAAACACTGAAGTCGCTGCTCGAAACGGATTGAAGGATAAAACGATGACCACGAATACGAATGACCTGCGCATCGACTATGTCGAATTCAACGTCGCCGATATCGAGCGCAGCAAGGAATTTTACGGCGGCGCTTTCGGCTGGTCCTTTAAGGATTACGGCCCGCAATATTGCGAGTTTTCCGACGGCCGGCTGACCGGCGGGTTCACCACCACGGCACCTGTGTCAGCCAAGGGTGGACCGCTTGTCATTCTTTACGCCGCCGATATCGAGAATGCGCACCGGCGTGTCGAGGCAGCCGGTGGCCAGATCAGCGTCGCCATATTCACCTTTCCCGGCGGACGCCGTTTTCATTTCACCGATCCGGATGGATACGAACTGGCCGTCTGGTCTGATCGATAAGAAAAAGGGCCGCATCGAGCGGCCCTTTCCATTTGTTGGCTGTGACATTCACTCGCCACCGCCCAGCGAGTGCACGAAGATCGCAAGCTGCTTGACCGTGGTATCACCAAGCCGTTCACCCCAGGCGGGCATGACCCCGTGTTTTGGTGACCGTATCTGCGCAACGATCCCCTGCTCCCCATTGGCCTTCAGCCAGATCGCGTCGGCCAGGTTGGGCGCTCCGAACTCGCGGTTGCCCTTGGCGTTCTCACCGTGGCACGAGGCGCAATTGTCGGCGAAAATCTGTTTACCGGGTTCTACGAGTGCCGGGTTGGAAGGCGTTCCTGTCAGGCTGACCACATAGGCGGCGACCTCGCGGATTTCCTCGGAGTTGAGGATATCGCCGAAGGCCGGCATTTCCGACAGGCGCGTATCGGGATCGTCGGCAAAACGAATGCCGTGCTTTACCGTCGTATAGATATCCTCGACACTGCCTCCCCACATCCAATCGTCGTCGTTGAGGTTGGGATATCCCTGCCCGCCTTCCGCACCCGAACCGTGACACTGGATGCAATTGACCTTGAAGGCGGCGGCACCGCCGGAAAGGGCAAATTGCCTTAGCGTCGGATCGGCCTCAATCTCGGCGAGCGAGGAACTGGCGATTCTGTCGGAATAGACGCTCTGCGCCTGTCTGGCGTCCGCCATATCGGCGGCGATCTCAGAACGGCTGCTCCAGCCGAGCAAGCCTTGCGTTGCGCCATTGATCAGCGGCCATGCCGGATAGGCGATGGTGTAGCCGATGGCCCAGAGGATCGTGAAGTAGAAGGTCCAGACCCACCAGCGCGGCATCGGATTGTTAAGCTCGCGAATACCGTCCCATTCATGGCCGGTGGTTTCGACGCCGCTGATGTCATCAATGTGTTTTTCGGACATATCCTAGTCCTCCTTAAGCGGAATGCTGGCGGCGTCGTCCGCAGCTTTTTTCGATCCGGGACGAAGGGTGAAAACGACGACGCCGGCGAAGAACAGGGTCATGGCAAGCAGGCCCCAGCTATCGGCGAAGTGGCGCATGGCCGTGTAGGTTTCCATCGTGTCGCCTCCTCACCGATATCCGGCGGCATCGTCATAGGTCGAGAAATCGACCAGCGTGCCGAGCATCTGCAGATAGGCAACCAGCGCATCCATTTCGGTAAGCTTGGCTGGATCGCCATCGAAATCGCCGACTTTCGCCTTCGGATAGCGCGCCAGAAGCTCGGTCGTATCGGCGTTCGGATCGGCCTGCGCGTGAAGATCAGCCGCTGATTTCTCGATCATCTCGTCGCTATAGGGCACGCCAACGGCGCGGTTAGCCTTCAGCTCCATCGAGATATCCGTAATCTTCAACGGCGTGGTTTTGAGGAACGCGTAGGACGGCATGATCGATTCCGGCACGACGGAGCGCGGATCGGCCAGATGCTGCACGTGCCATTCATTCGAATAGCGGTCGCCCACGCGTGCGAGGTCCGGCCCCGTGCGCTTGGAACCCCACTGGAACGGGTGGTCGTACATGGATTCCGCCGCCAGGCTGTAATGCCCGTAACGCTCCACCTCGTCGCGGAACGGCCGGATCATCTGGCTGTGGCAGACATAACATCCCTCGCGGATGTAGATGTTGCGCCCGGCCAGTTCCAGCGGCGAGTAGGGCCGCATGCCCTCCACCTTCTCGATGGTATTTTCGAGATAGAAAAGCGGCGCGATTTCCACGATACCGCCGATCGAGACGACGAGCAGCGAACCGACCAGAAGCAGAGTGGCGTTGCGTTCGATGACGCCGTGTTTGTCGAGTATGGACATCGGCCCCTCCTTATTCAGCGGGCTGCAGCGAAGGTGCGGCGTCATTGCGGACGCCCTCCTCGCGTTGATGACCGAGGATGGTCATCGTGACGTTGTAGGCCATGATCAGCGCGCCACTGAGGAACATCAGGCCACCCAGCGCACGCATCACGTAATAGGGGAACAGCGCTGCGACCGATTCCGCGAAGGAATAGACGAGGAAACCCTGCGTATCGTATTCGCGCCACATCAAGGCCTGCTGGATGCCGGCCACCCACATCACCGCGGCGTAGATGACGATGCCGATCGTGGCGAGCCAGAAGTGCCAGTTGACCAGTTGCAGGCTGTAGAGACGATCCCTGCCCCACAGTTTCGGCGTCAGATAATAGATGGCACCGAAGGTGATCATGCCGTTCCAGCCGAGAGCGCCGGAATGCACGTGGCCGATGGTCCAGTCGGTATAGTGGCTAAGCGAGTTGACGGCCTTGATCGACATCATCGGACCCTCGAAGGTCGCCATGCCGTAGAAGGCCACCGCCATTACCATCATACGAACGATGGGATCGGTGCGGATCTTGTCCCATGCGCCCGATAGCGTCATCAGGCCATTGATCATGCCACCCCAGGACGGCATCCACAGCATGATCGAGAACACCATGCCGAGCGTCTGCGCCCAGTCCGGCAACGCCGTATAGTGCAGATGGTGCGGACCGGCCCAGATATACATGAAGATCAAAGCCCAGAAGTGGATGATCGACAGGCGGTAGGAATAGACCGGGCGGTTCACCTGCTTGGGAATGAAATAATACATCATGCCGAGGAAGCCGGCGGTGAGGAAAAAGCCGACGGCGTTATGGCCGTACCACCATTGCGTCAGCGCATCCTGCACGCCCGAGAAAGCGGAGTAGCTCTTGACGCCGAGGAACGACACCGGAATGGCGAGGTTGTTGACGATATGCAGCATGGCGATCGTCACGATGAAGCTCAGATAGAACCAGTTTGCCACATAGATATGCGGCTCCTTGCGCGTGAGGATCGTGCCGAGAAATGCAAGGAGATAGGCGACCCAGACGATCGTCAGCCAGATATCGACATACCATTCCGGCTCGGCATACTCACGGCCCTGCGTGATACCAAGCAGATAGCCAGTGGCAGCCATGACGATGAAGAGGTTGTAGCCCCAGAACACGAACCAGCCGAGATTGCCGCCGAACAGGCGTGCGCGACAGGTTCTCTGCACCACGTAAAATGACGTGGCAATCAGCGCATTTCCCCCGAAAGCGAAGATCACCGCGGAGGTGTGCAGCGGCCGCATCCGGCCGAAATTGAAATAGGGCGCGATGTTGAGATCGGGAAAGGCAAGCTGAAGCGCCACCACGACCCCGACCAGAAACCCGACCACGCCCCAGAACACGGTAGCGACGACGCCGTATTTCACGACCTCATCGAAATATTCGGATTTCAGCCGGGCGCGCGCGGCCTGATCGACAGGCGCGAAAGAAACACGGCGCAGCAGAAGCACCGTGCTGACCAGAAGCGTAAAGAACAGCACCCACATATGGGCGGCGAAAAGACTGTCGTGAGCGAAAGCAGCCCCGAGCAGCGCGAGAAAAGCCCCAAGGGCCACGATCGCGGTTTCTAACGTGTAATTCATTGTTGGTTTCCCCCAACGTGCAAGCAGACCGACGAAAGGCTTGGCGCGCGCTTTACGAAGCGGAAACGGGCCTTTGCGTCGGTTGGAGCATTGCCACCGGCGTGGGGAAGCCACCTTGATCCAGATCAAGAAAGAGAAGCTGTCGCAGCACCGGCAAAACCGATCCGGGATTTGGCGATAAAAAGTACATAGAAACTGAAAGAACGGACGCCGACGCGCGACACCGGCTTTATAGGGCTTGCGTCAGCCCTTCATTTTCAGCGGCAGCCCGGCTGCGACGAAATAGACTTCATCGACGATGGCCGCGACGCGCTGGTGTAACCTTCCGGCGTGATCGCGGAATTCGCGCGCCATGCGGTTTTCCGGCACGATGCCAAGGCCGACCTCGTTAGAGACGAGAATCAGTTTCGCCTTGGTGGACGCGATTGCCGCTGCCAGCGTGGCGAACGCCGTCTCGATATCGGCGTTCTCCATCATCAGATTGGTGAGCCACAATGTCAGGCAGTCGATCAGGATGACATTGTCCGGCGCATCCAGCCGTGCGAGCACGGCAGCGATATCAACGGGCGCCTCGTGTGTCGTCCACTCCTCGCCGCGCCGGGCCTGATGATGGTCGATGCGATCGCGCATCTCGTCATCCCATGCCCGGCCGGTGGCCAGATAATGCAGGCGCCCGTCGGCTTTGCCCGCAAGGTCCTCGGCAAAACGGGACTTGCCGGAGCGCGCGCCGCCTAGAATGAAAACGGAGCGGTTTTTATCTGTCATGAAGAACCTGGAAGAAAAGAATAAGACGGACCGGCATCATTGCGGTGTCGCAAGCCAGAGACAGCCGTACATGAAGGGAACGATTCGTAGAAAAAGGCGTCCCCCGGTTATTCACGCCGGACTGCCGATGATACCGGGTCGGAGACGACAAAACCTGTCCGCACGATGCGGGACATATGACAGCCTTGGCAACTCCGGATGCCGGAAACACCGGTCCTGACAAAAAGCTAGGTGCGAACGGTCATTCTGTCAATCGGCGAGCGGTGTCTACAAAAAATCAAGCGGAACCGGTACGCAAAACCTTGACCCGGAACCGGCAGACCTTTCCGTCCGCGACGGGATTGATAAAGCCACTTGGTTACCGGAACGTTAGCAGAAAACGAAATGACGAAGCTGCAACGCGGCGGGAGAATGTTCGCCGATGGAGGCCGCTGCCATTGCCTTGCCATGGCCTTCAAATCAATATGGCCGCGAAGATTCGCAAACAGCAAGGTGACCTGCCCGTGATGACCGTCATGGACTATATCTCGATCGTCGTCTTTATCGTGTTATGGGCCACCTATACCCACCTCACGACGGGAACGACGCTGTTTTCGCGAACCAGCCTCAATCAGGCGATGGCGGAGCGCCGGCGCGACTGGATTTACAATTCTCTCAAACGCGACTTGAAGATGATCGACACGCAGATCATGGCGGGTTTGCAGAATGGTACCGCTTTTTTCGCGTCTACCTCGATCTTTGCCATCGGCGGCTGCTTTGCTCTTCTGGGGGCGACAGATCGGGTCGAAACCGTGTTTCGCGACCTGCCCTTCGTGCAGTATGCCGGGCGCACGGCCTTCGAACTGAAGGTCATGGGGCTAACCTGCCTTTTCGGCTACTCGTTTTTCAAGTTCGGCTGGTCCTACCGCCTGTTCAATTATTGCACGATCCTGTTCGGTGCCATACCCATGGTCCATGATGTCAACGCGGATCGCGACGCTGCCGAGCGTGCCGCTGAAAACGTCATAAAGATGAACATCATCGCTGCTAAGAACTTCAATGATGGGCTGCGGACGATCTTCCTGTCGATCGGTTATCTCGGCTGGTTCATCAGCCCCTATGTCTTCATCGCAAGCACGGTCATCATCATAGTGGCGCTGTTGCGCCGCCAGTTCTTCTCCGAGGCACGCCGCGCCATCATGGACAGGCCCGGGCCTTGAAATAGCCTTACTTCACGGGCCAAGCCCTTGAGTAGACAACGGCTTCAGACAGCTGAAACAGCGGGAATTATGGAAACAGAAACAGCTGCAATCGACACCCGCCGCAAAGGCCGCATGGGCGGTCTCGATACACTGCGCGGGCTGGCGCTCATCGCCATGGCGTCTTACCACTTCACATGGAATCTGGAGTATTTCGGCTATCTGGAGCCGGGTACGGCAACCACCGGCCTGTGGAAGCTTTATGCGCGCGCCATTGCAAGCTCGTTCCTGTTCCTCGCCGGTTTCAGCCTGTTTCTCGCCCATGGCAAAGCCATAGACTGGCCGTCCTTCGGCAAGCGTTTTGCAATGGTGGCGGGCTCGGCGCTGCTCATCACCATCGCTACCTATGTCGCCTTTCCGGATAGCTTCATCTTTTTCGGAATCCTGCACAACATAGCCGCTGCAAGCCTTGTCGGGCTGCTGTTCCTGCGGGCACCCCCGCTGGTGACGCTGCTTTTCGCGGCTCTTGCCTTTGCGCTGCCGCAATACGTCCAGTCGGATTTTTTCAACAGCAAATGGCTGGCATGGGTCGGTTTCTCCACCATGCCGCCGCGCTCGAACGATTATGTGCCGCTGTTGCCGTGGCTCGCGCCCTTTCTTGCCGGACTTGCGGTTTCGCAATTCGTCACACCGCGCAGCTGGCTGGACCGTTTTCGCAACCCAAGCTCCCCCCGCAATCTGATAGCAACAGCGGGCCGTCACAGCCTTGCCTTTTACCTCATTCATCAGCCGGCGCTGATTGGCCTCGTCTACGCGGTATCACTTGTGGCACCGCCTCCCCCTGTCGACCAGGTGGAGCTTTACAAATCGAGCTGTGAAAAAAGCTGCGTCCAGCAGGCTAACGGGCAGGAACTGTGCCAACGTTTCTGCGGCTGCACGCTTGAAAAGCTGCAGGCAGAAAGCCTGTTTGACATCATGATGGAAGGCAAGCTCAGCGCGGAGCAGCAGACGAAGGTCAGCGACGTGGCGCAACAGTGCACGGTTGAGGCGCAATAAAGAACGACACACGCCCAATCTACGCTCTGCGTCACCTCGGGCTTGACCCGAGGATTTATCCACGTCGCGTAAAATCAAAAGCATGACGAAGTGAGAGGTTTTCCTCTCCGTGTGAAATCTAGTGCCATCACATCAAGCGCGACGGCGGGAAACCTGCATCAGGTCCCTACGCCGATTTCGGCAAGGCGCGTCAGGCAGGCCTCTTCGACATTGTCGAGTTCAGCCAGCGTCTCTTCGATATCCTTGCGCTTTTGCCTGAGATCGGCGCGCTTCTCATCGACCTTCTTCATCAGAAGCACAAGCTGGCCTGATTCGCCCGGCGGCTCCTTGTAGACGTGAATGATCTCGCGAATTTCTGCGATCGTGAAACCGATACGGCGGCCGCGCAGGATTTCCTGAATGAGACGCCGATCCGCCGACCTGAAAAGCCTCGTACGCCCGCGTCGCTCAGGGTGAATGAGGCCCTCATCCTCGTAAAATCGCAAGGTGCGGGTGGAAACACCGAATTCGCGCGTCAGTTCGGTTATGCTATAATACTTGTCCAAGGGCCTATCCGATTCATAACCGGACAATTATTATTTGACCTTCACGTAAAAGTCAATTTTTCCTGCCGCTTTCGCCTGTTCTGGCCTATCCCGAAATACCGTACCACCAGGTAGCGATGCCCAGAAACGAAAAAAAGCCGACAATGTCCGTTACCGCTGTCACGAAGACAGCAGAGGAAACGGCGGGGTCTGCCCCGAACCTGTCGAGAACCAGCGGAATGAGAATACCTGCCAGCGCCGCCGCCAGCATGTTGAGACACATGGCGGCAGCAATGATGCCGCCGATATGGACATCCTGGAACCACACGCCTGCAACGATGCCGATGGCACAGCCGAACAACAACCCGTTCAGGATGCCAACGCCCGCTTCACGCCTGATAATGCGGGCAGCGTTGTGAATATCTAGGCTTTTGGTAGCCAGAGCCCGCACGGACACGGTCATGGTCTGCGATCCGGCATTGCCGCCCATGCCGGCAACCGTCGGCATCAAAATCGCCAGCGCAATGATCTGCTGGATCGTCGCATCGAAAAGGCTGATGACGGAGGCAGACAGAAAGGCGGTAAGGAGGTTGACCGCAAGCCACGGCACACGCGAGCGCGAGGTGCTGGTGATGCTGTCAGACAGTTCTTCGTCGCCCACACCGCCAAGGCGCAGCAGATCCTCTTCGGCTTCTTCCTGAATGACGTCGACCACGTCATCGATGGTGAGCACGCCAACCAGACGGCCGTTATTGTCCACCACGGCGGCGGATAGAAGGTCGTATTGTTCGAAAAGTTGCGCCGCTTCTTCCTGGTCCATTTCGGCCGGAATGGAGTGGTTGGTCTCGTGCATGATCGTTTCGATCTTCACCTGACGCTTGGCGCGCAGCACCTTGTCGAGATCGAGCGCGCCGACAAGCTTGAACGTGGGGTCGATGACGAAGATCTGCGTGAAGGAATCCGGTAGCTCCTCCTCCTCACGCAGATAATCAATGGTCTGTCCCACGGTCCAGAACGGCGGCACGGCAACGAATTCCGTCTGCATGCGACGGCCGGCAGAGCTTTCCGGATAATCCAGCGCCCGCATCAGCCGCACCCGTTCGGTGAACGGGAGTTGCGAGAGGATGTCCTCGCGGTCCTCGTCGTCGAGATCCTCGAGAATGTAGACGGCGTCGTCCGAATCCAGTTCGCCGATACCGGCAGCGATCTGCTCATTCGACATCTGGTCGACGATATCGAGACGGATGCCTTCATCCACCTCGGTCAGCGCCGTCATGTCAAAATCGGAACCCAGCAACCGCACGAGCGCGTGGCGCTGCTCCGGCATGATGGACTCCAGCACGTCGCCGAGTTCAGACTCATGCAGTCGCGCCACATTCTTGCGCAGGAAAAGCAGATCGCGGTCGGCAATCGCTGCCCCCACCATCGCCAGAAAGTCGGAGCGGACAGAGCCGTCCTCGGCGTAGATATCGGAGGGTGCCTCTGTCGGTTTCAACTCTTCGGGCGCGAGAAGATCGTCGTCACGGTCTGTCATCTGGCGTCCCCTTCTCTAAATGCCGCAGTGCACGAATTTGCAGGCAGAATGGCGTTAAAAAGTATATTGTCAACAACCGGATAGGTGAAAAACAACGGGCTTCGGAACTGCGACGAAAATGTCATGGACCGCCCTTTCGCAAGACCATGATCGAAGAGCGCAGCACTCCATGATGATGCAGCGGCAGGCAGTGCACCTCAATCCGCACAACGTCCGGAAAGCCCTTGCCGTTCCGTCGGAACCGGTAAGATAGAGATTGACATATGTCGTCCATAGACGATTCTGAAAGAGCTTTTTTTTATATATGATTGGCCGTTGCCAAACGGTAAGTATCCCTGGGCGGCCAGGAAAATTTCAGGAAAATCACGACAATGAGCAAGACAGATTTCATCGGCAAGGCTTCCGCCGCCGCAGGTGGCTGGGGCGCGCTTAAAAGCGTTGGCAAACGGCTGATGGAATCCGGCGCGCCGATTTCCGGCGCACGCACGCTGCTGAAGGCAAACCAGCCGGATGGATTCGATTGCCCGGGCTGCGCATGGGGCGATCCGGAGCATGGCTCCTCCTTCGAATTCTGCGAAAACGGCGTCAAGGCGGTCGCATGGGAAGCGACGGAAGCCCGGGTGCCGCCGGATTTTTTCGCCACCCGCACCGTCTCCGAACTGCGCGGCTGGTCTGACTACGATCTGGAAAAACAGGGCCGCCTCACCCACCCGATGCGTTACGACCGGGCGAGCGACAAATATCTGCCGGTCTCCTGGGACGACGCCTTTGCCGAAATCGGCGGCGTTCTCAATAGCCTCGACAGCCCGGACCGGGCGGAATTCTACACATCCGGCCGCGCCTCCAACGAGGCAGCCTTCATCTATCAATTGATGGTTCGGCTTTACGGCACGAACAATTTTCCCGACTGCTCCAACATGTGCCATGAGGCAAGCGGTGTCGGCCTGAAAGCCTCGATCGGCGTCGGCAAGGGCACGGTGCTCCTGGAAGACTTCGAGCAGGCAGACGCGATCTTCGTAATCGGCCAAAATCCCGGCACGAACCACCCGCGCATGCTGGGCGACCTGCGCCGGGCAGCGCTTCGCGGCGCGAAAATCGTCGTCCTCAATCCAATCAAGGAAAAGGGGCTGGAGCGCTTCGCCGATCCGCAGGACAAGATCGAGATGATCACCGGCGGCAACACCAAGATCGCCACCAACTATTACCAGCCCCGGCAAGGCGGCGACATGGCGGTGGTGCGCGGCATGAGCAAGGCGATCTTTGCAGCCGACGATGCCGCAAGGACTGCCGGAGAATCTGCCATCATCGATTACGACTTCATCGCGGAACATGCGGTCGAGTTCGAGGCTTATCGTGATGCCGTCGAGGCGACCAGCTGGGAAAGCATTCTCGACCAGTCCGGCCTCACCCGCGCAGAAATCGAAGAAGCCGCCCGCATCTACATGAATGCCGGCTCCGTCATCGCCACCTGGGCCATGGGCGTCACCCAGCATCGCCACTCCGTCATCATGGTTCGCGAAATCACCAATTTCATGTTGCTGCGCGGTAATATCGGCCGCCCCGGTGCCGGCCTTTGCCCGGTACGCGGCCATTCCAACGTTCAGGGTGATCGCACGGTCGGTATCGATGAAAAAGCGCCGCCGGCGCTGCTAGACGCACTGGAAAAAGAACTCGGCGTCGCCATGCCGCGCAAACCCGGCCACAACACCGTCGAAGCAGTAGCCGCCATGCTGGCTGGCGAGGCGCAAACCTTCATCGCGCTCGGCGGCAACTTCATGCGGGCAACGCCCGACAGTCCGCTGATCGTCAAGGCTTTTGAAAATCAGAAATTGACGGTCAATATCGCCACCAAGCTCAACCATTCGCATCTGGTGCCGGGCGAAATCTCCTTCGTGCTGCCCTGCCTTGGCCGAACGGAAATCGACCGTAATTCTGCGGGCAAGCCGCAGATCGTCACGGTCGAGGATTCCATGAGCATGGTGCATGGTTCCGGCGGCATCAATCCGCCTGCCTCGGAGGAACTACGCTCCGAAGTCGCCATCATTGCCGGCATTGCGCAAGCGACCCTTGGCAATGCGCAGGTCGACTGGAAAGCGCTTGCTGAGGATTACGATCTCATCCGAGACATGATCGAGCGGGTCATCCCCGGTTTCGACAATTTCAACGAACGCGTCCGCGTGCCGCGCGGTTTTCGCCTGCGCAATACGGCCTCCGAACGGGAATGGAACACGCCGGCAAAAAAGGCTGTCTTTTATAGCGGCCCGCTTCCCGAACAGACCGAGCATCAGCAGGCTCTCACGGGCGACAATCTTTTCGTGCTGCAGACATTCCGCAGCCACGACCAATACAACACCACGATTTACGGCATGGACGACCGTTATCGCGGCGTTTATGGCGAACGTCAGGTCATCTTCATGAATCCTGCGGATATGGAGGCGCTGGGCGCCCACTCCCGCCAGCGCGTCGATGTCATCGGCGAATATGGCGATGGCGTGGAGCGGATCGCCCAAAATTTCCGGCTGGTCCCCTACAATATTCCGCGCGGCAGTGTCGGCGGATATTATCCCGAACTGAACGTGCTGGTGCCGCTGTCAAGCTATGGCGAAGGCAGCTTCACGCCAACGTCGAAATCGGTACTCGTCTCCTTCCGCCTGCTTGCCGGTTCCGCCTCTTGAACAGGATGGCTTGATGGGTGAGGAACAATCTGCAGCGGCTTTCATGGCAGCGGTGGAGCAGATCGTGCAAGGATCGTCGCAGGCGCTTTCGACCACGGGCGCGGCGATCCTTCTGGCCATCAATATGGATATCGCCACCGACAGCCGCAGCATCGCCAATCGGCTGGGACTTGCGCATGCCCTCGTCCTGCGCGAAATCTCCGCCCTGTCACCGCGCTTTGTGCGGGTAACGAAACGCGACGCCCGCACCCAGCGCAGTTGGCTGGAGGTCACAGCGGAGGGACAGGCGCTCGCCGCGCTATCCTCTCAAAACTGAAACGAACGGAGCATTCCTTGCCAATCAGGCCGATCCTGTCCTACCCCCATGCCGGCCTTTCAGAGATTTGCGCGCCGGTCACTGTTTTTGACGACCACCTGCAAAATCTGGTCACGGACCTGATCGACACCATGCGCGCCGCCCCCGGCGTCGGCATCACAGCGGCTCACATCGGTGTAAAACAGCGCGTCTTCGTGCTTGAGCTGACACCGGGAACCGTGCTGACATACATCAATCCCGAAATCGTCAGTCACTCCGCGCAGACCATGCGGCATGTGGAAGGCAGCGTCTCAATGCCGGGCTTCACCGAGGAGGTGGAACGTCCGTCTGAGGTCGAGGTGAGGTTTCAGGACGTAGCGGGCGTGGAACATCGAGAGAGCGCCAAGGGATTTCACGCCATCTGCATCCAGCACGAGATCGACCAGCTGGATGGTGTGTTCTGGCTGAAGCGCCTGTCGAAGCTGAAACGCGACCGGCTTGTGAAGAAATGGGAAAAATCCCGAAAGCCGTGACGATCAGCTAGCGATCGAAAGAGCAAAGTCCGCGTCGCCCTTCAAAGTGTTGCTGACGGTGCAGATATCTTCGGCCGCATGGGCAATTGCGGCGCGCGTCGCCTCATCGAAACTCCCGGCAATCTCCATCCTGATATCGAAACGGATGATGCGATAGGGCTCCTGCGCGGATTTCTCACCGGAAACGTCAACGAGCACGCTCTCGAAGCCGTCCAGCAACCCCATGCGGCCCGCCGCAATCCGGGCGCTGAGCGCCAGGCATGCCGCAAGCGACGAATAAAGGAGGTCGATCGGATTGAAGCCCGGTTCAGAGACACCCGTCACAATTTCCAGGGCGCCGCCGGTCACTGTCGAAATCAGTGGGCGACCAAGCCGCCCGACCTTGGCGGTGGCGCCAACCGGCCTTAACTTCACCTTTCCACCATCTATCATTCAAATATTCCTAATTTAATCGCGTGCAACCAATCGCATGGAACCAAAACCTGTCTGGCGCTTTTTACTCACACAACGGTGAACGACCGTTGAACCTTTATTATACAGGGAGCTGGGACCTATGGTTACATCTACGCTCGTCAGCATTCTGATCACCTTCCTGGTGATCGTGCTCGTCTTGTGGCTCATCGCACGACTGCCCGTCGGCGGCGGCGCGAAACAGATCGCGCAAGTCATCGTCATCATCATCGGCATTATTTCGCTGCTCAAATATCTCGCCGTCTTCTGATATCCCGTAGCGTGCGAACAGAAAAAGGCGGCGAAAGCCGCCTCTTTTTTGCGCCATTTTTCATGACACTCGATAGCTACTGGCGTGGCTCGAACTGGTAGGTTTTTTTGAGAGTGATATCACGAACGCTGCCGAGACCGAGAAACGGCGTATTTTCAGCATCGAAAATCGCCCTGCCCTTCGCCACGATCCAGCGGATGGAACCATCAGGCAGATGCACCTTGTAGCGCTGGTCGAAAAACACGCCGGTAGTGATGCTTTCGAAAATTGCCCGCGCCACCTGATCGCGCATTTCCACATCTATTCTTTCGAGAATATCCTCAATCGACACACCTCGCGATGCCACCGCTTCGGAAAAGCCATGACACTCCGCGGTGACGGTGTCCATGATCAATCTGTTGTCGGAAATGCTCCACATATAATAGCCGAGCGCATTGTCTGAATCCGCTTTGTCCCCCTGCACGAAAACCTCCAGACCTTTTTTTTCTGACAAACGCTAACATCAGACCTCTAATATTCCACCCCTTGTTTTGAGGGGGTATTTAACCGGCTACTACAACGTGTATCGATATCCACCGAAATTTAATGGCGCCTGATCCGGATGCCGGTTTCGAAAGCACGATAATTTCCAAAAAAAGCGTCGCAAAGCCAACCGCTTGCACCTACATGACTGCAAGATGAAATGTCGAAGGATGCTCATATGCTGCGAACCGCTCTTACTTTTGGGTTGCTGTCGGCAACTGTCTTTCTAGCTGGCTGCCAGACGTGGCAAAGCCCTTATCGCGGAAACGAATGGCGGATGGACCAGGTCATGGATGGCGACCCCTACCGGGTCGGTGACGGCAATCGCGCGGGGAGACGCTAAGCCGCAAACATCTCATCCGAATGGCGGCAAGATCGATAATCTGACGCCCTGAAATTTACAGCCCGGGCTGCCGAGACGAAACAAGTCGAAGTCGCCCGAGGCGTATTTAATCGACGTAACTGCTTCTTCTTTTTTGGGAGGAGCAAAGCCAAACAATTGGCAGAAAAAGAAAAAACCCGCCGAAGCGGGTTTCTTTGGTGCGGTCGAGAAGACTCGAACTTCCACGGGTTGCCCCACAGCGACCTCAACGCTGCGCGTCTACCAATTCCGCCACGACCGCATCGTGGTAGGCGTCGACTTGCGCCGACGGGGGTGCATGTAGCAAAAGGATTTTGGGTGCACAAGAGCGTCGTGACAGTTTTTTGAAATTAAAAATCGGCCCGGCCTACCCTATATGCAGGAAGCCCGGAAATGCTGGGGTTGCAGCCTTCTCATCATTTTGCGAGAAGGCTGTGGAAAGGACTTTTTCATGCTCACACGCACGGATATCGAGACAAATATGCTGCCCGTTCCCGACTCGCCGCCTGTTCGCTGGCGAATCTCGGAAGGTCTCGTGCCTTACGAACAGGCAATAGAAGAGATGGAACGCGAAGTTGCCGCCATAGCCAATGGCGAGGCCGACGAACTCGTGTGGCTTCTGGAGCACCCGCCACTCTACACGGCAGGCACCAGCGCCGATGTTGCCGACCTCATCGAGCCGGAGCGTTTTCCGGTCTTCGCCACCGGTCGCGGCGGCGAATATACCTATCACGGGCCGGGACAGCGCGTCGTTTACGTCATGCTCGACCTGAAACGCCGGCGCCAAGATGTCCGCGCCTATGTTGCCGCGCTGGAGAATGTCATCATCCGCACGCTAGACAAGATGAATGTCCGTGGCGAACGGCGCGAAGACCGGGTTGGCGTCTGGGTCAGGCGTCCGGAAAAACCCCTGCTTCCCGATGGCGGCATGGCCGAGGACAAGATCGCCGCTCTTGGCATCCGGTTGCGCAAATGGGTGAGCTTTCACGGACTGTCGATCAATGTCGATCCCGACCTCGCGCATTTTTCCGGCATCGTTCCCTGCGGCATCAGCGCCTATGGTGTCACCAGCCTTGTCGATCTTGGATTGCCGGTTATGATCGGCGATGTCGATGTTCTGCTGCGAGAAGCCTTTGAGGAGGTCTTTGGCCCGGCAGTGCCCGAAGCCGGCTCCGGCGGCTGAAACCCGCCGCAACTTTTTTATCGCCTGCCAGTGCATGCAATATCGATCACCACAAGAGGAGGAACGACCATGTTCACAACGTCAGCCTATGCCTGCGATGACGGTTCTTCGCCGATGAAGCTCGCGACCATCAAGCGTCGCGATCCCGGCCCGCGCGATGTCGAAATCGAAATCGAGTTCTGTGGCGTCTGCCACTCCGATATCCATACGGCCCGCAGCGAATGGCCGGGTTCTCTCTACCCCTGCGTCCCCGGCCACGAAATCATCGGCCGCGTCGGTCGGGTGGGCGCGCAGGTCACGAAATTCAAGGCGGGTGACCGCGTCGGCGTCGGCTGCATCGTCGACAGCTGCCGTGAATGCGCAAGCTGCGCCGAAGGGCTGGAGCAATATTGCGAAAACGGCATGACCGGCACCTACAACTCGCCTGACAAGGCCATGGGCGGCGGCGCACATACGCTTGGTGGTTATTCCGCCCATGTGGTCGTCGATGATCGCTATGTGCTGCGGATCCCCGAAGGGCTCGATCCAGCAGCCGCAGCACCCCTGCTCTGCGCCGGCATAACCACCTATTCGCCGCTGCGGCACTGGAATGCAGGTCCCGGCAAGCGCATCGGCGTCGTCGGTCTCGGTGGCCTCGGCCATATGGCAGTCAAGATCGCCAATGCCATGGGCGCCACGGTCGTGATGATCACCACCTCCCCCGGCAAGGCAGAAGACGCGAAAAAGCTCGGTGCCCATGAGGTGATCGTTTCACGCGATGCCGACCAGATGAAGAAAGCGGCTTCCAGCCTCGATCTTATCATCGACGCGGTTGCCGCCGACCACGACATCAACGCCTATCTTGCGTTGCTGAAGCGGGATGGCGCACTGGTGCAGGTCGGAGCGCCTGAGAAGCCGCTATCGGTGCACGCATTCAGCCTCATCCCCGGCCGCAAGACCTTCGCCGGCTCGATGATTGGCGGCATTCCCGAAACCCAGGAAATGCTGGATTTCTGCGCCGAAAAAGGCATCGCCGCCGAAATCGAGATGATCAATATCGATCAGATCAATGAGGCTTATGAACGCATGATAAAAAGCGATGTGCGTTATCGCTTCGTCATTGATATGAAGAGCCTGCCACGCCAGAAGGCCGCCTGACCTCGTCGAGGGGGAGCGCCCTCAGGCGCTCCCGTTTCCTCGTCGGACCTTTTGGTTGAAAGCGCAGCCCTACCCATGACCAGCCAGACCGGTTTGAACGATGTCGCCAAGGGCATGATGATCATGGCGGGCTGCATGTTCGTGCTGCCCGTCATGGATGCCATCGCCAAATACATGGCGGTGAGCGGCGGAATGTCACCGGCGCAGGTCACCTTCTACCGCTTCTTTTTCCAGCTTCTGTGCACCCTGCCCCTGCTGCTGCTGGTCTCACCCAAAGCGCTGTTCAGCGCCAGACGACCGTGGATGAACTGCCTGCGCGGCGTGCTGCATGCCAGTGCCAGCCTGATGTTCTTCGCCGCCGTCAAATACATGCCACTCGCCGATGTCTTTGCCATCTATTTCGTCGAGCCATTCATGCTGACGATGATGTCGGCCCTCTTCCTTGGCGACAGGGTCGGCTGGAAACGCTGGACAGCGATTGCGGTGGGTTTCGGCGGCGCTCTGATCGTCATTCAGCCGAGTTTTGAGATTTTCGGCTGGACATCGCTCCTGCCGGTCGCCTGCGCATTTCTCTACACGCTCTACCTGTTCCTTAACCGCGCTATCGGCGATGCCGACAGTCCGCTTGTCATGCAGACCATGTCCGGCGTTGCCGGCACGGTGTTCATGGCGGCAGCCCTTCTGGTCGGCGACGCCTACGGTGACAAGGATTTCGCGATCTCGCTTCCGCAATCCGGCTTCACCCTCACCCTGCTCATCGTGTTAGGGTCGATATCCGGCTATATGCATCTCCTGATCGTCAGGGCCTTCAGGCTGGCGCCGCTGTCGCTTCTGGCACCATTCCAGTATTTCGAGATCATCTCGGCGACGGTTCTCGGTTATGCGCTGTTTTCGGATTTTCCGACGCCATCGAAATGGCTCGGCATCCTCATCATCGTCGCATCCGGCCTTTTCATCATCTGGCGCGAGCGTGTGCAGACGGAAGCGAACCCGCCGCTCGACGGACAATGACACCCAGAACGCTTTCAGGCGCCCGAGGGCTGCGGTCCTTCGTCGTGATGGTCCTGCGCCTCCACAAGGCTACCGAGCAGCCACAGCGAAACCTCGGCGGCCTCTCCGGCGGATTTGAAGCGGTATGAGCCGCTATATTTCGGCGTATCGAAAAACGTAACGACGAAACCGTCACCGCTTTCCAGACTTTCGACCCTTATCC
Source organism: Rhizobium sp. Root491 (assembly GCF_001427205.1). Lineage (NCBI taxonomy): Bacteria > Pseudomonadati > Pseudomonadota > Alphaproteobacteria > Hyphomicrobiales > Rhizobiaceae > Rhizobium > Rhizobium sp. Root491. The sequence continues at coordinate 91,917 of NZ_LMFF01000016.1, forward strand.
GCTCGGGATCGATCATAAGGCACACATAATGGGATCCCATATTGCGCATGAAGCCGGCCTTGTTGTCGTGCAAGCGCACGAAGGCTGCGCCGCCATCCACCGTCATATGCAGGCTTCTGATCGCCTCGGTGGGAAACGCGCGGGCAAAATCCATGATCGCCTGCCCCACATCGTGGTTATTGTCCTCATCCGTTGCCCGTGTCATGCGCCAGGCATAAACAGCGAAGACCGCAAGCAGCACGAAAACGATTATCCAGACCGCCATATTCATGCGGGAAGGCTCCCTCAGCACCGAAACATCGCGATTCGCGAATCGAAACGATGCGAACCCGGCTCAAGCTCTTAAACACCGAGGCTTGCGTGAAGTGTGGCTCTCCGGCCTCGACGCGAAAATTACTCCGATCTGTCTGCGCGATGTGCAGGTCGAGCAATCAGAAACGCTTGAGGAAAGACGCCTTTGCCAGCAGCCATTGCCGGCGAAGCTGCGACAGTTGCACTTCGCCTTCAAACACGCCCACTCCCGCCTTTCTGGCAGCGGCGATGACCGGGCCGGACAAGGCAACGGGAAGATAGGCCGCAAAGACATTCCGGGACATCTTGGCGCGTCTCGCCTTCTCGATGTGATCAAGCGCGTGCGTTGCAAAAATCTCGATGGCGATGCCGATGCGTTGTTTGTCGTCGCCTTCCAGAAACGTCTCGCGATCAAGCCCGGCAGCCGCAAGCATATCCGCGGGAATGTAGACCTGCCCACGACGACGGTGCAGCGGCATCAGCATTAGAATGCCGGCCATGGCCTGCGCAACCCCCGCATGTCCCGCAGCTTCCGCACTTGCTGGAGTGTCTTCCGGCGAAAGCACAAGGCTCGCCAGCTGGATCAGTGCCGAGGCGGTCTCCCCCGCATAGCCTTCGAGCGCGTTACGATCCACGAACAGATCGTCATAAAGATCGAAGATGCGCGCCTCGATCATATTGGCAAGAACCGGTCGCGGCAGGCGATATTGCTCGATCGCCAACAAAAGAGCAGCAGCAACGGGGTGAGACTGGCTGTCCCCATGCGCATTGCCATCAAGGAGATCGCGCCACCATTGCATACGAACTTCGCCAGGCAGAGCCTCGCGCACGGAATCGCGGATTCGGGCAATTTCGGCATTGAAGGCATAAAGCGCGGCAAGCGCTGCGCGCTTGTCGGCCGGAGACAGAAGGCACGCGAGATAGCGGTCGCGATCGGTGTCGCGCAGCGTCGCGAGGCAGACGTCTAGATTCTCTGTGGGTGCCATGTTTCCCCGTGCGAAACGTCCTGTCAGCCTTCGACGGCAATCAGCGCCGCAGCCACGGCGCGCGATTCCGAAAGCATGATATTATAGGTGCGAACGGCAGCACCCGTGCTCATCGGATCGACCGAAATGCCCGCTTGCTTGAAGGCTTCGCGCAATTCCTTCGGCAAGACCCGCATGCCATCACCCGTGCCGATCAAAAGAACTTCGATATCCTGCGCATCAGCCAGAACCTTGTCGAAATGCTCAAGCGTCAATTCTTTCACATCAACCGGGCTCCAGCCGTGAATGCCGGAAGGCAACAACAGGAGAGAGCCGCGGTGCGACATGTCTGCGAAACGGAAACCGCCATTGCCATAGGCATCGATGGGCGCCCGGCCGGGAAAATGGGCCGGGCGTATTTCAATCCCGCCGGCCATCAGACGGCAGGCTTGCCGCCGATGGCATTGCCGGACTTCTCATCCTTCTCGTCTTCCGCATCCTTGCTGTCGGGACGCAGCTTGAAGGCGATCAGCACCGGAGCAGCGATATAGACCGAGGAGAACACGCCGATACCGACGCCGAACAACATTGCGAAGGTGAAGGAACGGATGACCTCGCCACCGAACAGATACAGTGCCAGCAGTGCCAGAAGCACGGTCAGACCGGTAAGGATCGTGCGCGAAAGGGTCTGGTTCAGCGATACGTCGATGATCATCGAAAGTGGCATCTTCTTGTATCGCCGGAGGTTTTCACGGACACGGTCGTAGATGACCACCGTATCGTTCAGCGAATAACCGATGATCGTCAGGATCGCCGCGATACTGGTCAGGTTGAACTCTATACCCAGGAAGACGAACAGGCCGATGGTGAAGACCACGTCGTGCACCATCGAGATGACCGCACCTAGTGCAAACTGCCACTCGAAGCGAACCCAGATGTAGATCATGATCGCCGCCATGGCGAGCACAACGCCAATCGTGGAGGTCACGGTCAGGTCACCGGACACAGCCGGACCAACGACTTCCACGCGACGGAAATCATACTTGTCCTGCAACTCGCCGCGCACCAGGGTGATTGCCGACTGCTCGGCATTTTCGCCGCCGTCCTGCGCCTGAATGCGGATGAGAACGTCCTGCGGCGTGCCGAAATTCTGTGCCTGGATTTCACCGAGGTTCAGCTGGTTCAGACGCTCGCGAATATCTGCAAGATCGGCCTCACCCTGCTTGGCGCGCACTTCGATAACCGAGCCGCCCTGGAAATCGATGCCGAGGTTCAGGCCCTTGGCGACGAAGCCGCCGACGCAGGCGAGCATGATCACACCGGTGATCATGAAAACCACACGGCGATAACGCATGAACGGAATGTCGCGACCGTCGAACATGGCGGTGCGTACACCCTTCGGCAGATGTTTCGGACGGCTGCGGCGAACCCAGTAGCCAAACATCCAGGCCGTCAGCGTATAGGCCGTGAAGACAGTGGTGATGATACCGACCGCAAGCGTGACGGCAAAGCCCTTGACCGGACCCGTGCCCATGTAGAACAGCACGCTTGCAACGATCAGCGTCGTCAGGTTGGCGTCGATAATGGTCGCAAAGGCGCGTGTGAAACCATTATCCAGTGACTGGATCAGCGGTTTTCCGCTCTTCACCTCTTCGCGTATTCGCTCATAGATCAGAACGTTGGAGTCCACCGCCATACCGATCGTCAAGACGATACCCGCAATACCGGGCAAGGTGAGCGTAGATCCGATCACACTGAGGACGGCGATCAGCATGACCACGTTGACGATGAGGGCGATGTTCGCAAGCAGGCCGAAGAACCCATAAAAGACGAACATGAAGATGAGGACGCCGACGGCGCCGATGGCGCTTGCCGTGAGGCCGGCGGTGATGGAGTCGTTACCAAGGCTCGGACCGACGGTGCGTTCCTCAACCACGGTCAGCGTGGCCGGAAGTGCGCCTGCACGCAACAGGACTGCAAGGTCGTTGGCGCCCTGAACCGAGAAACTACCGGAAATCTGTCCCGAACCGCCGATGATCGGCTCACGGATGACAGGTGCAGAAATGACCTGATTGTCGAGCACGATGGCGAAAGGCTTGCCGACATTCTGCTGCGTCGCCTGCGCAAAGCGCTGCGCACCGCGGCTGTCGAAACGGAAGGTGACGACGGGTTCGTTGGTCTGCTGGTTGAAGCTTGCCTGAGCATCGACGAGATTGTCGCCGGAAACGAGCGCGCGGCGTTCCACCAGATAGGGAACCGGCGGATCGTCCTGCGAATAAAGAACCTCTGAGGTCGCGGGCGGACGGCCATTCATCGCTTCCTGCACCGGCATGGTGGTATCGACCATGCGGAAGGACAGCTTTGCCGTCTGGTTGAGAAGCGATTTCAGGCGCTGCGGATCCTGGAGGCCCGGGACCTGTACGATGATGCGGTCGGAACCCTGGCGCTGGATGAGAGGTTCGGTGGTGCCGACTTCGTCAACGCGGCGGCGCACGACTTCGATGGACTGCGACACGGCAGAGGACAGGCGATAATCCACGCCTTCATCGGTCAGGTTGAGCCGCAGCAGATTGTCGCCGCCGTCGTTCATCGTCACTTCTGTGATCGAACCGCCGACCAGCGTTCCGGCGGACACCGGCTGCGTCAGGTCGCGAAGCGCGGTTTTCGCCGCTTCATACTGAGCGGGATCGCTGATGCGAACCTGGATCTGCTGGCCGTTGCCCGTAAGCCCCGAATAGCGGATGTTGGCGTCGCGAAGCTGCGTGCGCACGTCACCCACGATCGTTTCAAGCCGTTCCTTGACGATGTCGGAACGCTCGATCTTGAGCATGATGTGGGAGCCGCCCTGAAGGTCGAGACCGAGCGTTACCTTGTTGTCCTTGTACCAGGCAGGCATGCCCTCCAGCTGCTTGTCCGAAAACAGGTTGGGAGATGCGATGAAGACGCTTGCCAGCACAAGCAACCAGATAAAGACTGTTTTCCAACGGGAAAAATGAAGCATTTCGATCTCGGTCAGGGTTGGGGTTGCGCGATGCGCAACCCGTCAAATTCGGAAGCGGACGTTCAATTATCCGGCAGGATCAGGAAGCGGCTTCCGTCTTGACCACTTCGCCCTTCACGCGCACTTCGGCAATGTAAGCACGAGCGGCACGGATTTTCACGCCTTCGGCGATTTCGACTTCGAGTTCATTGTCGTCGATGACCTTGGTCACCTTGCCAACGATGCCGCCACCAAGAACGACCTGATCGCCACGGCGAATATTGGTCAACGTTTCCTGACGCTTCTTCATCTGCGCGCGCTGCGGGCGAATGAGGAAAAAGTACCAGACCACCATAAGCGGTGCAAACAGGAAAAGCATCTCAAGGCCGGAACCGAATGCAGACGCGCCGCCCGCCGTGTCCTGGGCAAAAGCTTGACTAATGAACATATAAAACTCCTCAACGATTACAGCACGACCTCGTATGCCGCCCCAGCTTTCAAGCCGCCGGAATATAGTGGGGAACGCCGGGAATGCAACAGATGCAGAAGCCACGCCGTACCGATTCCGGACCTCTTAACCTTTATGGGCCTGAAACGCCATGCTAGGCCGGGTTGAAAACATCGTTATGAACATCGGATAAGCGGAAGAAACACCATGATTCGAGAAGAGACGGCCACCCTGCTTCTTGCCGAACTGCGCCGGCTTAACGTCGCCATGGAACGGTTGGCAGGCCCGGCACCTGCCGTGAACGACTGGAATGCGGCGGATTGCTTTGTCTGGACGCCGGTCAATTCCTTTCTGCAGCCGGTTTCACGTCCGAACCGCATCGCGCTGAAACTCATTCGCGGCGTCGATCATGTGCGCGATATCCTGCACGAGAACACACTGCGTTTTGCCGATGGTTTTCCCGCCAACAACGTGCTGCTCTGGGGCGCACGCGGCATGGGCAAATCCTCGCTGGTCAAGGCCGTTCACGAAGATGTGCGCGCCGCAAGCGGCGTTCCCTTGAAGCTGGTCGAGGTGCATCGCGAAGATATCCACACCCTGCCCGCCTTGCTGGATATATTGAAAGCTTCCGGCGAACGCGTCATCGTCTTCTGCGACGACCTCTCCTTCGATCACGACGACACGGCCTACAAGTCGCTGAAGGCAGCACTCGATGGCGGCATAGAGGGGCGTCCGGACAATGTGCTGTTCTATGCCACGTCCAACCGCCGTCATCTTCTGCCGCGCCACATGATGGAGAACGAGCAATCGACCGCCATCAACCCTTCGGAAGCTGTTGAGGAAAAAGTCTCGCTCTCGGACCGCTTCGGCCTGTGGCTCGGCTTCCACAAATGCGGCCAGGAAGACTATCTGACAATGATTGACAGCTATGCCGAACATTTCGATCTCGGCCTTGATCGCGAAACCCTGCATCACGAGGCGCTGGAATGGGCGACCACGCGCGGCGGCCGCTCCGGTCGCGTCGCCTGGCAATATATTCAGGATGCCGCCGGGCGCCTGAGAAAATCGATCGACAGATAACGCCACCGTGACATCTGGCGAGAGCCGGTGTCGTTGCGGCTATAGGCGTTGTCGTATTCCCGACCGCCACATCGCCCGCCAAATGGTTTGCTGCACGTATCCGGCGTAATGCCGGGTATCTGCGGCGGGCGGTGATCAAGAGGCAGGCGACGTTTGTCCAAACGCGCCGATTGTTCTTCTTTCCATCCCTTCGCCGATTGAGATTCCACGCGAGCCGCATACGGGTCCGCGCATGAGTTTTGACGATATCCTGTCCGCGGAGGAGCGGGCCGGTATTGGTGTTCAACCCAAGGAGGAGATGGATATGAGCAAAAACAGAGGCGTCGTCTATTTGCGCCCCGGCCAGGTCGAGGTCCGCGACATCGATGATCCGAAGCTGGAGGCGCCGGATGGCCGCCGTATCGAGCACGGCGTCATTCTCAAGGTTATTTCCACGAATATCTGCGGTTCGGACCAGCATATGGTGCGCGGCCGCACCTCGGCGATGCCCGGCCTCGTCCTTGGCCATGAGATCACCGGCGAAGTCATTGAAAAAGGCGTCGACGTCGAGATGCTTGATATCGGCGATATCGTCTCGGTGCCGTTCAACGTCGCCTGCGGTCGCTGCCGCTGCTGCAAGTCGCAGGATACCGGTGTGTGCCTGACGGTGAACCCCGCCCGTGCCGGCGGCGCCTACGGTTATGTTGACATGGGCGGCTGGATCGGCGGACAGGCCAGATACGTCACCATTCCCTATGCCGACTTCAACCTTCTGAAATTTCCCGACCGCGACAGGGCGATGTCCAAGATCCGCGACCTTACCATGCTCTCGGACATCCTGCCGACCGGCTTTCATGGCGCGGTCAAGGCCGGCGTCGGTGTCGGCTCCACGGTCTATGTCGCGGGCGCCGGTCCGGTCGGTCTGGCGGCTGCCGCGTCTGCCCGTATTCTCGGTGCCGCCGTCGTCATGATCGGTGATTTCAACAAGGATCGCCTTGCGCACGCCGCCAAGGTCGGCTTCGAGCCCGTCGATCTTTCCAAGGGTGACCGGCTGGGCGACATGATTGCCGAGATCGTCGGCACCAACGAGGTCGACAGCGCCATCGATGCCGTTGGTTTCGAAGCGCGTGGCCATTCGGGCGGCGAACAGCCGGCCATCGTTCTTAACCAGATGATGGAAATCACCCGTGCCGCCGGCTCGATCGGCATTCCCGGCCTTTACGTCACCGAAGACCCAGGTGCGGTCGATGCCGCAGCAAAACAGGGCAGCCTGTCGCTTCGCTTCGGTCTCGGTTGGGCCAAGGCACAATCTTTCCATACCGGCCAGACGCCGGTGCTGAAATACAATCGCCAGCTCATGCAGTCGATCCTGCACGACCGCCTGCCCATTGCCGACATCGTCAATGCCAAGATCATCGCACTCGACGACGCCGTACAGGGATATGAAAGCTTCGACCAGGGTGCCGCAACCAAGTTCGTGCTCGATCCGCATGGCGATCTGCTGAAGTCGGCCTGATAACGGCGGCTTAAGACCCGCGAGATGGGAAACGCCCGCGATAGATATTGTCGCGGGCGTTTTTGCCAGCATTCACATTGTCACCATCAGGTGAAATCATGGATCAACTTCAAGCATCGCCTCCAGCTCGGAGGTGGCCAATGGTGAGAGATAGGGTCGAAACAGGCTGGACACCTGCCGAAGTCCCCAGTCCAGCTGCTGCGGCCCGAATTCGGTGACCCCTTCCTGAAGGTTGAGATAAGCCGCCCAATAGGTCGAGACGATCCAGAGATTGGTAAGCAGGGCCTCCCGCTCGGTTTCTGGAATCTCTGCAAGCCCTGCCCTCTCCATCCGGCTGACGATATCATCAACGGCAAGTCGCATTGCCGCGCTTATGCCGCGAACCGGCTCCACCAGCGCAGGTGCGGAGGAAAGAAGGCCGACAAGATCACGAAACAGGAAGCGGTAGTTCCACACCAGCGAAAACCAGAGCCGCAGAAAGCCAGCATATGTCGATGCGGCAACTTCGTCCTCTTCGTCGATCTTTGCGACAACCGCCAGCGCGTCGGTCTCGAACAGGGCAAACAGCGCCAGCACCAATGCCTCCTTGGTGCGGAAATGATAATAAAGATTACCCTCGTTGATATTCACTGCCCTTGCGATCTCGGCTGTGGTTACGTGATCAGGCCCCCTCTCGTTAAATAGTTGGAGTGCGGCAGCGATTATTCTCTGTCGTGTGGGGGAAGGACGCCCCGTCGATCGTCCGGCCTCGCTTTTCTTCATTGATATCGGACCCCGCCATTGAAACCTAAGGTGCACACCTTAAATAAATAAAATAAGGTACACACCTTAACAAATAAATTTGAGTGTTCAACGCGAATAAAGGACCTGTCCATGCCCGGAACCGACCTTCGCACCCCGCTCCCGGATACATCCGCTGCGGCACCCGTATCGAAATTCGCCACAGCACGTTTGGCCCTCTCACTCATCCGCAACCCGCTGAACGCATTGCCACCGGAGATTTTCAACGAACCGGCGGTGTTTATCCGTGTCGGCGGTACGATGCGCGTCCATCTTGCCGATCCTGTCCTTATTCATGAGGCCCTAGTCAAGAACGCCCATCTGCTCGGCAAGGGTGAGGACGTGCGCCGCGCGCTTGGCCCCGCTCTCGGACAGGGCCTTCTGACCGCCGATGGCGATCACTGGAAATGGCAACGGCAATCCGTTGCCGCCGCCTTCCGGCACGAAAAGCTGCTGGAGCTGCTGCCCGTCATGATCGAGGCGGCGGAGCGAACCGGCAGACGCTGGCGCGCATCTCCTTTCGGTGACATCGATATCGGCCATGAAATGATGCGGACCACCTTCGACATCATCGTTGAGACCATGATGTCCGGCGGCCACGGGATCGATATCGGGCGCGTGGAGCAAAGCATCACCGACTATCTGAAACCGACAGGCTGGACCTTCGCGCTCGCCATGCTGGGCGCACCGGAATGGCTCCCTCACCCCGGTCGGCGCAAGGCCCGGGCGGCTGTCGGTTATCTGCGCTCCAGCCTGTCGACGGTGATTGCGGACCGGCGGCGGAACCCCGTCGAGAGAAACGATCTGGTGTCCATGCTGCTTGAGGCGAAGGACCCGGAGACGGGACGCACGATGAGCGACAAGGAAATCATCGACAATCTGCTCACCTTCATCACCGCCGGTCACGAAACGACTGCGCTCGGTCTGGCATGGACGTTCAATCTGCTGTCGCAACACAGCGACGTGGAGCGGAAAGTCGTTGAGGAAATCGCAGCCGTCACGGGTGCAAATCCCGTCGCCGCAGAGCACATCGCCCAACTGACCTATACCAGACAGGTATTTTCCGAGGCGATGCGGCTTTACCCACCTGCCCCGGTCGTTACCCGCACGGCGTTGCAGGATTTCAAGCTCGGCGACCATGATATTCCTGCCGGAACCGTTCTTTATGTGCCGATCTACGCTGTCCACCGGCACACGGCGCTGTGGGACGAACCGGAACGTTTCGACCCTTCCCGCTTCGAGCCGGAAAAGACCAAGGCGCGTCACCGTTACGCCTATATGCCCTTCGGTGCAGGTCCGCGTGTCTGCATCGGCAATGCATTTGCGATGATGGAGGCCGTGTCGATCCTGGCGGTGCTGTTGCAGAACGTCCATCTCGAAAACAGATCGGCAAGTCCGGCGGAGCCACTGATGAGGGTGACGTTGCGGCCGCAAAGCCGCTTGATGATGCGTATCACCGACCGCAAAAACAAATCGCCCGCGGCGTGAACCACCGCGGGCGACTATTAATCCGGGAAAACACCCGTCACCGGGCAGTGACGATCAAAGATCGACGTCGAGGATTGCCATGGAGAAGTTGTACGAGCGGTCGCCGTCCTCGTCATCGATGTAGACAACGCCAAGGAACTCTTCGCCAAGATACACTTCGGCGGAATCGTCCTTACGGGGACGCGCCTTCACAACCATCTTTTCATTGAAGGTGCGCTTGAAATAGGCGTCGAGTTTTTTGATTTCGTCGGCTTTCACCACTATTCTCCTGTGCGGTTCGGGTTGCGCCGCTTTTGGCATGGGACAAAGGCGAAAGTAAAGTGAAAGCGGCACATCGCCAATGTCTTTCACAGGCCATGTCTTTCACGCGGAGCCTTCCACACGGACGATTGAGAAAATATCGGACCCGTCAGATATCGGCTCCGATGACCTGATCCATCAGGCGCGAGGGTTCGGAACACCCCGCCTCTCCCACCACCCGCGCCGGCACACCGGCAACGGTGGTCTTCGGCGGTACCGGCTTCAGCACCACAGAACCGGCGGCGATGCGCGAGCAGCTGCCGATCTCGATATTACCGAGGATTTTCGCGCCCGCTCCGATCATCACGCCATTGGCGATCTTCGGATGGCGGTCCGCCCCCTCCTTGCCGGTGCCGCCAAGCGTCACGCCATGCAGGATGGAAACGTTGTCGCCGATAACGGCCGTCTCGCCGACCACAAGCCCGGTGGCATGATCGAGGAAGATACCCTTGCCGATGCGTGCTGCCGGATTGATATCCGTCTGGAAAATGCTGGACGAGCGGCTTTGCAGATAAAGCGCCAGATCCCTGCGGCCCTTTTGCAGCAGCCAATGGGCAAGGCGATGCGTCTGGATGGCCTGAAACCCCTTGAAATAAAGGAGCGGCTCCATGAAGCGCGTGCAGGCCGGATCGCGATCGTAAACCGCCTGGATATCGACGCGCAGCACGCTGCCCCATTCGGGCCAGTCATCCAGCATGTCCTGAAAGGTCTGGCGCAGAAGAACGGCCTGCATATCGGGATGATCGAGGAGTTCACAGATGCGATAAATCACGCATTCTTCCAAAGACCGGTGATTGAGGATTGTCGAATAAAGGAAAGCCGAAAGCAGCGGGTCCTGCGCCACGGCGCTTCGTGCCTCATGCAGCAGGCTGCCCCAGATCGGATCGACGATCGCCAGCTGTTCCGGCTGACGGGCCTCGGTACGTGCGACCATGAATGGTCTCCTCGTTTGCAGTAGTCGTTCTTTATACAGAAAAAGACGTGCATAAGAAATGGGATTCGAATGACGACTTTAAAGGCGGCAAGGCTTCAGTTTTTCTTCATGCAGCATGAAAAACCGTTTCTTGCCGCCACCCATCAAAGGCTGCGGTAAAATTCCAGAACCGCCGCCTTGAACACCCGGTCGCCAACGGCCAGCATGTGGTCACGGCCGGGAATGTCGATAGCGCGCGCATGCGGCATGATCGCAGCAAGTTCGGCACCCGATCCGGCGATATCGTCGTTGGTTCCGACCGCGATCAGCGTCGGTGCATCGATCTTTGCGGCCTGTTCGCGGCTGACGAGGACACGCGACGTCTCGATACAGGCTGCAAGCGCCAGCCGGTCGCTTTTCGTCTGGTCGGCAAAGGCGCGGAACATGCGGCCGCGCTCATGCGTGACGACATCGAGCGAGGGCGCCAGCAGCGCTTCGGCGATCGGATCCCAGTCACCCACACCTTCCACCATGCCGATGCCAAGTCCGCCGAAAACCAGTGAGCGGACACGCTCCGGATGTGCCATCGCCAGAAAGGCCGAAATGCGTGCGCCCATGGAATAGCCCATCACATGAGCCTCCGCGATGCCGAGATGATTAAGCAGCGCCACCGCATCGCCGGCCATGACGGGCGGATAATAGGCTTGCGGATCATGCGGCTTGTCGCTTGCGCCATGGCCGCGATTGTCGATGGCAATCACCCGGTAACCGGCGTCACCAAGCGTTTTCAGCCAGCCTGGATGCACCCAGTTGACGTTGGCGCTGGAGGCAAAGCCGTGAATCAACAGAACCGGATCGCCCGCCGGATCACCTTCATCGAAATAGGCAAGGCGAAGGCCGTCATGGGAAAAATCGGAAAATTGCGGCATGTTGAGATTCATCAAGGACATCCTTTTTGCCGGACCATATGGCAGGAAATCGCAATTTTGAACATGTTTTCCTGACGATTTTTATGGAGATGCAATGCGTTTGAGGCTACATATCCGCAGCAATAAGCCCATGCTCGATGACGACCTGCGGCTTAACCACGATATTGCATTTGGAGACGAACATGGCCGGGCATTCCATTCCCCACTTCCAGAACGATGGCGGACACAGCGTGATCGAGATCGGCGTCAAGGAATTCATGTGCACCGGCGCTTCGGTGCCTTTCGATCATCCCCACATCTTTATCGACATGGGCGACGACAACGAGAAGGTCTGTTCCTATTGTTCCACCCTTTACCGCTACAATCCGTCGCTGAAGGCCGAGCAGACCAATCCTCCAGGCTGCGTCTTCCATGTGAAGGCCGCCTGACCTTCCACCTTTCCTGATCGGGGCGCGACATGCCCATCAAATCCGTAGCCATCGTCGGTGCCGGCATCGCCGGTCTCACCGCAGCGCTTTCTTTTGCCCGCCAGGGCATCAGCTCTGACATCGTTGAACAGGCCGGCGAACTGACGGAAGTCGGTGCGGGCCTGCAAGTATCGCCCAATGCCGCCCGCATCCTTGCCGCACTCGGCGTGATGGCTGAGATAGAGGCGCGTTGGACCGAGCCGGTCAGTGTCGATCTGGCCGATGGCAAATCGCTTGCCACGTTGCTTTCCTTACCCGTGGGTGCGACGGCCCGCACACGCTGGGGCGCACCTTATGGCGTGCTGCATCGCTCGACGTTGCAAAACGCGCTTCTCAATGCGGTAACGCGCAATCCGCTCTGCCGCCTGCATCTTGGCAAACGTATCGAAAACGCGACGACAGACGTCATCGCTGCAACCACGTTCCGCGATCACGACCTGATCGTCGGCGCAGACGGTGTCTGGTCCGCGGCCCGTTTCGCTGTCCCCTCCGCCCCCACTGCCACCTTCTCCGGCAATATTGCCTGGCGCTTCACGGTCGTGGCAAAAGATGTGCCGTCAGCCATCAACAAAAGCGCCGTCACCGCCTATCTCGGTTCGGGTGGCCATATCGTCGCCTACCCGCTCAAGGAAGTCGGCGGCTTCAACATCGTCGCCATCGCACTCGGCGCCGATCCCGGCGCAACATGGCGGGCGGAATCGAGCGGCCAACAGAAAGCCATGCTGCTCGCGCAGTTTCGCGGCTGGAGCCCGGATATCGTTCGGCTGCTGGCATCGTCGGAAAATCCGACCTTCTGGCCGCTTTATCAGGCCGGTCCCGGACGCTGGCACAATGGTCGCGATACGGTGCTGATCGGCGACGCTGCCCACGCGATGATGCCCTTTGCCGCACAGGGGGCGGCGATGGCCATCGAGGATGCTTTTGAACTGGCGGGCACATTGACCGGAACATCCCTGACCGTACCACAGGCCCTTGCCGCCTTCGAAGCCCTGCGTCTGCCGCGCATAGAAAAGGCCCGCAAGCGGGCCTCTCTCAATCGTTTCGCCTATCACGCCACAGGCCCGGTTCGGCTTGCCCGGGACTTCGTCTTCTCGACACGTCCGAGGGAAGCCTTCCTGAAGGACTTCGACTGGCTATACGGCTACCGCGCCAAAGGCTGAGGTTAAACCGCGGCTGCCGCCGCAAACCCGGCCTCGAGATCCTTCTTGAGGTCGGCGATATCTTCAAGCCCTATCTGCAGACGGATGACCGGACCTTCCGACGGGCCTCTGGCAATCGTCCTATCGACAAGCGACACCGACACGGCAAGCGATTCGTATCCACCCCAGGAATAGCCGAGCCCGAAGAAGGTCAGCGCATTCAGGAATGCCGCCGCAGTCTGCTTGTATTTGCCCTCTTCGGCCTTCAGCACGAAGGAAAATACGCCGCTCGCGCCCTTGAAATCGCGCTTCCAGAGTTCATGCCCGGCAAAGCTCGGCAGGGCCGGATGCAGAACGCTCACGACGTCGTCGCGGCTTTCCAGCCAGGTGGCGATGTCGAGGGCGCTTTTCTGGTGGTGCGCAAGCCGAATGCCCATGGAGCGCATGCCGCGCAGTATCTGATAGGCGTCATCAGGCGTCACGCAGATGCCAAGATTGGTGTTCGCCTGATAAAGCGTCTTCCAGTGCTTTTCATTGGCGGAAATGAAGCCCATCAGGACATCGGAATGACCTGACGGATATTTGGTGGCGGCATGGATGGAAACATCGACACCGAAATCGAGTGGCTTGAAATAAAGCGGTGTCGCCCAGGTATTGTCCATCGTCACGACGCAATCGTGCCTGTGGGCGATCTCGGTGATCAGCCGAACGTCCTGAATCTCGAAGGTATTGGAACCCGGAGCTTCGAGATGCACCAGCTTGGTATTCGGGCGGATCAGCGCTTCGATACCCGCCCCGATCGCCGGGTCGTAATACTCCACCTCCACACCAAGCTTCTTCAGCATCGTGTTGCAGAAGCGGCGTGTGGGAAAATAAACCGAATCGACGATCAGCGCATGATCGCCAGCGCCAAGATAGGCGAGGAACGGCACGGTGATCGCCGCAAGGCCCGATGGCACGAGAATGGTTCCGAAAGAACCCTCCAGCTCGTTGACGAGATTGCATAGCGCATCGGTCGTCGGCGTGCCGTGGGTGCCATAGGTGTATTTCTGGTTTTCGGTCGAAAGCGTCTCGGCATCGGGGAAAAGCACGGTAGAACCGCGCACGATGGGCGGATTGACGAAACCGAAACAGTCGGCGGGATCGTTGCCGCCATGGGTCAGGCGCGTATTCATACCTGCGGTGGAAAGCAGGTCATTGGTCTTGGTCATTTCAGATCAGCTTTCGAAGGGATATTGACGCGAGCGACAATGCGGAGAGCCGGAGGCAAGGTCAAGTCCCGCAGAACATTCGTAGATGGGAGGATTGATCCACCCAGCAACAGCATACAAGAAGTATACAAAATTCGTGCAAGTGTATTTTTCCGCAAAAATATGCTTATATTTTCACCCTTTGCACACTTCCCGACCAAAATTTGGAAAATTCCGTTTTATAGGCACAATTATTGTCGGCATGTCTTGACCCCGCTGCCAATTACGATTGTGATAGAAAAAGCGGATCGAAAAGATCTGCTGAAGGGGGGAGCTGGGGCAAAAACAATATGCCGGTCCTCTTCCGATTGACGATAACAAACAAAGGTTGGGAAAAATGAAAAAGGCAATTCTGTCGGCCGTTATCGGCGCAGCAGTTTTGGGAGGAGCCTCGGTCGCTTCGGCTGCGACGCTTCAGGACGTGAAGTCGAAAGGTTTCGTCACCTGCGGCGTGAGCGCTGGCATTCCGGGATTTTCCAATCCCGATGACAAGGGCGAATGGTCCGGCATCGACGTGGACTATTGCCGCGGTATTGCCACTGCGGTTTTCGGCGATCCTACAAAGGCTAAATTTGTCGCTCTTTCGAGCAAGGACCGTTTTCCGGCTCTCCAGTCTGGCGAGGTCGACGTTCTGACCCGTAACACCACCTGGACGATCAGCCGCGACACATCGCTCGGCTTCAACTTCCGTACCGTCAACTATTATGACGGCCAGGGCTTCATCGCCAAGAAGGGCCTCAACGTGAAGTCCGCGCTTGAGCTTTCCGGCGCCGCTGTCTGCGTTCAGACCGGCACGACCACCGAGCTCAACCTTGCCGACTACTTCAAGACCAACAACCTGCAGTACAACCCGGTTGTTTTCGAAAAGGAATCCGATGCGACTTCGGCTTATGATTCCGGCCGTTGCGACGTTTACACCACCGACCAGTCCGGTCTGTACGCTATCCGTCTCAAGCTGAAGAACCCCGATGACAACATCGTTCTGCCTGAAGTGATCTCCAAGGAGCCGCTTGGACCGGCCGTTCGCCAGGGCGACGACCAGTGGTTCGACATCGTGACGTGGGTTCACTACGCGATGGTCAACGCCGAAGAGCTGGGCATCACGTCGAAAAACGTCGACGAGCAGAAGAACAGCGCCAACCCTGATATCAAGCGTCTGCTTGGTACTGAAGAAGGCACCAAGATCGGTACCGATCTCGGTGTGACGAACGACTGGGCCTACAACATCGTCAAGAAGGTCGGCAACTACGGCGAAGTCTTCGACCGTAACGTTGGCGCCGGCTCGCCGCTGAAGATCGAGCGTGGCCAGAACGCGCTTTGGACCAAGGGCGGCCTGCAATACGCACCGCCGGTTCGTTGATCGGCACTATCGTTGGCTAAGGACTGAAGGGAGGCTGGGCAATGCCCGGCCTCCACTTGAAATTATAGAATAAGCTCGCAAAGAGCATATAAAAGGGAAAGGTGCCTATGGCAGGCAACGCGGTCAGTTCGCAACGATCGCGCGCGCAAAGCGCGTCGTCACTCATTTACGATCCACGCATACGCGGAATTTTTTATCAGGTTCTGACAGTCGTCATCCTGACCGCCTTCGTCTGGATCATCGTGACGAATACGATCACAAATCTTCAACGGTCAAACATTTCGTCCGGCTTCGGCTTCCTCAATGGAAGAGCCGGCTTCGATATCGGCCAGTCGCTGATCGCTTACACCAGCGATGCGACCTATGGCCGGGCATTGCTCGTTGGTATTCTCAACACAATTCAGGTCGCATTTTTTGGCATCATCGCCGCGTCGATCATCGGTTTCATCGTCGGCATCGCCCGGCTGTCCAACAACTGGCTGATCTCGAAGCTGGCGCAGGCCTATGTGGAAATCTTCCGCAACATCCCGCCCCTGCTTGTTATCTTCTTCTGGTACAAGGGCGTCATCTCCGTTCTGCCGCAGGCCCGCGATTCGCTGCAGCTTCCGCTTGGAACCTACCTCAACAATCGCGGCTTCTTCTTTCCAAAGCCTCTCTGGGGCGAAGGGACGTGGCTGATACCGCTCGCTTTCGTGGTCGCCATCGTCATCAGCGTCTTCATTTATCGCTGGGCGAAGGCCAGGCAGGAAAGAACCGGTGAGCAGTTCCGCACCGGCATCACCGCAACACTTCTCATCATCGGCCTTCCGGCTGCGACATTCCTCGCGCTTGGCTCACCCCTGACATTCGATTACCCGATTGCCGGGCGGTTCAACCTTGCGGGCGGTTCGGTCGTCGCACCTGAATTCATGTCGCTGTTTCTGGCGCTCTCCTTCTACACTGCTTCCTTTATCGCCGAGATCGTTCGCGGCGGCATCAAGGCCGTGGCAAAAGGGCAGACCGAGGCAGCGGAGGCATTGGGTCTTCGCGCCAGCACGACGACACGTCTGATCGTCGTTCCTCAGGCGATGCGCATCATCATCCCGCCGCTGACAAGCCAGTATCTCAACCTGACCAAGAACTCATCGCTTGCGGTCGCGGTCGGTTTCGCCGACATCGTCTCCGTTGGCGGCACGATCCTGAACCAGACGGGACAGGCGGTCGAAGTTGTCGCTATCTGGCTCGTTCTCTATCTCTCGCTGTCCATTCTCACGGCCGTGGTCATGAACTGGTTGAACGCGAAAATGGCCCTGGTGGAGAGATAATAGATGACGATCAGCAATCACGCGTTCGTGCGCCACACCATTGAAGAAGCCAAACCCGCGCCTTCAAGCGCGGTTGGTATCAGCCATTGGCTGCGCACTAAACTTTTCGCCACGCCGAAGGACACCGTCCTTACGGTTCTTGCCATCGCGTTCCTCGCCTATCTTTTGCCACCAATCTTCAAGTGGCTGTTCGTAGACGCGGTATGGACCGGTACGGATCGCATCGCCTGCCTCACCGCCTCCCAGGGCGGTGCGCTGGCCGATGGCCAGTCCGGCGCATGCTGGGCCTTCGTTTCGGCGAAGTTCGGCCAGATCATGTTCGGCCGTTACCCGATCGATGAACGCTGGCGTCCTATCCTTGTGATGGTCATGTTCACCATCCTCCTGGTGCCAATGCTCATTCCGAAAGCGCCGTTCAAGCGGCTCAATGCGCTGGCGCTTTTCATCATCCTGCCAGTCATTGCGTTTTTCCTCCTCATCGGCGGCGTCTTCGGCCTGCCGGTGGTGGAAACGCAGCTCTGGGGCGGCCTGATGGTCACCCTGATCCTGTCTTTCTTCGGAATTGCAGTGTCCCTGCCCTTCGGCATTCTTCTGGCGCTTGGCCGCCGGTCGAACCTGCCGGTAATAAAAATGCTGTGCGTGCTTTTCATCGAAGTTATCAGAGGTATTCCTCTGATCACCGTCCTGTTCTTCGCCAGCATCATGCTGCCGCTGTTCCTTCCCGACGGCTGGACCTTCGACAAGTTCCTGCGCGCTCTGGTCGGCGTGTCGCTCTTCTCGTCCGCCTATATGGCGGAGGTGATCCGTGGCGGCTTGCAGGCCATCCCGAAGGGGCAATATGAAGGGGCAGACTCGCTCGGCCTGAACTATTGGCAGAAAACCCGGCTGATCGTGCTGCCGCAGGCGCTGAAGCTCGTCATTCCGGGCATCGTCAACACCTTCATCGGTCTTTTCAAGGACACGTCGCTGGTCTCGATCATCGGCATGTTCGACCTGCTTGGCATTGTCACACTCAACCAATCGGATGCGAACTGGGCGACACCCGTTACGGCAATGACGGGCTATATTTTCGCCGGGTTCATATTCTGGATATTCTGCTTCGGCATGTCGCGTTATTCGCTGTTCATGGAACGGCACCTCGACACCGGGCATAAACGATAAGGGACGCTCAAAATGGCAGAAACCCAAACAAAAAAACTGGCCGTTTCGACAACGGACGTGGCAATCGAACTCGTCGGCATGAACAAGTGGTATGGCGACTTCCACGTCCTGCGCGACATCAACCTGAAGGTGATGAAGGGCGAGCGTATCGTCATCGCCGGCCCTTCGGGATCGGGCAAATCGACCATGATCCGCTGCATCAACCGGCTGGAAGAACATCAGTCGGGCACGATCAACGTCGACGGTATCGAACTCACCAACGATCTGAAGAAGATCGATGAGGTGCGTCGTGAAGTCGGCATGGTGTTCCAGCACTTCAACCTCTTCCCTCACCTGACAATCCTTGAGAACTGCACACTGGCGCCGATCTGGGTTCGCAAGATGCCCAAAAAGGAAGCCGAAGAAGTGGCGATGCACTATCTGAAGCGCGTCAAGATCCCCGAACAGGCGCATAAATACCCTGGCCAGCTCTCCGGCGGTCAGCAGCAGCGCGTGGCAATCGCCCGCTCGCTGTGCATGAAGCCGAAGATCATGCTGTTTGACGAGCCGACCTCGGCGCTTGACCCGGAAATGGTCAAGGAAGTGCTTGATACCATGGTCAGCCTCGCCGAAGACGGCATGACGATGCTGTGCGTGACCCACGAAATGGGCTTTGCCCGCCAGGTCGCAAACCGCGTCATCTTCATGGACCAGGGCCAGATCGTCGAACAGAATTCGCCTGCCGAATTCTTCGACAATCCCCAGCACGAGCGCACGAGGCTGTTCCTCAGCCAGATCCTGCACTGAAACGCTGCAATCAGCTAACATCATGGAACGGGGCCATTTCGGCCCCGTTTTCATTTGACGACAGCCTCTCCACGCTCGACCTCATCCATTGGCTTGTCCTAAGGATCTAAGTCAACAAAATCGAGCGGTTGCAGATCTCGGGAAAACCCCAAGGGTGACGCCGGAATGTTTGGCAAGGTTCGCCATTCATTTTGATGGCTTCTTTCGCACCAGAAGCCCCGTTGAGTGAATCACCGGCCCCTGCAAATCGTCGTTTAACATCGTTCTTCATCCGCGAGAAGCACTGAAACTGCCAAGCCGACCTCGGTTTAACCATTTGTTACGAAACGGAAATCCTTGTTTTCCAGGGGTTCTGACAGCCAATGTCATTTTTTTGTCAAATCATGCATTTTTCCGCTTGCGGACCACGGGGAGCCTGACTATAAGGGCGCCACACCACAAGCGCACGCGCCCTTCGTCTATCGGTTAGGACGTCAGATTTTCATTCTGAAAAGAGGGGTTCGACTCGCCACTTGCATTCGTGTTTCCCCTTTCGAAAATATAAAGCAGCTTCGCAGACAGCGGATTCGTCACGCGTGATCGATGCGCCGGAACCGATTCCCGGGCGATACGTTAGAGTGCTGTCCCCCCGATGGAAGGCAAGCCGGATGAATCGCCAGCGGGCAAATCGACCGGCTTGCCTTTCCCCTTCCAGCCAAATCACAGTGTCGGTTCTTTCTGGCGGGCAGCAGATGTCAGCTAAGGGTTGGAGAACCACACCCGAGGCCTTCCACGAGTCATGAAGGCATTGCCGGCGCGCCGTGATAGCGGCGAAATTTCAAGGCCTTGGCCAGTCCCGGCGCAGTTTTCCACAGCCGGTCCGGCCTCCATAAAAAAACTCGTCACGAAGCGGAAAAAATCAATTTTTCCGCTTGCGGAGCAACGGGAGCCTGACTATAAGGGCGCCACACCACAAGCGCACGCGCCCTTCGTCTATCGGTTAGGACGTCAGATTTTCATTCTGAAAAGAGGGGTTCGACTCTCTCCTTGAAAATCAGTATTATGCGTTCAAATATTCACGTGATGTGTGAGATAGAGGATGCATGCCGTTTCAGGCCTTCCTTCAGCTTTTCCCGTTAAATCAAGTCTCGATCTGTGCCGACTGTCAGGGCGCGAAAGCCGCGTCCAGAACACGCAGCTGCACACGCCTCTGGCCCTGCCAGAGATCGGCACCCACGGTGCCTGCCACGTGGATGGACCTGCCACGCGCATTCAGCAGCATCTGCCCCAGAGGGGCCTCTGCGGCGCGGAATGCGATGCCGTCCAGCCGTGAACCATCCATGGCCTCCAGCGTGATCTTGACGTGGGAGGTGCCGACCAGACGCACATCGCGCAGCCGGTGGGCAGGCACGGCAAAAATGGGCTGAGAATGGCCGGAGCCATAAGGACCAGCCTGTTCCAGCTGATCGACAAGCTGCAGGGTCGCGCCAGACGCGCCGATTGCGCCGTCGATCTTCAGCACGCTACTTTCCACCAGCTCGCTCACCGTCTTTGCGGCAGCCTCTTCGAAGAAGGTCCGGAGTTTGCCGAGATTGGCGCGTTCCACCGTCAGGCCCGCGGCCATGGCGTGACCGCCACCCTTGACCAGCAGGCCGGCATCCACAGCGGCGCGGACCATTTTGCCCATATCGAAACCATTGATCGAGCGGCCGGAGCCCGTACCCTTGCCAGAGGGATCGAAAGCGATGGCAAAGGCCGGGCGGCGGAAACGGTCCTTGAGGCGTGAGGCAAGCAGGCCAACGATGCCAGGATGCCAGTTTTCCCGTGCGGTAACGATGACGCCAGCGCCAGACCCGTCCCCATATTCATAAAGCGCTTCCGCTTCGGCTTCCGCCAGCATCACGGCTTCCATCGCCTGTCGCTCGCGGTTCAGCTCATCCAGCTTTTCGGCAATCACGTCCGCCTGTGACGAGTCGTCGAGTGTAAGCAGACGGCTACCCAGTGCGGCATCGCCAATACGGCCACCGGCATTGATGCGTGGCCCGATCAGGAAACCGAAATGATACGGTGTCACCGGCCCGCCCAACCCCGCCTTTCTGAACAGCGCCGCCAGCCCGGCGTTGTTCATATGGCGCGCGGCAATCAACCCCTTCACCACATAGGCGCGGTTCAGCCCCTTCAAGGGCACCACGTCGCATACGGTAGCGAGTGCGACTATATCGAGCAGCGCCAGCAGATCGAGCGTGAACGCCTGTCTGTTGCGCCTGTCCTTCAACAGCCTGAGGGTGGCGACCAGAACCAGGAACACCACGCCTGCGGCGCAGAGATGCCCCTGCCCCGAAAGATCGTCTTCGCGGTTGGGATTGACCAGCGCCACCGCCGGCGGCAGTTCCGAACCGACCTGGTGGTGATCGATCACCACCACATCTGTTCCCGCATCCTTTGCGGCATTCAGCGATTCATGGCTGGTGGAGCCGCAATCGACCGTCACGATCAGGGTCGCGCCATTGGCGGCAAGCTGCTGCATCGCCGCCGGGTTCGGCCCATAACCCTCGAAAATACGATCTGGAATATAGATTTCCGGCGTCAGCCCGAAATGCGCGAGAAACCGATACATCAGCGCGGAAGACGCGGCGCCATCAACGTCATAATCGCCGAAGATCGCCACCTTCTCACCGGTCTCAATGGCGCGGACCAGCCTTTCGGCAGCCTTTTCGCAATCTGTCAGCACATGCGGGTCGGGCATCAATGAGCGAATGGTCGGATCGAGGAAAGCGAGAGCCTCATCCACCCCCACCCCTCGCCCGGCCAGCACCCGGGCAATCAGTTCGGGAATGGCATGGATCTGGGACATGGCCAGCGCACGGTTCTGTGCGGCCTGATCCAGCCGCGAAACCCAACGTTGCTCTGTCGCCGACCGCTCCACGCTTAGAAATGCGCGGACCACCGTATCGGCCGGCTCCATCATTGCCATCCTGTCCATCGTCCTGTCATGCGAATGCGTATCCGCGCCTTGTCATGACAACGGGCTAAATGGCGATGGCGCCTTTTTCAAGCAAAAACGCCCGTATGAGGTTTCACACCGAGAAAATCGAGAAAAACGGGCTGACGATCGATACCGCGCCGACCAGCAGCAACAGGGAAAACACCGCAAGTGAACACCAGTTGCGCTCATATTCGGCAATATCGAATTCCATGCCTCGAATATTGTCGTTGGCATTGTGAGGCCGCGCCCGATGATGGGCGGCCAGAACGCTTTCGCGCTTACTGTCCTTGAAAAGGATAATCGATGTCACAGCCACGCCTCCCTCGCTTAGTAACATGATTAACCATAGAACCGAATCGCGTTGTTTTCCAGCGGTTCTGAGGCGATCCCCTCAAATTTTATGGCGGCTTATCCGGTGGCCGCCAAAATGGGTTTCGGGAGAAAAAAGACCGCGCCTCCATGTGGTGGCGCGGCCCTCAAATTCAGAAAAATCGTAAAGCGTCTCAGGTCCGCTCGATGCGGATGACCTGCGGCTCGCTGACCAGATATTTCTCGTTCTTGATCGCCTTGACGGCCTTGCGGATCGCATCTTCCATCGTCGCGTGGGTCACGAGGATAATCGTCTGCGGCGCGCCTTCCACATGCACGCGCTGGCGCTGCACGATGGATTCCAGCGAGATGTTGTTATCCGCCATGCGGGTAGCGATTGAGGCGAAGACGCCCGCCTGGTCCTTCACCGTCAGCCGGATGAAATAGCCGCCTTCATGGCTCTTCATCTTGGCGCGACGATAATCGGTCAGCGACTTCGCCGGACGGCCGAGCACCGGAACCTGCTGGGCACCGGGACGGCTCTTGGCGATATCGGCAATGTCACCGAGCACGGCAGAGGCCGTGGCGTTGCCGCCCGCACCTGGGCCAACCATCAGAAGCTCGCCAAGAATATCGGACTCGATCGCCACCGCATTGGTGACGCCATCAACCTGCGCAATAACGGAATCGAGCGGCACCATGGTCGGATGCACCCGCTGCTCGATACCGGATTCGGTCACCTGCGCCACGCCGAGAAGCTTGATGCGATAACCGAGCTCGGCGGCCGCCTGAATGTCCTCGCTGGAGATGTTGGTGATGCCTTCGAGATAGATGTCGTCGGCCGAAATCTTGTTGCCGAAGGCAAGCGTCGTCAGAATGGCGAGCTTGTGGGCGGTGTCGTTACCCTCGATATCGAAGGCCGGATCGGCTTCGGCATAACCCAGCCGCTGCGCTTCTTTCAAACAGACCTCGAACGACAGCCCTTCCTTCTCCATCTTGGTCAGGATGTAGTTGCAGGTGCCGTTCATGATACCATAGATGCGCGACACATTGTTGCCGGTGAGAGATTCACGCAGCGCCTTGATGACGGGAATACCGCCGGCCACAGCCGCTTCGAAATTGAGAAGCGCGCCCTTGTCTTCGGCAATCGTCGCCAGCTCGACGCCATGCTTGGCGAGCAGCGCTTTGTTGGCTGTCACCACATGGAGACCGCGCGAAAGTGCCGCGCGCACAGCTTTTTCCGCCTGGCCGGAAGCACCGCCGACCAGTTCCACCAACACGTCGATATCGGCTTCGTTTGCAAGCTGCTCCGGCGTATCGAACCAGGTAATACCCTTGAGATCGATGCCGCGGTCACGCGAACGGTCGCGCGCGCTCACTGCAATAATCTCAATCGCGCGTCCGCAGGTAATCGCAAGTTCGTTGCTTCTCTGCTGGAGGATGCGCACGAGCGAAGCGCCGACAGTGCCGAGCCCCGCTATGCCGATTCTCAATGAATCTGCCATGGGTATGTTCCTGATTTGCTGGTGATGGTGACGGCCGGGGCCCGGCCGCCTTCGGTTGCCCTTATCTGTGGGCATTGAGCGAAACGACATTGTGCATCGTTTCGTCAGCACTCGACAGGAAACGCTTCAGATTGCGCGCTGCCTGACGAATTCTATGCTCGTTCTCAACGAGCGCGAGGCGGACGTAATCATCGCCCATTTCGCCGAAGCCGATGCCGGGAGCAACGGCAATGTCTGCCTTCTCGACCAGAAGCTTGGAAAACTCCAGGCTCCCGAGATGGCGGAACTTTTCCGGGATCTTCGCCCAGGCGAACATCGTCGCCGCCGGCGGTGGAACCTCGAAGCCCGCCTTGCCGAAAGTATCGACCATGACGTCGCGACGGCGGCGATACACGCTGCGTACCTCCGCGATGTCGGAGCCGTCGCCGTTCAGCGCGTGCGTCGCCGCAACCTGGATCGGCGTGAAGGCACCGTAATCGAGGTAGGACTTCACGCGGGTCAGCGCCGCGATCAGCCGCTCGTTGCCAACGGCAAAGCCCATGCGCCAGCCCGGCATGGAGAAGGTCTTCGACATGGAGGTGAATTCCACCGCAACGTCGATTGCACCGGGAACTTCGAGAACCGAAGGCGGCGGATTGTTGTCGTCGAAATAGATTTCCGAATAGGCAAGGTCGGAAAGCACGATGATTTCGTGCTTCTTCGCAAATGCGATCACGTCCTTGTAGAAATCGAGCGAGGCAACATGCGCCGTCGGGTTCGACGGATAGTTGACGATCAGCGCCAGCGGCTTCGGAATGGAGTGGCGCACCGCCCGCTCCAGAGGCCCGAAGAAGCTCTCGTCCGGCTCCACATTCATGGAACGGATAACGCCGCCCGCCATCAGGAAGCCGAAAGCGTGGATCGGATAGGTGGGGTTCGGACACAGGATGACGTCACCAGGCGCGGTGATGGCCTGCGCCATATTGGCGAAACCTTCCTTGGAACCAAGGGTCGCGACGACCTGCGTATCGGGGTTCAGCTTCACGCCGAACCGGCGGGCATAATAACCAGCCTGCGCGCGGCGAAGGCCGGGAATGCCCTTGGACGAGGAATAGCGATGGGTGCGAGGGTCCTGAACGACTTCGCACAGCTTGTCGACGATCGCCTTGGGGGTCGGAAGGTCGGGATTGCCCATGCCGAGATCGATGATATCGGCCCCGGCCGCTCGCGCGCTCGCTTTCAAACGGTTGACCTGTTCGAAGACGTATTGCGGCAGACGCCGGACCTTATGAAACTCTTCCATCACTTTCCTCATGGAAATGGACCGGTTCTGCCGGCCCATAACGAAGTTCGTTCTTGTTGTTAAACGCCGCCGACACGAACCGATCCGGCGGGCGCTATTCATTGTACCGCAAAGCACAAGAAAACCTACAGCGGTTTTCTCGGTCCACGCGGCATCGCGATCATCCGCCTTGTGGCTCCGGCGCGGCCTTTTCAGACCACAGGCAAGGCGAATTGCGCAATGTAATCAGGAAACCTGCATAACGCCAGATTCTTGGAAATTGCAAGGCAGACCATGGTCAAGAACGGCCATTCCGGCCCTTCAGTCGCGCTCGCCCTTCACAATTGCCGCGCGAATGACGGAAAGCACCCGCTCCGGCTTGATATCGGTGCAGATGAGCTGGCTCGGATGCCCGTCCCAGTCGCCCGGCGGAAAGGCGCGGCCATCCGGCTTCTGAATGGTCTGGCCATCGGCAAGCCCGCCGCAGACGACGCGTATAGGGCCGCTGCGGGTCTCAAACAGTTCGGGCGCGACAAGGTAAACGCAGGCGCAGCTGTCATGCACCACCATGCCATCGCCGGTGCGTGTCTTGTAGAAATCGATGTAGAATTGCGACAGATCGGAAAGCATCTGTACCGGCTTGCCGCCCGCATCTGCCATCTCGGCCATGAAGGCGCTGGTCATCACCGTTTTCGTCGTCACGTCCAGGCCGACGACGACCACGCGCCAGGGCGCGGTGAAGACGAGATCGGCCGCTTCCGGATCACCGTGAATATTGGCCTCGGCCGCCGGCGACACATTGCCGTTGATATCGAAGGCGCCGCCCATGACGATCACCTGCTTCACCAATGCCGCAAAATCCGGCTCTTCGCGCAGCGCCAAGGCCAGATTGGTCATGCGACCAACAGCGATCAGCGTCACCTCGCCGGGATTGGCCTTGACCGTCTCGATAATAAAGCGATGCGCGGGACGCGGATCGAGCGGCAGATCGATGGTCTCTGGAATATCGATATCGCCGAGACCGTTTTCGCCATGGATGAAAGTCGGCCAGTGGCCTTCCTTGCGGGCCGGATCGAAGGTCACGCCCGCACCTTTCGCTACCGGCGCCGTCATCTGCCATTCCCGTTTCAGGAAGAGCGCATTGCGGGTGGTGATATCGATGGGCGCGTTGCCGAAGACGGTGGTGACGCCGATCAGATCGATATCGGGGTGACGGTGCAGGAAAAGAAGCGCCATGGCATCATCTACACCGGGGTCCGTATCGAATATCACTTTATGCATAATGCCCTCATCCTGATGTCTCGTCATCGCCGCGTCTGGCGGTGCGCCACGGAAACATACCCATAAGCGGCAACACCGCAATCCCCCTGCCCGTCCCGGATCGGAGAGAAAAATATTGCGTGGCGATCTTTTCGGTGAAAGAAGAGGCCCTCTCCCTTAAGCCCGCCTGGACATGCCAAGTGCAAGACATCGCCCTCAACGTTTTCCTCGTTCTTTTCTTCGTCGCCATCTTTGCCGGATTTATCGATTCCATCGCCGGCGGCGGCGGTCTCATCACTATCCCGGCCATGCTGATCATGGGAATTCCGCCGCTCGATACGCTCGGCACCAACAAGCTGCAATCGCAGTTCGGCTCGGCGTCGGCCACCATTGCCTATGCCCGCCGCGGCCATGTCAATCTGAGGGAACAATTGCCGATGGCGATCATGGCGATGATCGGCGGCGGGCTCGGCGCTTTCACGGCCGCCTTCGTGCCGTCAGACCTCCTGCGCACCATCATGCCCTTTCTGCTGATCGCGATTGCCCTCTATTTCGCCTTCAAGCCGCATCTCAGCGATATCGACAGCCATCGCCGCATCACGCCTTTCGTGTTCGGCCTCACCGCCGCACCGCTCGTGGGTTTCTATGATGGCGTTTTCGGCCCCGGCGCGGGTTCCTTCTACATGCTTGCCTTCGTGGGGCTTGCCGGCTTCGGCATGCTGAAGGCAACCGCCCATACTAAGCTTCTGAACCTGGGTTCGAACTTCGGCGGCTTTGTTGTTTTTGCGGCTGGAGGCGCGGTTCTCTGGAAGCTTGGCATCGCCATGGGCATCGGCCAGTTCGTCGGCGCGCAGATCGGATCGCGGTTTGCGATGAAAAACGGCGCGAAGATCATCCGCCCGCTTTTGGTTCTTTCCTGTCTGGCAATGGCGACGAAGCTTCTTGCGGATGCATCATCCGCATGGTCAATCGCCACGATCTGGGAAACCATCTTCCCGAAATGACAGGAAGAGGACACGGCTCGACGCTTGCGTTCGAACCGTGAATTTATGCCGTGGCGCGACGGCGCCTGCGATCGGCGATTTCGCGGATGACCACCATTGCGCCAACCAGCTTGTAGTTGGAGGAATAGCAGGGCGACATTTCCAGCGATTTTACGATCGTGTGGCCGTCATGATCTTCGGCATAGGTGTATTTCGACGTACCGCCCTTGAAGCAATTGTCGAGCCTCTCCCGCAGATCGTTCTGAAAACGGTGTACTCCGACAAGCTCGGCGATATGACATCCCAAAGGCCCTTCCGGCGTATTGCGCGGAAAAGCATCGATCCCGTTGGAGAATGATACCCGATAACCGGGAGAGACGACGACCACGGGCTCGTCGAGGTCGTTCAGCATATCCTCATCGAGAATGAGATGGCGGTGGTGCCACTCCAGAATGTCCTCATCCTCGTCGCCGATCACCTTTGCCTTGAGCGGCATGCCGACATAGCGGTCGACCAGCGTTCTCAAAAGATCGGAATTGCGCTGCACGCAGCCGAGATCTTCCGCCTCGTGATTGAGGAGGTCGATGGCGAAACGGAATTGCTCACGAATGTCCTCGGAACTGCCGGTCTTACGCCCGATGACCCGATCAAGCAGCAGCTCCAGTTCACGCTCCAGCACTGCGATCTTGTCGGCCTCGTTCTTACCAACCGCTGATTGCAGTTCCGTATAACGCAGCCAGAACAGCTCAATCAAATCTTTCAACCCAACTCTCCCTGAACGGGCAAACAGCCCGCTCCCAATCCGAATGGATAGACACTTATCCCCTCATTGTAGCGTCTGTGCATTAAAAAATGACGTAACGACACGCAGGACCGCCGCAGGGATTAATCTCTAAAATATCATAGCTACTGCTATTTTTTCAATTTCGATAATCCATGAACGAAAAATAAGGTTCCACTAATAAGTAAAAATACTTAAAAACGCGATTTTACGGCCGAATTCTGTAAAAAATCACTAGAAATTCGGCCGCGCTGCAAATAATTAGATCTGGTGTTTAACGTCCCAACGGTCGTGATACCACAGCCATTGTTCGGGATATTCGCGGACCCAGCTTTCCACCTTGTCATTCAAAAGCTGCGCCGTCGCCTGAATATCGACATTTCCTTTTTCATCGCGCGGAATTTCAACCCTCGGCTCTATTTCCAGCCGGTAGCGGTTATCGGGCAGGCGCACGCAACGGGCGGGATAGACATCGCAATTGAACTGCCGCACCAGCTTGGCAAGAAGCGGGTTGGTGCGCACCTCATGGCCGAAGAACTTCGTCGTCAAGCCTTTGCCGAACTTCTGGTCGACGAGTACGCCGACACCGCCGCCCCTTTCCAGCTGCCGCGCAAGCGCGAAGGAAGAGCCGGCATGCGACGGCACGAGATTGCCCATGCGCTCCTTGCGGAACTTGAACACCTTGTCGGCCACGAAAGGATTATTCGGCGGCCGGAACAGCACCGTCACATCCAGACCGAAGGCAGAACTGGCCACCGGCAACAATTCGAAATTGCCGCTATGGGCAGTAAATACGATAAAGGGCCGCGGGTTATCGCGAAGCTCGATAAAGGTCGAAATACCCTCGACCCGGATACGGCCCGGCTCGCTATTTTCCGGATCGAAATCGAACAGCCTGTCGAGAAAGACATATTCCGCCGCAAGCCGCCCCATGCTGCCCCAGCTGTCCATTGCGATGGTAAGCCGCTCCTCTTCGGATTTCTCCGGAAAGGCGCGCGCCAGATTGTAGAGCATCAGCTTGTGGCGGCCGGTTTTCGGCCCCACGAAACGCGCCAGCCTGTCGGCAGCGCGAATTCCCGCGTCAGCTGGAAATATCTTCAGCAGATTGAGAAGGCCGAAGGCAAACGTCGCAATCAGCCATTGCCGGAAATGGTCCAGCTTCAGGACGATCCGCGTAATGAACAGTTTCAAGGCGTCAATCCATCCGCAGAACGATTTTGCCGAATACCTGGCGCGTTTCCATGCGCTCCAGCGCCCGGTCGATATCCTCGAAGGTGACTTCGGTGTCGATAACAGGGTGAACGATGCCGCGCGCCATCTTCTGCATGGCGTTGGCCATGTTTTCCATGCGGCAACCGAAGGAGCCGAGCAGCTTCAGCTGCTGCTGGAACAGCATCATCAGGTTGATATCGGTCGATACGCCTGACGTGGAGCCGCAGGTGACGAGACGGCCGCCACGCTTCAGCGAGAACATCGATCCCGCCCAGGTGTCTTTGCCGACATGCTCGAACACCACGTCTACACCCTTCTTTTTCGTCAGCTTGCGCACGACGCCTTCGAAACGGTCGGTCCGGTAGTTGATGACGTGATCGGCACCCAGGGCCTTCGCCCGTTCGATCTTGTCGTCGGAGCCGACCGTGGTGATGACGGTGCAGCCCATCTTCTTGGCCAGCTGGATCGCCGCCGTGCCGATGCCGGAACCGCCGGCATGCACGAGGATCGTTTCGCCCGATTCCAGCTTGGCATTGTCAAACAGCATGTGTTCGACCGTGCCGAAGGTCACAGGCGCCAGAGCCGCGCCGATGGCATCGACGCCATGCGGCGCCGGAACGAGCTGGCGGGCCGGAATATTGATCTTTTCCTGCGCAAAGCCGTCGAGATGGAAACCGTGCACGCCCTGAACATGTTCGCAAAGATTGTCACGGCCTTCACGGCACGGCTTGCAGATCCCGCAGGTGCGCGCGCCGTAGATCGCGACGAGCTGGCCAGGCAGCACATTCGAAACGCCCGGGCCAATGGCCTCCACTACGCCCGAAGCCTCAGCACCGATCGTCAGCGGCATCTTGCGCTTGGCAAAAGCCATGCCGCGCCAGCCCCAGACGTCGATGTGGTTCAGCGCCACGGCCTTGACGCGCAGCGTCACCTCGCCCGGACCTGGTGCATCGGGTTCAGGCAGGTCCACTTTTTCGAGCTTCCGGTCGTCCACGAGTTGAAGAGCGCGCATGTTTTTAGTCCTTCGCCCGGAGGCGTCTATCTCAAGAGTAATTCCAGCAAAACTCTGTAACGGTTTTGCGGTCGGAATGTGTAGTCACACCAGCGAGAGCGTTCCCGGGCTTCGTTCAGGCCGGAAACGCCCCTGTCTTCTGGCGGAACCGGTTAAGCCGGTTCACGCGTCATGACAAGGCTGGCATTCTGCCCGCCGAACCCGAAGGAGTTGGAAAGCACGGCATTGACCGTCGCGTCCCGCTTCACATTCGGCACCACATCGAGCGAAATGGTCGGATCAGGGTTGTTGTAGTTGATCGTCGGCGGCAGGGTGCCGGTCAGCATGGTCTGTAACGAGAACACCGCCTCCACAGCACCGGCCGCCGTCAGCGTATGGCCGATCATCGACTTGTTGGATGACAGCGGAATGTCTTTCAGGCCTTCGCCGAAGACGGCAAGCATCGAGCCATATTCCATCTTGTCGTTTTCCGGCGTCGAGGTGCCGTGGGCGTTGATGTAGCCGATATCGCTTTCAGCAACACCCGCATCTGCAAGTGCGGCGCGGATCGTCGCGATCGCCGGGCCGCCATCTGGCGAGGAACGCGTGCGGTGGAAGCTATCCGCCTTTTCACCGGCGCCCTTGATGATGCCGAGAACCTTCGCGCCGCGCGCAATCGCCGATTCCAGCGATTCCAGCACCAGCGTTGCCGCACCTTCGGCGATCACGAAACCGTCGCGGTCCTTGCTGAACGGCTTGGATGCCTTTTCCGGCGGCTCATTCTGGGTCGACAGCGCCGAGAGAAGCGAAAAGCGGATCAGCGCTTCGGCGCTGACCGAACCGTCTGTCGCAACCGTCAGCGCGCGCTCGGTGCGGCCCTGGCGGATAGCCTCGACACCAAGCTGGATTGCGGTCGCGCCGGATGCACAGGCCGTCGAGAGCGTGACCGGCAGGCCGCGTGTACCAAAGCGGTCCGAAAGACGCTCCGAAATCGCACCGAAAAGAGCCGCTTCCTGAAACGCCGGGTCCGGACGTTGACGGAAAGCCGTCAGGAACCGTTCATAGGCATCACCCGGCTGGGCGGCCGGAGGAGACCGGTCGGCAAGCTCGAAACGCGCGCTCCATTCCGGCTCGATCGGTGGTGCAGCCAGAAACAGCGGGCCATCGAAATCGCCCGATATGCCGGCCTGCGCCAAAGCCTCAATGGTTGTCTCGCGTGCAAAGGCATAAGAGCGCTCGACGGAATTCGGAACCGGGATGTCGATGAAATCGACGGTGCCGCTGATCCTTGTGGAAAGCCCCTCCGTCGGGAAGCGGGTAGTCTTGTGGATGCCCGACTTGCCCGCAGTCAGAGCCGCCCAGTTATCGGCAAGACCCTGCCCGAGCGATGTGATGATGCCCATACCGGTGACTGCAACGATCGGGCGACCGAGATGATCCTTGAAGTTGGAAGTCATGGTCTTTTCTCCTCACACGTCACGGGACAGAACGGCGACACCTTCGCCGCGAACATGGCCGACGGTGGTGACGACCGCTTCGCTGGCCGCCTCGCCCATAGGCTTTTCCGCGGCGCCATCGAAAGTAGGAACCTTCGCGCCGCTTTCAAGCGTCAGGGCAGCAAGCGCCAGCCCAAGCGGGAACTGTGCTTCAAGTCCATGGCCGGTGATACCGCCGAAACCGCGAATGACGGCCTGCGGCAAAGCTTTTTCGAGAATATTCTTTTCACGCTGCGTCACGGCGTCGTAACCGCTCGCACCGGAAAACACGACGGTCGCAGCACTGTCCTTTGCAGGGGCAAGCAGCCGTTCCATGCGCTTTTCCATCTTGCCGTCATCACGGCTACCGCGATCGCCCTCGATGGCGTCGATGCGGGCATAGATGCGTGCGCCGCGTTCACTGGCGTGCTTGCGCGATTCCAGCACCAGGAAGGCTCCCAGCGAACCGGAAATCATGCCGCCGCCGTCCTGGCCGCCACGCGACCAAAGCGGCTGCCAATCGCCCTGCGCATGCGCGCCGATCGCTTCAAACAGCAGGATCATGTCCGGGCGCTCGGCCGAGAAGGCGCCGCCCACCAGGGCGTGGCTGGATTCGCCGGAACGGATACGGTGAAACGCAGTCTCGACTGCGGAAATGCCGGCTGCTTCCTCGCCCATGAAGGTGCGGGAGGACCCTGTGACCTTATGCACGATGGAGATGTTACCGGCCATCAGATTGGAAAGCTGGGCGAGAAACAGGGTCGGACGCAATTCCGTCGTCAGCTTCTCGTTGAGCAGCACTTCGCGGTCGTTGCGTTTCAGCGCCTCATCGACAATCAGCGTATCGACATTGATGTCGCGCTCGCCACCGCCGGCAGCCACGATCATGTCCATGGTAGCGCAGGCTTCCGGGTTTTCCTTCAGCCCTGCATCATCAAGCGCGAGGCCGGCGGCAAAAACGCCGAGACGCTGCCAGTTTTCCATCTGGCGCTGGTCGCCGCGCTTGGCAATCTGCGTGGACCAGTCGATCTCCGGCATGGGATGAACCGGATAGGGTTTGAACTTTTCGGTCTCGATCACCGTTGCCGGCGCCGCAGTTCCCGAAAGAAGCGCAAGATGCGCCTGGCTGCCGACGCCGTGACAGGTCACGATGCCGACCCCGGTTATCACCACATCATTGTCAGATTTCATCGTCTGTCATCCTTTGCAGCCTGACCCATTGAAGCGGTCACGGCTATCCAACAGCGGTCGCAAACGACCACTCCATGCGTTGCGGAATAAAGCGCGCGATGCGGATTGGCAATGGTGAAGGCCCGATCCGCCAGCACAAGCCCACGATTTTCGTGAATCAAAACCGGGTCTAGGGGAAAAATGCCGTCTCCCGGCATCAGCGGAAGCGCTTATTTTTGCGCATCCGCGACAATCGCCGCCATCAGGCCGACTTCCTCGGCCCGCTTCCTGACGATAGGCGCGAGCGGAATTTCGCTGAAAGGCATTGTCCTGAGCTTCAGCTGCGCATCGCAGACCTTCTTGCCTTCGCAAGTGATCTTCGCTTTGGTGACTGCAAAACCCGAACCGTCATGTTCCAACACCGCCTCGATATCGAGAACCGCGCCCGGCTCCACGAAGGTGCGCATCTTGGCGCCGTCAACCGACATCAGGAAGGGCATGGCGGAAAAATCGCTGAACGCCAGAACCATCATGCCGGAAGCCTGCGCCATGGTCTCGATCAGAAGCACGCCCGGAACCAGCGGCATGCCGGGGAAATGTCCCTCGAAAACCGGGCTTTTGTCGGGAACGACAGACCGCGCCTTCAATGTGCGCGTCGCCATATCCACGGCTTCGACCTTGTCGATCATCTGAAAATATTCAAGCAGCATCCGTCCGGCCCGTTTCTGGTCGGTTACGACCCGTCCCTGAAGGTCAGGTCCAGAAAAAGAAATGCCCGCTCGAAGCGGGCATTATCGCCTCAGCCCTTGGCTGCGCGCAATTCGTCGATCTTGGCACAGAGGTTCTTCAGCACGAAATATTCTTCGGTGGTAACCTTGCCTTCGTTGACTTCCTGCGTCCACTGCTCGAGCGGAATCTTGATACCGAATTCCTTGTCGATGGCGAAAACGATATCCAGAAAGTCGAGGCTGTCGATGCCCAGATCGTCGATCGTGTGGCTTTCCGGCGTAATGGTTTCGCGGTCGATTTCGCTGGTTTCGGCGATAATGTCGGCAACCTTGTCGAATGTAGCTGTCACGCCCATAATCCTTATTGTCGTTCGTATTAAATATCCTGTCTGACGCACCACATAGGCAAGTCGCACAAAAAAGCCAATGGTTTCGTGACGTAACTTTGAAATTTGCCTTAAAACTGTTGCCTAAACAGCAACCGAATGACGGCCGCGTCCGCTGCCGAGATAGGCGTCAAAGGTTGCCGCGATATGACGGACAAAGGGTTTTCCCGCCTCCGTCACGGCAAAAACATCGCCATCCATCCGCACCACACCGTCCCTGTCGCCGCCAGCGAAAAGCTGCGCCTCCATGCTGACGGAATGGCTGGCCTTGCCGAAACGCCGCTTCAAATCGCCCAGATCGAGCGAAAAATCGCACATCAGCCGCTCGATGACATAGGAGCGCAGGTGATCCTCGTCAGACAATTCTATTCCCTTGAGAACCGCGAAACCACCCTCGCCCACCATCCGCTGATATTCCCCCGTCGCCACCATGTTCTGCACGTAGCCCTGGGGCAACCGGCCGATCGCGGATGCACCAAGCCCGATCAGGGCATCAGCCGTGTCAGTGGTGTAGCCCTGAAAATTCCGCCGCAGCTCCCCCGTCTCGACCGCCCGGCTCAGAGTGTCGGCGGGCTTGGCAAAATGATCGATCCCGATTGCCCGGTAACCCGCCTTGCCGAGCATCTCCGCCGCCATCGTCATCTGGCGGTAGCGCTCGGCAATATCTGGCAATGCCTGCTCAGGGATCAGCGACTGGTGTTTTTTCATCCACGGAACATGCGCATAACCGAACAGCGCGATCCGGTCGGGGTCGAGTGAGATGATCTGGTCAACCGTCTGTTGCAATGTCTCGCAGGTCTGGAACGGCAGGCCATAGAGAATGTCGCAATTGACCGAGTGAACGCCCCTTGCCCGCACGGCATCTACCACCGATTCCGTCTGCTCGAAGGTCTGAATCCGGTTGATGGTTTTTTGCACTTTGTCATCAAAGTCCTGCACACCGAGGCTCGCGCGCGTCATGCCGATGACGGCAAGCGCGTCATAGCGACTTTCGTCAAGATCGTTCGGGTCCATTTCCACGCTGATTTCGGGCGCCAGACCAAAGGTGAAATGGCGTCTTAGACAGTCCATCAGGCCCACCATGTCTTCAGGCCTCAGCATAGTGGGAGAACCGCCGCCAAAATGCACCGCGCTGACCACTGCATCGGGGGAAACAAGCGAGCCGACGGCTTCTATCTCCCGCCTAAGTGCCTCAAGATAAACGGCAATCGGCTCGTATTTCAGCGTGTGCTTGGTGTGGCAGGCACAGAACCAGCACAGCCGGTCGCAATAGGGAATATGCAGGTAAAGCGATATCCGGTTCCGGTGGCCAAGCTCGCCGAGCCAGCGGCGATAGGTGCCATTATCGATTCCCTCGTGAAAGTGCGGCGCGGTAGGATAGCTTGTGTAACGCGGCACGGCGCCCGAATATTTGCGAAGAAGTTCGGTTTTCATCCCCGGATTTGCCTTTTATCAAGAAAATGTCGATTTCCTCCCCTTGAGTAACGGCTGCGACAGTTTGCAACTTTGACTTCAATCAAATTGCACCTTAAGTTCTTGCTAAAGTAGACGCGGGGGCGACGACTACGCGGCGCAAGCCTTCGAAAAGACCGGATTTTACACCTGCGGTCGCATTCGTCCCTTAAAGCCAGCATCGGAAAAGGCTGATGGACACGCTACAGAAGACCATCCACAATTCGGAATATCCCGTCGTATGCCGCTCCTGCGAGGCGCGTCACGGTGGTCTTTGCAGCACGTTGACGCCGCAGCAGCTCTGCGACCTCAACCGTCATTCCAGCCGTAAGAAGCTGGAAGCGGGCAACGAGCTGCTTGCCCAGGGGGAGCTCGTCAGCTCCTACGGCAACATTCTCAACGGCGTGGTGAAGCTCTCGAAGATGATGTCGGATGGCCGCCAGCAGATCGTCGGCCTGCAATTTGCACCGGATTTTCTCGGCCGCCCGTTCATGGCGGAAAGCAAGATGACAGCGGAAGCCGCAACCGATGTGGAAATCTGCCTGTTCCCGCGCCGCATCGTCGACCGCATGGTTTCCGAAGTGCCGGATATGGAACGTAAGCTTCACAGCCAGTCTCTGAAGGAACTGGATGAGGCGCGCGACTGGATGCTGACACTTGGCCGAAAATCGGCACAGGAAAAGGTTGCCAGCTTCCTTTATATGATCGCCACGCATATCGATCCGGAAAAGGACGATAAATCAACGTTCGACCTGCCGCTATCGCGCGCAGACATAGCTGACTTCCTTGGTCTCACCATCGAAACAGTTAGCCGGCAAATGACTAAGCTGCGCAAGGAAGGCACGATTAGCATCGAGAACAACCGTCATATTACAGTGCCGGACCTCGATATGCTCAGCGAAGCCGCCGGAAACGACTGACCGGCGTTTTTCAACTTTCATCGTCCCTGAGGCGCTGACGTTCCGATGTTGATGTACGGCGCCCGCGCCTGCGCGGGTGCGAGCGCAAAACCGGCAAGAACCAGCAAAGCAGCGATGCATCTCATGATATTTCACCCTGTCTACCGCTTTTTCAGCGGCCTGTTTGTTATGACCGCATCATAAGCGGCAAAGCGCATCCATCCGCTTAACATCTTCAGTAAGCATATGGTTCAAAGGCAGGGTAAATAAGGGGTTATGAGAACGGCTTGGTAACAGAATGAAGCACAAGGATTGCCGTTATCCTCGGCCTTGTGCCGAGCGAATCTCGAGATCCACAGGTTGTCGATTCTCGGTAAAGGCCCCAGAACGACGAACGGAATACCTCACTGCGTAACAGGCGTCGCAACCGGCTTCTGGTTTTCGCCAAGCGCCCGCAATTCCGCGACTCGGCGTTTGTATTCAGCTTCCGAAATCTGGCCGTTGCGGCGTGCAGCACCGAGGCGCGACAGGTTCGATTCCATTTTGGACGCCTCGTCATCCCCCATCTGGCTGCCGGCAGCCGTAATCGGCGCTGAAAAGCTTGGATAGGTGCCGGTATCGCGTCTCTGGCTCACCACATTGTCGCTGACGGGGCGCGGGCCGACGATCTGGGCTTGCGGGTGGGGCATATGGGCCGGTGCGACGATCGGTGCCGGGGTCTTGCAGGCGGCAAGTACTGTAACGAGCATGGCGCCGGAAAGCGAAAGAAGGGCGATCCTTCCAGCGTTTTCCGCAAATCTTCCCCATGTACCCATGTGCTTGCCCATCGTCATGTTCCGCCTGTAAGGATATCGCCGATATCGAATTCGACTGCGGTTCGGCTCTTCGTGGCCTCCCCTTGCTGGTGGAACTTGTATTCGTTTTCATGCAGAATGTGCAAACACAAATTTGGTGGAGGACAGCGCATGGCAGGTGTTGACGGCGGGGCAGAGAAAAAGGGTGGCAAAACGCCCGGTTTCGACGCCACATCCGCCGAGGCTTACCTGATTCGCGACCCGGAAGCCTTTGCGGTCAACATCGCCCGCGCGCTGGAAAACCTCGGCAAAGCCGCGTCCGAATGGCTGGCACCCCGCGAACGCGGTGAAATTCCGCAGACCAGCGCCGATCCGATGACCGACCTCGTCAAGACGCTGTCCGACGTCGCCGAATATTGGATGGCTGAACCGAAGCGCTCGCTCGAAGCGCAGACCCATCTGCTTTCCAGCTATTACGATCTGTGGACAAAATCGGTGGCGCAGTTTTCGGAAGATGCCGATTCCCGCTCGGAAAAAGCCGCACAGACCG
The DNA here is from genome assembly GCF_001427205.1 of Rhizobium sp. Root491. NCBI lineage: Bacteria > Pseudomonadati > Pseudomonadota > Alphaproteobacteria > Hyphomicrobiales > Rhizobiaceae > Rhizobium > Rhizobium sp. Root491. The sequence continues at coordinate 129,774 of NZ_LMFF01000016.1, forward strand.
GCCCGGCAGAGCGAAAGAACAGGCGTTTTGCCGACGCGGACTGGCAGGCCAATCCATTTTTCGATTTTCTCCTCAAAGCCTATCAGACCACCGTCGGTTTTGCCGACCGGATGGTTATGGAAGCCGAAGGGCTGGACGAGCACACCCGCACCAAGGCGTTGTTTTACATGCGCCAGGTGACGGAAGCCCTCTCGCCGGCCAACTTCGTCTTCACCAATCCGCAGGTCTTCCGCGAGACGGTCGCGTCCAGCGGGGCCAATCTCGTCAAGGGCATGGCACAGCTTGCCGAAGATGTCGCGGCCGGCCACGGCCATCTGAAACTGCGCCAGACCGATTACAGCAAATTCGTCATCGGCCAGAACATCGCCATCACATCAGGCAAGGTGGTTGCCAAAAGCCCGCTCTGCGAGATCATCCATTACGCGCCGACGACGAAAAAGGCCCTCAAACGGCCGCTGCTCATCGTGCCGCCATGGATCAACAAATTTTATATCCTCGATCTCAACCCACAGAAATCCTTCGTTAAATGGTGTCTCGATCAGGGTCACAGCGTGTTCATGGTCTCGTGGATCAACCCGGACGCCAGGCTGGCCGACAAGGGTTGGGAGGACTATATTCGCGAAGGTATCGATTTCGCCCTCGACACGATCGAGGAGCAAACCGACGAAAAAGAGATCAATGCCATCGGGTATTGCGTCGGCGGCACGCTTTTGTCTTCGGCCCTGGCATTGCATGCGCAGGAAGGCAATGAGCGCATTCGCAGCGCCACACTTCTCGCAGCCCAGACGGATTTCATCCATGCGGGCGACCTCAAGGTCTTCATCGACGAAGGCCAGCTCGCCGCGCTCGACAGGCACATGCAGGCCGTCGGTTATCTCGATGGCTCGATCATGGCCACAGTCTTCAACATGCTGCGCGCCTCCGATCTTATCTGGCCCTATATGGTCGATAATTATCTGCGCGGCACGGAACCCCTGCCCTTCGATCTCCTCTACTGGAATTCCGATTCTACCCGGGTGACCGCTGCCTGCCATTCCTTCTATCTGCGCAATTGTTATCTCGACAACAATCTCGCCCGCGGGCTGATGCGCGTGGCGGACAAACGGATCAACCTCGGCGACATAAAAATCCCCGTCTATGATCTCGCCACCCGCGACGACCATATCGCGCCAGCGAAATCGGTCTTCACGGGGGCGGCACTGTTCGGCGGCCCCGTGGAATTCGTGCTCGGCGCTTCCGGCCACATAGCCGGTGTGGTCAATCCGCCGCAATCCGAAAAATACCAATATTGGACAGGCGCATCACCATCCGGAGACTTCGATGCCTGGCAGGCTGCAGCTACGGCCCACAAGGGATCATGGTGGGTGCACTGGCAAAACTGGATCGAAAGCCAGAATGGCGAGAAGGTAATGGCAAGGGCGCCGGGAGACGGCAAGCGACCAGTGCTCGGCGATGCACCTGGAACCTACGTCCTGTCCTGACCAGCCCCCACCTCTCACCTTTCAGGCCACATGCTCTTCACGCCCCCACTCGTTCCCGCCACGCTGATCGCCCGCTACAAGCGTTTCCTCTTCGACGCCGTTCTGGAGGACGGCACGGCGATTACAGGCTCCTGCCCCAATACCGGCTCCATGCGCGGATTGACCACGCCCGGCTCGCGTATCTGGCTGTCCGAACATGACAGCCCAACCCGCAAGTACCGGCATATGCTGGAAATGGTCGAGGCCGATGGCACCGTGGTCGGCATCAATACCGGCATGCCGAACCGGCTGGCGGAAGAAGCGATCCTCAATGGCCGCATCCCGCAGCTTGCCGGCTATTCGACGATCCGGCGCGAGCAGAAATACGGCCGCAATTCCCGCATCGATTTCCTGCTTTCCGAAATCGGGCGGCCGGATGCCTATGTGGAAGTAAAAAACGTGCATTTCATGCGCGAAAAAGGTCTGGCCGAATTCCCTGATACCGCCACCAAACGCGGCGCCAAACATCTGGAGGAGCTCGGCGACGCAGCGGAGGCCGGTCACCGCGCGGTAATGCTCTATCTCATTCAGCGCAACGATTGCGACCGGATGCGCATCTGCGATGATCTGGATCCGGTCTATGGGCTGGCGTTTCAGCGAGCCATGTCGCGCGGCGTGGAGGCCTATGCGGTGAAATGCGACGTTTCCCCGGCACAAATTTCAGTCACGGGAACGGTTAAGATGGACGAATGGCGTCCGGCTGTTTTATGAACAGGGACGTGAAGAGACAGAAAGCACTATGATGGTCACCTATATCGACGCAGCCTCCGCCCCCCTCAAGAATACCGGCGTCATCCGCCTTTATACCCCTGAGGATTTCGACGGGATGCGCAAGGCGTGCCAGCTGACGGCGCGTTGCCTCGACGAACTGGCGGCAATCGTCAAGCCGGGTGTGACGACTGATGCCATCGACCGTTTCGTCTTCGAGTTCGGCGCCGACCATGGCGCTTTGCCGGCAACACTGAATTACCGCGGTTATACGAAATCCGTCTGCACCTCTATCAACCATGTGGTCTGCCACGGCATTCCGGACGCAAAGCCGCTGCGTGAAGGCGAAATCGTCAATATCGACGTGACCTATATTCTGGACGGCTGGCACGGCGATTCGAGCCGCATGTATCCGGTTGGCACGATCAAGCGCGCGGCTGAACGTCTGATGGAGGTGACCTATGAATGCCTGATGCTCGGCATCGCGGCAGTGAAACCGGGTGCGCGCACCGGCGCGATCGGCGCGGCTATTCAGGCCTATGCCGAGGCGGAACGTTGCTCGGTGGTGCGTGATTTCTGCGGCCACGGCGTTGGACGCCTGTTCCACGACACCCCCAATATCCTGCACTACGGCCGCCCGGACGAAGGCCCGGAGATTCGCGAGGGCATGATCTTCACCATCGAGCCGATGATCAACCTCGGCAAGCCGCATGTGAAGGTGCTCTCCGATGGCTGGACGGCAGTAACGCGCGACCGCTCCCTTTCCGCGCAATACGAACATGCGGTCGGCGTAACCGCGACCGGTTGCGAAATCTTCACACTGTCGCCGGGCGGCTTTGACCGTCCGGGCCTGCCGCCACTCGCATAAGGCCAGACCGCCATGGCAAAACGCCCTGCCCCGCCTTCCGCCGATCTTCCATCGACCTCCGGCTTTCAGGCGGGAAACGGCGATCTGTTCGACGGAACGGATGAGCGCGGCTTCTTTGCCGAACCGCGAAGTGCGGTGAAGAAGGCCTCGGAACACCCCGCAGCCGTTGCGGAGCCGGAAGCGGAGATCGCACACTATCACGGCCATAGGGACAGGCTGCGGGCGCGTTATCGCGACGGCGGCGATACTGCCCTTGCCGATTACGAACTGCTGGAGCTTCTGCTTTTCCGGCTGATACCGAGGCGTGATACCAAACCCATCGCCAAGGCGTTGATCGCCCGCTTTGGTACCCTTGGCGGGGTGCTCGGCGCGCCGCTGCCGCTGTTGCAGGAGGTGAAGGGCGTGGGTGAGGCCGTGGCGCTCGATCTGAAGCTCGTCGCCTCCGTTTCCCAGCGCATGCTGAAGGGCGAAATCCGCAACAAGCAGATTCTCGGCTCCTGGTCTTCGGTCATCGACTATTGCCATGCCGCCATGGCCCATGAAACCCGCGAACAATTCCGCATCCTGTTCCTCGACAAGCGCAACGTCCTGATCGCCGACGAGGTGCAGGGTCAGGGAACCGTGGACCACACGCCGGTTTACCCGCGCGAAGTGGTGCGCCGCGCCCTCGAACTTTCCTCTACGGCTTTGATTTTAATACATAATCATCCGAGTGGAGACCCTACCCCCTCGCGTGCCGATATCGAGATGACCAAAACCATCATCGATACGGCAAAGCCGCTGGGGATAGCGGTGCACGACCACATCATCATCGGCAAAGACGGCCACGCCAGCTTCAAAGGGCTTCGGCTGATCTGAAATTCATGGGTATCAACGCGAAGGCCTTTCCCGGCCTGCAACCCATAAGAGCGACATCAATACAAAATTAACACCTATAAATTAGCATTTCCGAAAATAAGAATAAAGGCATCTGACTTTGGTGCCTGAAGAAACGGGGGTGCTTTATGCGTAATGGAGTGCATTTCCTTCGTGATCGATCCGGCTCGTCCGCTGTCGAGTTCGCCATCGTCGCGCCGATTTTCTTTCTCGTCCTGCTGACCATGATTGCCTACGGTATCTACCTGATGGCCGCCTATTCTGTGCAGCAGATCGCCGCCGACGCGGCAAGGACGGCAGTTGCCGGACTGAATACGACCGAGCGCCAGCAGCTGGCCCGTGATTTCGTCACCAAAAGTGACCTCAGCTACGCCTTCATGGACAAGACGCGTTTCACGGTCAATGTCGCCACCGATCCCGCCAATGCCAACCAGTTTACGGTCAAGGTGGAATATGACGCCCGTGATCTGCCGATCTGGAGCCTCTACAGCTACACCCTGCCAGAGCCGGTCATCCGGCGTTTTTCCACAATCCGGATCGGAGGAGCATGACATGCAAAATATCTCTTCTTTGCTTCCCCGTTTCCTGAAGGATCGCACAGGCAACATCGCCATCTCGGCCGGGCTTACCGCACCACTTTTCATCGGCATATTGGCGCTTGGCGTCGACTATGGCTATCTGACCCTGCAGAAGCGGCAATTGCAGCAGACCGCCGATCTTGCGGCCATATCAGCGGCGGCCAATGCCGCTGATCCCGAAAAGGCGGTCCAGCAATATTTCGCCCTCAACGGCATGAATCTTGGGGTCAAGACACCGAATGGCCTCTTGACCGTGGACGGTCTTCAACCTTTCGACCCCTTGAACGAATTTGCCAAGAGCAATGGTTATGCCGAAGTCGTCAAAGGTCACTATGAGCCGGACGCGACCCTGCCTGTCGGCCAGCGTTTCGTCGAAAATGCACTTCCCACCAATGCGATGAAAGTGAATATCGTCGAAAAGGGCCAGATATTCTTTGCCTCCGCCTTCACCACGCCGCCCAAGATTTCCGCGGCCGGAACGGCCTCATCCCAAAAGATCGCGGCATTTTCGGTGGGCTCGCGACTGGCGAGCCTCGATGAAGGCATTTTGAACAGCCTGCTCGGCGGCCTACTCGGCACCACGGTCTCGCTCAAGGTTATGGATTACCAGGCGCTTGTGGCTGCTGATGTCAACGCGCTGCATGTCGTCGAAGCGCTGGCTGTCGATCTCAACCTGACAGCCGGCACCTACAAGGATGTCCTGAAGACGGAAATCACCTACGGCAAATTCCTGGACGCGCTGACGAAGACCACCGGCCTGCAGCCGGCTGTGGCCAACATTCTGAAGACGCTGGCAAAAACCGCCAACAAGAGCAACATCAAGCTCAAGCTTGAAGAAATCCTCAATCTCGGCCCGTTCTCGGACAAGCTGATCGGTAGCGGCGAAAACCTCAAGGTCACCGCAGGCGTCTTCGATCTTCTCAACGCCGCTGCCGTGGCAGGCAATGGCGGCAACCAGCTGGCGCTCAACCTCAACGCCAATCTTCTCGGTCTCGCCTCGGTCAAGACGACGCTCGCCATCGGTGAGCCACCCGTCGAAACGCCGTCGCTTGCCGTCGGCGGCCAGGGCACGGTGGTGCGCACCGCACAAACCCGGCTGGCGGTCAGTGTCGTGGTTGACGGGCTTCAGGCGATTGCCGGTCTGAAGGTCAATATTCCGCTTTATGTTGAAGTCGCCCATGCCGAAGCGCGGCTCGCCGACATTCGCTGCACGGGCGGCGGACAGGGTACGGTCGATGTCGAAGTCGTTCCCGGCGTCGCAGAAATCGCGCTTGGCAATGTCGATACCACGGCCTTTGCCAATTTCGGCAAGGATCCGCGCGTCACCAAGACCGCGATCGTGGATTCGGCCCTGCTCGCCATCAATGGCAGCGCCCTCATCAATGCCACGAACATGACGAAGACCAAGCTGACCTTCACCCAGTCGGATATCACCCAGGCCAAGATCAAGAGTGTTTCCACCAAGGATACCGTTACCACTCTTGTCAGTTCACTGCTGAAGAACCTCAATCTGGATATCAGGCTTCTCTTCCTCAACATCGATCTGGGAGGTCTGGCGGGCATCCAGTCAGCGCTTGCCAACACGCTCGCGGCAGTCACGGCGCCCGTGGATCAGCTGCTCTACAATGTGCTGCTGGTACTCGGCGTCAAGATCGGCGAAGCCGATGTGCGCGTCACCGACGTTCGCTGCCAGCAGCCGGCACTCGTCCAGTAATCAGGCCGACAACCATAAAAAAAGCCGCCGGCAGTATCCGGCGGCTTTTTTGTTTTATCTGCCTCTGTCAGGCAGTAGCAATTGCCAGACGCTTCTCGTCCCGGCCGCTCTTCATGCGCTCGGACAGAAGGAAGGCCAGTTCCAGTGCCTGATCGGCGTTGAGACGCGGATCGCAATGGGTGTGGTAACGATCCGACAGCGAATCCGCCGTCACGGCGCGGGCGCCGCCGGTGCATTCCGTCACGTCCTTGCCGGTCATCTCGATGTGGATGCCGCCCGGATGTGTGCCTTCGGCGCGGTGGATCTGGAAGAAGCTTTCGACTTCCGACAGGATGCGCTCGAACGGACGCGTCTTGTAGTGGTTGAGCGTGATGGTGTTGCCATGCATCGGATCGCAGGACCAGACGACCTTGCGGCCCTCTTTCTCCACGGCACGGATGAGCTTCGGCAGGCTGTCTGCAACCTTGTCGTGGCCGAAACGGCAGATCAGCGTCAGACGGCCGGCCTCGTTTGCCGGGTTCAGCGCGTCGATCAGCTCGATCAGATTATCAGGCGTCAGCGACGGTCCGCACTTCAGGCCGATCGGGTTCTTGATGCCGCGGAAATATTCCACATGCGCATGGTCGAGCTGACGCGTGCGGTCGCCGATCCAGATCATGTGGCCCGACGTGGCATACCAGTCACCGGAGGTCGAATCGACGCGGGTCAGCGCCTCTTCGTAACCGAGCAGCAGAGCCTCGTGGCTGGTGAAGAAATCGGTTTCGCGCAGGCTAGGATTGTTTTCTGCGCTGATACCGATTGCCTGCATGAAGTTCATGGTCTCGGAAATCCGGTCAGCCAGCTTGCGGTAACGATCCGCCTGCGGGCTGTCCTTGATGAAGCCGAGCATCCACTGGTGAACGTTTTCAAGGTTGGCGTAGCCGCCCATTGCGAAAGCGCGCAGCAGGTTAAGCGTCGCCGCCGACTGGCGGTACGCGTCGAGCTGACGCTCGGGGTTCGGCACGCGCGAGGTCTCATTGAACTCGATGCCGTTGATGATGTCGCCGCGGTAGGACGGCAGCGTCACCCCATCGAGCACTTCCACGTTCGAAGAGCGGGGCTTGGCGAACTGACCGGCAATACGACCGACCTTCACCACCGGCAGCTGCGCACCATAGGTCAGGACGACAGCCATCTGCAGGAAAGCGCGGAAGAAGTCGCGGATATTATCCGCGCCATGCTCGAGGAAGCTCTCGGCGCAATCGCCACCCTGCAACAGAAAGGCGTTGCCGTCTGCCACATTGGCAAGCTGCTTTTTCAGGCGGCGGGCTTCACCGGCAAAAACGAGCGGCGGATAGGTCGCAAGCGTGGCTTCCGTCGCCGCAAGCGCTGCCGCGTCAGGATATTCGGGAACCTGCTGGATCGGTTTCTGCCGCCAACTGCCGGGTGTCCAATTCTGTGCCATGTCCTTACCCTTTTCTCGCCCGCGCATTTGTGCACGACCGCCTCGAAAAATTGAGCGGCTTATAGCTCCAAGCACAGGCTTTGCATAGCCGATGTCAGGGCCATCGGGCCCATTCCGCCCGTTTTGGGCGTTTAACGTGCATAAAAGTCAATTTAAACGATTTAATAAACCCGCCACCACCCGGAGAACAACTGTTTTCAAGTGGTGGCGAGCAAAGCGGAGACGTGATCACGTCGCGCAAGCGACGGCGTTACACGCGCTCGCCGTTCACCACGCGGTAGCTTGGCGAATACATCGTCACCAGTTCCTCGGCCGCTGTCGGATGAACCGCCATGGTGCGATCGAAATCGTCCTTGGTGCATCCGGCCTTCAGCGTGATGCCGAGAAGCTGCGCCATTTCGCCTGCCTCGTGGCCGAGAATATGTGCGCCGACGACCTTACGGTTGGCGGCATTGACGATCAGCTTCATGATCGTCTTTTCCTGACGCCCGGACAGCGTTGCCTTCATCGGACGGAACTGCGCGCGATAGACTTCCAGTTCCGGGTATTTCTTGCCCGCTTCCTCTTCAGAAAGTCCAACCGTGCCGATTTCCGGCTGCGAGAACACCGCAGTGGCAATAAGCTCGTGGTCCGGCTTGGTCGGGTTGTTCTTGTACTCGGTTTCGATGAAGCACATGGCCTCGTGGATCGCCACCGGCGTCAGCTGTACCCGATCGGTGACGTCACCCAGTGCGAAGATACCAGGAACGTTCGTGCGCGAATACTCATCTACGATGATCGCGCCGCGCGCATCCACCTTCACACCGGCATTTTCAAGGCCTAGACCATGCGTATTCGGATCGCGACCGAGCGCCAGCATCACCAGGCCGACATGCAGCGAGTTGCCCTGCTTCGTGCGTGCCACAAAGCCGCCCGCACCGTCCTTGCTCACTTCCTGAATGACGTCTTCAAGAATGATGCGAATGCCCTTGGCTTCCATCGCTTCATGAAGGCCCTTGCGCATATCGTGATCGAAGCGCGAAAGGATTTCCTTGCCGCGATAGATCAGCGTCGTTTCGACACCGAGTCCGTGGAAGATATTGGCGAATTCCACGGCGATGTAACCACCGCCAGCGATCAGGATCGATTTCGGCAGTTCTTCCAGGTCGAAAGCCTCGTTGGAGGAGATCGTCAGCTCGTGGCCGGGCAGCGCCTTGTGTTCGTTCGGCGTACCGCCAACGGCAATCACGATACGCTCGGCCGTGAAGGTCTCACCAGTCTTCGTCAGCTTCACGGTATGCGCATCGACAAGCTCTGCACGGCTGTCGAAAATATCGGCCTTGGCGTTATCCAGACCCTTGCGGTACAGCCCTTCGAGACGGGTGATTTCCCTGTCTTTCGCTTCGATCAGTTTTTTCCAGTCGAAACGACGCTCGCCAACGCTCCAGCCGAAACCTTCGGCATCCTCGAAATGCTCAGGAAATTGCGAGGCATAAACGAACAGCTTCTTCGGCACGCAACCACGGATGACGCAGGTTCCGCCGTAACGGTATTCCTCGGCAATTCCCACACGCTTGCCGAGTGAGGCGGCAACGCGAGCGCTGCGCACCCCGCCCGAGCCGCCACCGATAACGAAAAGATCGTAGTCATAAGCTGTCATAGTCAAAACCCCTGATCAAAACCACGTGCCATCGGCCTCAAGGCGGGCTGTGGCGTATTCATGGCACATATAGGTGCTGCGACGCACAAATGAAAAGCCCGACCTTGCGGCCGGGCTTTGAATATTTCTGAACGTGAGCTTTGGGACCCGACGCTCTATCTATTTCACTCAGGGCTTGTGAGCCGGAGCGCCACCCGTGTTGCCCTGATCGGCCGGAAGCGGCTTCAGATCAGCGCCGGCCACCTTCTGCAATTCGGTCATGCTGGAGGTGTTCAGATCGCGGTTGATGCCCGCGGCCCAGATGTCGGCAGCCTTCATCAGTTCGCGCGTGGCGATAGGGCCGTCCTTCAGAAGCTTCTTGCCGGCTTCGCTGCTGTAGAAGGTGGAGATGGCGTTCAGCTCTTCGACGGAGAAGGCGCGCGCGTAGGTGAGTGCTGCCTCGCGTTCCAGATCGGCGCGGCGCGGCGCAAGCTCAAGTGCCTTGGCGTCGACAGTCGCGGTGATCGCGTCCTGCACATTCGGCGATGCCTGAATGAGTTCGGCCTTCAGACGTTCCGCCAGACCCGGCAGGATATCATCGAAACGGTCAGTAACGCCAAGAGAGGCGATCGCTTGCCGTGCGGCAGCGATATGCGCTTCCGAAATTTCCTGAGCGCGTGCGGCAGTACCGAACACGATGCCGGAAATGAGGATCGAAGCAGCGGCAGCTTTGCCCAGTCCCGCTAGTTTGATCATGAAAATCTCGCTCCTGTTATACTGCCTGCATCACGCGGGCGCCTTCAGGACCCGCAATGATGGCAAGCGATGCCAAATTTATGAAAAGTCCGTGCTCGACAACACCGGGGATAGTGTTCAGCTCGCGTGCAAGCGCTTCTGCATCAGGAATACGGCCAAAAGATGCGTCGAGAATGAGGTGTCCACCATCCGTCATGAAGGCGCCGTCGCCCGACGAACGCATCGTCAGGTCGCCCGACAGGCCGGACCGCGCCGCCAGTTTCTCGATGGCTATCTGTGTCGCCACCTGACCGAACGGATTGATTTCGATGGGAAGCGGAAAGGCGCCAAGCGTCTCCACAACCTTGCTCTGGTCGGCGATGACGATCATGCGGGCGGATGCCGCCGCTACGATCTTTTCGCGCAGAAGCGCACCGCCACCACCCTTGACGAGTCGCAGGCCGTGATCCACTTCGTCCGCGCCATCGATGGTAAGGTCCAGTTCCGGCAACTCATCGAGGGATTTCAGCGGCACACCAAGCTCCACGCAAAGGCGCGCGGTACGCTCGGATGTCGGCACGCCTTCGACCTTCAGGCCGGCAGCAACCTTTTCCGCCAGAAGCCTGACGAATTCCTCAGCTGTAGAGCCCGTGCCGATACCAAGTCGCATCCCGTCTTGCACATGGGACAATGCGGCCTCGGCGGCCTTGATCTTCATCTGGCGGGCATCCATGTGCCTGAAACTCCGGTAGCTTTGTCGTCGCCGTGCTGTTTACACGGGTCGAAAGCCAAACGAAAGCATTTTTGCAGGCAACGAACAGAACGTTGTGGCGCGGTTGCAAAGACAAAGCCGTTTGCCTAGGCTTGGCCACAACGAACGCACCGATATCATCGCCAAAAGCATTCTCTCAAGAGGCCAGTTCCCGTGACATCCCGCCCGCTCTCCCCGCTCGCCATCTTCGACCTCGATGGTACGCTCGTCGACACCGCCGCCGATCTCGTTACGAGCCTCAACCACACCATCGCCGCAGCCAGTCTTGCCCCCGTTACCTATGACGACCTGACGCATCTCGTCGGCCAGGGCGCGCGCGTGATGATCAAGCGGGCCTTCGCGCTGCGTCAGGTAGAATTGCCGGAAGCCGAACTGGAGCCGCTGTACGAGCGTTTCATTGACCATTATCGCGCGGAAATGCCCGGCGACAGCCGCCCCTACCCCGGCATCGTCAGCGTACTGGATGCGCTTTCGTCAGCTGGCATCACGCTCGCGGTCTGCACCAACAAGACCGAAATCCTTGCGCTCCCGCTGCTCGAAAAACTGGATCTCACCCGATATTTCGCCGCCATCACCTGTGGCGACACCTTCCCCTTCCGCAAGCCTGATGCGCGCCATATTCTCGGCACCATCGAAAAGGCTGGCGGCGACCCGCAGCGCTCGGTCATGGTGGGTGACAGCATCAACGACATTCTCGCCGCCAAAAATGCGGCCGTCCCGTCGATCGGCGTCACCTTCGGTTATTCGGATGTGCCGATGGCCGAACTCGAACCGGATGTCGTGATAGATGATTTTGCAACGCTAACGCCAGATCTGGTGGGAAGGCTGCTGACAGAACGCAACGCCGCTGCATAAATCGGAACACTCACAGGCTCGTCATGGTCGATCGCAATTTCCTTTTCCCTCGCACCGCCGTCGGCATTGTCGCTGTCGGCGATTCTGGCGAGGCCCTGCTTTTGAGGGCAATGCTGGAAAGCCTAGGCGCATCGGTAAGGCTTTATCTCCCCGGCACGCCGGAAGACATTCTGGTCTGCCTGAAACAACCAGATAACCCGCCGCCCTACCTCATCATCAGCGGTCATGGCGATGAAAACGGCCTAGTCGTCGGCGAGTGCGCCCCGGAGATAACCCGAACAGAACTGAAAGACGGCAGCATGGACGCCGACATTCTCTCTGGTAACATCGACCTGCGGGACACAGTGGTGTTCAGCACCGCCTGCTGCACGGGTTCGCAGGGTTTCGCCAAAGTATTCATCGAAGGTCGAGCACACGCCTACATAGCCTCACACGGCTATCCCGATGGTGCGGCAACGCCGCTTTTCGTTCATCTATTCTTTTACCAACTCCTCATCCGCAAATCATCGCTGGAAGATGCGCTGTTGAGCGCAAACATGCTCGACGGCGATGGCGAACTGGCATTCACGCTTTTTACGGCATCGTCGCTACGATAGTAACTGGCAGTCGCAGAAACAAAAAAAGCGCCGTTTCCGGCGCTTTCTTTTTCTCAATGAGATTTCTATCAAATCGACGCGGCCCGCGCCTTCGTCGTTACCGCAAACGCCTTCTGGACGTAGCTGTCACGGTCGTAGACGTCGTCGAAGAACTGCACCTTGCCGGCCTTGTCCGGCCAGGCAGTAAAATAGGCCACGTAGACCGGTATCTTCACCGGCACCTGCACGGCGCGGTTCTTGCCCGCTGCAATCTGCTCGTTGACCTTGTCGACGCTGGTGCCAAGAACCGCCGCCGCCATGCGGCGCGGGTCGACCAGACGGATACAGCCGTGGCTCAGCGCCCGCATGTCGCGGTTGAAGAAGCTCTTGGCAGGCGTATCGTGCATGTAAATGGCATGCGCATTCGGGAACAGGATTTTCAGGTCGCCCAGTGCATTGTCGCTGCTTGGCGGCTGACGCACCGAAATGGCGTTGGTCGAGCCGAACCAGTTGACGCTGGTAGAAGAAACCGCACGGCCACCCACCTGCACCTCATAACCCAGACGGTCGAGATAGGACGGATCGCGGCGCAGCTTCGGCAGCATCTCGTTGACGATGATCGACTGCGGAACGCCCCAATAGGGGTTGAATTCGACGGTCTGGATTTCGTCCTGGAAGAAGTAGGTCTGGTTGGCCTTGGAGCCGACCACCACCTTCATGCCGAACTGTTCCTGTCCGTCATTGTGGTAATAGGCCATGAAGGCGGGCTGGTTGATCAAGACATAGCGCTGGCCGAGATCGGCCGGCAGCCAGCGGATCTGCTCCATCGCCACCTGCACCTTGGCAATCCGGGCGTCGTTGCTTTCGCCGACCATGGCACGCACGGTCGCGCGGCCGATGACGCCGTCGGCCTTCAGGCCGTTTTCGCTCTGGAATGCCTTCACCAGATCAACGAGATCAGGCGTATAATCCGGCGTCTGCTGGTAGCCGGAAATGATCGCCGCATGTTCCGCCTTGAAGGCAGGCGAAGCGCGATGTTCGATTGCCTTGACGACGCTCGCCATGTCGCCGCTGCTGTTGCCGGGTTTCAGCACCAGATCGGCGGGAACCTTGACCGTGTTGGCCGCATCACCCTCGCTGCGCAACCGGGCCAGTTCGGCCTTCAGCGCCAGATATTCGGCGTTCGAAGGTTCACGGCTGCGCAGATAGGCTGCGATATCGGGGCTGAGGCCTGCAAGCTTCAGCACGGGCGCTAGGTTTACCGTCTTGCGCTTGAAATCGTGGTAACCGGACAGCCGGTTCGGATCGACACGGCCACGCGTCGTATCCTGCACATAGGCCAGAACCTTGGCGGAAAGCGCAAGCTCGAACTGCATCTGCGCGCGCTGATAGGCGTCGGAGGTCGATGCGGAAGCCACTTCCACCGGCGTGCCGGATGCGTTCGCGCCTGCGCTGATGCTGGCGGTCACGTCCTTTGCGGGTACTGAAATGCTGTAATCGGCCGGATCGAGGCCGCTTTCGCCAACAGTCTCCAAAAACGCCATGACGGCGTTCGCGCGGGCAGTCAGCTCGCCTTCCGAAACCCAGAGCGCCTTGCCGCCGGCACCGTAATAGGCTTCCAGAGCCTTGCCAATTTCGGGGGTGGCGCTGAACTTCACATTGGCAAGACCCTCGCCGAAATTGGCGGTGTTCACAGCGCGTGCGGTATCGGCCTTGTAATCGTAATAACGTGGACCGGAAACACGCGGCAGAGGCTCGGGATCGGATGCATCGGCGCTCGGTCCGACCGTCGGCGGCGAGGTGACGATACCGGCTGGCGGCATTTCACCGCGATCGCGCGCAACCTTGCCAGGCCCGCCACGCAAAAGGTCCATCAGCGTTACCGCGCCGGCGCTGCCGGGAAGAGCGGTGGAAACGGAAAGACCGAGAGCCAGCACCAGCGCTGCCGATGTTTTTCCAGATGTGACTTGCAATTTGATCCTCGTAGCACCCAGCGCCGCCAACGAAGACGGAGCATCCAGTTTCATGCTTGTCTAGCCGATAGACGGCCCGTTGAAAAGAAAACGCCGAAGTCCAGAACGCACCCGAAATGAACCTCATATTACGGCCAAAACCATAAAAACGTAATTTCCAGAATTGGCGAGAATGGTTAAATTTCTATTTATTTCATTCACTTTGCCGTGGTTGACCAAGCCGTTCCAAGCCGGCGAAACCCCAGTTTTCCGGGCTTTTATCGACGTAGTAAAAATGACACGCCAAGGTCTTTTTCTTAACCGGGCAGGATGAGCGCCAAAATCGCCCTGTCCCAAGGGAAATATCTGCCAGGCATGCCTCGCAACGCTTTCATTGCCAGCGCGATGATTCTATATATCGGCGCGCGCAAGGCGGGCGAAGTGCCGTTTTGGCGGAGGAAAACGAGTAAAAAGGCAAGATTGATGACAGCCACACGGACGGAAACCGATACATTTGGACCCATTGAAGTTCAGGCCGATCGCTATTGGGGCGCGCAGGCGCAGCGCTCGCTCGGCAACTTCAAGATCGGCTGGGAAAAGCAGCCCGCCTCTGTCGTTCGCGCGCTCGGCATCGTCAAGCAGGCCGCCGCCCGTGCAAACATGGCGCTTGCAGGCCTCGACCCCAAGATAGGCGACACCATCATCGCAGCCGCACAGGAAGTCATCGACGGCAAGCTGACCGAGCATTTCCCGCTGGTCGTCTGGCAGACCGGCTCCGGCACGCAATCCAACATGAATGCCAATGAGGTGATTTCCAACCGCGCAATCGAGATGCTCGGCGGCGAAATGGGCACCAAGAAGCCGGTTCACCCCAACGACCACGTCAATATGAGCCAGTCCTCGAACGACACCTATCCGACGGCAATGCACATCGCCTGCGTGGAAGAGATCGTTCACCACCTGCTGCCGGCCCTCAAGCACCTGCACACGGCGCTGGAAGCCAAGGTCAAGCAGTTCGAAAAGATCATCAAGATCGGCCGCACCCACACGCAGGATGCCACGCCGCTGACGCTCGGCCAGGAGTTTTCCGGTTATGCCGCGCAGGTCGCCTCGGCGATTGCCAATATCGAACTCACCCTGCCCGCACTTTCCAAGCTTGCCCAGGGCGGCACGGCGGTCGGCACGGGCCTTAACGCCCCCGTCGGTTTCGCTGAAAAGGTTGCCGAAGAGATTTCCAAGATCACCGGCCTGCCGTTCGTGACGGCGCCGAACAAGTTCGAAGCGCTTGCCTCGCACGATTCCATGGTGTTCTCGCACGGCGCGATCAATGCCGCAGCAGCAGCCCTGTTCAAGATCGCCAACGACATCCGCTTCCTCGGCTCCGGCCCGCGCGCCGGTCTTGGCGAATTGTCGCTGCCGGAAAATGAACCCGGCTCATCGATCATGCCGGGCAAGGTCAACCCGACGCAGTCGGAAGCGCTGACGCAGGTTTGCGCCCACATCTTCGGCAACAATGCAGCGCTCTCCTTCGCAGGCTCGCAGGGGCACTTCGAACTGAACGTCTATAATCCGATGATGGCCTACAACTTCCTGCAGTCGGTCCAGCTTCTGGGCGATGCCGCCGTCTCCTTCACCGACAACTGCGTCGTCGGCATCGAAGCCCGCGAAGACAACATCAGGAAGGGCGTCGAGAACTCGCTGATGCTCGTCACGGCTCTCAACAGCAAGCTCGGCTACGACATCTGCGCCAAGATCGCCAAGACCGCGCACAAGAACGGCACGACACTGCGCGACGAGGCCGTCGGCGGCGGATACCTCACGAATGAGGAATTCGATCAGTATGTGCGCCCGGAAAACATGATCGGCCCGAAGTAAGCCGGTCGGGATTATCGCTGGAATAGAGAACGGGCCTTCGGGCCCGTTTTTTGTTTGTTCGATTGACGGATGAGCGATGAGACCGTGGTGTAGGGTCAAAGCATTGGGATGTCCCGGTACTGACCACTCTTGGTGTTTTTAAATCGTCCCCGTAAGCTGTTCTTCCGCAGAGAATGCCGAAACCAGATGCACGATTGAGGATGACATCATGATCTGCCGCCGCAGCCTGCTTCTTGGTGGTGCCTTCCTCGCCACGGCCATGAAAGTCCCAAGTCTGTTTGCGCAAGGCGATCGGCAATGGATTTCGCTTTGGCCCGGCCCGCCTCCGGGAGGCGGTGGTCCGAACGGCGTCCCGAATATAAGCAAAAAAGGCGCTGTCACCAACATTGCCGTACCGAGCCTGGAGGTGTTCGCTCCCGCAAAGCCAAATGGTTCCGCAATGATCATTGCAGGTGGCGGTGGATATAAACGCATCGAGGAAGGCAAGGAGTCCTATCCCGCCGCACGCTGGCTCGCAGCCAGAGGCATTTATGCTTTTGTCCTCACCTACCGTCTGCCGATTGAAGGATGGGCTGCTGGACCGCTGGCACCGATTCAGGATGCGCAGCGCGCATTTCGTCTGGTGCGTGCACGCGCTTCGGACCGGCAGATCGATCCGTACAGGATCGGCGCACTTGGTTTTTCTGCGGGTGGGCACTTGATGGGGTTGGCCGCCGCCCGCTCGGCTCTTGCGTCTTACGAAGCAGTCGATGACATCGACATGCAATCAGCCCGGCCGGATGTTGCGGCCCTGATCTATCCGGTCATCACGCTTGCAGCGCCCTATGAACATACATCGACCCGGAGGTCACTTATCGGCAGGCACCCGACAGATGAGGCAACACGAGAGTGGTCAGTGGAAAGCCATGTGAGCAAAGATTGCCCTCCGGTCTTCCTCACGCAGGCGGATGACGACCGGATTTCCAATTCCGCCAATAGCCGTATCATGCAGCAGGCGTGCGAGAAGGCGGATGTCGATGTCGAATTTCACCCAATCATTTCTGGCGGCCACGGCTTCGGCATGGGCAAGCCCGGAACCCCCACGCAAGAATGGCCTGGATGGTATGAGGCATGGCTGAGGAAGCACAACCTTCTGGCCTGACGCTTTCTGTGCGCACCCCAATAAAAAAGGGCCGCAAAAGCGGCCCTCTCCGTATCATTCAAACCATCAAACCAGCCGGCTCTGCTCCACCGCCGCTTCAACGAAGCTGGCAAACAGCGGATGCGGGTCGAGCGGGCGGCTCTTGAGTTCCGGGTGGTATTGCACACCGATGAACCAGGGATGGTCAGGATATTCCACCGTTTCCGGCAGCACACCATCAGGAGACATGCCCGAGAAGACGAGGCCGCATTCTTCCAGCCGGTCCTTATAGTCCACATTCACCTCGTAACGGTGGCGGTGGCGCTCGGAAATATCCGTGGAACCGTAGATTTCGGCGATCTTCGTGTCCTTCTTCAGCGCTGCCTTGTAAGCGCCGAGACGCATGGTGCCGCCGAGATCACCCTTGGTGGAGCGCTTCTCCAGCTCATTGCCCTTTACCCACTCGGTCATCAGGCCAACGACGGGCTCAGCCGTCGGACCGAATTCGGTGGAGGAGGCATTCTCGATGCCCGCCAGATGACGCGCCGCTTCCACGACTGCCATCTGCATGCCAAAGCAGATCCCGAAATAGGGCACGTTGCGCTCACGGGCGAACTGTGCCGCCATGATCTTGCCTTCCGAACCGCGCTCGCCGAAACCGCCCGGCACCAGAATGCCGTTGACCTTTTCGAGATAGGGCGTCGGATCTTCCTTTTCGAAGACTTCCGACTCGATCCACTCCAGCTTGACCTTGACGCGGTTGGCAAAACCACCGTGATGCAGCGCCTCGATCAGCGACTTGTAGGCGTCCTTGAGGCCGGTATATTTGCCGACGATCGCAATCGTTACCTCGCCTTCCGGCGTGCGGATACGGTTGCAGACCTCTTCCCACTGTTCCAGACGCGGCTTCGGCGCCGGTTCGATACCAAAAGCGGCCAGCACTTCCGAATCGAGACCTTCATTGTGGTAGGCGATCGGAACGTCATAGATGTTGGCAACATCCAACGCCTGAATGACGGCGGAAGGACGCACGTTGCAGAACAGCGAAAGCTTGCGGCGTTCCGCTTCCGGGATTTCCCGGTCGGCGCGCACCAGCAGAATGTCGGGATGAATGCCAAGCGCCTGCAGTTCCTTCACGGAATGCTGGGTCGGCTTGGTCTTCAATTCGCCGGCCGCCGGAATGTAAGGCATCAGCGTCAGGTGAACATAGATTGCAGTGCCGCGCGGCAGATCGTTGCCGAGCTGGCGGATCGCCTCCATGAACGGCATCGCCTCTATATCACCCACTGTGCCGCCGATTTCGCAGATGACGAAGTCGTACTCGTCATTACCTTCGGTCACGAAATCCTTGATCTCGTTGGTGACATGCGGAATGACCTGAACGGTCGCGCCGAGATAGTCGCCGCGGCGTTCCTTGTCGATGATGTTCTTGTAGATCCGGCCAGTGGTGATGTTGTCGGTCTTGGTCGCCGAACGCCCCGTGAAGCGTTCATAGTGGCCAAGGTCGAGGTCCGTCTCGGCACCGTCGTCCGTCACAAACACTTCGCCGTGCTGTGTCGGGCTCATCGTGCCGGGATCGACGTTCAAATAGGGGTCAAGTTTGCGAAGCCGCACCCGATAACCACGGGATTGCAGCAATGCTCCGAGTGCCGCAGCTGCGATGCCCTTACCGAGAGAGGAGACCACGCCGCCTGTGATGAATACATATCGCGCCATGGGATTCACCGGATACCTTTTTACCTCTGATTCCGCCAGCCCAAATTTCATGCTGTTGCAAATTCGCTGTTGACGAATTGGCAATGGGATGTGGCGAAATGCGAACAAAAGAAAACCGGCAGGCTTTTGGCCTGCCGGAGCGTTAAATCATAACCGGGCTTATTGACCGGTCGGAACTGCGTTCGGATCGGCGGGCTTGGCCGGTGCCGGAGCGGCTTCACCAGCAGTGGCCGGCGCAGGCGCGGTCTGCGCAGGTGCTGCAGCGCCGCTGTTGGTCGGAACGCCATTCTCAGCCGGAGCCGGCGTTGCCGGCGTCTGTGCCGGGCCGAGCGTGTCGAGAATGCCGTTGCCCTGACCCTGCGTGGCGGGAATACGGTTCAGAATATCCGTCGGGCGCGATTCGTACCGGGTCAGAAGACCAAGTCCGAGCGACGTCACGAAGAACAGCGCGGCAAGGATACCCGTCGTGCGGGTCAGCGCATTGGCCGTTCCGCGCGCGGACATGAAGCCCGAACCGCCGCCGATGCCGAGGCCGCCGCCTTCGGAACGCTGGATCAGAACCACGCCGACAAGCGCCAGCACGATCATGAGGTGAATAACAATCAAAACGGTCTGCATGACAATCCATTCCATGCCCCGCGCGGAGCACTACAAAGAAGGTTTCGCGGCTCTTTACATGAGGCGAAGGCTTATTCCAAGCCCCTTTCCCGCCACTGTGGCAGGAAAGCGTGTCTCAAGCCGTCAGTTGCTCGTATGCCGCATAGATGGAAAGGAAGTCGGAGGCTTTCAAGCTCGCGCCGCCGATCAGTGCGCCGTCGACATTCTCGACACCCATCAGTTCCAGCGCATTGGCAGGCTTCACCGAGCCGCCGTAAAGAATCCGCATGGTCTTGCCTTCATCACCAAAGCGCTTGACCAGCTCGTCGCGCATGAAGGCATGAGCCTCGCGCACATCCTGCGTGGTCGGCGTCAGACCCGTGCCGATCGCCCAGACCGGCTCATAAGCGATGACGGTGTTTTCGGCGGTTGCCTCGTCCGGAAGCGATCCGGCGAGCTGGCGCTTGAGGATATCGAGCGTCTGGCCCGCCTTGCGCTCATCCGCCGTCTCGCCAATGCAGACGATGGCGATAAGATCGGCCTGATGGGCGGCAACGGCCTTGGCGCGGACCAGATGATCCGTCTCGGCATGGTCGGTGCGACGCTCGGAGTGGCCGACGATGACATGGGTGCCGAAGCAATCGGCAATCATCTCGGCGGAAATGTCACCCGTATGCGCGCCGGAAACATTCTGGTGGCAATCCTGTCCGCCAATCATCAGCGGGCTGTCGTCGCAGAGCGCGGTTGCCACATAAAGAAGCGTCGATGGCGGGCAGATCAGCGCATCCACCTTTTCGGAAAGCGCGCCCTTGACGCCCTCTGCCATGGCCTTGATCTGATCGAGCGACGAACGGGTGCCGTTCATCTTCCAGTTTCCGGCTACAAGCGGTCGAACATTCGGCGTCATGCGTATCCCATTCCCTTTGTCTCGGAGAGCCGCTTGCGCGAACACCCCTTACCTCAGCCGCCAGGCGGCCCCTAATCGCGACAGAAACCCTGCCGGAAATCCCGGAATATTTCCTTAAACGCAGCTGATGACAATTGGTACAAAAAAGCAGTCATAAGCTTCAAAACGTCGGTCAATTTGCCGAAATTCGCGCCTGTCGAACCAAAACTGGACCTCATCGGCTCAAAATCCAGTTCAAAACCGCCCGCCAGTCGGTCATGCGCACCGGCGTTCCATGCGTGCCTGTCTCAAAAAGCGTGAAGCGCGCCGGCTCTCCCGCCTTCAGCAAGGTGCGGAAGATGGTCGCCTGGCTGTCGGCGGAATAGACCTTGTCGGCACTGCCATGGGTGAACCACACCGGCTTTTTGGCTTTCGCAAAGGCGCTCTTCGGAAAATCGGGATCGACCGCGCCGCCAAGGATCGCCATGCCCTTGAGATTGCCGACCGTCGCCTTATCACGGCTGATGCCGTAGCAGATGAAGCTGCCCATGGAGGCGCAGGCCAACACCACCGGCTTGCCGCCGGATTTTCTAGCCGCATAGGTGATCAGCGCGGAAACGTCGGCAACACCATTGGCATCGAAGGATGGTACGCTCGGCACATAATAGGTGCCGCCATTGGCGACAGCCAGATTTTTCAGCCGGTTGAAATTGCCGCCGAACGTATAGTCGTTCATGCCAAGCCGCCGGTCGCCGCCGCGCCCGTGAATGAAGATCACGGTGAAAGCCTGCCCGGATGATGGCCCGACGCGGCCCACCTCAAGCGCCCTGCCCTCAACCGCCACGGATTCCATCGCCTGCGCTGTCTTGGGCGCCATATCCACATATTGCCGCTTCACCCGGCGTTCCGGTACCTCGTCGCGGCCGTTGATATCGCGCATCTCCTGATAATCGATCACCTCAGATGCGCCGCCATCGGCCGTGGAAAGCACTGTCTGGCTGGAAAACAGCTCGTCCTTGAACGGCCGCAGCGGCCCGTCCGCCGCCCCGGCACCGCCCGGCATCGCCGCAACAGTCAGGCAGAAAAGAGTACAAAACGTGAAATGAGCTGTGGACATGACTTGGTTAACCGTTCATTCGTGGCTGCGAGACTTGCCATTGCCAGGGCGGCAGCGCAATCCTCCTGTTGCGAAACCCTGACATAGTCGTGGCATAGGGTGCGCCGCGTTAGGCCACACGCCCTGCACGTTTGGCGCTATACTCGCCCCTATTGGCATACTGATTCGCTTGGCGAAATTCTGACGACACGCTTTTTTGAACCTTGGACATGATGGACGATAGCAACGATCTCTTCTCCGGTCTTCCGGTGGCACCAAACAGCGAAACGGAAAAGAACGAGGACACGGCAAAACCCGTGAAGGCCCCGGTGTCCGCAGCCGCGAACGTGAACGTGCAGCCGAAACCAGCAGCCGTTGCGGCCGTCACGACGCCCCCGCCCCCAGCGCCCGTGTCCCCCTCCGGTGACGACTACGGTGCCTCGTCGATCCGCGTGCTCGAAGGGCTGGAACCGGTGCGCATGCGACCCGGCATGTATATTGGCGGCACCGACGAGAAGGCGCTGCACCACCTCTTTGCCGAAGTCATCGACAACTCCATGGACGAGGCCGTCGCAGGCCACGCCAATTTCATCGAGGTCCATCTCGATACCGAGGGTTTCCTGACCGTCACCGATAACGGACGCGGCATTCCCGTGGAAAACCATCCGCAGGTTCCGGGCAAGTCGACGCTCGAAGTCATCATGACTAAGCTGCATGCCGGCGGCAAGTTCGATGGCAAGGCCTATGAAACCTCCGGCGGCCTGCACGGCGTCGGCGTTTCCGTGGTCAATGCGCTGTCCGATCTTCTGGAAGTGGAAGTCGCCCGTAACCGCAAGCTTTACCGCCAGCGCTTTTCGCGCGGTGCGCCGATCGGCGGTCTCGAAGAACTGGGTGACGTGCACAACCGTCGTGGCACCCGCGTGCGTTTCCATCCGGACCCGCAGATCTTCGGCGATCACGCGAAATTCGAACCGGCGCGTATTTTCCGCATGGCCCGCTCCAAGGCCTATCTCTTCGGTGGCGTCGAAATCCGCTGGAGCTGCGATCCCGGCATGGTGCCCGCCGGTGGCGAAATCCCCGAAAAGGCCGTGTTCCATTTCCCCGGTGGTCTGAAGGACTATCTGGCCGCCACGCTCGGCAAGGAATTCACCGTCACCCGCGAGATTTTCTCCGGCCGCACCGAAAAGACCGGTGGCCACGGCGCGCTGGAATGGGCTGTGACCTGGTATGGCGGCGACACGCAGATCCATTCCTATTGCAACACCATCCCGACGCCTGAAGGCGGTACGCATGAGGCCGGTTTCCGCATCGCACTCACCAAGGGCCTGAAGAACTATGCGGAGCTGACCCAGAACAAGCGAGCCAGGGAAATCACCACCGATGACGTGATGATCTCGGCAGCGGGCATGCTCTCCGTCTTCATCCGCGAGCCGGAATTCGTCGGCCAGACCAAGGACAAGCTCGCGACCGTCGAGGCCCAGCGCATCGTCGAAAACGCGCTACGCGATCCCTTCGACCATTATCTCACCGGCAATCCGGGCGAAGCGGCGAAGCTGCTGGACTGGGTGATCGAGCGCGCCGAAGAACGCCTGCGCCGCCGCAAGGAAAAGGAAGTCAACCGCAAGACGGCGGTGCGCAAGCTGCGCCTGCCCGGTAAGCTGGCGGACTGCTCGCAGAACACGGCTGAGAATGCCGAGCTTTTCATCGTCGAGGGTGACTCGGCTGGCGGCTCGGCCAAGCAGGCGCGCAACCGCGCCAATCAGGCCATCCTGCCGCTGCGCGGCAAGATCCTCAACGTCGGCAGCGCCAGCCGTGAAAAACTCTCCGCCAACCAGCAGATCGCCGATCTCATCCAGGCGCTAGGCTGCGGCACGCGCACCAAGTACCGCGAAGAGGATCTGCGTTACGAACGCATCATCATCATGACGGATGCCGACGTCGATGGTGCTCACATCGCCTCGCTGCTCATCACCTTCTTCTATCAGGAAATGCCGGAACTCATTCGTGGCAACCACCTCTATCTCGCGGTGCCGCCGCTCTACGTCATCCGTCAGGGTGCCAAGAGCGCCTATGCCCGTGACGACGCCCACCGCGCCGAATTGATGGAAACCGTCTTCAAGGGCAAGAAGGTCGAAATCGGCCGCTTCAAAGGCCTTGGCGAAATGATGGCGGCACAGTTGAAGGAAACCACCATGGATCCCGAAAAGCGCACCCTGCTGCGCGTCGAGATCGACGACGTGGATTTCGAAGGCACCCGCGAGGCGGTCGACAATCTGATGGGCACCAAGGCGGATGCCCGCTTCCGCTTCATTCAGGAACGCGCTGCCTTCGCGGATAATCTGGATATCTGATCAACCGTCCCGGCCAGCCATGCGCCAACCGGGACGATTTGAGTCATGCCGCCGCCACATCTTCGCGAACGTCCAGAACGCGGTCGATCAAACCCCATTCCAGTGCCTCTTCCACCGTCATGAAACGGTCGCGATCCATTGCCGCTTCAAACTCGTCATAGCTGCGTTTGCAATGCTCGGCATAAAGCCGCGTCATTCGGTGCTTTGTCTGCCTGATTTCTTCAGCATGGATGAGCATATCCGACGCCTGCCCCTGAAACCCGCCGGACGGCTGGTGAATGAGGATGCTGGCGTTGGGCAATGCCGCCCGCGCGCCCGGTTCGCCCGCCATAAGCAGGAATGAGCCCATCGAACGGGCGGTCCCCATGCACAGAGTATGAACCGGCGCGCGGATGTAGCGCATGGTGTCATACATTGCGAGACCGCTGGTCACGACGCCGCCTGGAGAATTGATGTAGAGATGGATCGGCTTTTTCGGGTTTTCCGCCTCCAGAAACAGCAGTTGCGCGCAGACAAGCGCGGAAACAGCGTCGTTGACCTCACCGTTGAGAAAGATGATCCTTTCCCGCAACAGCCGGGAATAGATGTCGAAGGACCTTTCTCCCCTAGCGGATTGTTCAACTACCATAGGGACGAGTTGCATCGCTTCGCGCATCGGCGAACTCCTGTCGTTTGAAAATGTAAGGAAATGTGGTGGATCAGGCGGCGAGCTTGATGGGCGAACCGTTGTGGTTTGCGGCAGCCTTTGTCATCCGACCGGAACCGGTGATGGGCAACTCATGAATGACCCGCAGGCTGGTGCCGCCGCTCGCGTTGGGTGCAATACTGAAGGTGACGGTGCTTTCCAGAAATGGCGGAACGTCATCCCGCATCCTGTAACAGACCTCCTTCCCCGGGGTGATCCTAATCGCCTCGGGTTCAGCTAAAGCCTCCTTCGGCAACCAGTGTTCACGGAAGGCCGGAATGCTGATCGCACGCCAGACTTTTTGCGGCGGCTCATCGAGATCATATTCCAGCTCGATACCGGGTTTCGGTGCTGCGGGCAGTTCCCTGTTCATTGATCCATATCCTTCAGCAAGAGCTTCAGTGCTTCTACGCGCTGCGGCCAGTAGGCGCGGTATTTGCCAAGCCATGTCGCAATCCGTGTCAGCCCATCCGGATCGACCTCGTAATTGACGAAACGACCCTGCCGCCGTTCGACGACCAGCCCCGCCCCCCGCAGCACAGCAAGATGCTGCGACATGGCCGGCTGGCTGATATCGAAACCCTCACGCAAGGCGGACGCGTTCTGGGCACCATCCGCGAGCTTTTCGAAAATAGCGCGGCGTGTCGGATCGGCCAGCGCCCGGAAAATATCATTCTCTGTCATGACAACAGATAAGCATATACTTATGTGATTCACAAGTCCCGCCTCCTGCATTCGCTTCGCAAGGCAGGCTTTTTCGCTCCCGCACCCTCTTCTGCCGTGAACGCTTTATGTGCTCGCGCGTTTTCACCCGGCCTGATAACCTTCAGGCCGGGAGTGATCAAAACAAGTGACTGCATTTACGGTCTTTATCGCCATGGTGCTGCTGGTCGTCGGACCAGCCCTGTTTGTTGTCATCAGCAAGCAGCGGGAAAAGGCCATTCCCAAACGCCCCTCAACCGCCCTGCCCGTTGCCGAGGATGCGACCGGGCTCGACCGCCACTGGCAGTCGATAAGGAACGGCTGGAACGAGAAAAACGCGCTCTGCCTGCTGCATTCCAATCTGGATGCCTTTGCAGTGCGTATGGCGGCCGCGCGGGCGGCTGGGCGCAGCCTTGATCTGATGTATTACATGTGGAATGCCGACCTGACCGGTCGGCTGATGATGCGCGAGGTCATTGCCGCGGCAGATCGCGGCGTGCGCGTGAGGCTGCTTCTGGACGATCTCGGCGTCTCGATGTCCGACCGCATCTTCCACGCCATCGACAGCCATCGCAATATTGAGCTGCGGCTCTTCAACCCAACCAGGGCGCGGGAAAACATCCTGTATCGAAGCCTGGAACTGGTCCTCCGGTTCCGAAGCGTCAACCGGCGCATGCACAACAAGGCGTGGATTGCCGACGGACGCGCCGCGATCGTTGGCGGCCGTAATATTGGCGACGCCTATTTCGATGCCGCCGAACGGGCCAATTTCCACGATTTCGACATTCTCGGTTTCGGCAGGATCGTTGCGGATGCCACCGAAATCTTCGACGACTACTGGAACAGCGCCGTTTCCGTTCCCGTGCGCTCGCTTCTGGCGCGCAGGCCGAGCAAGCTTGCCAGGTTAAGACGCGAGCTTGCTGCGCTGCCGAAAAGCGAGGCTGCCAAACCCTATCTCGAGCGCGTCGAAAACCAATATGGCAGCGGACATTTCCTGATGTCGGACCGCCTGCACTGGGTCGATGAAGCCGACGTGCTTGCCGACCCGCCGGAAAAAGCAGCGGGAAAACGCCGCAACGGCCACAACTTCCTGATGGAGAGCCTGCTGCCGCTGATGCAGGCGGCAAATGACAGCCTGCACATCACCTCCCCTTATTTCATTCCCGGCAAACAGGGCTTGGACATTTTTGCAAACCTTGCCGAGCGCGGCGTCTCGGTTGCCATCCTCACCAACTCGCTGGCTGCAACAGATGTTGCCGCCGTTCACGCCGGTTACGCACGGTATCGAAAGCCGCTTCTGCTGGGCGGGGTGCGACTCCATGAACTGCGTGCACAGGCGGACCAGCCAAGCTTTACGCTTCGCGGTTCAGGACAGGCGAGCCTCCACACCAAGGCTTTCTCCCGCGACGGCAAGACCGGCTATATTGGCTCGCTCAATTTCGATCCGCGCTCCGCTTCTCTCAACACGGAAATGGGCGTCGTTTTCACCTCAGCCCCGCTGGTTGCGCGCATGGACGAGATATTCAGCGAAGAGATCCGCCGCTCAATGAGCTTCGAGCTGGATATAGACAACGGCAATCGCATCGTCTGGATGACCGAAGAACACGGCCAGCCGAAGACATACAGGCGTGAACCGGACGCTGCCATCAGCCGCCGGATCGTCGCCGGCATCATGCGTTTCCTGCCGCTCGAGTCTCAGCTTTGACTTATCGCGGCTTTGATAACGAAAAGTCCGGTCAGGCCGCCGGTCTCACGCCAGCCTTGGCCAGCTGTATCTGCACCAGCGTGTCGAGGTTCTGGTTAACGCGGCAATAAAATTCCTCGTCGATGAAGGGCCGCAGCATGAAATCGTTGCCACCCGCCTTCAGGAACCGCGCCGACAAAAGCCGGTTGGTGGAAGAGGAAACGCCGATGATGCGCAACTCGTGCGAACCGCGCACGGTGCGGATGCGCCGTGTCAGTTCGAAACCGTCAATATCGGGCATATTGTAGTCGGTCACCACCAGCCCGATATCGGGATTGGCCTTAAGGATTTCGAGCGCCTTCGCACCGCTATCGGCAAGGCTGACGCGGAAATTATAACGCTTGAGGCGGCTGGAAAGCAGCGCCCGCGCCGTTGGGCTGTCATCCACGATCAGCACATGGTGGCGGTGGTTGGTGAGGAACCGACAGATGGATTCCGTCAGCATGTCCACGGCAAAGATATTGTCTTTCAGAATGTAGTCGACCACATTCTTGGCGATCAGCGTTTCGCGGGTCGCCTCATGGAACGTGCTGGTGAAAACGATGGTCGGGATCGAAAGATCGATCAGATATTCCAGCGCCTCGCCGTTCTCCGCCCCCGGAAGATTGATGTTGGAAATCGCAAGCGTCACGGGTTCGGCCGAGTGTTCGTAGCACGCCTGCAACTCCTCGAAGTTACGGCACACCTCCACGGAAACGCCCAGCAATTCCTTCAGGCGCATGCTCACCATCTGGGTGAACACATTGGTATCTTCCGCAAGCAAAATGCGGCAATTGGTAAATGGCACACCCGAATATTGCATGCCCGTAATGCCCAGAAAATTCATTTTGTCCCAGTCCCCCGTCGTCTTTCACGGGAAATTAGCAGGCGTATTTTTCAGAATGATTAATAACACTTTTGCCCGAAAACAGTCGGCATACATGCTTACCCAAAAGAAAACACGGCCCCCGAGGGGGGGCCGTGTTTCGAATGCTTCCAGGAAAATCCCTCAGGCGCGCAGCAGCGCGTTTTCCGTATCAAAGGGGCTTTCTTCCACCACCTCGGCATCATAAAGCGTGCCGAGAATGCGGATTTTCAGCTTCGTGCCAATCGTGGCATATTCGGGTTTCAGCATGGCAAGCGCAATCGATTTTCCGATACGCCAGCCAAAGCCGCCGCTCGTCACACGGCCGGCAAGTGCGCCATCTGCGTCGAAGATAGCTTCAGAACCACGCGCATCGACATCCGTATTGCCCGAAACGGTCAGCGTCGAGAATACCGATTTCAAGCCGGCTTCCTTGTAGGCCACCAGCGCATCGCGGCCGATGAAATTTTTCTCAGGACGCAGGAAACGGTCGAGACCGGATTCATAGGCGTTATATTCGACCGAAAGCTCGCGGCCCATGTTGCGATACGACTTTTCAAGCGACATCGACACCATCGCACGAATACCGAATGGCTTGATGCCAAACTCGGCGCCTGCTTCCATCAGCCGGTCGAAGATGTAGTTCTGCATTTCGATAGGATGGTGCAACTCCCAGCCCAGTTCACCGACGAAGTTGACGCGCAGTGCATGCGCCGTCGCCACACCCACGGAGATCTGCTTCGCCGTCAGCCACGGGAAATCCTTGTTCTCGAGGCTGGTACGGGTCAGCTTCTTCAGGAGATCGCGCGACTTCGGACCGGCAAGCACCAGCACGCCGTATTTCTGGGTGATGGGCTGCAGCACGACGGAACCGTCGGTGGGCGCAAGCCGCTGGAGCACGTCATGATCGTGCGCCTCAAGACCACCGGCGGACACCAGATAGAACCGGCCCGGTGCCCATTCATAGACGGTGAACTCCACCTTCACGCCGCCATTCGGCGTCAGAAGGTGCGTCAGCGCAATACGGCCGCGCTTCTTCGGCACGATATTGGCGAGAATGCTGTCCAGCCAGGCGCGCGCGCCGGGACCGGAGACTTCCATCTTGGCGAAGGCCGACATGTCAAGCACGCCGACATTCTGGGTGACGTTCTTCACCTCGTTGCCGACATGTTCGAAATAGTTCGAGCGGCGGAACGACCACTTCTCGACGATACGGCCATCATCCAGTGGCGGCGCATAGTTGTGGCTGGTGATGACATCCGCACCGACGCCGAGGTCCTCTTCGCGCAACGCATAACCTTGCGGAGCATACCAGTTGGCACGCTCCCAGCCGTAAACGGAACCGAACACACCGCCGAGCTTCTTCAGACGGTCGTAAACCGGCGTCGTCTTCAGCGGACGGGCAGCGGAACGTTCTTCATCAGGGTAATGCATGGTGAAGACGTTGGCATAGGCTTCCTCATTCTTGGCAATGAGGTAACCTTCCGTTGCGTGAGGGCCGAAACGGCGCGGATCGACACCCATCAGATCGAGTGTAGGCTCACCATCGACGATCCATTCGGCAAGCTGCCAGCCAGCACCACCGGCAGCGGTGATGCCGAACGAGTGGCCTTCATTCAGCCAGAAATTCTTCAGGCCCGGTGCCGGACCGACGATCGGGTTGCCATCAGGCGTATAGGCGATAGCGCCGTTATAGACCTTCTTGATACCGACTTCACCGAAAGCCGGAACGCGGACCATCGCGGTTTCGATATGCGGCATAAGGCGGTCGAGTTCCTCCTGGAACAGCTCATATTCGCTATCGTCAGAGGGACCGTCGACATAACAGACCGGAGCGCCGACTTCGTAAGGGCCGAGGATCAGACCGCCGGCCTCCTCGCGCATGTACCAGGCCGAATCCGATTCACGCAGAACGCCCATTTCCGGCAGACCCTGACGGCGGCGCTCCAGAATGGCCGGGTGCGGCTCGGTGACAATATATTGGTGCTCAACCGGGATGACCGGAATATTGATGCCGACCATCTCGCCGGTCTTGCGGGCAAAGGAGCCGGTGCAGGAGACGATATGTTCGGCGATGATCTCGCCCTTATCCGTCGTCACCTTCCAGTGACCGTCTTCCAGCTGCTCGATGGCGGTGACGGTGGTGTTGCGATAGATGGTGGCGCCACGGTCTCGCGCGCCCTTCGCCAGCGCCTGCGTCAGGTCGGCGGGCTGGATATAACCATCATCGGGGTGCTGGATGGCGCCCAGCAGGCCGTCCGTCTCGCAAAGCGGCCAGATTTCCTTAACCTGCTCCGGCGTCAGCATGTTGACCCGCACACCGATGGTCTCGGCAATGCCGGCATAATACATATATTCGTCCCAGCGATCCTTGGTGCGGGCGAGACGAATGTTCGAGACCTTGGAGAAACCGACATTCATGCCGGTCTCTTCCTGAAGCTCCTCGTAGAACTTCACCGAATATTTGTGGATCTGGCCGACCGAGTAGCTCATGTTGAACAGCGGCAAAAGACCGGCTGCGTGCCAGGTGGAACCGGAGGTCAGTTCCTTGCGCTCGATAAGGACGCTGTCGCTCCAGCCCTTCTTGGCAAGATGATAAAGCGTCGAAACGCCGACGACGCCGCCACCGATCACCACCGCCCGTGCATGTGTCTTCATTTACAGAACCCCTAAAAAGCGCCGGCATTGCCTGTCGTGCTGCCAAATCGATGGGATGGAATATGAAGCGCCCGGCGGCCGTTCAGCCGCCTGATTGCGACATGGCCATAGGGTGCTGCGACAGGGGAGAAAATGCCGTCGCTGGAGGCGGGTTTCAAACCACCGTCGCCTTTTGAAGACGACGGTGGCGCACATATGGGAAAATACCAACCGGAACAGATCAAGTGTCAGCCAAGACGGATTGGAGCCTGAACCGCCGGATAAACCGTCTATCTGGTCTGAAGCTGCAATTGCATTCCCCGCACATCCGGGCCGTCCAAGTTTAACCCCTTTATAACGTCATTGCCGGGAACGATAATCGAGTTCTTGAGGACAGGACCGCCTGGCAGATTGTGTATCCCGCCGCCGCCACCGGGCGGAGGTGGTGGCGGCGGAAAAACGCCGCCACCATCCTTGCTGCAAGGTGGAATGCGATAAATGCAATCATCGTTGAATTGCGCAATATCTCCACTCGCAGACGGGAGAACCACATCCTGCGCATTTGCCAGAAACGGAAAAAACATACCGAAGAGAAAAATAGCTAGTCTCATTTCGCAACCTCCTGCGAAGATGCACAAACCTTGGCGCGGTCTTTTACGTCCTTGCCAGCAGCAGCTTTTGCCGCGGCGTCCAGCCATGCGGGCGTGCTGTTGCGCATACCGATGGAAACGCTGTTGAAGCCTATGACGAGCGGCCTCGCAAACTGGCTATCGGAAAAAAGGCCGGAACTGTTCGTGCTGCGAATGGTGTTGTCATTGCCGGCCATGTTTTCGGCCGCCGGCTGCTGGCCCTGCGGGCCTGTGGTCGCGGCAACGTCCGCACCATCCACAGTCTTCTGGACGTCGCCTTTGTTTCCCCCCGCATCGATGAAACCCGACCGTGCCCGGCCGTTGGTGACCTTTACCCCGCGTGTCAGAAACGCCTGACGCACGACCAGCAGGCGAATGTCGTAAATATAGCGCGAACCACAGTCCTCTGTCTCCGCGGTTCTCAAAATATTGCGGCTGAGAATGTACGAGAGTTTTTCGCGAAGATAGTCGTCGGCGCAATAGACCTTGGTGTCGTCATCATTGCAAAACCGCATCAGCGCACTTTGTGCATGGAAGGGATTGATCGCATAGGTCTGCACATTCTGAAGCTCGATTTCCTCGATATCCGCCCGTGCGCCACCAAAGGCGATATTGCGTAAAAGTCCTGCCATTCCTTCCTTGCGTTCTATCCTGACGATGGGAAACAGCGCGTCCTTCACCACCAGGCCAGACGTCGTCCCATCCACAGCCACCTCCGTACGCGGTTGAGCAATCGACAGAGACTTTTTATCCTCCGACCAGGTGCTGTCGCCGAAATAAGGCGCCTCAGACTTGACCCCGAGATATCCCCGCAAATTAGGTATCTGGGTGATCTTGACGTAGCGACCGATGAAGGCTTCGCTTTCGAGGTCGGTGGGCAAAAACTTGAACTTGTGGCCCGAATCCACGACCTCGGCGATGATGTCTCCGACATAAATATCCTCCTGTGGAGGATAGACCGGCTCGATGCCCAGTCTGCGGATGGATTCATTCCAGCGTTTCGGCAGGTAATCATCCGTCACATCGGTTTCGCCCATCAGGAAAAACAGACCGGCAGAACCGATAACGACACCTGTCGCCAGTAAGGATACTCGGGCGGCATGGGGTGTCACCCACCTCCACGCACTCCTCAATTTTTCCCGCAAAGACGTTTTCGCGGGAACTTGGCCCGGAGGCTGGGCAGGCTGGGCAGGCTGGGCAGGCTGGGCAGGCTGGGCATTCTCATCGACTGGATCCGGCATGTGAACCCCGACAGGAAAGAAATGAACTAAGTATAACCCAGCATATCAACTTAAAGTTTAAAAAACAATACAGTCATCGAGGGAATTTTCACTGTATTTCATGAAGACGACCGACAAAATCCGGTTTCCCTCCCAATAAGATCTTTCCCCCGGGCGTCTCATCCGCCACAATGCAAATCGGGCGCGAGGATAACTCCCCGCGCCCGTCAACGCCCGTATCGGCTGCGTCGCCGCAGCGGCGGTAGCCGCAGATTAAGTGTCCTTGCCGGCCGCCTTCAACGTCGCCTTCGGCTCCACCACGGTTTTGTCACCCGCCTTGCCCGCATCCTTTTCCGGTGCAGTTGCCGCGGCAGGCGCCGCCGCGCCCGTATGCGCCGCCACCGCCTTGTCACCCTCTTCCGAAAGCAGCGCCGCCAGCATTTGCGGATTTGCATCGCCTTCCACGTGGATGTTGAGGTTACGCTGCGGGAACGGGATGGCGATCCCCTCTTCGCGGAAGCGTTTCAGGATTGCGATCCTCAGCGCGTTTTTCACGCCAAGCCCATTCGAAAGATCGGCGAGGTGGAAACGCAATTCGAAATCC
Organism: Rhizobium sp. Root491; assembly: GCF_001427205.1. Taxonomy (NCBI): domain Bacteria; kingdom Pseudomonadati; phylum Pseudomonadota; class Alphaproteobacteria; order Hyphomicrobiales; family Rhizobiaceae; genus Rhizobium; species Rhizobium sp. Root491. The sequence goes on from NZ_LMFF01000016.1 coordinate 162,695, forward strand.
AGCGAGAAGTCGCCGAAACGGAGGAATTCCACGTGCGGTTCGGGGTTGCGCAGTACGGGCGGCTGGGTGCGCACCAGTTCCAGCAGAATATCCATGACCTGCTGCGGATCGGATTCATAGGCAACGGAGACCGGAATTTCCGCTCGCATGATACGGTTGCGGTGTGTCCAGTTACCGACCGAGGAATTGATGAATTCCGAGTTCGGTACGATGATCGACTGGCCGCGGAAGGTTTCAATCTCGGTCGCGCGCACCGAAAGCCGTTTGACGGTGCCTTCCGTCGTGCCTGTCACCACCCAGTCACCCACCTTGAAGGGACGCTCGACCAGCAGGATGAGGCCGGAGACGAAGTTCGAGACGATGTTCTGGAGGCCGAAACCGATACCGACCGAAAGGGCAGACGCCACCAGCGCCAGGCTGGAGAGGTTAAGACCGGCGGAAGAGACGCCGAAAATGGCCGCAACCGCGATACCGAGATAACCGATGCCGGTCTTGACGGAGTTGCGCACGCCCGCATCCACCTGCCCGCGCGCCATGACGTTGTTGTCCAGCCACTTCTGGAACCAGCGTGTAATGATGTAGCCGATAGCAAAGACGAGGACGCCGCCGAACAGGCCGATCAGCGAGATGGAGGCATTGCCGACGGTGATGCCGGTCAGCAGACGATAGGCCCAGCTTTCGATATCGCCCGGCTGGAACCCCCAGGAAAACAGGATGAGCGGCACGCCGAAGGCGAGTGCGATGACATAGATGCCGAGCCCCGCCGCAAGACCGGCCTGATCCAGCGCAACCGGGCCGAGACCGTAGCGCCGCCCGAGATAACGACCGGCCAGGGATTCGGAAAAGGCGCCCTGTCGCGAAATCGCCTTGCCGGAAAGAATGCCGATATACATCGTTGCGAGCACCGCACCGGTGGCGACGATCTGCGTGGCAAGGAACCGCGCCAGCCCCACATAACCCGTCAGGCAGGCACCGATGAGAACAAGCCCGCCGACCCTGAGCAAAATGACCAGCCAGCGCGGCAGGCGCTGGTTGCCGGTCTCGTAGTCCTGCCCCTCACCGATCACCGGGCGCAGGAACGACACGGTGAGCAGGATGATGCCAATGATGATGGAGGCAATGAAGCTTTTGGCAACGGTGACGATCAGCGGCGAATAGAGCGTCTCGCTGATCGTGCCGAACAGATAATCGAGACCGTTGACGAGCGCCATCAAAAGCACGGCCGAGGACAGCGTGTGCGCTCCGCGATTGGAAACCTGCAACAGACGCCATTCCGGCTGCGTCGGCGCAAAAATCGCGTAGCTCAGCCGCGACACGAAATAGACGAAGCCCGTAACTGCCATGGCCCCGAACAGGATCGGCGCAATATCGGAACGAAGCACGTTGAAATTATCGAGGAAAAACGCCGAGGTCACCAGAAACAGGAAAAGCGACAGCGACTGCACCATGGTTGACCAGAAGGCCACCGAAAGCCGCCGCAGATAGGAAGGCTCGCCGGTAAAGGCCCGCCTTTCCATGCGGCTGCCGAAAAAGCGGTAACCGCCCACCAGAAACAACAGCGCCGCCATGATCGACAGCATCACTGCCCCGAACATCGGCAGGCGTTTGTAGTTCCAGACGAAACCCGCCCAGCTGCTGAAGGCGTTGTTGAGATTGGTCAGCTCGCTCACGAAGGCGGAAGAGGCGTCGCCCAGCGTCTGGGAAGAGACTTCGGTGCGCTTGAACAGGGTCGCGGCAAAAAGCGCCCGGCGAACTGCCGTTATGTTGTTGGAAATCTGCGCGGCGTTGGTGGCCGTGCTCTCCACCTCGCCGGCAATGGCATTCACCTCGGCACGCTCCGCCGTCAGCCGGGAGCGCTCCTCCGTCACCATGCTCGCTTCGGGTGGCTGTCCTTCCGCCGGGGCAGCACCAAGCGCGTCGAGACGCGTCTTGATCTGGTCCAGACGGGTCCGCAGCTTAGTGTTGGCGGCGGCAGCATCGGCTGCAATGGTATCGGCGCGTCCCTTCAGGTCCACCAGCTGCACGTCATCGCTGCCGCCCGCCTCCACCTGTTTGGCGATTGCCGAAATATCGGCCTTCCATTTTTCCAGATCCGTGCGCGCCTGCTCGACGATGGAAGCCTGGATAGCGACTGGTGCGGCCGCTGGCGCATCCTGCGCCGACGCCAAGGTTGCGGACGACAGAAAGCTGCCAAGGAGGGTTAATACCGCGACCATTATCGCAGCCATGGCGGCCTTTCGCCGCCGGCCGGATAAAGGCCCGCCGAACATCCGCCTACCGTCAATCATTCCGCCAAACATCAACCGCACATCCATGCCTTTCATATCTTCACCCAGCATCAGGCTATTTATCGCCTGCCGCGCGGAAAACCACCCGCAAAAAGCGAGGTTTTCGGGAGTTTACCTTGCTTTTCACCCGGAGAATCATCACCTTCAATAGTGCAGCAATCATGGGAGGAAATCATGGAATCTGCTGGTATTGGCTGGATCGCAGCTATCATCATCGGTGGTGTCGCCGGGTGGCTCGCCGAACAATTCATGAAAAGCAATATGGGTGTTTTCATGAACATCCTACTTGGAATCGTCGGCGCCATCGTCGCTAACGCCATTCTCTCGGTATTCGGAATCGTTTTGACCGGATGGATCGGTTATCTCATCGCCGGCTTCATCGGCGCCTGCATCCTCATCGTCATCGGCAGAGCCTTCCGGCGAGGATAGCAAAAGACAAAAATCCGTAAAATTCCGGTTTTCCAGCGTTTTCCAGCGCGACTGAAATTTTTTCGTCACAAAAATCGAAGAAATTTCATTTCCGCGCTGGACAAGCCGAAACTTCCCCTTTATAGCCCCCCTCACACCGCCACACGGTGTCGGTCGGGTGATTAGCTCAGTTGGTAGAGCAGCTGACTCTTAATCAGCGGGTCGTAGGTTCGAGCCCTACATCACCCACCAAATTCTTCAAAAATGACAAGACGTTGCGGTGCTAAGTTAAAGCATCGCATTCGGCGCCGTGGACTGAAAAAACATTTCGAATTCGGCGCCCCTAAACATGCGGCCGCGACAGCGGACCTAGCTCCCAAGAAAACCTACAACTTCGTTTCGGGTATGATTTTTGTCCCGATAAAACGTGGCCCCAAGGGCCGCCCGGCAATACGGCTTGCGAATTCCTCGGTGAAAGGAACAGGCATTGCCCGCCTCACCGCGTCGATGGCGGAATCGATAAAGGCTTGCCGTCTTGGACTGTCTTCCTGCGGGCGCGCGGCTGTGACGACCACCTTGCCCCTTATCTGCCCATCCTTATGCAGAATGAACTGCAGCGTCACGACAAGCCCCTCCGTGTCTTCCGGCGGCACCCAGCATGCGTAAATCGCATCGAACATTTCGTTGAGGTTGCTGACCGGAGCAGGATCGTTGCAGACCCGCGACTGGCCCAAAGCCTGCGTCAGAAAACCCGCGTACAGGGTGGCCAGTGCCACGATTCCCGGCAGCTTGAGGCCGCAGAAGAATAGAAACGAACGCTTGATCAAATCCGTTATCCTCTGTCGGAAAGCGATCAGCCTGGCCCATCCACCAATTAACGTCATTTTTGAAAAAATATTTTTGTCAGTAAAAACTCTTCGCTGATTCAGCAATCGATATATAAAAAATAATAAAGCCCACGATACACACAGAAAAATCATAAATACATCAAAATAAAACTCAAAATAAATAAAAAAACAATTGAAAATAAAAAAATAGTTTTGAAATAGAAAAATAATATATTTGCTTCATAAAAATAAAATTACAAAAAAGGCAAAAATTCGAAATATTTATTTATATATATTTGTAATATTTAAAATAGACTGGATATCTCGAAAAGTTGCCCATAAAGAACCCTTCGCAATTTAACCAAAACCCGCAGTTTGCATTGCAAGCCACTGGTTTGGTTGTATGCATTGCCCAGCCAGAACGATGGCGCAAAAGGGGGATATCATGAAATCAAAATGGGTAACGGCGGTGTTTTTCGGAGCTACGCTGACGGTTGCTGGTGCGGCGCAGGCGGACGACCTCGTCTTTTCGCTGAAGAACGGAACGAACTCCGTTCTCAATGCCTTCTACACCTCGCCGGTCGGCGTCGATGACTGGGAAGACGATGTTTTCGGAAAAAAGGCGCTTGGTCCGGGCGAAACGATGGAGATCACCATCGCCGATGGCCGCCGCGTGTGCAAATACGACATGCGTTTCGAATTCCAGGGCGATGAGCTGGAAGACCTCGAGGATACGCAGAACCTGTGCGAACTCGGCGAATATACCATCACCGAGTAATAATCCGGCAATAATGGCCCTGCCCGATTATGGCGGGGCCTGCACCAACAAGCGGCCTTCAAAAAAATCAGCCGCTCCCGCAACGCCGGTTTTGCAACACAGCTACTGAAACGACGAAATATCAGCGCGGCAGTGCCACCCGCTCCGTAAAGCGGTCTTAATCATGCCTATGATTGGCGTGATGAGATTGATCGTCAACATATTGCTTTTCGCCCTCGGCGCAGTCGGAAGCGGCGTATGTGCGTTTCTATTGTCGGGTACGCTTGCCGATTCCGGATTTCTCGGTTCCTGTTTCGAGGGAAGTTGTGCCTATGCGGCGCTTTTCATGGTGCTGCCCGTCACATGGTTCGTGCTTTTTGCGCTTTATGTCATGGCATTGCTGGTCTGGAGACGAAAACCTTTCCGGAACGGAAGGCTCTGAAATAGGTAAGACGGCGCCGTCGCTACCGGACGTTCGTTGACAGCCATCGAGACTTGCCGTTAACGTCCCGCCTGCTGGGGGATTCGCTGCCATTGATATACGGGCCTGCCCGATATCATAGGCCTCTGAATGTGCATGTTTCCGATTTGCGCGTCGCTTAACGACGTGCATGGCGGAAAACAGGGAGACCAAACGATGCGGGCCGCAATTAATTCTCCATCGCTTTCTATCGATACCATGGACTATCAGGCCGAGTGCCAGTTCGCGCTGGAGCCCTCCATTCAAGGGCTCATCGAAAAAGCGGAAGACGCTGGCTGGAACCGCCAGCAGGCCGCGCTTGCCATCGTCGCGCTCGCCAGTGAACATCTGAGTGACCTGCTTCCAGGCCTCACCGTACCCGATCAACGCCCCCTGTCCTGACAGCCTCCCGCCCGCCGGAGCTGATCAGCACCCGGCATGATTGCCAAAGCATCCCGAAAATTGATTGAGCAGGCCGGAGTATCCCCCGTCGCGCCCGCACGGGCCTTCGATGCTCCGTCGCAAGCGCGAGGGAGAAACGCTCCAGGCGACCCCTTCCCCCCTCAACGCAGCCCGTAGTGTCCCCGTCACAGACCATCTCCAGGGCATTTCAGCTGCCCTTTAAGTATCGCTGCCACAGTGTTGACATAAGCGACCGATAATGAGAACATAAAGTGAACATTATGGAGGTCAGCGATGAACGCAGCAGACGCAACCATAGAAAATGCACTGTCCGTGGTCGCTCGCTCCCGCGATATGCGCGAGCGCGCGCTCGAGAGACGACGGGAATTGCAGCGGCGAACGGAAGTCATCATCGCCCGGCCGCTCTACGTGCTGAAAAAGAATGAAGGCCCGAAGCAATTGTCGCTGAAACTCGACAGCTAGATCGCAAAAAGCAAATCCCGTGCGGATTACCTCACACACGGGATTTTCAGAATGAAACGATCATTGTCTTGTCTTATTGCATGCGTTGCATTGCGGCTTCGGGTTCGCCAGTCGTCGCAACCGTTGCCGCCGGAAGGCGATCGGTCTTTTTCAGTATGACGATGGGCTTGTCCACCGGATCCGTCGGCGGAACGATGCTCGCAGTTTTGAATTCACGGTCGACAGCAGGAACGGAAGCGTTGATCTTTTCATGACCTGCGCACTCCGCCAACGCTGCACTGGCGGAAAAACCAAGTACAGCGGCGATAATGAGAACTGATTTCATGTCATTCTCCCTTCGCTTTCGTGGCGATCTCCCAATCTAAGGGGAGACGGTCCGGATTGAAAATCACACTTTAGAGACATCTAAAGCTCTCTGTCATTGCGGCAGTCGTCATCGGTGGGCCATGGGGCAATGGGTCAGGCGTGCCGCTTTATTTTTTCCGCAGATCCAGCGGATTTTGGCAAAGCGGCCTACGGAATATCATCGCCACAGAACTTCCCTTCAGGGAAATGAGGCTAGGCTTGTAAGTTGTGGCCTGTGCCGCGTTGGCGGCCTTTATCGTTCGTCCATCTGGAGAATTATGCTGCATGGCACGCCTCCTTCCATGAGCGATAACGAAAAAACAGCGGTCTTGTTCCGCAGCGGCGAAACGGCGGACAATTGAAAAGATAAGGCACCGCCGCGTGCTTCGTCTCCACGCCGGTGATACGGTGGCACGAATAGTCGCATGAAGGCGAAGTCTCGCCGCATAGCTCCGGCCTCGCCGCCTCATCCCGCTCCCGCTGAGAAGAGCGCTCCCAAACCCAACCATGACCCAAGGCTTGAAATTTTGCCCGAAACCGCTATATGGCTTTGCGAGAGGACGACCTCGGCCATTATGGCGACAGCATGCGGGACGGCCCGGTCACATACCGGAGAATAAATTGCGTTCCCTGCCCGATCGTATCCGCCACGCTCTCAGCTTCGAAATCATCGGCCTTCTGCTGGTCGTGCCGCTGGGTGCATTCGTATTTCACATGCCCATGGAAGATATCGGCATTGTCGGTCTGGTCAGCGCCACGCTCGCCACCGCCTGGAACTATCTTTACAATCTCGGCTTCGACCATGCCATGCAGCGCCTGAAAGGCACGACGCTGAAGACGCCCGCTATCCGCGTCGCCCATGCCCTGCTGTTCGAACTGGGTCTGCTGATCGTGCTGATGCCCTTCATCGCCTGGTATCTCAGCATCAGCCTTGCCCAGGCGCTGGTGATGGATATTTCATTTGCGCTATTCTACGTAGTCTATGCCTTCGTCTTCAACTGGGGCTACGACCGGCTTTTCCCGCTGCCGGAATGGCGGTCGCAGGACGCCGTCTGATCGACGGCGGCACCGGCGTGTGCGTCAGGGTAGCGAAGCCGTGAAAAAGCGGATGACTTCGCTGTTCAGCCGACGATGAAACTCCGCCCGGTCAAACCCCGGAATATCGCCGCATATCTCGGCCAGGGCTTTTTCCATCTCGGCGGGGCAAGGTGTTATGAACGAAAAATGCCCTGCCCCTTTCACCGTCTGATAGTCCGGTTTTGCCGGTAGGTCGTCGCGCAGCCCTAAAATATCCTCCGGCGCCACACCGTCGCCGCCGCGCTCTGAACTCCAGAGCTGAACGGGGATTTTGATATCTCGCAGATCGGCCCGCCCTGGAAAGGCGTTGAGGGGGTCTGCAACAACCACAGCCTTCACCCGCGCATCGTAGACCCGGTCCTCAGGCGAAGCAGACCTTTCCAGCATCTGAGCACACACCGCCGCCTGCCCATCAGGGCACGGCAATCCGGTATTTGGAAAATCCGGAACGCCGCCGGCAAGTACCAGCGCCGTATAACCACCGCGTGAAAATCCGAACACCCCGATCCTTCCAGCATCGATAAAACGGGCATCGTTCCAGTTCGCCAGCATATGGTCGAGCAGGCGGACGATATCGGCCGGTCGTTCGGTCAGCGCGGAAAGATCGCCTGCCCGCTTCATGTCAATGGCGTTATCGCCGGGATGATTGATCGCCGCGACGATGAAGCCGGTATCCGCCAGCGCCGCCGCGGTATCCCGATGGCTGAAATACGTACCGCCGAAACCGTGGGAGATGATGACGAGCGGATATTGCCCATCGACAACAGGGCAATCACGCACCGCTTGCAGAGCGAAGGGGCCGATGCGGGTCTCCACCGGAGTCGCCGCGCAGGGCGACCACACCGCCGCCCTCATGGAAGGCTTGCCGCCTGCCGAGGGAATCTCGATCAACCGAAGACCGGCTGCCAGAACGGTGCCCGTTCCGCACATGGCGGAAACAAGGGAAAGGCAAAGCAACACCAGAAATCGCATGACGGACCCGCGGATCGGAAACATTGAATGCAACGCCGTCACCAACAGGCCTCACCCGCAACATAGAGCAATCTCTTGTAGCGGAAATGACCGTCGTCAGACTTAGAGCGACTTCAGCGTCCAGGCCACGATTTCGCGGGTGGCGGCGGCGAAAGCCTGGTCCAGCGCTTTGACGAAATTGGCATTTCCGGAACCGCTGACGCGTGCGCTGGCGCGGAATACTTCCTGCGCCTTTACCGTGCCGTTGCGATCGTTCAAGAGCTTCACCGAAATCTCGATATCGGCGGTGTTTTTTGCCGTATCGATTTCGAAGGTACGAATATCGCTGACCACCTGGTAATCGATCGCCAGCCCCTGCCCCGGCCGGCCGACGCCACCGAGCTTGCCGGTATCCTCGAATGCTTGCACCAGCTTGGATTGCACCATGCGCGGCAGGCGGTCGCTCCATTGCGAATTGCCGAGATATTGCACTTCCGACCCGGAAAGGCGCACCACGATGTTTTCGCTATCAAGCGCTTTCAGCGCCGTCGGATCGGCGATCAGCAATTGCCGGCCTTTGAGCGACGGCCCCTGCGTCACAGTCGCCGAAGAGACGGAAAGGTCGAACGTATCGTTCGATGGGGTTCCCGCACAGCCCGCCATCGCAACCGCAAGCAGCGGAGCCAGAAGCAGGGCACGGCGCTTATGGCCGTTCATCAATCGTGTCATTGGCCCATACCCCTTTTAGCGCCTTGTTCTGCCGTCATATTGTTTCACGGTTTCGCCGCCGAAAATCAACCGCTGCGGATCGCGGTCGATATTGGTGATCGCATTGTTGAGATTGTCGACCGTCTGCCGCGTGCTGCCGATAAGCGCCTGGAAATCCTTCAGGCCCGAACTGGAGAAGCGCGTGAGATTGTCGGCAATCGGCCCGATTCGGGCATTGAGATTGTCGGCTACGGCCTTGAACGAGGTCAAAGTCTCGCGCGCCTTTGCAAACAGCGAATTGGCATCGTCGGTTCCAAGCATGCCGTCCACCTTGGCAAGAATGCCATCGACACGGCTTGAGGCAAGGTTAAGCTTGCGGCCCATGTCGGTGAAATCGGAGACCGCCTGGTCGATATCGGCCCGGCGCGCACCGACATCGTCGGCAATTCGCTTGAAGTTCGCCACGGCATCACGCGCATCGGCAGTCGCTGCGGAAACATCACCCACCACGGTGCTGACCTTTGCGGGATCGACCGACGCCAAAAGCTCATCCGCGCGCTTCACCACCGTCTGCACTTCCGTGCTCGCCGCCTCGAAGTTGCGCGCCGTGCTCTGCACCGTTTCCATGATGCCCTGAATATCGCTCGAAGCGGAAGCGACGTCCTTCGTCACCTTGTCGACATTAGACAGGATGGAATCGATCTTGCCGGCATCCACCGCCTTCACCAGATCTTCGACAGCGGTCAGCGTGCCGTCCAGGCGCACCGAGACCGATTGAACGGTGGTGGAAAGCGAACTGAGGCTGGCGATGAAACTCTTGATACCATCGGAATTTGCGGCCAGCGCATCGGAGAATTTCTCGGCGTTACGCACCGTCTGCGTCAGCGGCCCACGGGCATCCTGCACGAAACCCTGCAATTCGCCGATGGCGCCATCGGCGCGTTTCAGGATCTTGTCGGCGGTGGCAAGAAGGTTGGTGACGCTGGAAAGATCGGCCGTCAGCTCGGCGGGAACGCCGCTTTCGACGGATTTCTGCAGAATGCGCTCACCATCCTTGTTGCCGCCGGAAAGCTCGATATAGGCAGCGCCCGTCAGGCCCTGAATTTCAAGCACGGCGCGGGTGGACGGGAAAACCGGCGCGTCCGCCTGCACTTCAGTAAAGGCGATGGAATAGGCCGGATCGTCGCGGTCGATCGCAAGACCGCGCACCGTGCCGACAGGAATGCCGTTGAAGCGTACCGGAGAGCCGACGGAAAGGCCGTTTGCCGAGCCGGGAATACGCACCACGAGCTGCGCCGTCGGTCCACCCCGGCCGAATTCCGCCATCCAGTAAACGAAGCCGAATGCGGCGGCGATCACGATCAGCGTGAAAATTCCGACTATGGTGTAGTTCGCCTTGGTTTCCATGCTTCTTGTTACTCCACCGGATTTTCGTGTCTGTCGTCCGGAAGAACGACAGAGCGCGCCCGTTTGCCACGGAAATAGGACTGCACCCAGGGGTCTTCACAGGCAAACATGTCCTGCAAGGTCCCTTCCACCAGCACCTTCTTCTGCCCTAGCACCGCAATGCGGTCGCAGACGGAGAACAGGCTGTCGAGGTCGTGCGTCACCATATACACGGTCAAACCGAGCGAATCGCGCAAGCGCGCGATCAGCATATCAAATTCCGCCGCCCCGATGGGATCGAGGCCGGATGTCGGCTCATCGAGGAAGACAAGGTCGGGATCGAGCGACAGCGCGCGCGCAAGCGCCGCACGCTTGATCATGCCGCCGGAAAGCTCCGACGGGTATTTGTCACCCGCATCGGGCTTGAGGCCCACCATCTCGATCTTGAGATAGGCAAGCTCGTCCATCAGCTTTTTCGGCAGGTCCAGATATTCCCGCATCGGCAGCTGGATGTTTTCCTTCACCGTCAGGCCGGAAAACAGCGCCCCCTGCTGGAACAGCACGCCGAGCCGCTGGTCGAGCATCATGCGGTCGTCTTCGCTGGCCTTGTCGTAATCGGTGCCGAGAATGCGGATTGCACCCGCCTGGCGTGGCAGAAGCCTCAAGATCGCACGCATCAGGACGGATTTACCCGCGCCGGATGGGCCGATGAAGCCAAGGATTTCACCGCGATAGACATCCAGATCGAGATTCTCAAGCACGTTCCTGCCGTTGAAACCGACAGTCACACCCTCGACGGAAAGAACCGTCTCACGGCCGTCCTTTGCAGTTTTTGTCTCTTGCGGCTTCTGGTCCAAAGTTTCCAACGCGCCCTCCTTAAAAATCGATGGCTGCGTAGAAGATGGCAAAAAGGCCATCCACCAGAATGACGACGAAGATCGATTTGACCACCGACGACGTGACGTGTTTGCCGAGCGATTCCGCCGAACCGCCGACCTTCATACCCTCAACCGCCGCAACGATGCCGATGATCAGCGCCATGAACGGCGCCTTGATCATGCCGGCGGCGATGGTCGATTCCTCGACCGCGCCATGCAGACGCGACAGAAACACTTCGAAGGTGATGCCGGAATAGAGAAGCGTGACGATGGCGGCGCCGAAAAGTGCGGCGAAATTGGCAAGGATGGTCAGAAGCGGCAGTGCGATTGTCAGCGCCACGAGACGCGGAAACACCAGCACGCCAACGGGGTTGAGACCGATCACCTTCAGCGCGTCGATTTCCTCGCGCATCTTCATCGAGCCGATTTCCGCCGTGATCGCACTGCCGGAGCGACCGGCGATCATGATCGCGGTCAGAAGCACGCCGATTTCACGCAATTGCAGAATGCCGACGAGATCGACGACGAACACTTCCGCGCCGAAATAACGCAGCTGGAAAGCGCCCTGCTGGGCGATGATGGCGCCGATCAAAAACGACATCAGCATGATGATCGGCACGGCGCGCACGCCCATATGGTCGATCTGGTTGACGATGGCCGCCGGCGAGACGCCACGGCCGCGCCCGAGCTTCATCTGCGCGCCGCGCACGGCGGAACCGAGAATATACATGCCCGCGAGGAAATCCGCACCATTCTGGACGACAGCCTGGCCGATCGGCGAGAAGAAGCGTTCGGCAAGTCCCACCTTGGCGGCAGGCTCACCCTCCATCGCCGCTTTATCCGGCAATTGGCCGATCAGATCCTCGATTCGCTCGTTTCCGGTAAGCGTGACGGTAACGCCCTTCGCTTCCATATCTTCGCGCAATCGCCGGATGACCCAGGCGCCGGTCGTGTCGATTGCCTCCACCGAGGAAAGATCGATCTCCACCGGACCGGCAGGGCCGCTTTTCTCGATGTTTTCGAGGCGTGCAAAAATGCCGGAAAGATTGCTGTTACGCCAGGAACCGCTCAAGGCATACCGCTGGCCGCCGCCGGAGACGGCGTCGTCTTCGGTGATTGCGGCCGGGTTCGCCTGTTGCCGTATATCCTGTTCTTGCATAATGCTCCGAGCGAGTGCAGCCGTCACGAGATTCTTAAAGGTTTCATAACGGTTTGGCCTTCGGCAAGCCACAGTGACAGCCGACAATTCGCGATAAATTTGGCGTCATGTGTCTTTTAACGCCTGTCAGGAAGTGAAAAAACATGCCCCGTTACCTTCAAGCCACAACAGAACGTTTCGCCGTTGCTGGCAGCTTCACTATTTCACGCGGCACTCGCACACATGCGGATGTCGTAACGTGCACCATCCGCGATGGTTCCTTTACCGGCAGAGGTGAATGTGTGCCCTACCCGCGTTATGGCGAAAGCATCGAAGGCGTTATCGCCGATATCGAAGCAATGGCTGAGCAGATTGCCGGCGGCCTGACACGGCAGGAATTGCAGCAGGTGATGAAACCCGGCGCCGCCCGCAATGCAGTGGATTGCGCACTATGGGACCTCGAAGCCAAGATGAGTGGCAAAAGTGCTGCCGAACATAGTCTCGGACACGCGGCAAAACCGCTCGTTACCGCCTATACCATCTCGCTTGCCGACCCCGAGACCATGGCGGCTAAAACGGCGGAAAACGCTGGCCGCCCGCTGCTGAAGATCAAGACAGGAACGGCGGATGACGAGGCGCGCCTGCGGGCCGTGCGCACCGCAGCACCTGACGCGCGCATCATCATCGACGCCAATGAGGGCTGGAACGACGATAATATCGAATATTATCTGAAACTCGCAGCGGAACTGAACATCGCACTCATCGAACAGCCGCTTCCCGCCGGCAAGGACGCCATCCTGGCCCGCATCGACCACCCGGTCCCCATCTGCGCCGATGAAAGCGTGCATTCCACCAAGGACCTCGCCGACCTGCGCGACCGTTACGATGCGATCAACATCAAGCTGGACAAGACCGGCGGTCTCACGGAAGCACTTGTCATGAAGGCAGAGGCGGAGCGGCTAGGCTTCATCATCATGGTCGGCTGCATGCTCGGCACCTCGATCGGCATGGCCCCCGCCGTTCTGGCCGCCCAGGGAGCCGCCTTCTCCGATCTCGACGGCCCGCTGATTCTCAGGCAGGACCGGCAGCCGGGCCTCGTTTACGAGGGTTCGCTGGTTTATCCGCCGCAGCCGGAGTTGTGGGGATAAGAGCCGTCGTTCGGGTTTCGTGTGAAAGCACTCCGCCGCACATCGCAATAGTCTTTGCAGTATCACGTAAACTGTGTGACCAGCCTTGCCTCACACTCGACGTCATCCCCGGGCTTGTCCCGAGGATCTATCCACGTCGCGCGAAATCAATCGGTTGCAGATCCTTGGGACAAGCTCAAGGATGACGACAGAGAGCTGAACCATCCCGCGCTTAGGGATCGCCCTGCCTGTTGAACAAACCCCAATCAGGCCGCGTGCTTGCCAATCAGACCTGGAATATCCACCGGCTCCATCTCGTCCGATGTCTGCGAAGGGACATCGCTCGTCTGCATCCAGGTGATCAGCTCGAAAGTGCCATCGGCATTTTCGGCAATCGCAGTGCAGCTTTCCACCCAGTCGCCGGTGTTGATGTAGCGGATGCCGTCCATGTCTTCCATCACGGCGTGGTGGATATGGCCACAGATCACACCATCCACATTGTTGCGGCGCGCCTCGTCGGCCACTACGCGCTGGAACTCGCCGATGAAGTTGACGGCGTGTTTGACCTGCAATTTCGCCCAGGCCGAGAACGACCAGTAAGGCAGGCCGATGCGGCGGCGCACCGCAGCAAGGACGATGTTGATCGCAATCGCCGCGTCGTAGGCCCAGTCACCGAGATAGGCGAGAAGGCGGGCATTGCGCACCACCACGTCGAACTCGTCGCCATGGATGATGAGATATTTCTTGCCGTCTGCCGCCTCGTGGATCATGCGCTCGGCCACTTCGATACCGCCGAAATGCATGCCCGGAAACTCGCGCAGAAATTCATCGTGGTTGCCGGGAATATAAACGATACGCGTTCCCTTGCGGGCCTTGCGCAACAACTTCTGCACCACGTCGTTGCAGCCCTGCGGCCAGTACCAGCTGCGGCGCAGGCGCCAGCCGTCGATGATGTCACCGACCAGGATGATCGTATCGGCCTCGTGATGTTTCAGGAAGTCGAGCAAAAAATCCGTCTTGGCCGCCTTGGAACCGAGATGGACATCCGAAATGAAAAGCGTTCTGAACTGTCTGGTTTCAATTTGACCGGCCACGGATTTAATCCCCTTGTTCGGTTGCGTCCCTGCGGCTTTCTTCCCTCTCAGAACCAGACTCGTGTTGCAGCAACATGACAATGGCCGGTTTTTGTATGGAATATGACTGATGGCATCACGAAAACGCGAATAAGCCATGCCCGCATTTGCATAAGGGGGCGGCAAATAACGGCTGTACCACGGGAAAGTTTGTTGTATTCAGAGGGCCGGAATTGAACCAGACATGACGGTGGAAGACATGACCTCTCACGATAAGAACAACACGCCCGCCAACACGGCAAAGGCCGACATCGAGGAACAGGCGCTCTTTTTCCACCGCTACCCGCGCCCCGGCAAGCTGGAAATCCAGGCCACCAAGCCCCTTGGCAACCAGCGCGATCTGGCGCTTGCCTACTCGCCGGGTGTCGCCGCCCCCTGCCTCGCCATCCATGAAAATCCGGAAATGGCGGCGGAATATACCGCCCGCGCCAATCTCGTTGCAGTGATTTCCAACGGTACGGCAGTGCTTGGCCTTGGCAATATCGGCCCGCTTGCGTCCAAGCCGGTCATGGAGGGCAAGGCCGTCCTCTTCAAGAAATTCGCCGGCATCGACGTTTTCGATATCGAGATCGATGCGCCCGGCATAAACGACATGGTCTCCACCATCGCAGCGCTGGAACCCACCTTCGGCGGCATCAACCTTGAAGACATCAAGGCGCCCGAATGTTTCGAGGTGGAGCGCCAGCTGCGCGAGAAGATGAACATCCCGGTCTTCCACGACGATCAGCACGGCACGGCGATCATCGTCGCCGCCGCCGTCACCAACGCGCTGGAACTGGCCGGAAAATCGCTTTCGAGCGTCAAGATCGTTGCGTCAGGCGCCGGTGCGGCAGCCCTTGCCTGCCTCAATCTGCTTGTCGCCATGGGCGCAAAGAAAGAAAACATTTGGGTCCACGATATCGAGGGCCTCGTTTATGACGGACGCAACTCGCTGATGGACGAGTGGAAGGAAGTTTACGCGCAAAAGACCGACAAGCGGGTTCTGGCCGACTCGATCGACGGCGCGGATGTCTTCCTCGGTCTTTCGGCGGCAGGCGTGCTGAAGCCGGAACTTCTGGAGCGCATGGCGGAAAATCCGCTGATCCTGGCGCTTGCCAACCCCAATCCGGAAATCATGCCGGAAGTGGCCCGCGCTGCCCGCCCGGATGCGATGATCTGCACCGGCCGTTCGGATTTCCCGAACCAGGTCAACAACGTGCTCTGCTTCCCCTATATCTTCCGCGGCGCGCTGGATTGCGGCGCAACCACGATCAACGAGGAAATGAAGATGGCCGCCGTGCAGGCCATCGCCGAGCTTGCCCGCGAGGAAGTCTCGGAAGTCGCCGCCAAGGCCTATAGCGGCGAAACGCCGATCTTCGGCCCGAACTACCTCATTCCCTCGCCTTTCGATCCGCGCCTCATCCTGCGCATCGCGCCGGCCGTTGCCCGTGCTGCCGCCGCAAGCGGCGTCGCCGCCCGGCCGATCAGCGATTTCGAAGCCTATCTCGACCAGCTGAACCGCTTCGTCTGGCGTTCCGGCTTCATCATGAAACCGGTCTTCAACGCCGCCAAGGTTGCCGAAAAGAAGCGCATCATCTTTGCTGAAGGCGAAGACGAGCGCGTGCTGCGCGCCGCACAGGTGCTTCTGGAAGAAGGCACCGGCATCCCGATCCTCATCGGTCGCCCGCAGATCATCGAAACGCGCCTGAAGCGCTTCGGCCTGCGCATCCGTCCGAATACCGATTTCGCGGTGGTCAATCCCGAAGACGATCCGCGTTACCGCGACTACGTCGATGATTATTTCGCCCTCGTCGGCCGCGCCGGCATCAACCCGGAGGCGGCCCGCACCATCGTGCGCACCAACTCCACGGTCATCGGCGCGCTGTCGGTGAAGCGTGGTGAGGCGGATGCGCTGATCTGCGGTCTGGAAGGCCGTTACGACCGGCACCTGCGCGACGTAAACCAGATCATCGGCAAGCAGGAAAGCGTTCGCTCTTTCGCAGGCCTCAGCCTGCTCATCACCCAGCAGGGCGCGCTGTTCCTCACCGACACCTTCGTCAACAACGATCCGACCTCCGAAGAAGTGGCTGAAATGGCCATTCTCGCGGCAAAGGAAATCCGCCGCTTCGGCATCACGCCGAAGATCGCGCTCGCCAGCCACTCCAATTTCGGGTCGCGCGATTCGGAAAGCGCCCGCAAGATGCGCCGCGCCCTGAAGATCGTGCAGGCAGCGGCACCCGAACTGGAAGTGGACGGCGAAATGCAGGGCGGCTCGGCACTTTCGGAAGCGCTGCGCAAGCGCGCCATGCCCAACAGCGTGCTGACCGGCGAAGCAAACCTGCTGGTCTTCCCGAACCTCGATGCCGCAAACATCACGCTCGGCGTCACCCGCACGCTGACGGAGGGCCTGCATGTCGGCCCCATCCTGCTTGGCACGGCGCTTCCCGCCCATATACTGTCGCCCAGCGTCACCTCGCGCGGCGTTGTCAACATGGCGGCCTTTGCCGTCGTGCAGGCATCGCACCCTTCGGTCTGATGAAGGCGCATTAACGCAGTTTTGAACATGCTGTTGCCGCATTGCGGCAACAGCTTATGTTATCTTCCTGAAACACGGATTTCCCGAAGCATAACACCCTCGCCACCGGCCGGGGACATCGAACGGATCGCACCATTGACCCGGCGCCGCAGCATTATCGGCCTCCTGCTTCCCCTTGTTTTCATCGCCCCGGCCGCTGCTTTCGCGGATCAGGTCTGCGATACGCTTTATGCGCAGCTGCGCGAACCGCCGCGTGTCATCGGCAACACCGCCGAGGTACGGCGTTACGCCAATGCGCTCACCCGCCAGAACATCGAGATCCGCAGGATCAGGAACGATCTGCGCCGTTACGGCTGTTCATCCGCAAGCGTCACCGTTTATGGCAGCCCGAATGCGGAACTCTGCGCAGAGATCAGCGACGCGATGGCGGATGCGCAGAGCGAACGCGATGCCATCATCCGTGACCGCGACGATGCCATGGCGGCCCAGGGCAACGATGATGGCGACATCAGACGCCAGCGCATTCTCGCCGCACTCGACGCCAATGGCTGCAGCGCCATTCCGGAAACGGAAGCGCGCCAGCCGACGGCACCCGATGTGACACGTTACCCCGACGCCTTCGGCGAACAGAGCAATCCGCCGGGACAGGCGGGGCTTTCGCCCTACCCCAATGCCGCTGCGGAAGGCGGGCTCAGGACGCTGTGCGTGCGCACCTGCGACGGCTCGTTCTTCCCCATCGCTTCCAATGCCTCGCCGCTCGATTTCCGTGCGCAGGCCGAACAATGCCAGAAAATGTGCCCGGGTACGCAGACGGAGCTTTATTTCCACTCCATGACGGAGCAGGAAACGGCTGACATGGTCTCGGCTGAAACAGGAAAGCCCTACAAGGACCTGCCGACCGCCTTTGCCTATCGAAATGCCTCAACGAAAGCCCCAGGCTGCGCCTGCAACATGGCCGCCTATCACGAGGAGATGAAGCAGCAGGAGGCTGCGCGGCCGGAAGCTGAGAAACCCTATTCCAGCATCACGACCATTCCATCACCGCAAGGCGACACCCCCAAAAAACCAACCGAACTGCAGCAGGCCGCAAAGCCGCCGGAACAACCGGTTCCGGAACGCGACTATGACCCGAACAACAGCAGGGTCCGCGTCATCGGCCCTAAATTCCTGCCCGACCAGACAGGGCGGATCGACCTGAAAAACCCGGCGCTGAAGGGCATTCAGCCGCAGCAATAGCTCCCATCAAGCACGCGGTATGGAGTTGGCAACGCTCTGTCTCACTCACAAGATGGTCGCGTCTTCTCTTTACCGTCCACCCCAGCGATTGCGAAACACCAGCTCCTCCAGCGGCACGCGCTGGCGCCAACCCTTCACCGCCAGTTCCGGCTCGGTATAAAGTGTATCGACGCGGCCGAGGCATAGCCAGGCGACGATCTCGATGTGGTCGGGAATCTCCAGAATGGTGCGAATGTCGCTATCGTGGAAAATGCTGACCCAGCCGACGCCGATGCCTTCGGCGCGCGCTGCAAGCCAGAGGTTCTGGATGGCGCAGACGGTGGAATAGACATCGGTGCGCGGATTGTGGGTACGGCCCAGCACCACCTTGCCGCCACGCGTCGGATCGCAGGTGACGCAGATGCTGAGCGGCGCCTTGCGGATGCCCTCAAGCTTGAGGCTGCGGTAAAGCGCCTGCTGCTCCCCCTCGAACATCGCCGCCGCCTCGCCATTGGCGCGGCTGAAGGCAACCCAGGCTGCCTGCCTGACCGCACCGTCAGTGACGAGCGTGAAATTCCACGGCTGCATGAAACCGACCGAAGGCGCGGAATGCGCCGCCTTCAGCAAGCGCTCGACCACATCTTCCGGCAATGGATCCGGAAGGAACTGGTCGCGCACATCACGGCGGGTTTCGATGGCACGGTAGATCGCCTCTCGCTCCCCCTCGGAAAACGGATAGGCGGGCGAAAGCGCGTGATCGAATGCATTGGCGTCGAGCGAACTGGTCGCGAGTGGATCGGTCGGCATCGTCTATCCCCAACAATGCTGGCGCGCCGCCACGAAAACCGGCTCCGGTTTTCGCCTGCACGACGCGCTGCTGCAACAACCTGCCGCCGTCCACGCGGTCTGGTCTATCCTGTCAGGCCGGTCTTCTGACTCGGCTTCATCCGCCCACTTTCGCCTTCCCGAATGGATTCAGTGGCATCAAGAAAAAGGGCATCCGCCTCACAGCGCTGGGCACGTTCCGGTCTTGCACCGGATTCCCGATTCTCCCGCCCTAAAGGGCGGGCACCTGACGAAGAAGCTTATGAGCAACAAAGATTGCAAATACAAGTATCTTGCGCAGCGATGCGGCAATGTGACCGTGGCCACCTCACCTGCGTATTGCGCCCTTCAGCCGCCGCGCAGACGCGCGCCGGCTGAAGCACCCCCTACCGCATCACCCAACGGGAAAATACCGCACATAAGCGAACTCATCCCCGTCCGGTGACCAGTTGGGCGAATTCATCGTTCCCTGCCCGCCGAAAAGGTCAAACAGCGTTTCGGCATTGCCGCCATCCATATCCATCAGCCGCACGCGCACGTTGAGGTCGCGCGGATGGTCGAAGACATCGGCGTCGTAGGAGACGAAGACGACCTTGTCACCGCTGGGAGACGGATGCGGGAACCAGTCGCCGTAGGCGCTGTCGGTGATACGCTCGACGGCCGAGCCATCCACCCGCACGCGCCAGATCTGCATCTGGCCGGTGCGGCTGGAGTTGAAATAGATCCATTCTCCATCCGGCGAATAATCCGGCCCGTCATTGCGGCCCTCACCATGGGTAAGGCGTGTCTCAACGCCGCTGTCTATGTCCATGGAATAAATATCGAAAACCTGATCGCGAATGCCGCAATAGGCGAAACCTTTCCCGTCCGGCGACCAGCCGTGCCAGTAGGAGGGAAGGTTCCTCGTCATCAGCCGCGGCGTTCCGCCCGTCGAAGGCAGCAGATAGATGGCACTCTTGCCGAACTCCACCTTGTCGGAAATGGCATAAAGCGAACCGTCAGGCGAAATGCCGTGGTCATTGTTGCAGATTGTCGCAAAGCCGGTATCGACCTTTTCCGGCGAAGGGTCGCCGGCAAGTGACAGGCGATAAAGCAGACCGTCGCAGTTCAGAAGCAGGTATTTCCCGTCCGGCGACCAGTTCGGAGCCTCGAACAGCTCCGGCGTCTGCCAGACCACCCGCATCTGCCGAGTGCGGATGTTGAAGATTTCGATGGAACTGCGCATGCTGCCTCCCAGGCCTGTCGATCGTCTGGCGTGGAGCGTTGAATGGCACAAACATTCCGTTTGCATCCGCCACCGCCGTGATTATGATCCTATTGCCGCAGGCACCGCCCTGCAAATTCAAATAGGAAAAAACAGCAGCGTTCCGGCACCGCCCGCACCCCTGCCCGTTTCTCCCAGATCCGAGGTTCCGCGATGAACACCATCGCCGATCACGGCATCCGCTTCGGTCGGATCGCCGCAATGCTTCCTGTCAAGAATATCGAGAAGGCCCATGACTTTTATGTCCGTGTGCTGGGCTTCGAAAAGACCTTCGAAAACGGCAACCCTGTCGGTTTCATGATCCTGAAACAAGGTAACGCCGAGTTGCACCTGACATTGCAGTCAACGCACAAACCGGCCCCCTTCAATGTGGCGCATATGCTGGTCAGCGACGCCGACGCGCTGCATGCGCTTTGCAAAAGCCACGGGCTTCGCATCATCAAAAGTCTGCAGGACAAGGATTATGGCCTGCGGGCCTTCGTTTTCGAAGACCCGGATGGTAACCGCATCGATGTGGGGCAGGTTATTTAACGAGATAGGGAGACGGCGCGGCGTGTCCGCGCCGTTGGAGGAAAAGGATGCTTCTTCGCCATCGATATATGGCGAAGCCGCAGCATCCGCACTCCGTCACCCCGAACTAGATTCGGGGTCCAGCAAGCTCCCTCCATGCCCTCCTTCGACTACCTGTCCCTGAACCGGTTGGTAATCGGATAACGGCGATCGCGGCCGAAGTTCTTCTTGGTGATCTTCACCCCGGGCGCGGATTGGCGGCGTTTGTATTCGGCGAGATAGAGCAGATGCTCGATCCGGTGCACCGTCGCGATATCATGGCCACGCGCGAGGATTTCCTCGACCGACATTTCCTTTTCCACCAGGCACTCCAGAATATCGTCCAGCACCGGATAGGGCGGCAGCGAATCCTGGTCTGTCTGGTTGGGTCGCAATTCGGCGGATGGCGCCTTGGAGATGATATTGGCGGGGATCACTTCGCCGGATGGCCCGAGCGCGCCCGGCGGCACATGGGAATTGCGCCAGCTGGAGATGGCGTAGACCTGCATCTTGTAGAGGTCCTTGATGGGATTGAAACCGCCATTCATGTCGCCATAAAGCGTCGCATACCCCACCGACATTTCCGACTTGTTGCCTGTTGTCACCACCATTGAGCCGAACTTGTTGGAAACGGCCATGAGAATGGTGCCGCGTGTACGGCTCTGCAGGTTTTCTTCGGTAATGCCTTCTTCCGTGCCTTCGAACATTTCCGAAAGCGCCGACAGGAACCCCTCCACAGGTTCGGCAATGGGCACGATATCGTAACGGCAGCCAAGCGCTCTGGCGCAATCGGCTGCGTCCTTCAGCGAATCCTCGGAGGTGTAACGATACGGCAGCATGATGCAGCGCACCCGCTCTTCGCCCAGCGCATCAACAGCAAGCGCAGCGCAGATCGCCGAATCGATACCGCCGGAAAGGCCGAGAACCACGCTCTTGAAGCCGTTCTTGTTGACGTAATCGCGAAAGCCCAGCATGCAGGCGCGGTAATCCGCCTCCTCGCCTTCAGGGATTTTCGAGAAAGGACCGCTCTCGCAGCGCCAGCCTTCTGCGGTGCGTTTCCAATCGGTAACGGCAAGGGTCGCTTCGAACTGGCTCATCTGGAAGGCAAGGGTCTTGTCGGCGTTGAAACCGAAGCTCGCGCCGTCGAAAACCAGCTCGTCCTGCCCGCCAAGCTGATTGGCGAAGACCAGCGGCAAGCCGCTTTCGATTACCTGCTTCAGCGCCACCTGATGGCGCACATCCAGCTTGCCGCGATAATAGGGCGAACCATTCGGCACCAGCAGGATTTCCGCCCCGCTTTCGGCAAGCGTTTCGCACACACCCATATCGTTCCAGATTTCCTCGCAGATCGGAATGCCGATCCTGACACCGCGGAAATTATAGGGACCGGAGATCGAACCTTCGGCGAAAACGCGTTTTTCATCGAACTCGCCGTAATTCGGCAGGTCGATCTTGTCACGCAGCGCGATGATCTTGCCGCCATCCAGAAGCGCAACCGAATTGTGCCGGCCCGTTTCGCCCTGACGCGGAAAACCGATGACGACGCCCGGCCCGCCATCGGCGGTTTCCGCCGCCAGTTCTTCCACGGCCTTCAGGCACGCTTTCAGAAAAGCCGGCTTCAATACCAGGTCTTCCGGCGGATAGCCGGATATGAACAGCTCGGTCAGAAGCAGGAGATCGGCACCCTGCGTCGCCGCATCGGCCCGTGCTTCGCGCGCCCTGGCGAGATTGCCCGCCACGTCGCCAACAGTCGGATTGAACTGCCCGACGGCAATTCGAAGATGGTTTTTGATGTCGTGTCTGTCGCTCATGGCTTTTCAATACCGCGCCCGTGCCCGCTCCGCAACGCGGCAATTGCATGCCGCACCACCTTGATAGGATGAAGCCGCAACAGGCATTCACGCTAAGGTTATCACCGCACCGGCCACACTCCGCAAAGTTCATGTCGCGTTCATCGCGCTTATGTGACAGTTACATGACAGTTTTGCGACGCCCCGATTCATCTCCCCGAATTGCGCGGTGTTGCCTCGTAATACCGGAGTATGAGTTTGAGAAATTCGGCGCCAAAAACAACGGCTTCCGAAAAGGCTGATTTTGTCTTTTCGCCTGCATGGACGCGGAGCCTTTCCAAGCTTTCGGGTAAGGCCTACACGCTTGCCAATCTGACATTTTCGTCGGTCGTGCTTGTCGTCGCGCTGGAATGGATCGCCCGCGGTTCGCTAGTTGATGTCGGCACCTTCCTCACCTCATCCGCCCGCCCCGGCATGACCAACATCGCCGCCGTGCTGCTGCTGCTCGTAGCGCTGGATTCCATCCTCGGCCGCCGTTACCTGTCGCTCATCGCCGTTGCGCCGCTTTGCGCGCTGACAGGGCTTATTTCCGCGCAGAAACAGACCTATCTCTCCGATCCGCTTTATCCCTCCGACCTGCTGTTCGGCCGGCAGATCCTCGAGCTTCTGCCCACCATGCTGAAAGCCCAGCCGCTGACGGCCGTGCTGGTCGGCCTTGGCCTTTGCGCCACGGTTGCGGCCCTTTCCACCCTGTGGCTGCTGGCGCGGCGTTATTCGCCGGGCTTGAGCTGGCGCGAACGCGCCGCAGGTCTTGTGCTGGCGCTGCCGCTTCTGGCCGGCCTCGCCTCGCTCATGGACTATTCGCATTATTCGTGGGTGCGCGATCGTCTCAACATCATCCCCATGATGTGGGATCAACAGGAGAATTACCGCCATAACGGTTTCCTGATGGCCTTTGCCTTCAATATTCCCATGGCCAACGTCTCGGCGCCGCAGGGTTACGGCGAAAACAGCATTGCGGACCTGACCTCGGAACCCGCCGCCTTTGCCGCCAACACGGGCGATTACCCTGATGTCATCATGTTGATGAGCGAATCGCTGTGGGATCCGACACGGCTTGAAAACGTGAAGCTCTCTGCCGATCCGATGCCCAACATCCGCGCCAAGCAATCCGGCAACGTGTTCTCGCCGGAATTCGGCGGCATGACGGCGAATGTGGAATTCGAGGCGCTGACCGGCTTTTCCAACGCCTTCCTGCCCTATGGCAGCATTCCTTACCAGCAATATATCCGCCGCCCGGTGCCCTCGCTTGCCAGCTTCTTCCGTGGCGAAGGATATTCGGCCATCGCCATGCATCCGTTTCAGGAATGGTTCTGGAACCGCAAGGAAGTCTACAGGAATTTCGGCTTCGAGGAGTTCCGCTCGGAAGAGACATTGCCGCCCATGGAAAAGCGCGGCAACTTCGCCTCCGACGACGCGCTGATGGACCAGATCATGGTGGCCGCGGACGATGCGCGCAACCCGCTCTTCCTCTTCGCCGTCACCCTGCAGGGACATGGACCTTACGAGGCGGCCCGTTATGCCAGCGACGCCATCGGCGTAGAGGGCGATCTTTCCGCTTCCGCATCGCAGGCGCTTGGTACCTATGCGCAGGGCGTGGCGGAGGCCGACGACGCCCTTCTGAAGCTGATGCGCTGGGCAAAAAAGCGCGAGCGCGAAACAATCATAGTGCTCTTCGGCGATCACCTGCCGCCGCTTGGCCAGACATTCGTGGAAAGCGGCTACATGCCGGGCATGGTGGCCAGCCGCCGCGCGCCGCTGGAAGTCATGAAAAAGGAACACGAGACGCCGCTTGTCGTCTGGTCCTCGAAGACGGGCGTGCGCAAGAATATCGGCACCATCAGCCCGGCGCTGCTGCCCTATCACGTACTGAAAACAGCCGGTTTCTCAGACCCCTTCTATACGGGGACTTTGGGTGAAGTGCAGGATGCGTTTTCCGTTGTCGACCGGCATATGCTGGTGGCAACGGATGGCAAGGCCCTGCCCGACTGGTCGATTTCACCCAATTCCATTCCGGACGTGGTGCGCAATTATCGCCTGCTGCAATTCGACATGATGTTCGGCGAGCAATATGGCCGAGAGCGCTTCTTCCCCGGCTTCAACTGGGTAAACGACGCTAAGCCCTCTGTCTGATGGGTCTGGATGGCTGAACGGCATGGCAGCGGAAATCGTTTGAATTCCTTTGCCATGCGGGTTTATCTCGACAGGGCCGTACCGAACCATCAGCACCACGAGAAGCACCGTGTCAGACATCTCCGACTATATCGTTTCGCACTTCAAGCGCTCCTCCCGGGAAATCGGCGAGGTCGAGCGTCGTATTCTGGAACTGTCGCACCAGAAAAAGCTGGTCTCGACCGACACCAATGCGGAATTTTCCGCTGGGGCAAACCTGGGCGACAGGCTGGCCGACAGCATTGCAAGGGTTGGCGGCTCCTGGGGATTTATCCTCAGCTTCTGCTTTTTCCTGGTGTTCTGGGCAATCATCAACACCATCGTGCTGACGACGCGGGCCTTCGACCCCTACCCCTTCATCTTCCTCAATCTTCTGCTCTCCATGCTCGCGGCCATTCAGGCGCCGATCATCATGATGTCGCAGAACCGGCAGGCCGCCCGCGACCGTTTCGAGGCCGCCAAGGATTATGAGGTGAACCTGAAAGCCGAGCTTGAGGTGCTGTCTCTGCACGAAAAGATCGACGTGAAGGTACTGGCCGAACTGGCAGCACTCAGGCAGGACCTCGCTGCCCTTCACCGCCATGTGACCCGGAAAGAAGACTGACGAGAAAGAACCGGCGCGCGAAAATCCATCCCCGCTTTTCCCCGCCCCGCCTTACCCTGTTATCTTGAATGCAGTCCTGCCGGGTAGACGCCAGACGTGGCGTAAACCGAAGGACGGTCCTGGTGGTGGGAACGGTGGCACGTTCATGGTGACAGGACCATTTCGCAAAAGGCCGTGCACTGCCTCTTGCGAAATACGGCTTTCTGGAAAGGCCCGGTCGCGCAAGCATCCGTCCACTCCAACCCCAATCAGCGCGTGACCGGGCACAACCCGTCTGAAACCGCGAAAACCCGACGGCGAAGGCCGTTCCGGGCGCAAAGGCGCATCTTTGCGTCGCAAAACGACAAGCGGACAAAACGGTTACGAATCCGTCAGATTATTGCGCTACAGATTGACGCAGGCGTTTGTTGCATTGCACTCTTGTGTGCAAGGCTGACAAGGGAATCACTTCCCCTGGTCAAAATGGCATCACGACCATTTCGCGGCAGCGCCATCCCGGATGCGACATCCGGTCATTGCAATACATTCTGTTCCGGGGTTTTCATGTACCAGTTCGATCTGATTGTTATCGGCAGCGGTCCGGCGGGAAGACGCGCCGCCATCCAGGCCGCCAAGCTCGAAAAGAGGGTTCTGGTCATCGAGAAGGGCAGCCGCGTCGGCGGCGTTTCGGTGCACACAGGTACCATCCCTTCCAAGACATTGCGCGAAACCGCGCTCAATCTCACCGGCTGGCGCGAACGCGGTTTTTACGGCCGCTCCTACCGCGTCAAGCAGGAAATCGACGCGGACGATCTGCGCCGCCGCCTGCTGATCACGCTCGACCACGAGGTCGAGGTGCTGGAACACCAGTTCGCCCGCAACCGCGTGCAGCACATTCGCGGCACGGCAAGCTTCGTTGATGCCAACACGGTGAAGGTGGTGAAGAACGACGGTGAAGTCATGAACGTCACCGGCGCTTCCATTCTGCTCGCCATCGGCACGCGGCCCTACCGGCCACCGCATATTCCCTTCGACGGCGCGGCAGTGCTCGACTCGGACGAGATACTCGAGATCAAGGAACTGCCGCGCTCCATGGTCGTTGTCGGCGCGGGCGTCATCGGCATCGAATATGCCACGATCTTCAGTGCGCTCGACACGCAGGTAACGGTGGTGGAACCGCGCGAAACCATGCTGGAATTCATCGACAAGGAAATCGTCGAGGACTTCACCTATCAGTTGCGCGACCGTAACATGAAGCTGATCTTCGGCCAGAAAGCGGAAAAGGTGGAGCGCGACGACAGCGGCAAATGCCTCGTTTCGCTCAGCAACGGCCGCGTCCTTAAAGCCGAGACGGTTTTGTTCGCCGCCGGACGCGTCGGCGCAACCGATACGCTCAATCTTTCCGCCTGTGGGCTGGAAGCCGACAGCCGCGGCCGCCTGAAGGTCAATCCCGAGACCTTCCAGACAACAGTGCCGAACATTTACGCCGCCGGCGATATCATCGGTTTTCCGAGCCTCGCCTCCACCTCGATGGAACAGGGCCGTATCGCCGCCCGCCACGCGGTCGGTGCACCGGCCGGTGAACCGCCGCAGTTCTTCCCTTACGGCATCTATGCCGTTCCGGAAATCTCCACCTGCGGCCTGACGGAAGAAGAAGTCACTGAACGCCACATTCCCTACGAATGCGGCATCGCCCATTTCCGCGAAACCTCACGCGGCCATATCATGGGTCTCGACAGCGGGTTGCTGAAGATGATCTTCTCGCTGAAAACCCGCCGTCTGCTCGGCGTCCACATCGTCGGCGAAGGTGCCACCGAACTGGTGCATATCGGCCAGGCCGTGCTGAACCTGAAGGGTACGGTGGAGTATTTCGTCGAGAACACCTTCAACTACCCCACACTTGCCGAGGCCTACAAGATTGCCGGTCTCGACGCGTGGAACCGCATGGGTGAGCTGAAGAAGGATTGAGGCTGGCTGTTGCAGGTGGAGATCGTTTGCAATGTGCGCAAACCTCTCCTCCGTCATGCTCGGGCCTGTCCCGAGCCTCTGCAACGTCGCGACTTTATGCGACGTGATTAGATCCATGGGACTAGCCCAAGGATGACGCCGAATGCGACGCAAGAACGTCTATCACCTTCTGCTCATCCATACGATAACCGGTGACGCCCCTCACCACCGAATACTATACCGCGCACTCACACCCGGCCGAAAATGATCCGCATATCCCTGATCGAGCGTTCCGCGCACTGTCAGGTGATCGCCGATCTTCTGCTCCACGGCCACGCCGCTGCTGAACTCGTTGAAGCTGTTGCGGCTTGCCCCCGTCAGCACGAAAGCCGTGCCGGTTTCCGAGCGGGAAAGGCGCAGCGACTGCGATACATCCAGCCCGTTCCATTGCTGCGCCGTGCCGTCATAACGCACCGTGAAATTGCGGTTGGCCTCGATATCCAGTTCCGGCGTAACGATGCGTTTCTGTCGTGACGTCATGGAAACGCTGCTCGACCCCGTCAACGCGTTGAAGAGAACGCCGACATCACGGGCAAGCGACACGCCGGGCAACTGTTCCGCCAAAAGCGTGACATTGCCCCACAACCTTACTGGCGTATCCACCACCTGCCCCGTCCTGGAGGCATTCATGCCCATTTCCAGCCCCGCCCGGATCGGCGTCTCGACCGGCAGCTTCGCACCGATACGCGCCGTATAGGAACGATCGGAATTCTTGACCGGCTTCCAGATCAAACCAGCCTCATCGGCATGGGCGTTGGTGCCAATCGCGGCGAACAGAGAGAACAACAGGGCGAAGCCCGTTCGTGGCGACATATCTTGTCCCCTGGCAAATTAAGGGCGCACCGGGTGAACCCGGCAGGCACGGTAAAAGCTTAAGGCCAAAGGTTTTGGCAGCGATGACAGCCGCGCGTTGGCGGCCATGTTTCCTTGACGGCTGCACAGGCAGCCAAGGCAAATCATGCTGCGCAGGGTGCCAGATGAACGGGAGATGAACAAGAGCAGATGCAGCAAAAAATCATGCTGCACTGCATTGTGATCAAAACGAAGGTGACGGGAAGCGCAGCGTGTTAATTTCCTGCCTTCGGAACGACGCAACGCGCCAGAATATCATCCACTACCACTCCCAAAGACCTCGATGAATCAATGGCAGATGCACCGACTGGAAGGTCTTCTTTCGTTGCGTGGAGTTGCAGGACAAATTGTCTTTCGGCCAGATTGCCACCGAACTCATCCTCGGGCCTGGCAGCCAGCCGTCTTTGTAAGGTCGCTGCATCGATATCCAGAATGAAGACCTCGTCGAACAGATCTATAAAGCGTCGAAAATTTCTCGATCCGCCACAGAAGAAGGTGACGGCGTGCTCTTGATCAGCCACAAGCTGCCGAACTTTTTCGACATTCCAGATATGATGTCGGTGACGGAAGGCGATTTTTGTGTCGTCGCCCTGAAACAGCGCGACATCCATGGGTTCGCCCGTTTCGGGGTCGCCTTTGTAAGCCAGTTCACGGTCGCCGTGAATCACATGAAAGCCGCGTTGCTGAAGTTCCGTTGCAACCGAGGTTTTACCAGCCCCGGAGACACCCTCGATCAAATAATTTCTTCTGCCCATCGCCGCGACTGCCCAACGTCCTGTCATGCCTTCTGAAGATAATAGTCGAGAAAGACGTGAAGATGTCGGAGTGTCGAATTCTCCGCTTCATGTAATGCGAAATTGCGGTCGCTTGACGACTCAACGTTTTCCCACTGATAGTGACAAAAAGGCGAAGCCTGAGCCTAACCTCCCAGACCTTCCCCAGCATGGTCTTGAACGGAGGCAAAGGGACTGTCGTTGTCTCAGGCTACTGTCTTGGTCCGATCGTTTCGGGCGGGTTGCTGGGGAATCGCGTCCGGGACGTGAAAGGCCTGATCATGACGCAAAATAATAATTTCAAACGCCGTGTAAGAGCTCGTGCAGCGAAAACCGGCGAGTCCTATACGGCGGCGCTCAAGCATATCCGCCGAACGCCCGACATGCCAGTTAGCCCTTCTTTACGAATGGCTGTCGCGCAAACTTCGCTGGTCGACGACCCTCGTATGGTTTCGGCACTGAAAGCAGCCGGGCAAGAAATGCGTCGCCTCATGTGCGATGCCCATAAGGCCGGCGCCCGTCTCATCCATTTTCCGGAAGGGGCAACGTGCTGGCCCAATAAACGCATCATGTCCGAAACTGGGCCGAGAGAAATCGGGCCTTCCGACTGGACGCGCTTTGAATGGGAAACTCTGCGCAGAGAACTGGAAGCGAGCAGAAAACTGGCGCGAAGGCTGAAGCTTTGGACGATTCTCGGGTCCGTCCATCAGCTTACTCCGCCACATCGACCGTATAACAGCCTGTACGTCATCTCCGATCGCGGGAAGCTTATAACTCGCTACGATGAGCGCCTGCTGTCGAACACCAAAATCTCGTTCATGTACTCGCCGGGAACTGTACGGGTGACGTTTGAAATCGATGGCTTCCGTTTTGGTTGCGCGCTCGGCATGGAGGCGCACTACCCAGAAATATTCATGGAATACGAGAAGCTGAACGTCGATTGCGTGCTGTTTTCCACCGCAGGTGATGGCCCGTCCAATGCCCCGGCTTTTGCAGCCGAAATATTGGGGCATGCGGTGAGCAACACCTATTGGGCCAGCTATTCCACCCTGGCGGCTCAGAGTACAGCTGCTCCCTCGGGAATCGCCGCACCGGATGGCCGTTGGGTGGCGCAATGCCCGATGAACGGTTTACCGGCTATCGCAATAGCAGACATTGCTATCGATCGTGAAAATCCCGCACGACCATGGCGGCGAAAAGCCCGCAGCGATCTATATGCGCCTCATCAGGTGAATAATGATCCCAGAAGCGATAGCCGGGAGCAATTTTAACAGGCGAGATCGGTCAGCGGCGCGATTTGGGCCCGCTGGCCACCGCGCAAGGCGGATGGACCGCATCGCCCAGACGAAACAAAAAAGGCCGCAGCTTTCGCCACGGCCCTTCCATTCATTCAGCTTTCGCCAGCCAAGATTATTCGGCGTCGGCCTCAGTGGCCTTCTTCTTGGCCGGAGCCTTCTTCTTCGGAGCGGCTTCTTCGCCTTCAGCGGCGTCGTCAGCTTTGGCAGCAGCCTTTTTCTTGGCAGGCGCCTTCTTCTTGGTTTCCGTTGCTTCTTCGCCGTCGTCAGCCAGAAGCTCTTCCTTGGAAACGGTCTTGTCCGTTACCGAGATTTCCGTGAGCAGCTTGTCTATGACCTTTTCTTCGAAGATCGGAGCGCGCAGCGAAGCGGAAGCGCCGGGGGTGTTGCGGAAGAAATCGAGGATTTCCTTCTGCTGGCCGGGGAACTGCTGCAGCTGCTGGAACAGCGCGCGCTGCATTTCTTCTTCGGTCACTTCGACGCCGGCCTTTTCGCCGATTTCGGAGAGAACGAGGCCGAGACGAACGCGGCGTTCAGCGAGCTTACGATATTCTTCGCGGGCTTCTTCTTCCGTGGTGTCTTCGTCAGCGAAGGTCTTGCCGGACTGGGCAAGATCGGTGTTGATCTGGCGCCAGATGTTGTCGAATTCGGCATCGACGAGGCCAGCCGGCGTGTCGAACTTGTACATTTCGTCGAGCTGGTCGAGAATCTGACGCTTGACCTTCTGGCGGGTTACGTTGCCGTACTGGCTTTCGATCTGGCCGCGAACGATTTCCTTCAGCTTTTCAGCCGATTCGAGACCGAGCTTTTCCGCCAGTTCGTCGTTGATTTCAACAGCAGCGGCAGCAGCAACTTCCTTGACGGTGATGTCGAAGTTGGCTTCCTTGCCTGCGAGGTTCGCAGCCGGGTAGTCAGCCGGGAAAGTCACGGTGATGGTCTTTTCGTCGCCGGCCTTGACGCCAACGAGCTGGTCTTCGAAGCCGGGGATGAAGCGGCCAGAACCGAGAACCAGTTCAGCGTCTTCAGCAGCGCCGCCATCGAAGGCTTCGCCGTCAACCTTGCCGAGATAGTTCATGGTGACGCGGTCGCCTTCGGCGGCTTTGCCCTTCTTGGCTTCAAAGGTACGGGCGCTCTCAGCGATCTTGAGGATCTGCTCGTTGATTTCGTCTTCGGAGACTTCAACAACTTCGCGGGTAACCTTGATGCCGTCATTGGCCTTCAGTTCGATGGCCGGAATGATTTCGTAGGCAACGGTGAATTCGAAATCGGTTTCAGCCGAAAGGATCTTTTCGGCTTCCTGCTCGTCTTCGGTCATGGAGATGGCCGGCTGCGTTGCAGACTTCTCACCGCGGCTGGAAAGGATTTCGGAAGGCTTTTCACGAACCAGCTCGTTGACGAGGTCGGCCATGATGGACTTGCCATACATCTTCTTCAGATGGCCCATCGGCACCTTGCCGGGACGGAAACCGTTGATGCGAACCTTGTCCTTGGCGTCAACCAGGCGCTCGTCCAGACGGGCCTTCATGTCGGCAGCCGGGATAACGACCTTGAGTTCGCGCTTCAGGCCTTCAGCCAGCGTTTCGATAACCTGCATTTTCTCAAACCTTCACATCATGGCGGCGGTGCTCAGACAGCCGTTGGTTTACTTTCGAGCACTGCGCCGGAAACGTCGTTCCCCGGCCGTGGCTTCCATTATTTCTTCACACAAGCGCCTGCCGGACAAAATTGCGCTCGCGCAGGAGACAAGGGCGCGAAGGGGATGATGAACCCCGAAGCTCCCTGCATCACTAAGGATGCACTCTGGCACAAGCGTGGCACAGCCATGCTTTACTTGTGGTGCGGGTAGAGAGACTCGAACTCCCACGCCGAAGCGTTGGTACCTAAAACCAATGCGTCTACCAATTCCGCCATACCCGCACGTTGGGCGGCGGTATGTCACAATGTTCTGGAAGGGTCAAGCACGCCTTATCGCCGCGTCCCGTTTCGCCCGGACTTTTCTTGGGTCCCCGCCCCAGCCGCAAAAGCCGGCCGGTACGTTCTTGCCGTTTCGTGCCCGCACGAAAGAGAACGGCGCGCCCGCAGACGATGACACGAGGGGTCGCAAAGCTGCGCACGCCTTCTCACTCTTTCCCGTCCGGCTTCACATGTTCCGACAGGAAAAACGCGCAACATTTATGCGGCTACAGGACATTATATATAGGACATGCCGCCCGTCATTTTACGAGAATGCGCGCCTCCAGCCGAATCCCTTATACGAACGACCTTTGCATCCCCATCCTTGCCTCTGCCCTGCCCGACCCCTGGTATTCAGCCGGACCGCACGGCTTGGCAGCGACAGATGCCGCCAAGTTCACTAAAAGCACACAAATTGGTCACAAATTATGCAGTATCCGCCGCAATTGGGGTCATTTACCGGCTTGCTTTGCGTTCCATGCATAGGTGGCATCTTGCTTTGTCTGTTTTTGTTTTTATTAAACCGATTATATTCATGGTCATACAGAGATCGAGTTCAGCCCCGAGCCTAATCCTCCCAAGACGGGCCGGAAACGCTGGACAGCACGAAGAGGAAGATGACAATGAACATTACACGCTCGCTCACCAACTGGCGCAAGTATCGTCAGACCGTAACCGAACTCGGCCGCATGACCGACCGCGAACTGAATGACCTCGGCATTGGCCGTCAGGACATCCGTCGCGTCGCACGCACCGCCGTCGGCATCTAATACGCTTCGCCGCTTGAAGCGGCGGATGCGAGACGACCCTCCCAAAAGGCCAGAGGCTCCCGCCTCCGGCCTTTTTTTCGTTCTGGCACCCTCTCGGGATCGAGCCGCGCCGCCCCACCGGCATGTGCGCGTGACAAACAGATGAAAAATGCATCGATTAGGCGGCTGCATCCGGCATGTCTGGAGAGCCCGAACGCCCTTCAAGCACCGCTGAGGGGAGCAAAAAGCCGGTCTATCACCGCCAATGGCCGCAAACCCCTTCAAAACCGCCCGAAAGACAGGCATTTCCGCTCATATTTTGCTCATACGGTAGTCAAAGCCGCAAATTTAGCCGACATAGTGCACAAATGCATGGCAGTCGCCTAAATTCTGCACTGCACAACATGGCTCAATGTCTATATATAAAACCTCAACAGCCGAGAGCACAGAAACACTGAGCCGGCCGACGAAATCAAAGAAAGATTGAGGAAACGATCATGAACCCTATCCGCATTGCAAAGAACTGGATCTCCTACCGTCGCACGATCAACGAACTTGGCAGCCTGTCCAACCAGGCCCTGAGCGACATCGGCCTGACACGTTACGACATCCGTAACGTAGCTTCCCGTTCGTTCCGCTAAGGCGTAAAAGATCGTCCCGCTGCCCGACCTCCAGGGCGCGACGATTGAGCGACAGGTAAAAGAAAGCGGCGCCTCTGGCGCCGTTTTTGATTCTGGCGGTATTCGCCGGAGATTTTTGGCTTACAAGCATAGAGACCACATTCCCTCCGCCCAAATCGTCCCACCCGCAAAAACATTTGGCTGTCGCAGCCATGCATGGTAGTGCATCGCCCTGAAAAACGCGTCCTTCGGGACCCGCGCGGAACAATCACTCGAAAGACAGCC
The DNA here is from genome assembly GCF_001427205.1 of Rhizobium sp. Root491. NCBI lineage: Bacteria > Pseudomonadati > Pseudomonadota > Alphaproteobacteria > Hyphomicrobiales > Rhizobiaceae > Rhizobium > Rhizobium sp. Root491. The sequence continues at coordinate 196,570 of NZ_LMFF01000016.1, forward strand.
GCCGGAGGGGAGCTTTTGCCCCCACGCGGCCTATGGGCGCCAGCATGCAAGACAAGACCTATTCTCCCATTCACGTCGTGGGCGGCGGACTGGCCGGTTCGGAAGCCGCCTGGCAGATCGCTGAAAGCGGCGTTCCAGTCATCCTGCACGAAATGCGCGGCGTGCGCGGCACGGAAGCGCACAAGGGCGATACGCTGGCGGAACTGGTCTGTTCCAACTCCTTCCGCTCCGACGATGCGACCGCCAATGCAGTGGGCGTCATCCATGCGGAAATGCGGCTTGCCGGCTCGTTGATCATGGCCTGCGCCGACAGGCATCAGGTGCCTGCCGGCGGCGCGCTTGCCGTCGATCGCGACGGATTTTCTCAGGCCGTAACAGACCGGCTCGAAAGTCACCCACTGGTGACGATCCTGCGCGAAGAGGTTTCCGGCCTGCCGCCGAAGGAATGGGGCAGCAGCATCATCGCCACCGGCCCGCTCACCTCGCCGGATCTGGCGGCGGCGGTTCAGGCCGAGACGGGTGAGGATGCCCTGGCATTCTTTGACGCCATTGCCCCCATCGTGCACCGCGACAGCATCAACATGGATATCTGCTGGTACCAGTCGCGTTACGACAAGGTTGGCCCCGGCGGCACAGGCAAGGACTACATCAACTGCCCGATGAACGAGGAGCAGTACAACGCCTTCATCGACGCGCTGATCGCCGGCGACACGGTGGGTTTCAAGGAATGGGAAGGCACACCCTATTTCGACGGCTGCCTGCCAATCGAGATCATGGCTGAACGCGGCCGCCAGACGCTGCGCCACGGCCCTATGAAACCGATGGGCCTGACCAACGCCCACAACCCCACCGTCAAGGCCTATGCCGTGGTCCAGCTTCGCCAGGACAATGCGCTCGGCACGCTTTACAACATGGTGGGTTTCCAGACCAAACTGAAATACGGCGCGCAGGCGGATGTATTCCGCATGATCCCGGGTCTAGAAAATGCGGAATTCGCCCGTTTGGGCGGCCTGCACCGCAACACCTATATCGATTCCCCCATCCTGCTCGATCCATCGCTGAAGCTGAAATCCCGGCCTGACCTGCGTTTTGCAGGCCAGATCACCGGCTGCGAAGGGTATGTGGAAAGCGCCTCCGTCGGACTTCTGGCCGGACGCTTCGCTGCCGCCGAACGGAAAGGCGAGACCCCGAGCCTGCCGCCCGCAACGACAGCCCTCGGCTCACTTCTCAACCACATCACCGGCGGGCATCTTTCCTCGAATGATGAGCCGGGCAAACGTTCCTTCCAGCCGATGAACATCAATTTCGGCCTCTTCCCAGAACTAGAGCCAGGCTCCATCGTCAAGCCGGAAGGCGTGAAACGTTTTCGCGGCAAGGACAAGACAATCATGAAACGCCAGCTCGTTGCAGCGCGGGCGTTGAGGGATTGTGCAACGTGGTTGAACGGGGGCGAGGTCATCCTAGAAACCGTCACCGATCATTATCGCTGAAACGCCACGGGATTGGCTAGGGTGAAGACCCTGACCAATGCCGTCAGCGAACATTCCAGAAAAGCCAGTCCGACTTTCCCTTCTGATATTTGTAGTGTCGGGAGAAATACGGGTTTACCGCCGTCACGTATTCGAACTCGATATCCGTATTGCCCAGCAACGAAATGAGCGGGCGGTATTTGTAACGCCCCGAAATTACGATTACCGCTTCTTCGGTCTTGAAGTTTCCTTGCGTCAATATCTTGTCCCACTTCACGTTTTCGGCGTTGCCAAAAAAATTGTATGGGGCGAACTCGGTCACGGCGACCCCACCCACAAGCTTGGCGCTTCTGAGCGTCAGATCAAGCTTTTCAGATTCGAGCGGGCGCCCGGCAGCCATGACAAAGGATTTGACGCCCGTCCTGACGCGCTCCTCAAATTCCGGGAATCGGGCCGACCAACGGGCCGTATTGTCCACAACTGTTACGAAACGGTCATAGCTCATCCAGCCACGCCCGATTTCGATCACCATCGCCAGTACTAGAATGAGCAAAGGCATCAATAGCGCTAATTCCACCGCGGCAACGCCAGAGCGCGAACTTATCAGCGAGATGGATAGATATTTCAATCTCTTACTAATCATTCCGTCACCCGAACTGCGGTGATCGCCAGAGAGAGATTTTGCAATTGCGGCTTGCTCCCGGAACTGGGAACGAGCAGATGGGTGGTGGGAAGAATGAATTTCCAGTCATACCCCAGCGCCAGAAGATATTGCCCGGCGCCCTTGCTTGGCGCCTCGAATTTGTTCTCGACCGGAAATGTCACCGGTGTAGTAGCAAGGTTGGCATCAGCAATGGCAATGAGCGATATTTTCAGATCATCTTCAGTTGTCGCGAGCAGGAAATTCGAGGCAATAACCTTCCTGAACTCCGCCGCGGTGACGGACGTTCGGCCAGCCGCCGCCTTGCGCAGATATTCAGTCCCGGCAGTGGCCGCCGTCGACATATTGAGGCTGAAGAAAAGCACGAGACTAACTTCGATGATACCGAAGATCAGCAGGAGATAGACCGGCAAAAGCAAACCAAACTCAACGGCGGTAGCCGCACGGATATCCGTGGCAAGCGACCGGATGAGACTGGGGAAGTCACGATGCGATATCTTAAAACGAGTCAAGATAAGTGACCTCGAATGCCGTTATGATGCCACCCAGACTGTCGCTCGTTCCAGCGGCGGCGATCGACAGCTTGTACAGCGAATAAGTATCGACAGTGACCTCGTAGCTTCGGCGCTCCCATCGAATTTCATTCGCCTTCTGGCTCATCTGGATAATTTTTTTCTCTACACCCATTTGGGGCCGCAACACCTGCAGCGAAATATCGATGTCGTTCGAGCCTTCGTAATTTTGGTTTCGCCCGTTGTACCAGACCGAGATTTCGTATTTGCCGGGATGCATTTCCACATATTTGAAGATCGAGCTGTTGGCGTCGCGTCTTTTTTGCCCTTCCCAGTGACTGTCAAGTTCGACAGCGTAGCGGGTTGGCGGTATTCGCTCATTTTGGCCGTTGCGCATCGAGGGCGTGTTGTTCTTCTCTTCTGTAGTACACTGCTGCTCCTGCTCGGAATTCAAGGCGTCCTTGCCATCTGTTTGCGCCTTGCTGCCGTTTTTCGAATCGTTGTTTTCTTTGGGAAGAGTAGCCTGTGACTTTGGGGTGCATGTCATCCCGGCGCTTGTCTCCTTCTCCTTTTCCTGATCCCCGTAGCCCTGCCAGCCATGGTTCTTCCGGCAATCCGCATTGCTCCAGTCCTGAAGCTCGATGCCCGGCCCCGTACCGCCATCCCATCCCAGTTCAGCATAGGTATAAACACCCCAGCAGCCGTTGGGTGTTTTGGCGGTTCTGCCGTTTTTCAGCATACGTTCCGTGCCGTTCAGCGTCTTTTCGAAGGTGTTGTTGACAACGACCTCACCGTCATGTGGATAAGGCGGTATACCGCCACAACGGTACGACAGCTGATAGTCCAGTTTTTCCGCCCCGAACATGCCAGCGAACACGGTTTTGTAGCTGAACTTTGCGTCTATATCCGTCGTCAGCCAGTCGATTTTAACATCGCGACTGACCACATCCTGTTTGGTGGAACGGATCAGTGCGTCGAACGTGTCGAGCACGTTTTTACGGCGCACCTCATCCAGGGGTACGTTCGTGCGCGTCGGTTTTGTCGAACGCTCACAGGCCTGTGCAACCACCCGCTTCGACTGGCTATAATAGGCCAACGCCCGGCCGCCTTCGAAAAGAAACCCGAAAAAAAGCAGGAAAACCGGCAACAGCAACGCCGTCATAATGACGAAACTGGCTCTCCGGTCGTGCAAAAACGCCCCGAAAATCTCCGCCAGACCGTCCAGTTTTGTCTTAAAATTCAACTTTTGAAAATGCCGCTTCATGAAATTGGCTATCACCCGCCTTAAAATAAATCGCCCAGTTTCCCTCCACGCATCCGGACAGACACTACGCCACAGCCGGAGGGAATATTGGGGCGGCAGCAAACAAACTCAGCAAAGGCTGATGCACCGCGATCATGGCGGCACGCGGCAAATGAGCCGAGCCACTTGCAAGCAAGAGATGCAAAAACTAATAACAGCCGCCGAAATACAGCGCCGACTGCGGGTTATGCTCCATTCGAAATTCTATAGTGTGGTATAAACACCAAATTTGTAAATTAATGGTCACCTTTATTCCGAAAAATATATGTAAAAACATACACTTAAATCACGTATTCATAATTTAGAATAGCTGAAGTAAACCATATAAAGACAACGCGAAACATTGCCCTGATGGCAGGCCCGCGACGGTGCGCAAATTCCTCACAGGTGTAACGGGCATTGCCGTCTTTTGAATACGGCAAGACGGATTTGTACCTTGCCCCTGCCGCCAAGCTCGGGCAAAACAGCCCTATCCAATCACGAGACCATGCCAGGAGATAGAATATGGACGTTCGCGCCGCAGTTGCCATTCAGGCAGGGAAACCGCTTGAGGTCATGACCGTTCAACTCGAAGGTCCCCGCGCTGGCGAAGTGCTGGTCGAGGTCAAGGCGACAGGTATCTGCCACACCGATGATTTCACCCTCTCCGGTGCCGATCCCGAAGGTCTGTTTCCGGCCATCCTTGGCCATGAGGGTGCAGGCATCGTCGTTGATGTCGGTCCCGGCGTCACCTCGGTCAAGAAGGGCGATCATGTCATCCCGCTCTACACGCCGGAATGCCGCGAGTGCTATTCCTGCACATCGCGCAAGACCAATCTCTGCACCTCCATCCGCGCCACCCAGGGCCAGGGTGTGATGCCTGACGGCACCTCGCGCTTCTCGATCGGCAAGGACAAGATCCACCACTATATGGGCTGCTCGACTTTCTCGAACTTCACCGTCCTGCCTGAGATCGCTCTTGCCAAGATCAATCCTGACGCTCCCTTCGACAAGGTCTGCTATATCGGCTGTGGCGTGACGACAGGTATCGGCGCCGTCATCAACACCGCCAAGGTGGAGATCGGCTCGACGGCAATCGTCTTCGGTCTCGGCGGCATTGGCCTCAACGTTCTGCAAGGCCTGCGTCTTGCCGGCGCTGACATGATCATCGGTGTCGATATCAACAATGACCGCAAGGCCTGGGGCGAGAAGTTCGGCATGACCCACTTCGTCAACCCGAAGGAAGTGGGCGACGACATCGTGCCCTATCTCGTCAACATGACGAAGCGCAATGGCGACCTGATCGGCGGTGCGGATTATACGTTCGACTGCACCGGCAATACCAAGGTCATGCGCCAGGCGCTGGAAGCCTCGCATCGCGGCTGGGGCAAGTCTGTCATCATCGGCGTTGCGGGTGCGGGCCAGGAAATCTCCACGCGTCCGTTCCAGCTGGTCACCGGCCGCAACTGGATGGGCACGGCCTTCGGCGGCGCGCGTGGTCGCACCGACGTGCCGAAGATCGTCGACTGGTACATGGAAGGCAAGATCCAGATCGATCCGATGATCACCCACACGATGCCGCTCGAAGACATCAACAAGGGCTTTGACCTGATGCACAAGGGCGAGAGCATCCGCGGCGTCGTGGTCTATTGATCGGCTGACAAAATGGCAGGCGCGCACCGCGCGTCTGCCATATGAATTGACCGACCTTTCCGCTTACAGCCGTGCCGATTAACGGGACGGTAAATCTATCGTCGTATGCCGATATTGCGCGGTGGAGTTGAAAAATCCCTCCCTGCCCGAAACGACGCCAGATAGCGGGAGCGACCTCTGAGAACCGTACCGATCGACAACGGAAACCGCGTCGCTGCCGTTGCACTTCTGGCGAAAGGTTTTCCGGAAAAGAGCGAGGCTTTCTGGGCGCTTGGCGTGTCCCTTATAAGCGACCATCATCAGCGGCAGGATCTCGGCCCCATCGGGCAATTGCTGATGAAGGGCGACGATGCCGTTGGCGTTCTTCTGACAATCCGAAGCCGCCTGGCCGAGACCGGCAGGACAGTCGTCAACCTGTCCAGTTGGTATGTCGAACCTTCCAGCCGCTGGTTTGCACCGCGTATGCTGCAAATGGCGACATCCTCCGAAGAAGACATCTTCACCGATCTCACCCCGTCTCCAGAAGCCTGCAGGCTGAACGAGAGACTGGGGTTTACAACGGTGACGAATTGCACGCTTTTCTATCCCCTGCCTTTAAAGGCATTCGGCCCGGCCAGGGCGCGGCTGCGCCCGCTTGCCGAAGTGCCGCAGGGCACGCTGTCTGCCGCCACGCGCGACATGCTGGAAGATCATGCGCGTTTCGGCTGCATCGTGGCGGTCATGGAGGCGGACGGAAGCCATTATCCGCTAGTGTTTTTAAAAACCATAACCAAAAGGCTGCCCTCCGCCCGCCTCATCTATTGCGAGGACAGGCAAGTCGCCCAGAAGCACATTTCGGCAATTGCCCGCCATCTTTTTGGCAAAGGCCGGCTTGCATTGACCATGGCGGCTTCCGATGGGAAGCGAGACGCCGGCGGATTTGCCATACTCAAATCCTCGCCAATACAAGTAAAGGGAGCATGGAACCCACGGTTTATTAACGAAACATATTCAGAATTGGTGTTATTGCCACCCTGGGTATTGGGACGCTCTTAAAAGACGCGCGCTTAAACCTTGCCTGAAAAGAAGAAAATGCGCTTCGGCCGAGACTAGTCCCGACTGCGCGAACGAGCGGAGAATAAGCATGCTTTCAGCGAAACCCAGGGAAGTCGATGTCTCCGAGACCATCTATTCCTACCTCTCGCAGCGTTTCCCGGCTCATGCCCCGTTTTTCGCAGATACGCAATTGCTCGAAGGCGGCGTGATCGATTCGCTCGGTTTTCTCGAACTGATGATCTTTCTCGGCGAAGGTTTCGGCATCGTTCTCAACGATGAACATTTCACCCCGGAAAATCTCAGCACGCCGGCCGATCTGATTGCCTTCGTCACGCAGGAACGGCGCAGATGACAACCCACATCCTGCTGCACCACCTGCTCACCGCGCGGGCGGAAAGCGGCGATGAGGCGCTTGTCTACAAAGAAAAATCACTGAGCTATCGCGAATTTTCCGAAGCGGCCGCACGTTGTGCGGCGGCATTGCAGGAGGCCGGAACGGAGCGCGGCGACCGTGTCGTCATCTTCCTGCCGCGCGGCATAGAGGAATGCTGGTCGATCTTCGGCGTGAGCATGGCTTCCTGCGTCTTCGTGCCGGTCAACGCGCTTTTGAAGGCGCAGCAAATCCGCCATATCGTCGCGGATTGCGGCGCAAAAATCGTCATCAGCAGTGCTACGATGATGGATGAGCTGAACGCGGCTGTGGAAGACCTGCCCGAGGTCACTGTACTGCTGGCGGAACAAATCGACCGCCGCCCGCCCGTGCCTGCCAAAGTCTCGCCGTCAATTGGCGAGGACCTTGCAGCGATCCTCTACACATCCGGCTCCACCGGCTCGCCCAAGGGCGTGATGCTGTCGCACCGTAATCTTCTGGCCGGCGCGCGAATCGTGCGCACCTATCTGGAGATCACCGGAAAAGACCGCCTTCTCTCCATTTTGCCCTTCAGTTTCGATTACGGCCTGAACCAGTTGCTGACGGCGGTTGAACAGGGTGCGACCACTGTTATCTCCACCTTCAGGCTCGGCGATGATATTGTCAGGGACTTGCGCGACCATGCCATTACCGGGCTTGCCGGCGTGCCGACCGTTTGGGCTATCCTGACGAGGGCCGCGCCGTTGCTGGCGAAAACGCCGCTGCCGCAGTTGCGATACATCACCAACTCCGGCGGACGCGTGCCGCAGGAAACCGTGAGGGCGTTGCGCGAAAAGCTACCGGACACCAAAATCTATCTGATGTATGGCCTGACCGAAGCCTTCCGCTCCACCTTCCTGCCGCCTGATGAAATCGACCGCCGCCCGACTTCCATCGGCAAGGCTATCCCCGAATGTGAAATCTTCATCGTCACCGCAGAGGGACAGAGGGCAAAACCGGGTGAGCCCGGCATTCTCGTCCATCGCGGCCCGACCGTGTCGCTGGGTTACTGGAACCGGCCGGAAGATACCGCCAAGGTGCTGCGCCCTCACCCTTTCATTCCGGCCGAACGCGGCGGCGAGACCGTGTGTTATTCCGGCGATTTGGCGGTGGAAGACGAGAACGGCTTCTTCAGTTTCGTTGCCCGCAACGATGCGATGATAAAATCGTCAGGCTATCGCATCAGCCCGACCGAGGTGGAGGAAAGCCTGATGTCGACTGGCCTTTTCCAGCAGGTCGCCGTCATCGGCCTGCCGGACCCCTTTGCAGGCGAGAAGGTGCATGCCGTGGCAACCGCCGCCAACGAGAATATCGATACCTCGGCAGCTCTCAAAAAAGCTGCCGAAATGCTTGCCCCCTTCATGATTCCGCGCGCCATCGAACTGGTCGACCGGCTTCCGGTCACGGCCAATGGCAAGGTGGATTACCGCGCGCTGGTGCGCGAACGGACGGACAATGGCGCCCACGGATAAACCCCAAAGCCACGGCCCTGCCCTTGCCGCCGCGCAATTCGCAGTCGACGAAAACGATCTTGTCATCGGCGGCCTTGCCGTGCGCGATATCGTCGCTGAGACCGGAACGCCGTGCTTCCTCTATGATGCCAGCGCCATGCGCCGCGCCTATCGCGATCTCGCAACCGCGCTCAGTGGTTTTGCCGATATCTACTATTCGGTGAAAGCCAATCCCCTGCCCGCCATCATCTCGCTTTTCCGTGAAGAAGGCGCTGGCGCAGAAATCGCCTCCGTCGGTGAATATCGCGCCGCCATCAAGGCAGGTGTGCCACCGGAAAAGATCATCTTTGCCGGTCCCGGCAAGCGCCAAGCTGAATTGCTTGAGGTGATCGAGAGCGGTATCGGCGAAATCCATATCGAGAGCGCCGAGGAAATTGCCCGCATCGAGGCGATCGGCAAACCGGTCAAGGCTTCGATCCGCATCAATCCGGTGCCGGATGCGCAGGCAGGCGCCATGCGCATGGGTGGCAAGGCCACCGCCTTCGGTTTCGACGAGGAAGAACTCGAAAACGTCCTGCCGCTGTTCAGGGACATCAGGCATATCAATCTCGTCGGTGTCCATATTTACGGTGGCACGCAAATCCTCGATGCCGACATGCTTGTCTCCCAATGGAGACACTCCATTTTGCTTGCCGCACGCATGGCCGAAATGCTCGGCAGGCCCCTTGAAACCATCGATCTCGGCGGCGGCCTCGGCATCCCCTATTTCGCCGGGGAGACGCCGCTCGATCTTGCAGCGGTCAGTGCCGCCATTTCCGATCTCAAGGCCTTGATGCATGCGCATCCGCTGATTGCGAATGCTCACATCATCGTCGAACCCGGCCGCTTCCTCGCCGGTCCCGGCGGCATCTATGTAGCGGAAGTCAATTCGGTAAAGACCTCGCGCGGCACCACCTTCGTGGTGACGGATGGTGGCATGCATCACCATCTGGCAGCCTCCGGCAATCTCGGCCAGATCGTCAAGCGTAACTACCCCATCGTCGCACCGGCCATGATGCAGGCAGACTATGAGGAAACGGCAACCATCGTCGGCCCGCTCTGCACACCGCTCGACACGCTGGCGCGCAATGCGGCCCTGCCGAAGCTGAAGGCTGGTGATCTCCTGGCAATCCTGCAATCGGGCGCCTATGGCGCCACCGCCAGCCCTTCGGGTTTTCTCAGCCATCCGGCTGCGAAGGAAGTGCTGATCGAAAATGGTGACATCGCCATTGTCACGTCGGCTCGAGATAAGGCTGGAGACAATATTGCTACCCTCATATCCGAAAATCCCCATCAAACACTAAGAATTTATGACATTCGCGAGGGCGTAATTGCAGCCGATCTTTACGACCTCCTTCATCTCCTCGCACCGGCCTCTCAAACGGCAACTTGGGTCGTTTCCACGGTCAAGTCTCTGCAATCCGCCGATGAATGGTTTGAGGTGGTGGGTGAATCGCGAGATGACCTCGAGTTGTTGGCCCAGAAAGATGCGCGTATTTCAGGCGCCGTTCTGGCCGACCTCGCGAAGAAGGCAAAACAAGTGATATGGGGGCAGTTTACTGCCTTGTCGCCAGCCTTGGATCAGGAATGGGTGACCATTCGGGCAATCGACAGTAGCTTCTACGAAGTAACGACGCCTGACGGGAATGTGCAGGATAAAATTAAATCGTTCTTTCGGGATGTCCGACCTACAGATTCGCAATACCGGTAAACTGAGATGCAACGCACGGGATAATCACCCCCGTAACAGCCTGTCCCCAACCGCAAACTTGGATTTCAGCAGACACTCATCATATTCCGCCTCGGCATCGGAATCGAACACAATACCGCCGCCAACATTGAAGATCGCGCGGCCGCCATCGAACAGGGTCAGCGTGCGGATCGCCACCGAAAAACGCATTTCACCAGCTGGAGACATGAAACCGATAGCACCGCAATAGGCGTCGCGCGGCATCTGTTCCAGTTCGCGCAGGATCTTCATCGCCCACATTTTCGGCGCGCCGGTCACCGAACCGCAGGGAAAAAGCGCCGCGAAAATATCCTCCACCGTCACATCAGGCAAAAGCTTCGCGCGCACATGGCTGACCATCTGGTGCACGGTGGGATAGGTCTCGATATCGAACAGTCGCGGCACATGGAGGCTGCCGACCTCGGTGATGCGGGAAATATCGTTGCGCAGGAGATCGACGATCATGCGGTTTTCGGCAAGCGTCTTTTCATCCTCAAGCATCGCCGCGATGATCGCCCGGTCCTCTTGCGCATTCGCACCGCGCGGCGTCGTTCCCTTCATCGGGTGGGTTTCAATGAAACCTTCCCCGTCCACCGAGAAAAACAGTTCCGGTGAGCGCGACAGGATCACCGGTCCACCGAGATCGACCAGCGCGCCATATTTGACCGGCTGGCGCGCGACCAGCGACCAGAAAGCCGTGAGCGGATCGCCGCTCCAGCGAGCATGAACGGGCATCGTCAGATTGCCCTGATAACAGTCGCCGCGACGCAGATGCCCGTGCAGCCGCTCGAAGCGCTGGCAATAGTCTTCAAGGCTCCATACGGGCGCGGGATCGGACAGAAACGCATCGGCATCCGGCAGACTTTCGGGCCGCGCAAATCGCCCCTCATCCGGCTGTGGGCCGGAAAAGACGCCGAAGCGAAGGAACGGCACGTTGCGAGGCTCGGCAGCAAAGTCCGCAAGTTTCGGCTCGAACAGGAAACCCGCCTCGTAGGACATATAGCCGGCAAGGTATTTCCCGGCGCGGCGCAGCTGCTCCATGCGTTTCAGCGCCGCGAAAAACGCCTCTGGCTCATCCGCGACGATGATCTCCTCCGGCTCGGTGAAGGCTGTCACCGTGCCGGTCGTGTCATCCCGGAAAAGAACGTAAGGCGCATGTGCCAAGGAAAGCGTCCGAACAGGAGAAAGGGTCGGGAAAAATCAGATCGGGTCTATGTCGCCCCGCGCCCACATCTCTATGGTTTCCGCATAAAAATCAGCGAAACGGCCTTCCTCGATCGACTTGCGGATACCCTGCATCAGCTCCTGATAATAGGCAAGATTGTGCCAGGAGAGCAGCATGCCGCCCAGCGCCTCGTTGGAGCGCGTGAGATGATGCAGATAGGCGCGGGAGTAATCACGCGAGGCCGGGCAGTTTGACTGCTCATCGAGCGGCCGCATATCCTCCGCATGGCGGGCATTGCGGATATTGACCCTGCCGCGACGGGTGAAGGCAAGCCCGTGACGACCGGAACGGGTCGGCATCACGCAGTCGAACATGTCGATGCCGCGCGCCACCGATTTCAGAATATCGTCAGGCGTACCGACGCCCATCAGGTAACGCGGCTTTTCGGTGGGCAGCACCGGCAGCGTGATGTCGAGCATGCCCAGCATCACATCCTGCGGCTCGCCGACGGCAAGGCCGCCGACAGCGTAACCCTTGAGATCAAGCTGCTTCAGCCCTTCGGCGGAGCGAATGCGCAGATCCGGCTGGTCGCCGCCCTGCACAATGCCGAACATGGCCTTGCCGGGCTGTTCACCGAAGGCGACGCGGCAACGCTCCGCCCAGCGCAGCGACATTTCCATGGCGCGCTCGATTTCCTTGCGGTCGGCCGGCAGCGCGATGCATTCATCGAGCTGCATCTGGATGTCCGAATCAAGCATGCCCTGAATTTCGATCGAGCGTTCCGGCGACATATGGTGCAGCGAACCGTCCACATGGCTCTTGAAGGTCACACCCTTCTCGTCCAGCTTGCGCAGGCCGGAAAGCGACATGACTTGAAAACCGCCGCTGTCGGTGAGGATCGGATGCGGCCAGCGGATAAGCTCATGCAACCCGCCAAGCCTTGCCACGCGCTCCGGGCCGGGCCGCAGCATCAGGTGATAGGTATTGCCGAGAATGATATCGGCCCCGAGCTCGCGCACCTGGTCGAGATACATGGCCTTGACAGTACCGACAGTGCCAACAGGCATGAAGGCAGGTGTGCGGATGACGCCGCGCGGCATGGCGACTTCGCCAAGGCGGGCGCCGCCGCTCGTGGCTTTCAGGGTAAAGGTGAATTTGTCGTGCATCAGTTCTTCCGGAACAACAGGCTTGAATCGCCATAGGAATAAAAACGGTATCCGGTTTCGATGGCATGCGCATAAGCGGCACGCATCGTCTCGAGACCGCAAAAAGCCGAAACGAGCATGAACAGCGTCGATTTCGGCAGGTGGAAATTGGTCATCAGAATATCGACCGCGCGGAAACGGTATCCGGGCGTGATGAAGATGCCCGTCGCGCCCGACCATGGCTGCATGACGCCATTCTCATCAGTGGCGCTTTCGATAAGCCGCAGCGAGGTGGTGCCGACAGAAACGATCCGCCCGCCGCGCGCCTTGACGGCATTGAGCTTTGCCGCAGTCTCCTGCGAAACATGGCCGATCTCGAAATGCATCTTGTGATCGTCGGTATCGTCGGCCTTAACTGGAAGGAAGGTCCCTGCCCCAACGTGTAGTGTCACGAAATGTCGCTCGATGCCGGCTTCGTCCAGCGCCGCAAACAGATCGGGCGTGAAATGCAGGCCGGCAGTGGGTGCGGCAACGGCGCCCTTCTCGCGGGCATAAATTGTCTGGTAATCGGTCTGGTCCTGCGCATCTTCCGGGCGCTTCGCGGCGATATAGGGCGGCAAAGGAATATGGCCGACGGAGGCGATCGCCTCGTCCAGAACAGGTCCGGAAACGTCAAAAAGCAGCGTGATCTCGCCCTCCTCACCCTTTTCCTCGACGGTGGCCTCCAGATGGGCAAGGCCGCAGGCATTGTCGCGCTCATAACCGAAACGAATGCGGTCACCCTGCTTGATACGCTTGCCCGGCCGCGCGAAAGCCTTCCAGCGCGACTGGTCGGCGCGCATGTGCAGCGTGGCTGAAACTGCCGTTTCAGGCGCACCTTCGCGCAGCCGCACGCCTTCAAGCTGGGCTGGAATGACGCGGGTGTCGTTGAATACCAGCGCGTCGCCGGGCTTCAGGAATGAAGTCAGGTCGGATACGATGCGGTCTTCCATGTGGTTCGCATTCGGATCGACCACGAGAAGACGCGCACTATCGCGCGGGTTCGCCGGGCGAAGTGCGATATTGTCCTCGGGGAGATCGAAATCGAACAGGTCTACGCGCATTGCAAGGGCTCTCGAAATATCAAAACCCGCCCTGCATGGCATGGGGCGGGTGGTGGGTGATGACAAGGCTTCCGACTACACTCAAAGTCATCCTCGGGCTTGTCGCGAGGATGAGGTCTGAGAGGTTGGCGCCATCATCAATGTGAAACGCCCCGCAGTTTCCTGCGGAGCGGGTAAACACTTTATACGCTATTATCAGGCCGCCGAAGCAAGCTTCATCGAAACGATCGAATCGGGGTCCTTCACAGGCTCGCCGCGCTTGACCTTGTCGATGGCTTCCATGCCTTCGATGACCTGGCCCCACACGGTGTACTGCTTGTTCAGCCAAGGCGAATCGGTGAAGCAGATGAAGAACTGCGAGTTTGCGGAGTTCGGGCTCTGCGAACGGGCCATAGAGCAGGTGCCGCGTACGTGCGAAATAGCCGAGAATTCAGCCTTGAGGTCAGGTTTCTCGGAGCCGCCCATGCCGGCGCGGGCCGGGTTGAAGCTTTCCGAACCCTTCTTGCCGAACTTCACATCGCCCGTCTGGGCCATGAAGTCCTCGATGACGCGGTGGAACACGACGCCGTCGTAAGCGCCTTCCGATACCAGTTCCTTGATACGGGCAACGTGGCCCGGAGCAACTTCCGGAAGCAGCTGGATCACGACCTTGCCGGTCGTCGTTTCCATGATGATGGTGTTTTCCGGATCCTTGATCTCGGCCATGATTATTCTCCTCTGTTCGGGCTCTATTGCCCTACCTTACTTCTTGCCGACGGTGACCTTGATCATCCGGTCGGGGTTGGAAACTTCGCCGTTGCCGCCGGCGCCACGCTTGATCTTGTCCACGGCTTCCATGCCGGACACGACCTTGCCGACCACGGTGTACTGGCCGTTCAGGAACGGACCGTCGGCAAACATGATGAAGAACTGCGAATTGGCGGAATTCGGATCGCTGGAACGGGCCATGCCGACAACGCCGCGCGTGAACGGTGTCTTGGAGAACTCAGCCGGAATGTCGGCCATGTCAGAGCCGCCGGTGCCGGCACGCTGGGCGTTGAAGCCCTTCTCCATGTTGCCGTACTGCACGTCGCCGGTCTGCGCCATGAAACCGTCAATGACGCGGTGGAAGGCCACGTTGTCATAGGCGCCCTTTTTCGCCAGCGCTTCAATCTGCGCCACGTGCTTGGGCGCGACTTCCGGCATCAGTTCGATGACGACGGGGCCGTCCTTCAGCTGGACGGTCAGGAATTCGGCAGCCGAAGCGAAGGTGCTGGCGGCAAGCGCGCCCGCAAACAGGGCGCCGGCAAAGGCAAATCGAACGAGTTTCATTGGATTGGCTCCGGAATGTGAGGCTGAAGTCAGCGCTTCAGCTTGGCGTTGAGGGCTTCAAGCACGGCTTTGGGAACGAAGGCATCCACATTGCCGCCCATGGCGGCGATCTGCCGGACCAATGTGGCTGTAATGGGTCGCGACGACGTACCCGCCGGCAGGAACACGGTCTGTATATCAGGTGCCATCTGGCGGTTCATGCCGGCCATCTGCATTTCATAATCGAGATCGGTGCCGTCACGCAGGCCGCGCAGAAGAAGGCGCGCGCCATGTTGACGGGCTGCATCGACGACCAGATTGTCGAAGGAAACGACCTCAACGCGCGCCGCCTCACCGGGCAGGCTTTCAGAAAGCGCCCGGCTTATCAGCGTCGCCCGCTCCTCGAAGCTGAACAGCGGTGCTTTTCCGGGATGGATGCCGACGGCGACGATGACTTTGGACGCCACGTTCAGCGCCTGGATAAGCACATCCAGATGTCCGTTGGTCATCGGATCGAAGGATCCTGGATAAAAGGCAATCGTCATATCGCTCTCAAGTGGTGGGCGTTATGTGCCGCCTTTTGTCACGGAGATGGGCGCGGCGCAAGACTTTTACAACCCGGACGCCCTCCCGGTGCGGTCTGAACAACGGATGAATGCGCCGTTCAGTGCGGTTTCAGGGCTCATTTATATAAATACACGGCATCGGGAAACCGAAATGCCCCTCACCTCGTTAAGCCCCCGGAGAAATGAAAATGCTGGCCTTTATGATCGTCTTTTCGGTCATCGCATCATTCGCAGCCGAGTATCTTTTCCTCGAATGAGGCCAGTCGCCGGTTTCCTGAACGCCAGATGAACAAGCCATTCAAGGAAGTTTCACAGGCGCGATGCTAATCGATTTTTAAGGTTGACGCGGAACATGATTGGACGTGGCGCGTTAATATCAAACCAAAGGAACAGACAGATGTTTGTAAGAGAAAAACAGTCTACTTCGGCGAAAATCAGCGTCATCAGCACCGCCTGGACAGTACTGGTCATCGCAATGGTAGCAACAACGTTTAGCCTTTATGATCAGAAGCCTGCTGCCCAGGGACCGGACTATCCACAGATGACCGCCCGCTACCAGTCCATGACCTATTACTGATGAGGAACTAGGATTTCCTCGCCACCAACGGAGATGATATCATGTTCACATTCCTGACACTGCTTCTTGCCCTGATCAGCATTATGTTCGTGACGTCAATGATCTCCGCCGTCGCCGAGATGCGACGTGAAGACGAGGAATTCAAGGCCTCGGTAAGACGCAACCGCGCGTTCTGACCGCAACCATCAGACTTAGCCGTCTTTCAGAATATGATTCTCCGCAACCGCCTGGACGCTCCGGGCGGTTTTATTTTGCCGCCTTAAGGGCCAGTATGGCGAAGATGAAGGCGTAAAAACCTAGCCCCAATCACATAAGCGTTTTCAAAACCCCGTTTTTCCAAGGCAAATTCCCTTCAATTTCCCATTGGATTGATTTAAGGAACGCCGATACGTTGCGGGCCGGACGGCTGGCGACCGCAATGACGTTCCTGTGAGGTTTGCATAACGATGCTCGATTCCCTGAGAAATGCTTCTCGAACCATGGCAGCCAAGCTGCTGCTTCTCCTGCTTGTTGTTTCGTTTGGCGTCTGGGGCGTCTCCGCATCACTCGTCACCTCCAATTCGCATGCGGTCATGACCGTCGGCGACCAGACGGTCAGCCCGCAGGAATTCCGCCTCGCCTATCAGCGTCAGGTTTCCGATCTCAGCCGCCAGTTTGGCGCGAGACTGACCACCGAACAGGCCAAGGCCTTCGGCATCGACCGTCAGGTGTTCAGCCAGCTTGCGGCGGGTGCCTCGCTGGATGAACTGGCGTCGAAGATGAATCTCGGCCTTTCGGAAGACCGCCTCGCCAATCTCATCGCCGAAGACCCGGCATTCAAATCGGTTAATGGCCAGTTCGATCGCACCCTGTTCACCGAACGGCTGCGCAATTCCGGCCTGCGCGAAGACGACTATATCAAGGAACGCAGCAAGGTCGCGGTCAGAAGCCAGATCGTTGAAGCCGTTTCCGATGGTTTCAAGGCACCGCAGGTACTGGTGGACGCACTCAAGCAATACCGCAACGAACAGCGCTCGGTCGATTACGTCATCCTGTCCAACGCCGTCATTGCGCCGGTCAAGGCGCCGGGCGACGACGTGCTTGCACCCTGGTTTGAAACCAACAAGGCGAAATATCGCGCGCCCGAGTTCCGCAAGTTCACCTATGTGAAGCTGGAACCATCGGACATTGCCGATCAGGCTTCGGTGACGGATGCGCAGATCGCCGACTATTACAACAGCCACAAGGACAGCTTCCGCACCGCCGGTCGCCGCACCGTCGAGCAGCTGACCTTCCCGGAAAAGGAAATGGCAGAAGCCGCTGCAGAGCAGATCCGCCTCGGCAACACCACCTATGATCAGGTGGTTAAGGATCAGGGCAAGACCGCCTCCGACGTGACGCTTGGCGAATTCACCAAGGACACGATCCCCGACCAGTCGATTGCCGATGCTGCTTTCGCCGTCCAGAAGGATGGCGGCGTGTCTCCGGTCGTGGCAGGCTCCTTCGGCCCGGTCATCCTGCGCATCACCGGCATCAAGCCGGAAACCACCCGCACGCTGGAAGAAGCGAAAGAGGACATCCGCAAGGACCTCGCCACCGCTGCTGCAGCCGAAGAAGTCACCAATGTGCATGACCGTTACGAAGACCTGCGTGCCGGCGGCTCCTCGCTTGCCGATGCGGCAAAGCAGCTGAACCTCAAGCCCGTCACCATCGACGCCATCGATGCCGCCGGTCTTGATGAAAAGGGCGACGCCATTCAGGACCTGCCCTCGCCGCAGCTTGCCCAGGAAGTCTTCAAGACCGAACCCGGCACCGAAGCCCTGCCGATCAATCTTGGCCGCGAAGGCTACATCTGGTTCGACGTCGATCAGATCATCCCCGCCCGCGACCGCACGCTTGCCGAAGTGCGCGACGATGTCGTGGCCGACTGGACGGCAGAGCAGCAGCGCACGGCGCTTGCCACCAAGGCCGACGAGCTGAAGGCACGTGTCGAAAAGGGCGAGACACTGGCAGCGGTGGCTGGCGAACTCGGCCTTGCCGTCGAGCAGAAATCCGGCCTGCGCCGCACCAGCGAGGACGCGATTTTCGGTCGCCAGACGATTACGGCGGTATTCTCCGGCGCTGAAGGCATGACGGGCACAGCGGCAGACGCCGATGGTTCCAGCCGCATCCTCTTCAAGGTCACGGCAGTCGACACCAACGCGCCTGCCGATGCGCTTGCCAATGACGATCAGCAGTTCGCCGCCATCGCCCGCGCGGCAGGTGACGACATGCTCGACCAGATGGTCAACCGCCTGCAGAACGACTACGGTGTGACCATCAATCAGGCCCTCGCCGATCAGGCGATGGTCGGCTTCTAACCGGGGGGCGGAAACGATGGCCGAACTGAAACCGCTGATCGCAAAGGTCGCAAACGGGGAAAGCCTGAACCGTGAGGAATCGCGGGCCGCTTTCGACATTCTGATGTCGGGCGAAGCAACCCCATCGCAGATCGGCGGTTTCCTGATGGCACTGCGCGTGCGCGGCGAGACGGTAGACGAGATTGTCGGCGCCGTCTCCTCCATGCGCGCGCGCATGCTGCCGGTTTCGGCCCCCGAAAACGCGATCGACATCGTCGGAACCGGCGGTGACGGCATCGGCACCTACAATATCTCGACGCTCGCCTCGATCATCGTTGCCGGCACGGGCCTTCCCGTTGCCAAGCACGGTAACCGGGCGCTAAGCTCCAAATCCGGCACGGCGGATGCGCTGTCCGCACTCGGCGTGAAGCTGGATATCGGCCCTGACCTTATCGCCCGCTGCATCAGTGAGGCGGGACTCGGCTTCATGTTCGCGCAGCTGCACCATTCCGCCATGCGCCATGTCGGTCCAAGCCGCGTCGAACTTGGCACGCGCACCATCTTCAACCTGCTCGGCCCGCTTTCCAACCCGGCGGGCGCGAAGCGCCAATTGCTCGGCGTCTTTTCGCCGCGCTGGCTGGTGCCGCTTGCCGAAGTGCTGCGCGATCTCGGCTCGGAAAGCATCTGGGTCGTACATGGCGACGGCATGGATGAAGTCACGACGACAGGCGTCACCCATGTGGCGGCGCTTGAAAACGGCAAGATCCGCACCTTCGACCTGACGCCGAAGGATTTCGGTGTTGAACCCGCTTCAATGGCAGACCTCAAGGGTGGCGACGGCATTGCCAATGCAGCGGCACTTCGCGAGGTTCTGTCCGGTAAGCGCAACGCCTATCGCGACGTATCGCTGTGCAACGCCGCGGCAGCCCTCGTCATTGCCGGCAAGGCCGAAACGCTTGGCGAGGCGATGACGACCGTGAGCCAAGCGCTCGACAGCGGCGCGGCGGCAGCAGCGCTCGACCGCCTGGTCGCCGTCTCCAATGAAACAGTCTCCGGGCAGGCCGACCACTAAAAGGAATGAGAGCGAAACCATGAGCGACATTCTGAAAAATATCGAGATCTACAAGCGCGAGGAAATTGCCGCCGCCAAGGCCAGGGTTTCACTTGCCGATCTCAAGGCGATGGCCGCAGGCCAGACTGCGCCGCGCGGTTTTTACAAAGCGCTGCGGACAAAGCAGGCTGAGGGCAAATTCGGTCTGATTGCCGAAATCAAGAAGGCCAGCCCCTCCAAGGGGCTGATCCGCCCGGATTTCGATCCGCCGGCACTAGCCGCCGCCTATGAGGCTGGTGGCGCCGCCTGTCTTTCCGTGCTGACGGACACGCCGAGCTTTCAGGGTGCGCCGGAATTTCTGACGGCTGCCCGCAATGTCTGCACGCTGCCTGCGCTGCGCAAGGATTTCATGTTCGATACCTATCAGGTGCATGAGGCCCGCGCCTGGGGCGCGGACTGCATCCTGCTCATCATGGCGTCTCTTTCCGACGATGAGGCGAAACGCCTTGAAGACGAGGCTTTTTCACTCGGCATGGACGTACTGGTCGAGGTGCATGATGCGGAAGAAACCGAACGGGCGCTGAAGCTCGCCTCGCCGCTTCTCGGCATCAATAACCGCAATCTGCGCACTTTCGAGGTCAGCCTCGAAACCAGCGAGAAACTGGCTGGCCTCGTGCCCGCCGACAAGCTGCTTGTCGGCGAAAGCGGCATCTTCACCTATGAGGATTGCCAGCGCCTCGAAAAGAGCGGCATCAGCACCTTCCTCGTCGGCGAAAGCCTGATGCGCAAGGACGACGTGACGGCAGCTACCAAAACCCTGCTAACCGGCCAATCCGGCGTTCTGGCGGCGGAATGATGCGCCGATGAGCGAGGCGACAAAGCTCACCCATATCGATGCGAGCGGCGAGGCCCATATGGTCGATGTCGGCGACAAAGCCGAGACCGTCCGTGTCGCCGTTGCCGAGGGCTTCGTGAAGATGAAGCCGGAAACGCTGGCGCTCATCCGCGATGGCAATGCCAAGAAGGGTGACGTCATCGGCACAGCCCGGCTCGCGGGCATCATGGCAGCCAAGCAGACGGCAAACCTCATTCCGCTCTGCCACCCGCTGATGCTGACGAAGGTTGCGGTGGACATTACCGAAGACGCTGCCCTGCCCGGCCTGCGGGTGGAGGCCATGGTGAAGCTCTCCGGCAAGACCGGCGTGGAGATGGAGGCGCTGACCGCCGTGTCCATCGCCTGCCTGACCATTTACGACATGGCCAAAGCCGCCGACAAGGCGATGGAGATCGTCAATATCCGCCTTCTCGAAAAGAGCGGCGGCAAGTCGGGCGATTTCCGGCGACAGGAGACCTGAATGAAGCCACTGCTGCCCGTGGATGAGGCCGTAACGCGCCTTCTGGAGGCGGCGGTTCCTGTGGTTGACAGCGAAACCCTTCCGCTCGCCGAATGCGATGGCCGCGTCCTTGCGGCTGACCTTGCGGCGCGTCTGACCCAGCCGCCTTTCGATGCCTCGGCCATGGACGGCTATGCGCTGCGCAGTACCGATGCGCCACAAATCGGGTCAGTCCTCACCGTCATAGGCCAGGCTGCCGCAGGCCACGCTTTCGCGGGCACGGTGGGTAAAGGCGAGGCCGTGCGTATCTTTACCGGCGCACCGGTGCCAGCGGGTGCGGATGCCATTCTCATTCAGGAAGATGCCGAGCTTCTCGGCGAGGGCAAAATCCGCACCGCCTTCGACATCACCGCCGGGAGACACATTCGCCCGCGCGGACAGGATTTTGCCGAGGGCGACACCGTTTTGAAGTCCGGCCGCGAACTCTGCTTCACCGATCTCACCGTTGCGGCGGCGATGAATCACGCAACGCTTGCAGTCTATCGCAAGCCACTGGTCGCCATCCTTGCCACCGGCGACGAATTGCTGCCGCCCGGAAGCACGCCCCTTCCCGCCCAGATCATCGCCTCGAACACTTTCGGTGTCGCCGCACTTGCGCGGGCAGCCGGTGCCGAGGTTCTCGATCTCGGCATTATACCCGACAACGACACGCTGATCCGCGCCGCCATCGGCAAGGCTGTCGCGGCAAAGGCCGATGTGCTCGTGACGCTCGGCGGCGCCTCTGTCGGCGACCATGATCTCGTTCAGGCGGCGCTTAAGGCCGAAGGCATGCAGCTCGATTTCTGGCGCATTGCCATGCGTCCTGGAAAACCGCTGATGGTGGGCGCCATCGATGCCATGCAGGTTCTGGGCCTGCCAGGAAATCCAGTCGCGAGCCTCGTCTGCGGCCTGCTGTTCCTCGAGCCACTGCTCCACAGAATCGCCCGCCGCATTCTGCCGCAACGCGTCACCACGGCCCGAACCGCCACACCGCTGAAGGCGAACGATCACCGGCAGGATTATCTTCGCGCCCGTTTCAGCACCGATGACAACGGCGCTCTGGTGGCGCAAGCCTATGCCAAACAGGATTCATCCATGATGAACATACTGGCACATTCAGACGGCCTGATCGTGCGCCCGCCAAATGCGCCGGCAGTTGACGCCGGTGCGGAATGCTCGGTGATACGGCTTAGAGCCTGACGGGACATATTCCGGCGGCAGACAAAACAACGCATTGTTTCAAAATCTTGCGCAATTTTCACCGCAAGTAGTCACAGAAATGAGACGGGCTGCAGCCACTTCTGTTGAGACGACGTAATAAAAACTGTAACGTTGCTGTATCCGGACATGCGCGAAGAAGTTCGTTGCTTATAAGCGGCGTCTTGCCAGATGAAAAACTCCGTGCCTCAACCATCTCCCGATTATCACCCTGCGTTGTTGTGCCGAAATAAATCACCCTAAAATCACTATCGGGATTGACAGAATAAATACGAAGCTGGCACCAAGACGAGCAGTAGAAATCAAAAAACTCCGGAACTTCCTCGAAATGAGAATTACTTATAATTATCAGCTAAATAAGATAAAAATTGCCGAAGATCAAAATTGCAGGGAACAAAAATTAGTTTCCCATAAATTAAGCTTTTCAAAACGGCCTACATAATAATAATCATAGTCGATAAGCAGACTCACTGGAGTTTCTTGATGAACACGGCATCCACGCCCAAATCCACGGGGCCCGACATCGCCGGGCAGATTGCCTACGCCATGCGGAGCATGGGTGTGTCGCCGATCCCGCGCAACTATAGCCTTTTTTACGAAGCCTATATCGGCTCGAACCCGGCGCTGACGAGGGATCTGGCGGCACTGGGAAACCGGGTGACGCAGGAGGATCTGGACGAACTGTCCGCGCGGTACGGGGAAGGCAATCCCATCGCCTCGATCGACGACGCGCAAGAGAAGCTGCGGCGTGAACTGGAGGCGCTTCTCGGAACGCTGAGGCGCGAACAGTCCTCCATCGAGAACTACAACAGAATTCTCGGCGAGACCCGTCAGCGCATTGACGACAAGACCGTATCGAGCACCAATATCCTGAAAAATGCGGTTGCGCTGCTGGCCGAGGCCACCGGCTCGAAAATCATCGATGGCGAAAAGGCGTTCAACGACGTCAACCGCCATGCCGAGGAAATGCAACAGGTGCGTCTGGAGCTGGATGAATACAAGCGCATCGCCAATACCGATTCGCTGACGCGCCTTTCCAACCGTCGCGCTTTCGATGACAGGCTGGCCTCCGTCTACAACAGCTCCATCGGCCTGCAATATACGACGCTCATCCTGCTCGACATCGACCATTTCAAGCGGATCAACGATACGTTCGGCCACCCGGTCGGCGACAAGATACTGGCCACAGTCGCCTCCGTCATCCGCGCCAATGTCCGCAAGGACGGCTTCGTCGCCAGAAGCGGCGGCGAGGAATTCGCCATCATTCTTGATGGCAACACGCCGGAAGAAGTCATGGTGATCTGTGAGCGCATCCGCCTGTCGCTGGAAAGCACGCCGTTCCGCAATTCAAGATCGGGCGCCGACTACGGTACGGTGACGATCTCGATCGGCTTCGCCTCCGCCTCGCAGGCAAACAATCCGGGCGAACTTTACGGACATGCCGATATGGCACTTTACCACGCCAAGGAAACCGGCAGGAACCGTTCCGTCATTTACGAGGACGGCATGCAGAAGAACTATATCGGCAAGAACTGGCTGATTTATCGTACCTAGGGCGTCGTGCGTCCTTATCGGGGGCGCAGTTAACGGACGCTCTCCTCTTCCCTCATTCCTGTGCTTGTCACAGGAATGAGGGCGGAGAGAAGCCAATGGCTCACGGGCGAATGTGCTGGTCTCGTCAGGACGAAAGCCGCACCGCCACCCCTCACCACATGGTCTTCGCCGCCCGAACCGCCCATTCGCGGTCATAAGTCTCCTGATCGAACTCCGCCTTGGCGGCTTTGAGCAGGCTGCCGGGTGTGGGCAGTGACGCGGGTTCCACGAAGTTGTCGGGGTTCCACAGTTCCGAGCGCATCAAGGCCCTCGCGCACTGGAAATAGACCTCGTCGATTTCGACCACAATGACGGTGCGCGGGTTTTTACCGTCCATTTCGAAGCTTTGCAGCAGATCGGGTGCGACCGAAACGACAGCGCGGCCGTTGATGCGCATCGTTGTATTCGAGCCCGGGATCAGGAACATCAGCGCCACGCGTGGATCGCGCACGATGTTCAAGAGCGAATCGACGCGGTTGTTGCCGCGCCAGTCGGGCAAAAGCACCGTCCTGTCGTCGGCCACCCTTACCACACCGCCCTTGTCGCCGCGCGGCGAACAGTCCATGCCTTCCGGCCCGACAGTCGCCAGCGCCAGAAATGGCGAAGCCTCGATCATCTGCCGGTATTCGGCGGTCAGCGTGGCTGTCACCTTCGTGATAGATGCCTCGCTTGTGCCATCGTAAATGGCCTTCAATTCCTCAACCGTGCCAATGACCGTCATTGTGCGCTCCAACTCCTGCAATCAATCTGCCCCACCCATAAATCAGGGCGCGTTATTCCTCTGCCGCTTCCGCTTTTTCCCGCTCCGCCCGCTCGCGCGCGGTGCGTGCAGCAACGAGGTCCGCCGGCTGGGAATTGCCGCGGATCAGCGACCGGCCCGCATAAATACCGCCGACGACTTCCATCGCGAAACGTTCCTCGTCGCGGTCGCGGAATTCCTCCACCAAGCGGGCAGCATCTTCCCGCTCCTCGCCCATGGCGCCAAGCACTTCCTCGCTAAAATTCATCGCCGATTCCAGCGTCTCGCGGATCTGGTAATCCACGCCGGCCTTCACAAGATCGATTGCGTGGCCACGGTCATAGGCACGGGCAAGAACGGGAACCAGCGGAAACTCATGCTTGACGATCTCCGCGATCCGCACAGCGGCTTCCTTGTCGTCGACGCAGATCAGCACGGCACGCGCGGTGCTTGCCCCGGCGGCATGCAGGATTTCCGCGCGTGAGCCATCGCCATAATAGACCTTGAAACCGAATTCCGCAGCATCGCGCACAAAGTCGGCATCCTTGTCGATCAGCGACAGCGTGTAGCCACGCGCGAGAAGCGGCTGGCTGACAATCTGGCCGAAACGCCCGAAACCGATCAGCAGAATGCTGCCCTCGACATTTTCCGGCACATCGAGATCATCGGTCTTGGGAACGGCCGCCGGCACCAGCCGATCGTGCAGAATGACCATCAGCGGCGTCAGCACCATCGAGATGATGATGGTCGCCGTCAGGATGGCGTTGGCTTCGCGGTCGAGGATGCCGGCGCTGACAGCGGCGGAATAGAGCACGAAGGCGAATTCGCCACCCTGCGCCATCAACACGGCCCGCTCCAGGCTTTCGCGCCTGGTGGTGCCGAGCGCCCGCGCCACGCCGTAGATCAGGAATGCCTTGAGCAGCATGTAACCTGCGACGCTGACGACCACGAGCTGCCAGTTCGACGCAATGACGGCAAGATCGATCGCCATGCCGACGCCGAGAAAGAACAGGCCGAGCAGAATGCCGCGAAACGGCTCGATATCCGCTTCCAGCTGATGGCGGAACGACGATTCGGACAGCAGCACACCAGCCAGAAACGCGCCCATCGCCATGGAAAGACCGCTGACCTGCATCAACAGCGCCGAACCGAGCACCACGAGCAGGGCCGCGGCCGTCATTACCTCGCGCGCACCAGACGCCGCCAGCAGGCGGAAGAACGGGTTGAGAAGATAACGCCCGGCCAGAATGAGCGCGCCGACGGCGGCAAGCGCGATGCCGACGGAAATCCAGCGCTCCGACTGTGTGACGTGCTCACCACCAGCACCGAGGAAGGCAACGAGCGCCAAAAGCGGCACGATGGCGAGATCCTCAAACAGCAGGATGGCGATGATGCGCTGGCCCTTGAGGCTGGACATGCTGTTGCGTTCCTGCAGCATCTGCATGACGATTGCCGTGGAAGTCAGCACGAAGCCGGTACCGGCGACAAATGACATGATGAGCGGAAAGCCGAGACTGACGCCAACCATCGTCAGACCCGCCATACAGACCAGCACCTGCAGCGCGCCAAGCCCGAAAATATCCTGCCGCATGGACCACAGCCGCGACGGCTGCATTTCAAGGCCGATGATGAACAGGAACATCACCACGCCGAGTTCGGCGATATGAAGGATCGCCTGCGAATCGGAGAAGAAGCCGAAGCCATATGGCCCAATCACCAGGCCGGCGGCCAGATAACCCAGCACCGAACCGAGGCCTATGCGCTTGAAAATCGGCGCGGCCACCACGCCCGCCGCCAAAAGCACGACCACCTGGGCCAGATCATTTCCGTTCGCTTCGACCGCCACACATCACCCCGTTTAAATTGATAGAACGAGGGTGTTCCCTCCCTCACTTCCTAGCGCATCAGTATGAAAATCGAAAATGATTTTACAGATGGACGATGCGCAGATTCAACGGGTTATTTGTCCATAAGGCATGCGGGCTTCAGATGCCGCTGCCCTTCTCCCCTCATTCCCGTGCTTGTCACAGGAATGAGGGTGGGGAGTATCCGCAGGCCTTGCGCCCGCCTACCGGGATAGCGGTTCCCTGCTCAAGCCCTTTTCGGCGAGCTGTCGCTCATAATCGGCAAACGATGCGTCGCCTGTCTCTCCCAGTTCCTTCAGATATCTCCAGGTGAAGATGCCGCTGTCATGGCCGTCGTCGAAGACGATGCGCACGGCATAATTGCCCGTCGCCATCATGGAGCGGATCGTCACGTTGCGCTTGCCGGGAACAGTGACCTTCTGGCCCGGCCCGTGGCCCTGCACTTCCGCGGAGGGTGAAAGCACGCGCAGCATCTCGGCACCAAGCCGATAGACGGTTCCATCATCGAAGGAAACGGTCAGTTGCCGCCGGTCTTTCGACACAAGCAGTTCAGTCGGCCAGGCATCACTCATTTTTCACTTCCGCAAGCTCGTCTTATGCGTCAGAATTACGGACTTGCCTCGCGATAGGCAAGTCACTACATCACCTGTAAAGCACATGCCCGGCAATCTTGTGCCCGGCGCATCGCGCAGTGAGGACGGAGACGTGAACAGTTTCCCCGGATCGCTCGAAAGAGCGCAGTCCCTGACGGAAAACAAAGCACCGATGGTGGACCCTTTCGGCCGGTCCATAACCTATCTGCGCGTTTCCGTGACAGACCGCTGCGATTTCCGCTGTACCTACTGCATGTCCGAACACATGACCTTCCTGCCGAAGAAGGACCTTCTGACGCTGGAGGAACTCGACCGGCTCTGTTCCGTCTTCATTCAACGGGGCGTGCGCAAGCTAAGGCTGACAGGCGGCGAGCCGCTGGTGCGCAAGAACATCATGATGCTGGTGAGGAACCTCGGCCGCCATATTGGCACCGGCGCGCTGGATGAGCTGACGCTGACCACCAACGGTTCGCAGCTTGCGAAATTCGCCGCCGAACTCGCCGATTGCGGCGTGCGGCGTATCAACGTCTCGCTCGATACGCTGGACCCGCAGAAATTCCGCGAGATCACCCGCTGGGGCGATATCGACCGTGTGATGGAAGGGCTGGATGCCGCGCAGGCCGCCGGCATCAAGATCAAGCTCAATGCCGTCGCGCTGAAGGACTTCAACGAGACTGAAATTCCCGAGCTGATGCGTTTCGCCCATGGTCGCGGTATGGACCTGACTGTCATCGAGACCATGCCGATGGGCGAGATCGAGGAAGATCGTACCGATCGCTACCTGCCGCTTTCCAGGCTGCGCGCCGATCTGGAACAAAGCTTCACGCTTGTTGACAACGACTACCAGACCGGCGGCCCTGCCCGCTACGTGACGGTGAAGGAAACCGGTGGCAGGCTCGGTTTCATCACACCCATGACCCATAATTTCTGCGAAAGCTGCAACCGCGTCCGCCTCACCTGCACCGGTACGCTCTATATGTGTCTCGGGCAGGACGATGCCGCCGACCTTCGCACGGCGCTGCGCGCTTCCGACAGCGACGCCTATCTCTCGGGCGCCATAGACGAGGCCATTCTGCGCAAGCCGAAAGGGCATGATTTCATCATTGATCGCACCCACAAGCGCCCCGCTGTCGCCCGCCATATGAGTGTGACCGGCGGCTGAACCTGTTTCTCGTCCACCCACCCATTTAAGCGGTTGAAATGCCGGCTTGGCCGTGTCAGGTCTCTTGGCATGGAGGAATGCGCGGTCCCGCCCGGCGGGCGACCCCTGAGAGGAATTTGGGGTTAGGCTGCGCATGGTCTGGGACAGTATGAAATGGCATTGACGGACAATACGCGCGGCGCCCTTCTGATGGCGCTCGCCATGGCAAGCTTTACGGCCAACGACGCCCTGACGAAATCCGTCACCCCCTACATCAATACCGGCCAGATCATGTTCGTGCGCGGCATCATGACGGTGGTGCTGATTTATATCGCCGCCCGGCACTTCGGCGCGCTCCGGCCGCTGAAAACCCTGATGCGCCCCATCATCATCCTGCGCTGTCTCTGCGAAGTGACAGCCGCCGTTCTCTATCTGACGGCGCTTGGACTCATAGAATTTTCCAACGCCTCGGCCATATTGCAGTCCCTGCCGCTGATCGTCACGCTGGGTGCGGCACTGTTCCTGCGCGAGCCCGTCGGCTGGCGGCGCTGGGCGGCGATCATCGTCGGCTTCATTGGCGTGCTCGTCATCATCCGGCCCGGCCCGGAAGGCTTCACCTCAGGCGCGCTACTGGTCGTCGCCTCGCTTGCGGTCACCGCCGCGCGTGATCTTTTGACCCGCAAGATGTATGCGGATGTCCCCTCGCTTGCCGTCACCTTCGTTACCGCCTCCGTCAACATGGCGGTGGGTGGCCTGCTAATCCAGCCCTTCGGCGGCTGGCAGCCCATGAACTTCATGATCCTGTCGCATCTGGCCGGTTCTGCCGTTCTGGTGCTG
Organism: Rhizobium sp. Root491; assembly: GCF_001427205.1. Lineage (NCBI taxonomy): Bacteria > Pseudomonadati > Pseudomonadota > Alphaproteobacteria > Hyphomicrobiales > Rhizobiaceae > Rhizobium > Rhizobium sp. Root491. The sequence goes on from NZ_LMFF01000016.1 coordinate 225,384, forward strand.
GTCGGTTACCAGGCAATCATTCTGGCAATGCGAACCGGCGAAATCTCCTTCGTCGCGCCATTCCGTTACACCAGCCTGCTCTGGGGTTTCATGATCGGCGTGTTCTTCTTCAACGAAAAGATCGACAGTTTCACGATCGTCGGCGCCGTGATCGTCATCGGCTCGGGCCTCTACACCTTCTACCGTGAAAGCCTGCGCAAGCGCTCGCAGATGGCCAAGCGCTCCGCCGCAACGCCCACTGCCGCGACCACCGTGCGGCCAGTTTCCGTAACGAAAGCTGCCTTTACGGAAAAAGCGGGAGAATGACATGAAGAACGCCCGCTTTCTGGATCGCACCACCCCGCCCCACATCATCACGCTCGTCGTTATCGCCGGCGTCGCGGCGCTTTGCATGAACCTGTTCCTGCCCTCGCTTGCAGCGATGGCGCTCCATTTCGAGACCGATTACGCCGTGATGCAATTTGCCGTGTCCGGCTATCTTGCCGCCACCGCCTGCCTGCAACTCCTCATCGGCCCGCTATCCGATCTTTTCGGACGCCGGCCCGTCATGCTTGCCAGCATCGCGATGATGATCGTCGCCACGCTCGTCTGCATGCTGGCGCCAGATATAACCGTCTTCATGTTCGGGCGTGTGGCGCAGGCGGCCGTCGTTTCCGGTTTCGTGCTGGCGCGCGCCATCGTGCGCGACATGGTGCCGATGGAACAAGCCGCTTCGATGATCGGCTATGTGACCATGGGCATGTCGGTGGTGCCGATGGTCGGCCCAACGGTCGGCGGTCTGCTCAACGATATCTCCGGCTGGCAATCCAGCTTTGCGCTTCTTGCCCTGCTCGGGGTCGGCATTCTGGTGCTCGCCTGGTTTGATCTCGGCGAAACCAATCACAACAGATCGGCAAGCTTCTCGCAGCAGTTCCACGCCTGGCCGGAACTTCTGCGCTCGCCACTCTTCTGGGGATATGCGCTGACCTCGACCTTCTCGTCGGGCATGTTCTTTTCGTTTCTCGGCGGCGCCCCCTTCGTCGGCAGCGTGCTTTATGGCCTTGCCCCGGCCATGCTCGGCCTGCAATTCTTCTTCATGGCCAGCGGCTACATGCTCGGCAACTTCGTCTCCGGCCGTTATGCGAGCCAGATCGGTATCACCCGCATGATGCTGTCGGGCAATGTCGTCGCCATCGCCGGGATTGTCGCAGCCATAGCGCTGATCTCCACTGGGGCGGAAAGCCCCTATGCGTTTTTCGTGCCGCTTGCGCTCATTGGTGTCGGAAACGGTGTGACCCTGCCAAGTGCCAATGCAGGCATGGTCAGCGTCCAGCCGCATCTGGCAGGCTCCGCCTCCGGTCTTGGCGGCGCCATGACCATCGGCGGCGGTGCGGCACTTTCCGTGCTTGCCTCCTCGGTTCTGTCCAAAGAGGACGGAACCTGGCCGCTTCTTCTCGTGATGCTGGCGACCGGCCTTGTCGCCCTCCTCACCACCTATATTGTAAGGCTGCAGGAAAAGCGGCAATGACGGCGCGATTTGAAATACCCGGTCTTGTGCTTGCCGGCGGCCTGTCGCGACGGATGGGCACCAACAAGGCGACCGTGATGCTGGGCGACGAACCGCTGCTTTCCCATGTCGTGCGCCGCATCGCGCCACAGGTGTCGGATGTCACCATCAATGCCGCGAATGGCTGGGCCGAAAGCTTTGGCCTGCCGTTGCTGCCTGACACCGTGAACGGCCATGCCGGGCCGCTCGCTGGCGTTCTCGCCGGCATGCGGCATTTCCAGAACCATCACGCCCGGAAAAGCCACTTCCTGACAGTGCCCGCCGACAGCCCGTTCTTTCCCGAAGATCTCGTCGACCGCCTCTGCGAACACATGGCCGAAGACGCAATCGTCATCGCCGCCTCCAGCGGCCAGTTGCACCCGGTTTTCGCGCTATGGCCCGTGGCGCTCGCGGACGATCTGGAGGAATGGCTGAAGAACGATGCAAACCGGCGCATCCGCGCCTATCTTGCACGACACGTCACGATCGGTATCGCCTTCCCGCCGCTGGAAACGGCCAAGGGCAGCCTCGATCCGTTCTTCAACATCAACACGCCGGATGAACTGGCGCTCGCTCGAAGCTATCTGGAGAGCATGGAACCATGATGAGCCAGAAGGTCTTCGGTATTGCCGGCTGGAAAAACTCGGGCAAGACCGGCCTTGCGGTCCGCATCGTCACCGAACTGACGGCCCGGGGCTATAGGGTCTCGACCATCAAGCATGCCCATCATGATTTCGATATCGACAAGGTCGGCGCCGATAGCTGGCGTCACCGTCAGGCGGGCGCGCACGAGGTCACCATCGTCTCCGGCACCCGCTTTGCCATCATGCATGAATTGCGCGGCGAAGCCGAACCGTCCTTCGAGGAAATCCTCGCCCGCCTCGCCCCTTGCGATCTCGTACTGATCGAGGGTTACAAATACGAGCCGGTGCCGAAGATCGAGGCGCGACGGCTGGAAGCTGCCAAGACCGAACCGCTTGCCGGAAGCGATCCGCACATCATCGCAATTGCCGCCGACCACGCGGTGACCGACACCACCCTTCCCGTCTTCGATCTCGACGATACCGCCACGATTGCGGACTTCATCGAAAAGACGGTTGGGCTGGTGAAGGCGTAACTGCCGTTTCGGCAACCTCCTCTCCTCCGTCATCCTCGGGCTTGACCCGAGGGCCCGCAAACCGACCGTACCATAGATCCTCGGGTCAAGCCCGAGGATGACGTCGAATGTGTGAGGACGCTTGGCCTACCCCCAAAAATGAAAAAGCCGGGCGTTCGGCCCGGCTTCATCATTCCTTGAGACGCAATACCTATTCAAGGAAACCGGATGGGTTCACCGGCGTCGCATCCTTGCGAACTTCGAAGTGAACCTGAGGACGTTTGGCGCTGCCGGTCATGCCTGACGTGGCGATGGTCTGGCCGCGCTGAACCTTCTGGCCGCGCTGCACGTCGAGATTGGCGGCGTTGCCGTAAACGGTGACCTTACCGTCGTCATGACGGACGAGAACCGTATTGCCGAGCTGCTTAAGGCCATTGCCCGCATAGATGACCACACCGTTTTCGGCGGCCTTGATTGGCGTGCCTTCCGGAACGGAGATGTTGATGCCATCGTTGCGGCTGCCTTCGACGTTGTCGCCGAAATTGTTGATGACGGCGCCACGAACCGGCCAGCGATATTTGCCGATGCCCGTGGATTCCGGAGCGAGCGAGGCCATATCGGACTTCTTCTCGATATCTCCGACGCTTGCCGTTGCGGCAGGAGCGGACGGTACGGTCGCAGCTGCGGCAGGAGCCTTGTAGGGTTCCGGCTTGGCGGATGCGGTTTCCACTGCCTTGGCCGCTTCCTTTGCGGGTACGGAGGCTGTCTTGATGGCGTCGGTCGAAGCACCCGGCATGGCGAGTGTCTGGCCGACACGGATGCTTTCGGTGGAAATACCGTTCGCGGCCTTGAGGGCTGCAACCGAAACGCCGTTTTCACGGGCGATCTTTGCCAGGCTGTCGCCCGGCTGAACCTTGTAACCACCGGCTGGCGGCATAGGCTTGCCACCGGGAGGTGTGAGCTTGCCGTTTTCAGCCGAAACCTTGTCGCGGGCAACACTCTGCGAGGGCAGCACGGCTACCTTCTGGTCTGGACCACGCAGCGGGTTCGGCTCGTCGCCGTTGCGATTGAGCGCAATGTCACCGGCCGCAGCCTTAGCGGCATTGCGGACCTGACCGAATTTCGGAATTAGGATCGACTGGCCAGCCTGCGCGGACGCCGCGGTCTTCAGACCGTTGACCCGCAGCAGTTCCTTTTCGGGAACGCCGTAGCGGTTGGAGATAGTCGCGATGCTTTCACCCGGACGCAGCGTTACCGAAGAGGCGCCATCCGTATGCCAGCCGTTCTTGTCGGAACGGACGGTTGCGGTGGTGAGATTGTCGGCGACGGGAGCGGCAGCCTGCTGTGCAGGTGCTGCGAGAGACGGAGCGGCTGGTCGTTGTGCGGACGGGAAAGGCTGGGCCATGGCTTCGTTGCGGGTCGACGGGTCGCGGCTTGCCACCGCCGGCGGAGCCGACAGCTCGGAGCGCTGCACCGGAGAGGCCGAAGCCGAACGGGCCGTCGAAGGCTGAACGCCACCGCCGTAACCGCCGGAAGACGGATAGGAGTTGGCCGCCATGTTCTGATTGGCGTAGCCGCCCTGGGGTGCCGCAGAGGCATAACCACCGTTCATGTCGCCTTGCGGGACCGGGGCCTGCCCATAAGCACCGCCGCCCTGGCGGGCTGGAATTGACGCTGTCGTCATCCGATCCGGTCCACTGGAAAAGAGGCCGCTGAACCGCGTTGCATCCGAGCTACAGCCCGTTGCGACGCTTGCCAGCAATGCCGCTGCGAACATTTTTGCGACTGATTTTCCGATTTTAGACGAATGTCTCATACGCATAACTCGATCTACACTGACGCCAACCCGCCGCATCGAGGTCGATCCGGCACAAATTTCACTTCTTGCAAGGCCCATTTCCCGATCCCGGGAAAACCATGCGTCGATGTTTATGATTAAAGCGCGTTAGTGTTACCACGCCGTTAAAACGTTAAGCCGCTCGGCGCTTTTTTGACACTTCGATAACCATGACGAAAACGGCATGTGTCATGTCGGAACAATATTATTATGGAAAATCAGTTGGTTGTGATGATTTAGAATATTCTAAGACGAAAATTAATCGCCTTCGATATTTTCATTTTGTCACAAATGCCGGGCAATATGGCTGCCAAGCGGCAGATAGGGCGTCTCGAACAGCTCTTCCTTCTCGAAGCGGCTGCCGGTCTTGGAGAAGCGCGTCATCACGCAGCGCCCGTCTTCCAGAATGATCGGCGCGATCATCATGCCGCCGGAGACGATCTGCTCGGCGAAAAAGCGGGGCATGGTGGTAAAGGCGGCGGTGGCGACGATTCGGTCGAAGGTGCCCTCGCCGACCAGACCGTTGCTGCCATCCGCCTGGCGGATGACGACATTGCGGATGGAAAGATCGTCCAGACAGTTCTGCGCCTGCTGCACTAGCGTCTTGTAGCGCTCCAGCGAAAAGACCCGCTCCACCCGGCGCGCGATGATCGCCGTCATGAAACCGCTGCCGGTGCCGATTTCCAGCACGCGCTGGCCCGGCTTCAATTGCAGGCGAGCCAGGATTTTCACCGCCATGTCAGCGCCCTCCATGAAGGCGCCGCAGTCGATCGGGATTGTACGGCTGGAATAGGCATCAGCGGCGAATTGCGGCGGCACGAATCTGGATCGCGGCGTCTGTTCCACCGCGGTCAAAAGGTCGAGGTCGGAAATCCCCTCGCCCCGCAAGCGGAGAACGAGAGCGGCAAAACCTTCCTTTTCAACCATTGCGGATTTCAATCGGCGACTCCGAATCCAAGTGCTTGCGCAACCCGATCCTTGACCGTGTAATCCGTAAGGTCAAGCTTTAGCGGCGTGACCGAAATCTTGCCGTGCTTCAAAGCGTGGATATCCGTGCCCTCGAGGAAGGTGCCGAGGCGTTCGCCAAAGCGCAGCCAGTAGTAAGGAAGACCACGGCCATCCTGGCGTTCTTCTACCGTCAGGCCGAAATCGAGCTTGCCCTGCCCGGTGACGGATACACCCTGCACATCATCAGGTGCACAATTGGGGAAATTGAGATTGAGGAAGGTGCCATCAGGCAATTCCACATTCATCAGCTTGCGCAGCAGATCCGGCGCATGGGTCTCGGTCACCTCCCACGGCACGACGCGGCCTTCGGAATGGCTGAAAGCCTGGCTGAGTGCGAAGGAGCGTACCCCTTGCAGCGTACCTTCAATGGCGCCGGCAATCGTGCCGGAATAGGTGACATCGTCAGCCATATTGGCACCGGCATTGACACCTGAGAGTACGAGATCGGGCTTTTCCGGCAGAACTTCACGGATGCCCATGATGACGCAATCGGTCGGCGTACCGCGCAGCGCGAAATGCTTGTCGGAAACCTTGCGCAGCCGCAGCGGCTCGGAGAGAGTAAGGGAGTGAGCAAGACCGCTCTGGTCGGTCTCGGGCGCCACGATCCAGACGTCATCGGACAGCGTGCGGGCTATACGTTCCAGCACCGCCAGCCCTTCGGCATGGATACCGTCGTCATTGGTCAGCAAAATCCGCATGTTTCTCTCTCCGCTTTTCATATCTTCCGGGACGGAGCATCCTCCCCACCAGCAGTGAGGTGTGCAGTTCTCTCAACGTCATCCTCGGGCCTGTCCCGAGGATCTAATCACGTCTAAATCAATCGACAGGTTGCAGATCCTCGGGACAGGCCCGACGATGACGTCGGCGTATTGGAAGATTCTCCTTCCAATAGCACGACGCTGCGCTCCCTCAGGCCGCCTTCTCGATCCGTGTCAGACCGCCCATATAGGGCAGCAGCACGTCTGGAATTGTGACAGAACCGTCGTCGTTCAGGTAATTTTCGAGAACGGCGATCAGGCAGCGGCCGACGGCGGTGCCGGAGCCGTTCAGCGTGTGCACGAACTTCGTCGCCTTGTCGTCCTTGCCGCGATAACGCGCATTCATGCGCCGCGCCTGGAAATCGCCGCAGACGGAGCAGGACGAAATTTCGCGGTAGGTGTTCTGGCCGGGCAACCACACTTCCAGATCGTAGGTCTTGCGCGCGCTGAAACCCATATCGCCGGTGCACAGCGTCATGGTGCGGAAATGCAGGCCAAGACGCTTCAGCACTTCTTCGGCGCAGGCCGTCATGCGCTCATGCTCGGCAACAGCACTTTCCGCGTCGGTGATGGAGACGAGTTCGCATTTCCAGAACTGGTGCTGGCGCAGCATGCCGCGTGTGTCGCGGCCAGCAGAGCCCGCTTCCGAACGGAAGGACGGCGTAAGTGCCGTAAAGCGCAGCGGCAGCTTTTCCTGCTCGAGAATTTCGCCGGAGACAAGGTTGGTCAGAGTCACTTCCGCCGTCGGGATCAACCAGCGGCCATCGGTAGTCTTGAACAGATCCTCGGAAAACTTCGGCAATTGGCCGGTGCCGAACATCGCCTCATCGCGCACCATCAGCGGCGAAGACACTTCCGTGTAGCCATGTTCCGAGGTGTGCAGGTCGATCATGAACTGGCCGAGCGCTCGTTCCAGACGCGCCAGCTGGCTGGTCAGCACGGTGAAGCGCGAGCCGGAAAGCTTGGCCGCCCGCTCGAAATCCATGTAGCCGAGCGCTTCGCCAATCTCGAAGTGCTCCTTTGCTTCATGGTTCCAGCCGGGCTTCTGGCCGACCACGCGGGTCACCACATTGTCGTGTTCGTCCTTACCGTCAGGAACATCGTCGAAAGGTATATTGGGCAGGCGCGACAGCGCGTCGTTAAGCTCGGCGGTGACCTGGCGGTCCTCCTCCTCGGCGCGCGGCATGTTTTCCTTGATGTCGGCGACTTCCGCTTTCAGCTTTTCCGCCAGCTCCATGTTCTTCTGCGCCATGGCGGCGCCGATGTCCTTGGAAGCGGCATTGCGACGCGACTGCATGTCCTGCAGGGACTGGATGACGGACCGGCGCTTTTCGTCGAGAGCGATCAGGCTGCTTGCGGCAGGCTCTGCGCCGCGCCGTGCAAGTGCTGCATCAAAGGCTTCGGGGTTTTCGCGTATCCATTTAATGTCGTGCATCGTCGTTCCAGACTATTGTTGGTCGCTCGCGTTTTATCAGCAAAACGCCGGGCGAAAGGCCCGGCGCGAGGAAATTTGATGAGCAGGAAGACCGTGGCGAAGCGTCAGGTCTCTTCCAGCTCCGTGCTTTTGGATTCCGCAGCACGTTTCTTCTCCACGAGTCGAGCCATGTAGATGGAAATCTCGTAGAGAATGATCGCAGGCAGCGCAAGACCGATCTGGGACATGGGGTCTGGCGGCGTCAGTACGGCCGCAACCACGAAGGCCATGACAATGGCGAACTTGCGCTTTTCCCGCAGCCAGTCGCTGGTCAGAATCCCGACCCGCGCCAGAAGCGTGGTGACGACAGGCAGCTGGAATACCAGGCCGAAGGACAAAACCAGCGTCATGATGAGGCTGAGATATTCCGACACCTTCGGCATCAGGGAAATCGCCACCTCGCCATCTACTGGCAATTGCTGCATGGCGAGGAAGAACCACATGACCATGGGCGTGAAGAAGAAATAGACGAGCGCCGCGCCGATGAGGAAAAGGATCGGCGACGCGATCAGGAACGGCAGGAAGGCCGCGCGCTCGTTCTTATAGAGGCCCGGCGCCACGAATTTATAGAGCTGCGAGGCAATCACCGGAAAGGAGATTACCATGGCACCGAACATGGCAACCTTGATCTGCGTGAAGAAGAATTCCTGCGGCGCCGTATAGATCAGCGATGATTTCGCCACATCCAGCCCCGCCCAGATGACCGCCCACTTATAGGGAATGACGAGCAGGTTGAAGAGATGCTTGGCAACGGCGAAACAGGCGATGAAGGCGACGAAGAACGCGCCGAGCGACCAGATCAGCCGCGTGCGCAACTCCATGAGATGTTCGATAAGCGGCTGCGGCTTGTCCTCGATGTCCCCGCTCATGCTTCATCCTTTTTGGGCTTTGCAGCCTTGGTTCTTGCCGGTTTGGCCGGCTTGGCATCCGCAACGGCAACCGCCTTCTCCGCTGCCGCTTTTCTGACAGCAACCTTTTTGGCGACAGCCTTCAAGGTCGGCTTCAGGACAGCAGCTTCTTCAACAGGCGCTGCGGCAGGCTTGCTGCGGGTGGTGCGTTTCGGCTTGGCGGCAACCGCTTCGGCTTCAACGGTCGCAACAGATTTCGCACGCGCACGCTTCGGCTTTTCTTCCGCAGCAGCAACCGCAGTAACCGGCCCAGATGCAGAAGGCGTGGGAACCACCGCAGGCGCCACATCCGGAAGCTTCATCTCGGGCTCCGGCACGCTGACAAGAGGAGCCACCGGCTCACTTGTTGCAGGTGCTGCTGTCGACGACATCGCATCGGGAGCGGCTGTCGCCTTCTGGAGATCAGACTTGATTTCGTTGCCGAGCTGGCGAAGCGGGTTCATAGCATCGCGCAGGGAATTCGTCGGGTTGAGATTGCGCACATCGGAGATCGTCTGCCGCACATCGTCCATGTCTGCCTCTTTCAAGGCCTCGTCGAACTGCGTGCGGAAATCCCCCGCCATCTTGCGAAGGCCGGCCATCGTCTTACCGAAGGCGCGGATCATGGGCGGCAAGTCCTTAGGACCGACGACCACGATCAAAACGACCGCGATCACCAGAAGCTCGCTCCAACCGATATCAAACATCAAAACGCTCCCGAGACCCTAGCGCCAGTCTCAAAACAAGCAGGTTCAAGCCGCTTACTTGATCTCGTCAGCCTTGTGGTCAACAGTCTTCGCGTTGACATCGGCCGGCGGCGGAGTCTGATCTTCGTCAGCCATGCCCTTCTTGAAGCTCTTGATGCCCTTGGCGACATCGCCCATCAGTTCCGGGATCTTTCCGCGTCCGAAGAGAACGAGAACGATCACCAGCACGATCAGCCAATGCCACACACTAAAAGAACCCATAACTGAAACTCCTGAATTTCGCTTTCAGACGATGTAAGACGTTTGAAAGGCTTTTTCAAACAACAAATCGTTGCTTCAACAGGCTGTGGGCATAAAGTTTTCGTGCCTTGTCATCCGCATGAAGACGATATCAATTGTCGCCATCGCCGCCACCAGGTGCAAGCAGGCCCAACTCTTCCAGATCGAGCTGCGTGATCGGGTCTTCGTCTTCGCGCAATTCGTCGCTCATCATCGGCAAAGGCACGCCGAAATTGGAAGGAATACGGCCCGAAAGCAGGCCCGCACCCTTCAGTTCCTCAAGGCCCGGCAAGTCCCGCAATTCCTCAAGGCCGAAATGGTCGAGAAACTCCACCGTGGTGCCGATCGTCACCGGCCTGCCCGGCGTGCGTCTGCGGCCCCTGAAACGCACCCAACCCGCTTCCATCAGCACATCGAGGGTACCGCGTGAGGTTTGCACGCCACGGATTTCCTCGATTTCGGCGCGTGTCACCGGCTGATGATAAGCCACAATCGCCAGAACCTCCAGCGCCGCACGCGAAAGCTTCTTAGGTTCCTTTTCCTCAGAATGGACGACGAAGGAGAGATCGCCGGCCGTGCGGAACGCCCATTGCCCGCCCACCTGCACCAGATTGACACCCCGCTCGCCATAAGCGGCCTTCAGCCCGTGGAGTATGGCAACGACATCCATGCCGCGCGGCAGCCGCTCGGCAATGAAGGCAACTGAAACCGGTTCGGCCGAGGCAAAGACCAGCGCCTCGGCAATGCGCTCGGCTTCCTTCAGCTGACGCTCGGAAAATACCGCGGGCTCGGCCCCAACCACATCCGCCGCCCCATCTGCCACGATGGCGGCTTCGCCGGTCTCGTCGTCATGCGTCATTATCAGTCCTTTCCGCATTCGGCGCGCGGTCATCTCGCTCGCTCCTGCGCATATAGATGGGCTGGAACGCGCCCTCCTGCCGGATTTGCAGCGATCCCTCGCGCACGAGCTCCAGCGAGGCGGCGAAAGCGCTGGCGATTGCCGTCACGCGCATCGCGGGGTCAGGCACATATTGCAGCAGATATTGGTCGAGCACCGTCCACTCGCCGACATCCCCGAGCAGACTGTTCAGAAGCTCCCGGGCTTCCACCAGCGACCAGACCTGCCGCTTTTCAATCGTGACCTGGGTGATGGCCTGCCTTTGCCGCAGATTGGCATACGCACTCAGGAGATCGTAGAGGTTCGCCTCGTAAGCCGAGCGGTTGATATGCGGAATATGCTCCGGCGCGCCACGGGCGAAGATATCGCGGCCAAGCTGGGCGCGGTTGACGAGGCGTTCAGCCGCCTCCCGCATCGCCTCCAGACGTTTCAGCCGGAAGGCCAGCGTCGCGGCCATTTCTTCGCCGGAGGGGCCGTCATCCTTCGCCTGCTGCGGAATGAGAAGCTTGGACTTGAGGAAGGCAAGCCAGGCCGCCATCACCAGATAGTCGGCAGCAAGCTCGATGCGCACGCGGCGGGCTGTTTCCACGAATTGCAGATATTGCTCGGCAAGCGCCAGCACCGAAATGCGCGACAGATCGACCTTCTGCGTGCGGGCAAGGTGTAGCAGCAGATCGAGCGGGCCTTCGAAACCCGCGACATCGATCACCAGCCCGGCCTCGCCCGTCAGCCGCTCCGGCGTCACATCCTGCCAGAGCTTGTCCATAGGCGTTGAAGTACGAGACTTGTCTGCTGCCATTGTTCCATCCGCCGGGCGTCCGGCCTGTCGTCCCGAGTACCGGGCCGCCGCCCGATTGTCAGGAAACGGCCCACATGGCGTTGAATTCGGCTCTCAGTTCAGCTTCGTCGGAGGCATCAGTGGCGGGAAAACCCGCTTCCACGGCCCGCACCCGCTCCAGCGAACGGCCGGAAAGAACGGGAACCTCCTTCACGACCTCAAGCATTTCACCCATCACGCCGTTGCAATGCAAGACTATATCGCAGCCACCCGCAACAATATTCGCGGCACGTTGGCCAAGCGTGCCCTTCAGCGCATTCATGGAACTGTCGTCGGACATCAACAGACCGTCAAAGCCGATTCGCCCACGAATGATCTCCTCGATCACCTTTGGCGAGGTCGTTGCCGGACGCTCCCGATCGACGGCGTTGAACACCAGATGCGCGCTCATCGCCATCAATTCTCGGTTCAGCGCGCGGAATGGCACAAAATCATGGGCGTCCAGCTCGTCCAGCGGCACATCGACAACAGGCAATTCATGGTGTGAATCCACCATGCCGCGACCGTGGCCCGGCATGTGTTTCATGACAGGCAACATGCCGCCCGCCTTGAGACCGTCAGCCGCCGCCTGCCCCATCTCCGCCACCATGGTCGGGCTGTAGCCATAGGCCCGGTTGCCAATGACGTTGCTGGCGCCTTCCACCGGCACGTCGAGCACCGGCAGGCAATCGATATTGATGCCGAATTTCATGAGGTCGAAGGCATGCAGACGCGACATCAACCACGCCGCGCGCAGGCCTTCCTCGCGGTCACGCTCGTATATCTCGCCAAGAATGCGGGCATTCGGATAGGCTTGCAAAAGCGGAGGCTTGATGCGCTGAACGCGCCCGCCTTCCTGATCGATCAGAACCGGGGCATCCGGCCGCGCGACGGCATCGCGCATTGAGGCGACGAGATCGGTAATCTGTTGCGCATCACCGATATTGCGCCCGAACAGGATGAAACCCCAGGGCCGCTCATTGCGGTAAAGGGCAATCTCGTCAGCGGAAAGCGTAAGCCCGCCGCATCCGAGGATCATAGCTTTGCAATCGGTCATGATGTCACGCTCACAGAATGGGGAAATGGCCTTATACCGCAAGGCGTCGGGGATAAGTCGACAACCCCTCCGCCGTCATGCTCGGGCCTTTCCCGAGCATCTGCAACCGACCGGTTGGCGAAACGTTGGCAGATCCTCGGCACGGGGCCGAGGATGACGTCGAATGTGAGGAAAGCCTTTCCCCACTGCGAGGACTGCCTTAGACGGCAGCCCCAATCTTCACTCAACCGGATCAGCCGCTATCAGCGCGCCACCAGGCAGCTGCCGCCAGCTGCGCGGAACTTTTCGCACAGCGCCACGGCTTCGTTCTTGTCCCCCGCCGGGATGCGGACGCGGTAGAACGTGCCCTTGCCGGCGATCTCAGCGGCCTTGATGTCGACGCCCCGACCAGAAATGACCGAACCGAACTTGGCCGACATGTTCTGGTAGGACTTCTGGGCCTCCGCCTGGCTCGGCAGGGACGCGATCTGGATGTAATAACCACCCGAAGACGGCGCGCTCGTTGCTGCGGGCATGGCGGCGGCTGTCTGCTGCTGTGCAGCCTGCGGCTGGGCCGGAGCAGTTGCAGCAGGACGGACGTTGCCCTGATTGGTCACCGTTGCCACCACATTGGAAGGCTGTGCAGACGGACGCGCCGAAGGAACGGGCGCAGCCGACTGCGAGGCCGGTGTGGAGGAAGCGGCTGGCGTATTGGCCTGCGGGTGTTCAGGCGCAACCGGAACACGCGAAGCGGCGATGACGGCGGGAGCGCCCTCACCCGGCTTGGCTGCCTGCGGTGCAGCAAGCTCCGCGACCTTGTCGGCCTTCGGTGGCTGGGCAGCAGGCGCATCGACTTCCTGTGCAACCAGCGTACCATCAGGCTTGACGATCATGGTGCGGACCTTGCGCGGCGAAACGCCCGTCGCACCGGCACCTTCGTTCTGGCTGGCCTTTTCTTCCGGCGAAAGCAGGCGCGGATCTTCAGTCTCGCCAACCGGCGTTCCGGTGGCTTCCATGTCCGCGTCGTTTTCACCTTCCAGCGGCAGCTGTTCGGGTATCAGCGTACGCTGGACCACATCGACAGGCTTTTCGTTGCTGGAGATCAGCGCCGGTTGCTTCGGATCGGCAGCGCTACCACCGGCCACGCGGTCGTAAACCGCCTTGTCCTGATTGGGCACGACGCGGCCACCCGGATTTTCCGGCACCACCTTCATCGGGTCGTTATCGGCGGAAATGATGACCGGCGCGCCATTGGAGCCCGCACCGGACGAACCGCCCGACATCAGCGCGTAAACACCACCACCGACAAGCACCAGACCGATTGCTGCGGCAACCGGCATGATCCAGCGGCGACTGCCACGTTCTTCTTCTTCGCGATAGGCCGGCTGATGGTCGACATAGGTATTCTCGGCATCGCGCGGCGCATTGCCGCGCGAGGCAGCAGCCTCCTGCATGGAGCGGCGGAAATCTTCTTCCAGCGCCCGCTCAAATTCGTCGACCTCCTCCGGACCCTGTGCCTGAGGACGCGCCTGCGGGGCAGCAGCCCGGTTTTCCGCATGTTTGTGACGGTCAAGACCACCGGCAACCGCCGGGGCAAACAGCGTTGCGAGCTCGGTGTCGATATCGAGGTCTTCTTCGTGACGACGGGCGACAGGCTTGGGTTCGAAAACGCCGACCGGCAATTCCGGCACGTCCATCTCGGTAATATTTTCCGGATGTTCTTCCGTCTCACCGATCTGCGAGGGATCGAAAGGCAGGCTTTCCAGCGTTTGTGGTGCAACCGGCTGCGGTGCGGCTGCGACCGGACGCGGCTGAACCGGAGGCGCGGCTACCGGAATTGCAGCAACCGGGGCCGGGCGCGGCTGAGGTGCTGGCTGTTCTCGCACCGGCTGCGGCGCGGCGGCAGCAACCGCTACCGGAGCGACCGGCTGCTGGCGAACGGGCTGCGGCACAGGCGCAGGTGCGACTTCCGCTGCAGCGATTTCGGACAGGTCGAGGTCAAGATCGAGATCATCAAGCGCAAGCTCGAAGTCATCGTCGTTGAAACCTGCGAAATCCCCAAAGTCCGGCTCCTGAACGGGCGGCGCTGTTACGGCCGGGGCTGCCTTTACAGGGGCTGCGGCAACCGGCGCCGTGGCAACCAAAGGCGGCTCCACTCTTGCAGCCGGAACGATAGGCGCAGCCTGTGCGATGGGGGCATCCTGAACGACAGGCTCTTCGCCGCGTCCGGGAATGGAATATTTCGCAACGCCGTAGATCAGCTCATCCATCGGCGAAAGATTTGTTTCAACCGGCTTTTCTGCAACCGAAGGCGCAAAGGTCGGCGCAGTTTCTTCCGCCTGAACGAAGACGGGCTCAGGCGCCGGAACTGGTTCGGCCTGTGGCTCGATCCGGGCTGCAGGCAGCGCTTCGGCCCTCGGCTCGATTCGCTGGGGATCACCAGCCGCAACATCACGGCGCGCGCCGAAATTGGCAAGCGGCAGACGCAGGCTGGAAAATTCCAGCGAAGAACGGCCACCATGCGAAGGCGGACGCACGGAAATCGGTGCAGGCGCTTCGGCGACGGCGATCTCTACCTCATCGGCAAGATCGAAAGCCTGCGGCTCAGGCGCATGGCTCTGATCGGAATGCGCAATATTGCTCGAAACATCGGCCGGAAGCTCAGGCATAGCGTGCCAGGTGCTTTGAGCCGGCTCGACAGCCTGCGGCTCTTCCCATGCAGCCTGCTGGTAAACCACCGGCTCGGCAGGGCGCGACTGGCGCGAATGCACATCGAACACCTCGGCAACCGCACCGGCATCATCACGGAAATCCGCGCGGATGTCCTGCGTCGACGTCTCGACGTAATTGTGAATGTAGGCCTGATCGGCCTCGGGAAGTGGCTCCTGGCTCACTTCGGGTGCGGGGCTTGCCTCGAACACGGGTTCGTCCGCTGGCGCAAGCTCAGGCTCACGCCGGGCGAAAACCGATTCGACGCGCTGCATGAAGTCGCTGGGGTGGATGCCCGCACGCACATCGTTTGCCGGGTCAAGAACGACCGGATCGGCATGCGGCGCATCGTAAACCTCGAACTCTCGAAGCAACTCGTCTTCGAGATTGAATTCGGGTTCGCGGCGGGTTGCCGCAGAGCCGGCGCGTGGCGCAGCTTCGGAACCCGCATGCGAAGGACGCTCATCGAAACCGACGATACGCGCCAGTTCTGCCAGAGGATCGTTGTCAGCGAACCCTTCAGACCGGGCGTCCCGGTTATACGCGACATTTTTTTCGACCATTACGTGTTCCACCATCTACGCATTGCAGCTCTTGCCAGCGTATTGTGAGCAAATAATGGTGATATGTTATCGCATCTCGTCAGGCGCGTCCGCTCCTAAAAGCGTAAGACCAGACTTCAAAACATTCGCGACAGCATTCACCAGCCCGAGTCTGGCAATGCTCAATTCTCGGTTTTTATCGTTAATAAAACGTAATTCCTGATGGTCTTTACCTTTGTTCCAGTGTCCATGGAAGGAACTGGCGAGATCATAGAGGTAAAAAGCAAGCCTGTGCGGCTCGTGTGCAAGGGCTGCGGATTCGATCAGGCGCGGGTACTCAGCAAGCTTTGCAACCAGCTGCAACTCGTTGATATCGCTAATCAAAGCAACGGAAGACGACATGTCGTCCTGCGAGAGCGCAAGACCCGGAAACGCTTCCTGCGCCTGGCGGAAGATGGACATGCAACGGGCATGCGCATATTGCACGTAAAAGACCGGATTATCCTTCGATTGTTCGGTCACTTTCGCAAAATCGAAGTCCAGCGGCTCGGAATTCTTCCGATAGAGCATCATGAATCGCACGGGATCGCGACCTACTTCGTCCACCACATCGCGCAGCGTGACGAAATCGCCTGAGCGTTTCGACATCTTCACCGGCTCGCCATCGCGATACAGCTTCACGAGCTGGCACAGAAGAACCGTCAGCTTCGACTTGCCTTCCGAGACCGCGCGCGCAACCGCTTCAAGCCGCTTCACATAGCCGCCGTGGTCGGCGCCGAGCACATAGATCATCTCGGAAAAACCGCGATCGAACTTGTTCTTGAAATAGGCGACGTCGGCGGCAAAATAGGTGTAGGAACCGTCCGACTTCATCAGCGCGCGGTCCATGTCGTCACCCACCTCGGTGGAACGGAACAGCGTCTGCTCGCGGTCTTCCCAGTCTTCCGGCAACTCGCCCTTCGGCGGTGGCAGGGTGCCCTTGTAGACGTGGCCCTTGAAGGTGAGATCGTTGATGGCCGAGAGAATGGGGCCGCCATTGCCCTCATGCAGCGTGCGCTCAGAGAAGAACACGTCGTGCTTGACGTTCAGCGTCTCCAGATCCTCACGGATCATCACCATCATTGCGGCGATCGCCTTGTCCTTGACGATAGGCAGCCACTTTTCCTCGGGCATGGCGCGCAGCTTGATGCCATATTCATCCGCCAGCGCCTGGCCGACTGGAACGAGATAGTCACCGGGGTAGAAGCCCGACGGAATGGCGCCGATATCTTCGCCAAGCGCCTCGCGGTAACGCAGGAAGACCGAACGCGCGAGCACGTCGATCTGCGAGCCGGCGTCGTTGATGTAATATTCCTTGGTCACGCCATAACCGGCGAAGGCGAGCAGGTTCGCCAGCGTGTCACCCACGACAGCACCACGGCAATGGCCGACATGCATCGGACCGGTGGGGTTGGCGGAGACATATTCGACGTTGATCTTCTGGCCAGTGCCGATCTTCGAGCGGCCGAAATCGATGCCCTGCCCAATCATATCGGCAAGAAGACGCTGCCAGTAACCGACAGAGACCTTGAGATTGATAAAGCCGGGACCGGCGACGTTGACGCTATCGACATCGCCATCGGCCTGAAGTGCTGGCACGATGAGTTCGGCCAGCGCCCGGGGATTGGTGCCGAGCGGCTTCGCCAACACCATAGCGGCATTGGTTGCGACATCGCCATGGCTCAGATCGCGCGGGGATTCGACCGTAATTCGACTGAAATCGACCTTTTCGCGGTTCTCTTTCACGAGATCGAGAGTCTCGAGCGCGTTTTTGATCCTGGTATCGAAATCGGCAAAAATGTTCATCGTTCCAACCTGCGCGAAGGGCTTCTGTTCATGTCCGGCCATCATAACCGGGTTGGCTTCGCGATCGCCCGCTGCCCTATCGCAAATCGGGGGTGTGGTCAAACAGCCGCTGGTGGGCGCGCAGTGCATAACTGTCGGTCATACCAGCCAGATAATCCCCCACATGGCGGGCTTTTGCGGCCTTGCTCATACCGGAAATGCTGTCCACCCAGTAGTGACTCTGCATCTCTGCCGGCACTTCCATATAACGGTGGAAAAGGTCGGTAACGATCTGCATAGCGCCGGCGCGGATGCGCATGATTTCCGGATGCCGGTAGATATGGGCAAACAGCAGTTTCTTGATCTGCCTGTCGGTTTCAGCCATTTCCGGCGAGAAAGTCGCGACGGTAAAATCGGCGGCGCGGATATCGGCCGCACTCTTCGGTTTCAGCCGGAAAAGATTCTGCTGCGCGACCCCGATTACATCCTCGACCATATGGGTGATCTGGCGACGCATGATTTCATTGGCGAAGCGTTCCTTGTCGAGCACGGGATATTTCGCACGTACCTCAGCCATCAGCTTGCTGAGGAAAGGCACCTCTTCCAGCATCTCGAAGCTCAGATAACCGGCACGCAGGCCGTCATCGATATCATGGGTATTATAGGCGATGTCGTCGGCAATAGCCGCCATCTGTGCCTCAAGGCTGGCATAGCTGCCGAGTTCCAGATCCTGCAGCTCGCAATATTCGAGGATGGGCAGCGGAACCGGGCCCTTCACGCCCTCGCCCTCGGCATTGACCAGCGGGCCATTGTGCTTCACCAGCCCCTCCAGCGTCTCCCATGTCAGGTTGATGCCGTCATATTCGGCGTAGCGGCGCTCCAGCTTGGTGACGATGCGCAGCGACTGCGCGTTGTGATCGAAGCCGCCATAGGGCAACAACACCGCATCCAGCGCATCCTCACCGGTATGGCCGAACGGCGTGTGGCCGAAATCATGCACCAGAGCCACGCCCTCGGCCAGATCCTCGTCCAGCTTCAGAGCACGTGCGAGTGCGCGGGCAATCTGCGCAACCTCAATCGTGTGGGTGAGCCGCGTGCGGTAATGGTCACCGTCAGGGCTGATGAAAACCTGCGTCTTGTGTTTAAGCCGGCGAAAGGCAGTGGTGTGGACGATGCGGTCCCGGTCGCGCTGGAACTCCGAGCGCGTCAGGCTACCTTCCTCGGCAAAAAGACGCCCGCGCGTGGTCCATGGATCAGAGGCGAAAACCGCCCTCTCGCCACTTCCGAAACCCAATGCGCGCTGGTCTATAATCATTCATCCACCTGTACTGTTCTCTGGCCGGGACTTCCTTTGACCCGAAGTCCATGGCCTTTGACCATTGACCTTTTCATCCACCCTTCATACCTATCGCAAAGGTCGGCGCAAAGCATCATCGCGGCAAAGGCCGTTGCGGACATCGCTATAGACCGTTTATTTGACTGGTTTATAATGGTGGCGACAAATCTATTGCTCTCCGGTTCTTGACCCCGGCACGAGGAACGACATGGAAAACAGCGACATTACACTTTCGGAAGCCGCAGCGAAGCGAATCGCCCAGATCGTCGCAGCGGATGCGGGCAAGCAGGCTCTGCGTGTTTCGGTGGAAGGCGGCGGCTGCTCGGGCTTCTCCTACAAGTTCGACCTGGCGGAAGACCCCGCCGATGACGACATCGTGATTGCGCGCGGAGACGCCAAGGTGCTGATCGACAGCCTGTCGGTT
Source organism: Rhizobium sp. Root491 (assembly GCF_001427205.1). NCBI lineage: Bacteria > Pseudomonadati > Pseudomonadota > Alphaproteobacteria > Hyphomicrobiales > Rhizobiaceae > Rhizobium > Rhizobium sp. Root491. Next base: position 244,541 of record NZ_LMFF01000016.1, read on the forward strand.
GTCTATATGGCCGGCTCTGAAATCGACTTCGTCGACAATCTGCTCGGCCAGTCCTTCCAGATCAAGAACCCGAACGCGGTCGCAAGCTGCGGCTGCGGCACCAGCTTCTCGATCTGAGTGAAACGGCCCGCGGCTCTGCCTCAATGCTCTCAGCTTTGAGGTGATCCGCGTCCCACTCCTGCCTCATCCCTGTCTCCCCGCCGCGCAGACGCGCGTCGGCTGGATTCCTGTGACAAGCACAGGAATGAGGGGATAGAGACATGACGCTGACTTCGCGGCCCAGTTCACTCTACCAACCTCCCCTCTATCCACCACATCCTCACCAGCCGTTTCCAAAAACGGTGGCAATCGCTTTTGCATCGGGTAAAAGTAACCTCACAAAAGGGAAACTCCGATGAAGATTGCCACCTGGAACATCAACGGCGTCAAGGCGCGTATCGAAAACCTCTGCCAGTGGTTGAAGGATTCATCGCCCGACATCGTTTGCCTTCAGGAAATCAAGTCGGTTGACGAAGGCTTTCCCCGCCTTGAGCTGGAGGCGCTCGGCTATCACGTCGAGACCCATGGTCAGAAGGGTTTCAACGGCGTCGCCCTTCTGTCGAAGATGAAGCCCGACGAGATCAATCGCGGCCTGCCGGGCGACGATGCCGATGAACAGGCGCGCTTCATCGAGGGCGTGTTTTCCGTTGATGGCGGTGCGATCCGGGTCTGCTCGCTCTACCTGCCGAACGGCAATCCGCCTGACGATCCGGTCAAATATCCCTACAAGCTCGCATGGATGGAGCGGCTACGCCGCTTTGCCGAAGATCGCCTTGCGCTTGAGGAGCCGCTTATTCTGGCGGGTGACTACAACGTCATCCCCGAACCCTTCGATTGCCACGATCCGCGGGTCTGGGCTGGCGATGCGCTGTTCCTGCCCAAGACGCGCTCGGCATTCCGCAGGCTGGAAAATCTCGGCTTTACCGATGCCGCACGCGCGACGACGGATGAACCCGGACTTTATTCCTTCTGGGATTATCAGGCTGGCGCATGGCCTAAGAATAACGGCATCCGCATCGATCACCTGATGCTGTCGGCGGAAGCGGCCGACAGGCTGGAATCGGTGAGCATCGAAAAACATGTGCGGGCCTGGGAAAAACCGTCCGACCACGTACCGGTCTGCGGTTATTTCAATTTTACGCCGATCAATTGAACGGCGCTCGCCGGGCGAGTTAGAGAATTTCCGGTTAAAGTGCGCCGAAACAAAGAGTTAGAGCACGTCAAACGATTCCGTTTAAACAGGACGTGCTCTGAGTCGCCTCAGCCACAATAGACATAATTGTCAGTTCGGATCGTCGATCTGCATGTTCTGCGCCAGCGCGATAGCCGCGCGGCGATCGTTTTCACCCGCGAGCGAAAAAGCCTGTTCCTGAAGGGTCTGGATCCAGGTGCAATCCACCGCCGTGCACTTGTCGAGCGCGGCCGTCATGAAGGCGAGCCCCTGCGTCGTCTGGCCTTCCTGGAAAAGCAGATTACCGAAAATCGACATGGCGCCGGCATGGCCGTGCTTGCGTGCCTGATTGAGCCACTTCTTGGCCTGCTGCACATCCGCCCGGCCGCCCTCACCCGCAAGGATCATTTCCGCCAGACGGAACTGGGCCTCAGCCACGCCAAAGGTGGAAGCCACCTGAAAATAGAGCTGGCGGGCCTGCGACAGGTCCATCTTTACCGGAGTGCCGGGAATGCCGTGGCGGTAATAATCGGCAAGAGAAAGCAGCGCGTTAACGAAGAAGCCGGTATCCTCGGAGCCCGGCTCGACGCCCTGGCTGGCAATTTCGCTGTAAATCTTGAAGGCTTCGAAGTCGTTCTTGGCAACGCCATCGCCGAAGGCATACATATTGGCAAGCGCCCAGCGCGAGCCGGTATGGCCCTTTTCGGCCGCATAGCGATAGGCCTCGACGGCTTCGTCCTTGTTACCGTTCTTGTAGGCCTTGAAGCCGAACTTGAACAGGTCGAAGGGGCCGGATTCCTTGGTAACGCCTGCGTTGATGTCAAAAGCCAGCACCGGCATTGCGAGCGACGCAAGCAAAAGGCTCATGATGAGCGGCTTTAGAACATGTGCTTCACATTTCAGCATTTAGGCGAACTTCTCTCACTCTTCCCGGCATATAGCCAATACTAGCGGAATACTGCAAAGCTGAACCCCGCCGGGTCGCGATTTTTCGAACACACTGCGTCTTTCCGGCAGCACTTTCCAGCGCACTGCCGGTGGTCATATGCGGTAATTGCTCCAAATTTTCAGTGAGACAGATATAGGCATAATTTCCGGCAATATAACGGCGTTTGACCGCCTGCCGGTCAGCGCCAAACAAGAAACCCGGATCAAATTCCCGTATTACTTGCTTAAACCCTGAATCCAAACCCGTTTTCACTCTTCGCAACTCCGCAGGCCCACATCAAACGCCTGCATGTTCTTCCATCCCCGCGTCCATAAACAGAAGCCAAGCACCTTGTTTGTGGCGGGAAATGGACAGATATGCCCACATTCCAACGCGGCACCACGCTTGCAGAAAAGTGTTGCCAAATCGTCACAAAACTTTCGGGCTAGAAATTTTTATCGAGCAGGAATCATAGTCGGGAATGAAAAAAGGTCCGGTTGGTAAACCGGACCTTTCTTTTCGTTCAGGTGTGGCGAATGGTGTCAGAACTTGACCTTGACGCCAGTAGAGATCGCAGCCACGAGATCGTTGCCGAAGTCGTAGCCCGCCTCATTGCCGCAGGTGAAGCCCGCACCGCAAGGTCCACCGTTGATGGATGAGCTACCGGAGGTCAGGAGGCCGAGAGCACCGGCAACCTTGAACTCGATATTCTTGTTCGGCGAGTAGACGATCTGCGTGCCCAGCGTCCAGGTGTCGGTCTGGGTGCCGATAACCGTCGATGTACCGCGATCCCAGGTCAGGCTCACAGCACCGCTCCACTGCTCGTTGAACTTGTGACCAACGCCGCCGGAAATCGTCCAGCCATCACGATAAAACAGGTCTAGAGTGTTCAGCGTGTCAGCGCCGCTCGGAACGCAGGGGGACGTCCCTACCGCGCAGAAAGGAATGACCTGAATCTGGCTCCAGTCAGTCCACTTCACCGAACCGAAAGCGAGCCAGTCCGGCGCTATGCCGGATTGCACCTTCAGTTCGATGCTGTCTGGCATTGAAACGGAGCCATAGATCGGCACCAGCTTGCCGCCGTATTTCGCCAGCGTCGGAGAGATGGACGGCGGCGTCTGCGGAACCCCTCTGACATCGGCGAACCCGGTCAGATCGTGATCGACGGCGCTGTTATAAACAAGGCTCGCCCGGAAGGCGACCTCGGGGATTTCGTAGGCAACGCCGGCGCGCCAACCCCAACCGTCCCCTTCCATCTCAAGTTTGCCGACGCCGCTGAAGCTGGACCAGGCCGGATTGAGGCCAAGAACAGCTGGCCCAAGAACCTGACGGTATTTATAACCGCTGATCTCCTGGTAAAAGCCGCCGCCGATAATCGAGAAGTCGCCCTTGCCAAGATCAAACTTCACACGGCAGGTGGTGGCGTAATTGTGCGACTTTACCTTGGTTTCGATATTGTAGCTCGATCCCTGCCAGATGCCGGGATTGAGGTGCGCGCCCCAAGGCTGCGAATAATCGAACATGCAGTCGCCGAAATCGCCGATTGCCGCCTTGGCGCCGATGCGGGTCGACCAGAAGTTTTCAGAGTCATCTGCGCTCCTTGACCAAGTCGCAGGCAGCGGACCGCTCTTCAGCGGATTGTCACGCGCATTCTCAACCTTGCGCTGTGGCGCAACGAATGTAGCAGAACTGTCGAGAACATAGTCGGACGGGTCGAACAGCAGGTCAATATTGTAGCCACCGCGCTCGAGGCCGCCCGCCAGTGAAGGCGTGACCGCCGCGATGCTGGCTACGAAACATACTGCGCCGCGAAAAAATGCAGTTTTTGCCATCTCTCTCCCCAATCAAGGCAATGTGATCATTGAGAGAGTGAAATGCTTTGCGGCAAATGACAATCTGCCGTGGCGCGGCGCGGTTGCCACCGGATGGCCATTTTTTTACGTAAGTTTTTGATGTTTGGCATCTTACATAATCATTTTAGGCTATTATTCTAATCCAATTAGAAAAAACGACACAAAACGAAACAAACTCCCAATCCGCACCGGAAATGTCGCCAAATAACCACAGTTGGACGTTTCCGAAGAAAATCGCTTATCAGGCCGTTTTTATTGATCTTTTTCGTCTTCCTGCGCGGTTTTGTGCGCCTCGCGGCAGAAATAATCGCGCTGTCACGCAGTGCATGATTCGCCATTGCAACGCAGCAATGAATTGAGCCGGCCCTGACAGAACGCAAAACGCCCCGTTTTCACGGGGCGTTTTGATTTTACACGCAACAGGAACCTTATCCTGCTTCGCTGACCCGCTGCAGGGCGGTTCGAAGACTTGTCAGCTGAACTTCCAGCTCCGCCTTGCGGTCGCGCTCGGCGGCCACAACCTCCGGATCGGCATTGGCCACGAATTTTTCGTTCGACAGCTTCTTGTCGATGCGTTCCATTTCCGCATCCACCTTGCCGATCGCCTTTTCGAGACGGGCCTTTTCGGCCGCGAGATCGACGAGGTTGCCGAGCGGCAGGCAGACGGTGGCCTCACCGATGATGATCTGCGCGGAACCTTTTGGCGCCACATCGGCACCACGGATTTCATCGGCACGCGCCAGGCGCCGGATAGCGGCGGCATGGCGGTCCAGCCGCGCTTCTGTCGAGGTATTGGCACCGACCACCACCAGCGATGCGGTGGCGCCCGGCGGCACGTTCATCTCGGCACGCGTCGAGCGGATGCCCGAAACCAGATCGATCAGCCAGTTGATTTCCGCAGCCGCGGCATCGTCGCGGAATTCCGGAGTCGGCCAGTCGGTAAGGCAGAGAAGATCAGCCCGCTCCTCGCCCTCGCCCGCCGTATGCGCCCACAGCTCTTCCGTCATGAAAGGCATGAAGGGATGCAGGAGCTTGTAGATCTCATCCAGAACATAGGCCGCGCAGGCCTGCGATTCCGCCTTTGCCGCCTCATCCTCGCCACCGAACACGGGCTTGAGCAGTTCCAGGTACCAGTCGCAGAACTGGTTCCAGACGAAACGGTAGAGGATACCGGATGCATCGTTGAACCGGAAGTTCTCAAGAGCCGCCGTCACATCGCGCGCGGTGTTGGCAAGCTCGGTCAGGATCCAACGGTTGATCGTCAGCGATGCGGTTTCGGCCAGGAAATGCGGATCGCGCTTTACGCCGTTCATTTCGGCAAAACGCGTGGCGTTCCAGAGCTTCGTGCCGAAGTTGCGATAACCGGCGATACGTGCCGGATCGAGTTTCACGTCACGACCCTGCGCCGCCATGATGGCGAGCGTGAAGCGCAGCGCATCCGCACCGTATTCGTCGATCAGTTCCAGGGGATCGATGACGTTGCCCTTGGACTTGGACATCTTCTGGCCGTTCTTGTCGCGAACGAGCGCATGGATGTAAACGGTGCTGAACGGCTCGACCGGATTGCCGGCATCGTCCTTCATGAAATGCAGACCCATCTGCATCATGCGGACGACCCAGAACGGGATGATGTCGAAACCGGTGACAAGCACGTTGGTCGGATAATACCGCGCCAGTTCCGGTGTCTTTTCCGGCCAGCCGAGCGTCGAGAACGGCCACAGCGCCGATGAGAACCAAGTATCGAGAACGTCTTCGTCACGGGTCAGAATTTCACCCGGCTTGAAGTTTTCAAGCTTCTCTTCGACCCAGGCCTTCCACGGACCTTCATGGGCAATATAATGCTGGATAGCGGCCTGAAGCGCCTCTTCCTCGGTCTTTTCAACGAAGACCTGCCCGTCAGGGCCGTACCATGCCGGAATCTGGTGTCCCCACCACAATTGCCGCGAGATACACCAGGGCTGGATGTTCTCCATCCACTGAAAATAAGTGTTTTCCCAGTTCTTAGGCACGAAATTGGTGCGGCCTTCGCGAACCGAGGCAATGGCCGGCTGAGCCAGGGTCTTGTTGTCCACCCACCACTGGTCTGTGAGGCGCGGCTCGATCGGCACGCCGCCACGGTCGCCATGCGGCACGACGTGCTTGTGCGGCTCGATCTTGTCGAGCAGGCCGGCTTCCTCGAAGATTTCGACGATGACCTTGCGGGCGAAGAAACGATCCTGTCCTTCCAGACGATCCCATGCGCCGTGCAGCGCCGCCGGATGATTTAGGCCCTCGAGGAAATCCTCGTTCTCCTTGATGGAGATCGTCCCATCGATATTCATGACGTTGATGGCGCGCAGACCGCAACGCTTGCCGACCTCGAAATCGTTGAAGTCGTGCGCAGGCGTGATCTTCACGGCGCCAGTTCCGGCCGTCGGATCGGCATAGTCATCGGCAACGATCGGGATCTTGCGGCCAACGATCGGCAGGATGACATGCTTGCCAATGATGCCCTTGTAGCGCTCGTCTTCCGGGTTCACCGCAACACCGGTATCGCCGAGCATGGTTTCTGGCCGCGTGGTAGCAACAACGATGTAATCACGCGTTTCGAACTCGGTGGGCTTGCCTTCCTCGTCAAATGCGATCGGGTGCTGATAGGTCACACCCTTTTCCAGCGGATAACGGAAGTGCCAAAGGTTGCCCTTCACTTCCAGCTGCTCGACTTCCATGTCGGAAATCGCGGTCTGCAGCTTCGGGTCCCAGTTGACGAGTCGCTTGTCCTTGTAGATCAGGTTCTGCTTGTAAAGGGTGACGAACACCTCGAGAACGGCCTCGGACAGACCCTCATCCATGGTGAAGCGCTCACGCGACCAGTCGCAGGACGCACCGAGGCGCTTCAGCTGGTTGAAGATCAAACCGCCGGATTCGGCTTTCCATTCCCAGACCTTGTCCACGAAGGCCTCACGGCCCATTTCGCGGCGGCCCGGAAGCTGCTGTTCCATCAGCTTGCGCTCGACGACCATCTGCGTGGCGATGCCCGCATGGTCCATGCCCGGCTGCCACAACACGTCCTTACCGCGCATGCGCTCGAAGCGGACTAATATGTCCTGAAGCGTGTTGTTGAGCGCATGGCCCATATGCAGGGAGCCGGTGACATTCGGCGGCGGGATGACGATGGTGAAGGTTTCCGCGCCCGGTTTGGCGTTGGCGCCGGCACGAAAAGCGTTCGCCTCGTCCCAGGCTTTGGCGATTTTCGGTTCGACGGATGCGGAATCGTAGGTCTTTTCGAGCATTTCCTGACCTGAATTTTAGAGTTCTTGTGTGGATTTTTTAAATAAGGATGGATGGTCGAGAGTCAACAGAAACCGACCCGTCAGCGACTATGACCCCATAGCGCCTTCATCTTCAACAAAAAAGCCGCCCCGGTGCCGGAGCGGCCTCTGTTTCATTATCTCGCGCATGTTACAAGATGCGGACGAACAGAGCCTAGCGGCGCGAGCCGCGCGCCACACGTTCGATTTCCTCACGCACGAGACGCTCCACCAGGGTCGGCAGATTGTCTTCCAGCCAGTCCTGCAGCATCGGACGCAGCATTTCGGCGGCCATATCCTCGATTGAGCGTCGTTCGACGCCATCGAAAATTTCCGCAAGTTCGCTGAAGGAACGGGCGATCTGCGCACCGGCAGCCTCGGAAATGAGGTTGAGCGACAAACCGCCCTCTTCCTTGGGTTCGGCCAGATCGAATGACGGCATCTCGACAGCAGGTTCCTGCACCGAAATCTCGAAATGATCCTGGGCTACAGGCGTTTCGATGGCGCCACGCAGCGTCAGCTGGTCGAAGCGGTTCTCGAAAGCTGCGCTCTCGACAGCGGCAGCAGCAGCACGATCCTCGGCGGCAAAAGCTGCCGGCTGTTCACTGGTGCTCGCGGCAGCGGCCGCCAGCAGCGGCCGCACATCCGTCGGGCGCTGCGGCGCAGGGCGTTCAACCTGTTGCGCAGCCGAAGGCTGCGGTACGCTGGAGGAATGAGCGGCCGGGGCTGCCTGCGCGGGCTCACGCTGCGCCTGGGCGGCAAATGCCTGCGGCCCCATGGCAGCGTTGCGGTCGGCGGCAGCGCGAACGCGGGCGGCGACATCGGCAAGCGACATGCTTTTCTCGGCCGAGATTTCCTGCTGTTCTGGTGTCTGTTTTTCGGAGGCCGCGGAAAAATCCTGCACCGGCCTTGCGCCAAATGCCTGGTTTGCGGCGGGGGGAACGCGCGCCGGCGGGCTGATGGCCTCCGTCACGAAGGACGCTTCGCCTGCGCCATCGTCTTCGTCGTCATAGACAGGCGGCAACTGCCCGGAAAACGCACCGGTAGGCCCGGTCTCGTTGCTTTCGATGATCCGGCGTATGGACGCCAAGATCTCTTCCATGGACGGTTCACGCGCTACGCTTGGCTGAGCCATATCAATCCCCGGTTTCCACTCTCTAGACCGCCTTGCGTCCATACGGACGCCCAAAGGACGCTCCAAAATTTTAAATCTGCACACCGTTCCTGTCGAAAATCGCTTCCGGTTTTCGGGCCGATGGCCTGAAAAGGGGTAGAAATACGCACACCCCGAATCACCCTTAGTCTAGGGCAGCATAGTCAGGAACTAAATCACTGATTCGACAAGTTTCGCCGTGATGCACAGCTTTGTGAGAATGGTCTTTTGGGGCAATTGGGTGGGCGAAGCGGGTCTGCCGGTGCGGCACCCGCAAAAACAAACGCCGGGGCGGAAAGTCCACCCCGGCGTCCAGAACAATGATCGCTTTTAAAGATCAGAAAACGAATTCGGCCGCCTTGGCAAAACCGGGTAGAGGCTTGATCGACGCGTTGAAAGAGGTTGCAGCCGAGGTGCTGTTGCCATCGCGACGGTAAACGGTTGCCTTGGCAGCGTTACCGTATCCGACAACGACAACCAGACGTCCGCCATCGCGCAGCTGGTCGGTCAGTGCCGCCGGCACTTCCTCGACAGAGCCGTTGATGAAAATCAGGTCATAGGGTGCTTCGCCCGCATAACCCTTTTCGAGATCGCCGGTGACAACAGCAACATTGTCATATCCGAGCGAGGCCAGCGTCTCAGTCGCCTCAGCCGCCAGCGTTTCGTCGCATTCGAGCGAAACCACCGAACCGGCGAGCTGGGACAGGATGGCCGCGGTATAACCGGCGCCGCCACCGACTTCCAGCACCACGTCTTCCTTGGTCACCGCCGCAAGCTGCAAAAGCTTCGCCAGCGGCGAGGCCTTCATGACGTAACGGGCCGGGCGACCATCCCGGGCGGGACAGATCTGCAGATCCTCGTCCACATAGGCAATCTGCCGCACACCCGCCGGCACGAAAGCTTCGCGCGGCACGCTCAAAAACGCCTTCAGCACAGAATGCGACGTCACGTCGGTCGTGCGCAACTGGCTGTCGACCATATTGGCGCGTGCGGTTTCGAAATCCATCATATCGTTATCGCCTCAATTTCGCGGATGCCGGTCGGGAAGCCTCGGCCCCAAAAGCTCAAAACGGCACGGGTCTCCCCTCGCCTTTAAACAATCTCATAATTGCCCAAGCCTGCGCTTTCAAGCGCGGTGAGCCCTAAGTGCTGGAAAAAGAGAAATGGCCGGGATTTTTTAGAACGGCAAGAGCAGCCGATGACCGCAAGGTTAGCCAAAGGTTCGAAAAAACAGGTTCTATTCGGTGAAGTTTTTGGAGGCCTCGCCCGGAATTGAACCGGGGTACAAGGATTTGCAGTCCTCTGCGTCACCACTCCGCCACGAGGCCTCACACGCTCATGAATTCGAGCGATGGCGGGCATTTAGAACGAATCCATTATGCGCGCAAGAGGGTTCGTTCCGAATGTGCTGTTTTTTCCGATCCGATGGACAAAGGGCAATCGTCCACGTCCTAAGCCCTTCGGATTCCGACATTTTTTGTATCTCACTCATATTCCAGAAGAAACAATGCCCGCAGCCGGCGCTTTGCGCGGGTGCGGTCAGTCGCTGCATCTTCAATGCGGATCGATCAGATGCGACCCAGCAGAACAAGAACGAGGACGATGACCAGAACCAGTCCGAGGCCACCCGAGGGACCATAACCGTAATTGTGGTAACCCCAGCTTGGCAAAGCACCGATCAGGAAAAGAATGATGAGGATAACGAGAATGGTGCCGATCATGTTTAGCCCTCCATGAATAATAGGTATGCGCTGTATTTAATGACCAAACATGCAAAAAGTTCCGTTTCCTCCATCCGCTTATGGCGTGGGCCGAGAATTCATCTCCAGCCGATTCAACGGGTTAAACGGCATTTGCGGACAACGCGGCGGGTCGTGCGCGCGCACGGCGGCTGCGATTGGCTACGCACCACGCTCCGCCCCCGGGGTGATCGACCAAGGTAGCGATTTATTCGAGGTAATTTCTCGGTCTATGTATATCGCGTACCGTTCGTCATACTAAATCAAGTCACCCGTTCCCTGAAACTGGCGGGGGACTGGGAGACCTGGTATCACTGGCAGTGCGCCAGGTCTCACCTGTTTCCTTCTTCTCCGGCGATCTTCCCGCCGCACGCATACCGTTCCCCAAACAGGCACACGGACATTTTACCTGCGGCGCTGCACGCCACGCTTGCCTTGCCTCTTTCTCTCCGGTTAGACCCCGGATCGGGAGGGAGAAATGAGAATCATATGTCCGGTTTTGCGAACCTCATCCCGCTTTTCATCTTCGGCCTGCTCGTCTACGCTTTCTTTCGCTGGGTCGCGCGCGACACTCAAAATCCGAGACGCAAGTAGCAGGTGCGAATAGCTCTGCCCTTTATCACTCGCGGGGAACCGTTGCGCCTCCATATCGTTTTCGCAGACGCACTTCGGAGGACAGGATGAAAACGCTCGTATCATTGGCCGCAATCGCGCTTACGCTTGCGGGCTGCGCGACCTCAGGCCCGGCCGCTTATGTCGAACCGATCCCCGGCAGCATCACCTATAAGGGCCAGCCGCGCACCAAGCTGACGAAATCGCCGATCGGCAGCACCTTCAGCCACGAGTTCCGCATCGACGGCAGCACAAGGGCGGTGGAAACCTATCGCATTGCGCCCGATCGCTCGCTCGAACTCATAGACCGCCGCATCATTCGCGATTGGCTGTTCGGACGCGACGACTGACTGCACCGCAAGCCAACCGAAACCAATTGCGCATCCTGCCCGCTTGGTTTAGAGCCGGGCACGACAACCAATACGGATGAGCGATGAACACGCGCTGGCAAAAACCCGTCCTGATCGCGTTCGAAACGCCGGGCGACTATACGAGCATCGAGACCACGCAGGCGGCGTCCTGGGCCATGATCGAGGATTGGCCGATAGAGGACGGCGATGCGTTGGACGCGGCGTTGCTGGTCTGCGCCGCCGTCGATGCCGGCAGGAAAAAGCCGGAAGATGCGCGCAAGGCCTTCATCGCCGCCGCAATCGAGGCTGGCCTCGACATCAAGGCCTGACGGCATCAAGACCCATGGTCGAGAATTAAAATGGCGTCCTGAGGCTAAACAAGTCAGGACAACAGGTTTAAAGGGTAAAAACAGATGGAAGCTTCTGGAAACATGAAAAAAGCCCTGTTCATATTTCTCCTCTCCTGCCTCGCCATCGGCCTTCTCGGCCACCTCGTGGTCGCCTTCGTCGTTACCGGCTGAAGCACCGATGTCCACTCCGTATTGTGGCGGAGCGGCAGGGCATTAAAATTTCCTAAATTTCATTCTGCTGTTATGGAACCGCGATAAATCTTTTCCGTTCTCTCTTCGATCAACAAGGAGGATTGAAATGCGTGACGGATTGAATGGTTTTCTCGAAATTTCCATGCTCGGCGTCGTGATTGCAAGCTGCCTTTTCATGGTCAACCTGCCGATCTGACCCGCCTTAAAAATCATTCCCTGCGGTACCGGCGACGTTAGATGCCGGAGTAAGAAAATGCGGCCTTTCGGGCCGCATTTCTTTTTCCAGCAATGCAGGCTCAAGCAGAAAGCTTGGCGGCCAGCTTGGCGACATGTGCGCCTTGGTAGCGTGCGGCTTCCAGTTCGATAGCGGAAGGCTGACGCGAGCCGTCGCCATCGGTGATGGTGGAGGCGCCATAAGGCGAGCCGCCCTTGATTTCATCGACGCCCATCTGGCCCTGGAAGGCATAGGGCAGACCGACAACGGCCATGCCGTGGTGCAGGAAGGTGGGGAGGAAACCAAGGATGGTCGATTCCTGACCGCCGTGCTGCGTGGCCGACGAGGTGAAGGCAGAGCCGACCTTGCCGACAAGCTTGCCGCCGAACCACAGACCGCCGGTCTGGTCCCAGAAATTGCGCATCTGTGAGGCAACCGTGCCGAAGCGGGTGCCGGCGCCGACGATGATGGCATCGTATTCTGCCAGTTCGTCAACAGTCGCGATGGGGGCAGCCTGATCGAGCTTGAAGTGCGAGGATTTGGCGACTTCCTCAGGAACCAGTTCCGGAACGCGCTTGACGACAACTTCCGCGCCGGCAGACTTCACGCCTTCGGCAACGGCATATGCCATCGTCTCGATATGGCCGTAAGATGAATAATAAAGCACCAGAACTTTTGTCATTTTCTTTGTATCCTTAGGGTTAATCGTCTCAGGCGTACCAGCCAGAAGCCTTTTTAAGAACGCGATGATCATTAGTGATGACCCATTACAAGCATGTGATGCAAAGGTAGCCCAGAGGCCGGTCGCACACCAGCGGTGCATCCGCATACGCACTGTTCGCAATCAGTGAACGAAACGCCGGAACGTCAACCTTTCACAGATAGACATTTTTTCAAAACCGCTTTGCATTCACCGGGCGGCGGACTAACGTCGGACAAAACAGCTGACGAGTACCCCCATGTCCAATCCCTCACCCACCCCATCCGTCGTGACCGCCGCCATGCTCGCCATCGGCGACGAATTGCTGTCGGGACGCACCAAGGACAAGAATATCGGGCACCTCGCGGATGTGCTCACCATGTCCGGAATAGATCTGAAGGAAGTGCGCATCGTCGCCGACGAGGAGCACGCAATCGTCGAAGCGCTGAATGCGCTGCGCGCCCGCTATGATTATGTCTTCACCTCCGGCGGCATCGGCCCGACCCATGACGACATCACCGCTGATGCGGTATCCGTGGCTTTCGGCCTGCCCTGCGAGCACGATGCCGAGGCTTTGCGGATATTGGGTGACATGTACCGTGTGCGCGAGATGGAATTCACCGAAGCGCGCAAGCGCATGGCCCGCATGCCAAGGGGGGCAAGCCACATCGCCAATCCCGTCTCGGTCGCCCCCGGCTTCGTCATCGGCAACGTCCACGTCATGGCCGGCGTTCCGCAGGTGTTTCAGGCCATGCTGGACAATGTCATGCCAACGCTGCGTACCGGCGCGAAAGTTATGTCGCAGTCGGTGCGCTCTCCCTATGGCGAAGGTGACATCGGCACGCCGCTGACCGCAATCCAGAAAGCGCACCCGGAAACCAGCATCGGCTCCTACCCGAAATATGACGGACAACGCTTTTCGACGGAGATCGTCGTGCGCGCCCGTGATGCCACCGTCCTGAAAGCGGCGGCGGATGCAGTGGCGACGATGATCGAAACCATTGGTCAGGAAAAAACACTGTCGGCCAGCAAGGGCGATGCAACCGCCTGAGACGGAAGCGGATTGACCAAAATCAAGGTGGCACCCGGCAAAGGCAGCCACTCTCCCAAAAACGACGCGTCACCGAGGAGCTAAAAAATGGGTTACAAAACGATACTGGCAGTGATCGACAATGTGGAGAACACGCAAAAGCTCGGCGATTTCGTGGTAAGTCTTGCCAACCAGTTTTCCTCGCATGTGATTGGCCTGCACATGGAAACGCTGGCCGCCGTTCCGCTCGTCGCGCCGATGGAAATTCCCGACCCCGCTACCGTTCAGGTGCTTCAGGACGTGGCGCACAAGGAAACCACGGATGTTGGAAACCTCTTCGAACACACGCTGTCTGCCAATGGCATCTCGCATGAGTGGCGCAGCTTTGTAACCTCAGTGGGTTACGCCTCGTCATCGGCAATCGATAGCGCGCGCTGCGCCGATCTCATCGTCGCCCGCCAGAGCAACTCCTCCGCACTCTCCGACAGCCGCTCGGATATAGACGGCTTTCTCCATGAAAGCGGCCGCCCTGTTCTTCTCGTTCCGCATGTGCTGACGGTTGCCAAACCGGTCAAGCGTGTACTGATCGCCTGGAACGGCTCCCGCGAGGCAACACGCGCCACCTTCGATGCCCTGCCCTTCCTGATTGCAGCCGAGAGCGTCGAGATTTTCTCCGTCGATCAGGCCGAGAGCGAAACGCAATCGTCTGGACTTGCCGGAACCGAACTGGCCGCAACACTCGCCCGCCACGGCGTCAACGTCACGGTAACCTCGCAGGAAAAAATCGCCGGCATCTCGCCGCAGGCGGCCATCGAAAACCGGCTGTCAGACCACAGCATCGACCTTCTGGTCATGGGCGCCTACGGCCATTCCCGCTGGTGGGAACTCCTGTTCGGCGGCGTGACGCGCACGCTGCTCGATTCCATGACGGCGATGACGCTTTTGTCGCGTTAAACACCGGTAGCCGTGGATGAAGCCGCAAGAGCCTGCGCGCAATGCTTGCCTTTTTGCAGGTCTTGCGGCTATTAGCCAAAGCCATCGACAATTTTGACCAGATGGTAGACGACATGTCCCTTCCCGATAAAGCCTTTCCCGTAACCTGGGATCAGTTTCACCGCGACGCCCGCGCGCTTGCGTGGCGTCTTGCCGGCCTTGGCCGGGAGTTCCGGGCGATCGTCTGTATCACCCGCGGCGGTCTCGTGCCGGCAGCGATCATTTCCCGCGAGCTGAACATCCGCCTGATCGATACGGTCTGCATCGCCACCCGCCACGATTACGTCAACCAAGGCGACACGGTTCTCCTGAAGGGCGTGGCGCCGGAGCTGATGTCCGACGGCGGCGAAGGCGTGCTCGTCGTTGACGATCTGACCGACACCGGCAAGACCGCACTGGAAGTGCGCGAAATGTTGCCGAAGGCGCATTTTGCCTGCGTTTACGCCAAGCCGAAGGGCGTGCCGACCATTGACACCTTTGTCACCGAGGTCAGCCAGGACACCTGGATTTATTTCCCCTGGGACATGGGCTTCACCTATCAGGAACCGATCGCCAAGGGATCGCGCGGCTGATCGCCTGTCGCAACCCAAAACCATGCCTGAAAAGCCGTCCCTTCGGGGCGGTTTTTTTGTGTGGAAATGCTTTTTTGGTAACGGCAAAAAAACACGGAAAAACCGCAGTGTCGCCTTTATGCCGCACCCCGGAAATGCGGGGTTTTCGCTTTCCGCTGCGGAAACCTGCCTCGCGCAAGCTTCAAAGTCTCACGCCAAGTCACTGATTTTTTTGAACGCTTTTGCTATCCCCGTTTTCCACAGGCACTGCACACAATATCTTGTGGTTAAAAAACGGTTTCAATCTATGGCTTGACGAATCTATGCCGCAGGAGGAAAGTGACAGTTATGTTGCGGCGGCAACGGACCGGAAAGTAACGAGGCCGGTTCCTTTCAATCTCAGTTCGCAAGTCCAGAAGGGGCGTCCCGACCATCAGGGGGCGGTTCGCCGGTGGATTTTGCGTGCCTTGCGGATACCGCCAAAAACATGACGCGGGGACTGGCGGCAGGAAGCTGTTGATACTATATTTAGTACTCACATGACTCTTGCAGCCGAATAAGCCACGAGATACAGGGATCACATCCAAGGATGAACATCCCTTACAGATCGGCAAAAACCGGCTGCGCGCATAGTTCGCACGGCTGGAACGAATTTTTGCGCCCTTTGCCGGGCGCCCAATGGACGAGGACACGAAACCATGCGCATCGAACGCCGCTTCACGAAGCCCGGCCAATCGTCTTATGCGGAAATCGAATTCCGCAAGGCCGTCAGTGAAATCAAGAACCCGGACGGTTCCATCGTGTTCCGTCTGGCGGATATCGACGTTCCCGCGCAGTTCAGCCAGGTCGCGACCGACGTTCTGGCGCAGAAATACTTCCGCAAGGCCGGCGTGCCGAAGGTGCTTAAGAAGGTTGAGGAAAACGATGTTCCTTCCTTCCTGTGGCGTTCGGTTGCCGATGAGAAGGCCATGAAGGACCTCCCCGAGGGTGAGCGTTATGGCTCCGAAACCGATGCGCGTCAGGTTTTCGACCGCCTTGCCGGCACCTGGACCTACTGGGGCTGGAAGGGCAAATATTTCTCCACCGAGGAAGACGCACTCGCCTTCCGCGACGAGCTTGCCTATATGCTGGCGACCCAGCGTGTAGCCCCCAACAGCCCGCAGTGGTTCAACACCGGCCTGCACTGGGCCTATGGCATCGACGGCCCGGGCCAGGGCCACTTCTACGTCGACCCCTTCACCGGCAAGCTGACCAAGTCCAAGTCCTCTTATGAACATCCGCAGCCGCATGCCTGCTTCATCCAGTCTGTCGAAGACGATCTGGTCAACGAAGGCGGCATCATGGACCTGTGGGTGCGTGAAGCGCGCCTGTTCAAATACGGTTCCGGCACCGGCTCCAACTTCTCCTACCTGCGCGGCGAAGGCGAAAAGCTTTCCGGCGGCGGCAAGTCCTCCGGCCTGATGAGCTTCCTCAAGATCGGCGACCGGGCAGCCGGCGCAATCAAGTCCGGCGGCACCACCCGCCGTGCGGCCAAGATGGTCGTCGTTGATGCCGACCATCCCGATATCGAAGCCTATATCGACTGGAAGGTGAACGAGGAGCAGAAGGTTGCCGCTCTCGTCACCGGTTCCAAGATCGTTGCCAAGCACCTCAAGGCAATCATGAAGGCCTGCGTCAATTGCGAGGCAGATAACGGCGATTGCTTCGACCCGGCCAAGAACCCTGCCCTGAAGCGCGAAATCCGCGCTGCCAAGAAGGACATGGTGCCGGAAAACTACGTCAAGCGCGTCATCCAGTTCGCGCAGCAGGGTTACAAGGACATCCAGTTCAAGACCTACGACACGGATTGGGATTCCGAAGCCTACCTCACGGTTTCAGGCCAGAATTCCAACAACTCCGTATCGCTGAAGGATGACTTCCTGCGCGCTGTTGAAAACGACGGTGACTGGAACCTGACCGCCCGAAAGGACGGCAAGGTCATGAAGACGCTGAAGGCCCGCGACCTATGGGAAAAGATCTCCCACGCCGCCTGGGCATCGGCCGACCCCGGCCTGCACTTCAACACCACCATGAACGACTGGCACACCTCGCCGGCCGAAGGCCCGATCCGTGCTTCCAACCCGTGCTCGGAATATATGTTCCTCGACGACACGGCCTGCAACCTTGCTTCGCTGAACCTGCTTCAGTTCAAGGATCAGGCAACGAAGCGCATCGACATCGCCGACTACGAGCATGCGGTTCGCCTGTGGACCGTCGTTCTCGAAGTCTCGGTCATGATGGCGCAGTTCCCCTCACGCCAGATTGCCGAACGCTCCTACGAATACCGCACGCTCGGCCTCGGTTACGCCAATATCGGCGGCCTGCTGATGTCCTCGGGCATTCCCTATGACAGCGACGAAGGCCGCGCCATCGCCGGTGCGCTGACCGCCATCATGACCGGCGTTTCCTATGCCACCTCGGCTGAAATGGCCGGCGAGCTTGGCCCCTTCCCGGGCTTTGCGCCGAACCGCGACAACATGCTGCGCGTCATCCGCAACCACCGCCGCGCCGCCCACGGCCTTTCCTACGGTTATGAAGGCCTGTCGGTGAACCCGGTTGCCCTCATCCATTCCGATTGCACGGATCAGGACCTTGTCGCCCACGCTACCGCCGCCTGGGACAAGGCGCTGGAGCTTGGCGAAAAGCACGGCTACCGCAACGCCCAGACCACCGTTATCGCGCCGACAGGTACGATCGGTCTCGTGATGGATTGCGACACGACCGGCATCGAGCCGGACTTCGCGCTGGTGAAATTCAAGAAGCTTGCCGGCGGCGGCTACTTCAAGATCATCAACCGCGCCGTGCCGGAATCCCTGCGTTCGCTCGGTTATTCGGAAAGCCAGATCGCCGAAATCGAAGCCTATGCCGTTGGCCACGGCAATCTCAACCAGGCACCTGCCATCAATCCCTCGTCGCTGAAGGCCAAGGGCTTCACCGATGAGAAGATCGAAGCCGTCAACGGCGCGCTGAAAAGCGCCTTCGACATCAAGTTCGTCTTCAACCAGTGGACGCTGGGCGCCGATTTCCTCAAGGGCACGCTCAAGGTTTCCGACGAGCAGTTGTCCGATATGAGCTTCAACCTGCTGGAGCACCTCGGCTTCAGCAAAAAGGACATCGAAGCGGCCAACGTGCACGTCTGCGGTGCGATGACACTGGAAGGCGCACCGTTCCTCAAGAACGAGCACTTGGCCGTATTCGATTGCGCCAACCCCTGCGGCAAGATCGGCAAGCGTTATCTCTCGGTCGAATCGCATATCCGCATGATGGCGGCAGCACAGCCGTTCATTTCGGGTGCGATCTCCAAGACGATCAACATGCCGAATGATGCAACAGTGGAAGATTGCGGCGCAGCCTACATGCTGTCCTGGAAGCTGGCGCTCAAGGCCAACGCCCTTTACCGCGATGGCTCCAAGCTTTCCCAGCCGCTCAACGCTTCGCTGGTGGAAGATGAGGACGACGAAGACTTCGTTGAAGAACTGATCCAGCAGCCGCTCGCCCAGCAGGCCGTGACGATCACCGAAAAGATCGTCGAGCGCGTCATCGAGCGGGTATCGCGCGAGCGTGAAAAGCTGCCGAACCGCCGTCAGGGTTACACCCAGAAGGCAACGGTCGGCGGTCACAAGGTCTATCTGCGCACCGGCGAATTCGGTGACGGCCGCATCGGCGAAATCTTCATCGACATGCACAAGGAAGGCGCTGCCTTCCGTGCGATGATGAACAACTTCGCCATCGCCATTTCGCTTGGCCTGCAATATGGCGTGCCGCTGGAAGAATATGTGGAGGCCTTCACCTTCACCAAGTTCGAGCCGGCCGGCATGGTGCAGGGCAACGACGCGATCAAGAACGCCACGTCGATCCTCGACTACGTGTTCCGCGAACTCGCCGTCTCCTATCTCGGCCGCCACGACCTTGCTCATGTCGATACGTCTGACTTCTCCAATACCGCACTCGGCAAGGGTATCCAGGAAGGCAAGACCAATCTGCTCTCCACCGGCTGGACACGCGGTTACAAGCCGACGCTGGTTTCCAACAACGAAGGCGAACGTGCTGCTTCCGAACCCAAGGGCTCGGCAACGGCAGCCCCCGCCCGCGCCTCGGCCAACATCACTTCCTTTGCAGGCTCAGCCGCCCGCAAGCTGGAACCGACAGTCGCGATCTCCACCTCGGAAATCGTCTCCTTCAAGCGCGATTATGAAGAACGCGCCAAGGAACTGGCGGAAGAGATTGCCGAAGAGGTAATCGACGATGTGGTCCAGGAAGCCAAGCAGACCGCCACCGCCCTCTTCTCCGACAAGGCCGCCGCCGACGCGGCATCGGCCAAGGCGGAAGCCAAGAAGAAGGAAAACGAACGCCGCATGCGCTCGATCGCGCAAGGCTATACCGGCAACATGTGCTCGGAATGCCAGAACTTCACGATGGTGCGCAACGGCACCTGCGAGAAGTGCGATACTTGCGGTGCGACGAGCGGTTGCAGCTGAGATATCGGTGGATAACCAAGAAATTTACAGCCCGGCGATTTCGTCGGGCTGG
Organism: Rhizobium sp. Root491; assembly: GCF_001427205.1. Lineage (NCBI taxonomy): Bacteria > Pseudomonadati > Pseudomonadota > Alphaproteobacteria > Hyphomicrobiales > Rhizobiaceae > Rhizobium > Rhizobium sp. Root491. The sequence goes on from NZ_LMFF01000016.1 coordinate 264,275, forward strand.
ATTTTTAAAGGGAACAAAACGAGAATCATATTTGTGATTTGAAGTTCAGAAATACAAAAGCCGGGACACTATGGTCCCGGCTTGTATACCGCGAAAAAGCCGAACCCCACGCGGGGCGAAAAGACTCATATCCCTTAGCTGTTAGCATGGTCATAATGGGATATTTGAGGATCAGAGTCGAGGTAGCATCGGCATTTTAAGCCATTGGAGAAAAAACATGGCGCGAAATACTGGTGATAACTTCAGACGTGGTTCGGTAACGGGACGCACTCAATTTGAACGCCCCGACGGCCATTACCAAAAGCGGGATGAGCGTACAGGACACTTCATGGAAGTGAAGCAATCAGAGGGAAAGTTTAAAGGGGTCGCAACGGAGCCCGACGGTCGCGACACTGAAAACTCTTAAATTCAGATAGCAGCAGCGCATAGCTGCTGCTTTTTTTGTTGTGAAACGGTAGCCAATATATATGTTTCAGAATGTTCCGTATCGCTTAATACCGTTAGCACGATGTGTGCTCGCAAAGCTCTATGTGCAGCACGTCAACGACAGTGATACTGAGGCATTTTCGGTAGACGAGATAAAATCGATATTTTCGGTACCTGTGTCGCGCAACCTCATCAGCTCCGCGTTAGATGAGCTTTATGGCCCCAGATATAGCGATAAGGCTCTAGTTCATCGGTCTGGAACAAAGCGCTCTGAGTGGCGCTATAGAATTACTTCAGCAGGCATACAATTTGTAGAAAAATCTCTTCGCAACAGTGCGTCTGACATCGCCTACTTTCTCGCTCAAGGTGACTTATCTTTGGATGAAATCGCCGGAATGAATGGTCTTTTCTGGACAGAGGAAGAACGTACAGAAAAAAGCGGTTGGACAGAAATTGAGCTAGAAGAGGGAGAAGAGCTTGAGGAGGCTATAGAGGGCCTGAATCTAACCATCGATGAAATAGAAAAAAACAATGAACTCGAGGCGAAAGATTCGGAACAAAAAAGAGGAATTCTGACCTCCTTGAGGATTGGATTATCGAGCTTAAAATCGCTAAAAGTCTCAAAAAATCAAATAAATAGCATAATTATTCAGCCACTTAGATGGATTGCAACTAATTTTACAAGTAGTGTGATGGGTGAGCTTGCGAAAACTACTGCTCAAAAAATTGTAAAATTGATGTTGGCATACCTCGGTTAACTCATGCTGCGACAACTTCGAACCAAATGAAACAATTCATTTTCTCGACGTGAAAAGACAATACAATACGAGCAAGCGTAGATAGCGAAAGAGTGGGAAACACCGATCAAACCGACTGGGTCCACCTCCACGCCATGACCGACGAAGAGGCGGAGGCCAATGCGCTTGCCGATCCCGACAATCCGCCGCTTTCCTCCGAACAGCTTGCCTCTGCCCCCAGAATGCCGCGTATCAAGATCATCCGCCGGGCGCTGAGGCTGACGCAGGAGGAGTTTTCCGCCCGTTACCATATTCCGCTCGGCACCCTGCGCGATTGGGAGCAGGGCCGCAGCGAACCGGATCAACCGGCCCGCGCCTATCTGAAAGTCATCGCCGTCTATCCCGAGGGAACGGCGGCCGCGCTTCGGAAAGGCGCGGCCTGACGCGTCCCTCACCCCACAAAATCAAACAGCAATTTGACGTTCAGCGCGGCGATGACGATGGCGATGAACCATGCAAACGCCGAGAGCCATCGCGGGGCGCACAGTTCGCCCATCTTGGCGCGGTCGGCGGTGAACATGACCAGCGGGAAGACGGCGAAAGAAAGTTGCAGGCTTAAGACCACCTGCGTCAGTATCAGCAGTTGAGACGTGCCGCTTTCGCCGAAGGCGATGGTGACGCCGGCGGCGGGGATGATGGCGATGCCTCGGGTGATGAGGCGGCGCAGCCACGGGGCAAGCCGCATCTTGAGGAAGCCTTCCATCACGATCTGGCCCGCAAGCGTTGCCGTAACGGTGGAATTGATGCCGCAGCACAAAAGCGCCACCCCGAACAGCGTCGGCGCAATCGCAAGGCCAAGCAGCGGCGCGAGCAGACTATGCGCTTCACCCAGTTCGGCAACATTCGTCTGACCCGTTTTGTTGAAGGTCGCCGCTGCAAGGATGAGGATCGCGGCATTGATGACGAGAGCAAACGTCAGGGCGATGGTTGAATCGAGTGTCGCGAATTTGAGCGCCTCGCGTTTTTCGGCCAGCGTCTCGCCGATGGCGCGCGTCTGCACGATCCCTGAATGCAAATAGAGATTATGCGGCATCACCGTCGCGCCCAGAATGCCAAGCGCCAGATAGAGCATCTCGGGGTTGGTGACGATCTCCGTCGTCGGCGCAAAACCACGAATCACCTGGCTCCAGTCGGGATCGGCCAGCGCCAGCTGAATGGCGAAACACACCGCGATGACGCCGAGAAGCGTGATGACAAGCGCCTCCACCCAGCGGAAGCCAAGCCTTTGCAGATAAAGGATCAGGAACACGTCAAGCGCCGTGATGAGGACGCCAAGTTCGAGCGGAATGCCGAAAATCAGGTTGAGGCCGATCGCCGTGCCGATGACCTCGGCAATATCGGTCGCGATGATTGCGATTTCGGCCAGCAGCCAGAGCACAATCGCCACCGGTTTCGGATAGGCATCGCGACAGGCCTGCGCCAGATCGCGCCCGGAAGCAATCGCCAGACGGGCACAGAGCGCCTGTAGAACGACGGCCATGATGTTCGATATCAACGCCACCGTCAGCAGCGTGTAGCCAAACTTGGAACCGCCGGCGAGCGACGTTGCCCAGTTGCCGGGGTCCATGTAACCGACCGCGACGAGATATCCGGGTCCGAAGAACGCCATCGCCCGGCGAAACGTACCGGCATTCGGGCTTATCTTGATCGAGCTGTGAACGTCGGACAGCGAGAGATCGTCGCCATTCCGCCGCCATCCAAAGACAGGCTTGTCCATCTTGCGAACTTTCAAATGGAAATTGAATTAATGCAATTGCAAATCATTCGCATAAAAGGGTGTGGACTGGCAAGCGGAGTTTCGAAGCTGTGTGCCGGCGCGAGACGCCGCAGTAACATTCGGCCTGAACGCAACCACCGGCGCAGCGCGTCATGGATTTAGTGAAATGATACCCCTCCTCCGTCATTCCAGCCTTAAGCCGGAAGCCAGCAAGCCAAAGTCTCTGGGCTGAAAAGACTCTTCTCCGTCGCGTAGTGACCAGCGAACAAGGGGGACCCACGGCCAATCCTACCGCGAAACCTCACGGCGTTGTCATCGCCTCTGCCCCGCCATTGCGGAACTGCCGCGTGCATGCCCGCGTTTGTCTGTCACGAAGCGACAATAGTCCGGGGAAGTTCATGCGAGACGGCAATAAATTCAGCGTGGCGAACCAGCCTTACCGGTGGCCGAAATATATCATGGCGCAGCGAAGGCCGCGCGACTGGCTGATGACCATCAGCGGCGTGGTGCTGCTCGTCATCGTCGCCGCCGCTGTCGCCATGGGTTATCTCGTCACCAGCCATCCCGGCAAGCCCGAGCCGAATACCGGCATCATCGAGGAAAACGCAGCGGAGAACGCCTGATATGCGGCGCAAGATGCGCCGCTTAACTCAGACCCTGAAGATGCCCGCTGAACTGCGCCTCATGCAGGCGGCTATAATGGCCCTTGGCGGCCAGAAGCTCGGCATGGGCGCCGGTTTCGGCAATACCCGTCTGGTCTACTACCACGATGCGTGACGCATCGCGGATCGTTGCCAGCCGGTGGGCGATGACGAGCGTTGTGCGGCCCTTGGCAAGCTCCGTCAGCGATTGCTGGATGGCCCGCTCGGTTTCGGTATCCAGCGCCGAGGTCGCCTCGTCGAGAATGAGGATAGGCGGGTTCTTGAGGAACATGCGCGCAATGGCAAGACGCTGTTTCTGACCACCGGAAAGTTTCACGCCACGCTCACCGATGACGGTGTCAAGCCCCATCGGCATCGCTTCGATGACGCCATCGAGCCGGGCACGCCGCGCCGCATCCATGATTTCGACATCGGAAGCGCCGAGCCGGCCATATTCGATATTCTCGCGGATCGTGCCGCCAAACAGGAACACATCCTGCTGCACGATTCCGATCTGGTTGCGCAGCGAGGCAAGCTTCATCTTGCGGATATCGATGCCGTCAATGGTGATCGAACCGCTGGTGACATCATAAAAGCGCGGCAGCAGAGAGCAAAGCGTCGTTTTGCCCGCCCCCGAAGGCCCGACGAAGGCCACCGTCTCGCCCGCATTGATCTTCAGGTCGATATTGTCGAGAACCTGCTTGCCCTCGGCATAACCGAAACCGACATGGCGATATTCAATGGCGCCGGAAAGCGCCGGTGCCTCGATCGCATCCGGTGCGTCGACGATATCCGGCGCCGTGTCCAGAAGCTCGGTAAAGCGGCGAAAACCGGCAATGCCCTTCGGATAGGTCTCGATGACCGAGTTGATCTTTTCCACCGGGCGGAAAAACACGCCGACCAGAAGCAGGAAGCCAACGAAGCCGCCTTCCGTCAGGCCGCCATGCAGCACGAACCAGGCGCCGCAGATCATCACGATCATCTGCGTCAGCCGCATGCTCATGTAGCTGAGCGAAGTGCTGGCCGCCATGATCTTGTAGGCATCCAGCTTCGTGCGGCGGTATTTCTGGTTGTCCTTCTCAAACAGCGCGCGCTCGTGGTCCTCATTGGCAAAAGCCTGCACCACCCGCATGCCACCGACATTTTCCTCGATACGGGCGTTGAAATCGCCTACCCGACCATAGAGCGCGCGAAAGTTCTGCGTCATTCGGCCACCGTAACGGCTCGTCACCCAGGCGGTGACAGGCACGACGGCGGCGGTGACAAGTGCCAGCGGCACATTGACCGACAGCATCAGCAGGAATGCGCCGATGAAGGTCATGATGGCGATGAACAGATCCTCGGGGCCGTGATGGGCCACCTCGCCGATCTCTTCCAGATCCTTCGTCAGCCGCCCGACCAGATGGCCGGTCTTCTGGTTGTCGAAATAACGGAAGGACAGCTTCTGCAGGTGATCGAAAGCCAGACGCCGCATGTCGGTCTCGATATTGATGCCGAGCATATGTCCCCAATAGGTGACGGTCGCCATCAACCCAGTATTCAGCACATAGATGACGAGCAACCCGACGGAGGCGGCAAGGATGATGCCCCATTCGCCACCCGGCAGCAGCACGTCCACAAAGGCCTTCACCGCCATCGGAAAGCCGAGTTCGAGCACGCCCGACAGCACCGCGCAGGAAAAATCGAGAATGAACAGACCGCGATAGGGACGGTAATAGGCGAAGAAACGGCGCAGCATGGCGTGACCTGAAGAGCGGGCGCGGCAAGCGGAGGCCGCAATAAAAACGGAGTTCAATTGTCATATTTCAATGCGCGCGCCAAGACCGATGTTCTATTTTTACCAAAATCGTTCAATAGGCTGAGCGATAAACACACAACGGTAATGTGATACGGCTATATTGCACTTATATGTATTGGTGTGACAGAGTGAATGCACCCTTCGGGGAGAATGCGAGAAAGAGCCTGCCGTGAGTAATATTGACAGCCGTAAGCCCAGTGGCGAACCGAGATGGCTTGGTCCTGCCAGCCCGACGCGGATCGCCCTGATCCCGCCAATATCGGCTGCGCGCTGGCTGCTGGTTCTCGTCGCCCTTGCGGGCATCTACTTCTTCCACGGCTTTCTCGTTCCGGTTCTGGCCGCCCTTGTCATCGGCTTCGCCAGCTGGCCGGTCTATACGCGGCTTCTGCGGCAGGTGGGCGGCAACACCACGCTCGGCGCCTCCATCGCCATCATCCTCATCCTCACCTTCCTCGTGGTGCCGATTTTCATCGCCGCTTCCTATACGGCCAGCGAAATCCGCGAATGGTTCGGCTGGGCGGTGCATGTCAACAAGGTGGGCGCACCCGTGCCAGACTGGATCGCGGCGCTGCCCGGCGTAGGCTCCTGGCTCGGCGAGCAGTGGGTGAAATATATCGGCACACCGGGTGCGATCGGCGAAGTGATCCAGCTCGTCAGCGGTGCCAATATCGGCAATATCTACCGGGCGATCCTCGCCGCGGGCAACGGCGCGTTCCACCTCGTGCTGACCCTGCTGTTCATGTTGATCGCGCTGTTCTTTGTCTATCGCAACGGTGCCGGCTTCTCCCATCAGGTCGATCTTGTGGGAGAACGCATCCTGCCGACGCGGTGGGAGCGCATTTCCCGCGTCGTGCCAGCCACCATCAGCTCCACCGTCACCGGCATGACATTGATCGCCATCGGCGAAGGCATAATCCTCGGCATCGCCTACTGGATTGCCGGCGTCCCCTCGCCCGTCACACTCGGCGTGCTCACCGGTGTCATGGCGCTCATCCCGGGCGGCGCGCCGCTCTCTTTCACTCTCGTATCGATCTATCTGGTCGCCAGCGGCTCTCCCGCTTATGGCCTGGGGCTATTCATCTGGGGTTCGGTAGAGCTTTTCATCGTCGACAAGACCATCCGTCCGAAACTCGTCGGCGGCCCGATCAAGCTGCCTTTCCTGCCGACCTTTTTCGGCCTCGTCGGCGGCGTCAAGACCATGGGCTTCCTCGGCCTCTTCATCGGCCCGGTGCTGATGGCGCTGCTGGTAGCAATCTGGCGGGAATGGGTGCGAGAGGTGGAAATCTCCACTGGCGCCACCGTCGACGTTCCGCCGACCCCTACAGCTGAAAATGACCCGCTCGACGACATCGTTGCGCGTGAAGAGGATAGCAACGAAGCGACGGCGTTCCGAAAAGCAGCGTCTTAAACCTCGTCTTCGTCATGCTCGGGCCTGTCCCTGGCATCTGCAACCCAACGATGTTACCAGACGTCGGCAGATCCCCGGCACGACGCCGAGGATGACATCGCCAAGGGCGGCATCGAGTGTTCTGCAAAGCGCGCCGATAGCGCCCGCCTCGCCTTTAAAGCGTCTTCTCCATGAACAGGCTGAGCGGGTCCGGCTTATAAGGCGCAAACGCCTCTATCTCGACAAACCCCGCCTTGCGGTAAAGACCGATCGCCTCCGGCTGGCTGATGCCGGTTTCAAGCCGGATGGCGGTAAGCCCAAGCTCGGCGCCGCGCGCAATGAGCGTATCCATGATCAGCTTGCCGATCCGCAATCCCCTCGCCTCCGGATCGACGAACATGCGCTTGACCTCCGCCGTACCGTCACCCGCCTCCACCAGCGCGCCGCAGCCAACGACACGGCCATCATGCCGCGCCACGAAAAAGGAGACATTGTCCTTTTCCAGCTGGCCGATATCGACCAGATGATTGCTTTCGGCGGGATAAAGCGATGCCATATAGACGTTAGACAGATCGATAAGGCGCAGAACCGCTTCCTGCCGGGGTGTTTCAAGCTTGATTTCGGGGGCCAATGCGATGCCTGCTTTCTCTCAAAAAAATGCGTATTTCGTCGTAATGTCACTGCAATCGAGATAGATGAGTTTTTAGAGCATAATTCCCGACAGAGGCAACACACACCATGAAAACAGCCCTCGTTCTCATGACCTTCCTAGGCTGTGACGACACCGCCACCGATTGCCATTACCTCGCCACCTCGCAGCAGCGCTGGACGAGCATCGAACTATGCGACGCCGTGTCGGAGGAAGAGCTGGAACGTTTCGCAAATGCGTCCTACCCGGTCGTGGTGGCCGTGTGCCAGACACCGGGCGAGCAGACGCCCCAGACTGCGGGCAACGCGCCCGCAACGCAGCCTCCCGCCGCCACGGCCCCGGCCGGAACAGAGGAGCCATCGGCACAGGTCACGCAAAAGGAAGAAGAGAGCCTGACAAAACAGGCGATCAGCCGCGTCAGCCGCATCCTGCCTTCCACTGAAGGCGTGAAGCACCTGCTCGGAACGCCGGTCAGAATGGTGGAAAACAGCTATTCGTGGATTGCCAAGCGGTTCGAGAAGTAGGCCTCAGGCAGCCTCGACCGTCAGCGCTTCCGCATAGTGCCGCGCTTTCTGCCGCTCCTCGGCAATGGTCAGTTTACGCACGGCGTGCAAGAGTTCGAAAAGCGTTTCGGAACCATCGACGCTGCTGAAATGCGCAAGAAGTTCGGCCGATACAGAGGCTGCGGCCTGCGACAGATGCGATCGGGCGGCGCGGCGCCACATCAGCGTCGCCTCAATGAAGACATCAACCACATCGCCCAAAAGACCGACGGACTGGAACAGCGCCTTCAGCGCGTGCGGCCGTCCGGTCGCCAGAATGGCGCGCACCTTGCGGTCGTCGAGACCTGAGAGATTGACCATCGCCGCCGTGAAAAACTCCAGCCTGCCCGAACAGACGGCATGGATGAGAAGCGCCGGTGTCAGTTCCAGCCTTTGCCGCAGATGCTCCACCAGCGCCGGCAACTCCGGCGACGAAACATTGGCGGCGATGAGGATGGTGGCGGAATCTTCCGCTTCGCGGAAAATACTGTCGGCGCGGTTGCGCGCGATCAGGGCATGAACCAGCGCCGAACCTGCCAGGGCCTCGCTGACGCGCGCCATCAGAAGATGGCGGGTATCGGCGGGCAGCACCTCTCGGCACAGCAGCAGGTCGCGAATGTCGGCGTTGCAGCCATGCCGCTCGGCAATGCGGCGCAGCGAAAACGGTGTGATGAAGGCGTCGTCGTTCTCTAGAAGGATCATCGTTTCCGGCAGATCACCGACTTCGGCAAGTGCTGCGCAGACACCGCGCGGCAGGCCCCGCCTTGCCGCAATGAAGGCGCGTGTTAGGCTTTCACCGCGCCCGGCGAGATCGACCAGATCGGCCTCGCCAAGAACCGGCGAGCGGGCAATCACGGTGCAGGCAATCTCCGGCTGGTCTTCGGCAAGCGAAACGAGAATGGCGCGCGGCGCATCGGGATCATCCGCCAGCGCCTCGGCAAGTGCCAGCCGCACGCGCGGAGATGGGTCGTCAAGAAGATAGGTCATCGCCATATAGGCGGCGTCACGGTTCTCCCGCGCCATGTCTGAATGCAGATAGGCACGGCCAAGCGCATTGGCGGCCTTCGCCCGCTCGGTCGATCCAGCCTTTTCAGACCAGCGAAGAAATGCCTGTACGATCACCTGAGCCTCGAAACACATTCGCAACAATGGACGACGGCATCATTGCCGCCGCCATGTATAAAACTCTAGGCGCAAATAGTTTACGTTTGGTTCACCATAAAATTTAACAGTTGCCGGCGAAGAAGTTCTACGGCGCAGTAGACGGACGCTTCAACTGAAACACGTCGCTGCCGCCGTCGCAGTAGTCCATGTAACCCATACGGGCCACCGGACGTGCCAGTCCCATATCGATGCGACCATCACGAATGATCGCATCGTCGATGTGAATAGCCATGACCTGCCCGATCACCATCCAGGAATCCGCCGGCGTGCCGTCGATGTCCTTCAGCTGGATGATCTCGGTCACGCGACATTCCAGAACGGCCAGCGCCTCCCCCACGAAAGGCGCATCCACCACCCGCCCGTCAACGGCAGTCAGACCGGCAAGCCGGAACTCGTCGACATCATAGTTCACCGGCGCAGAAGACGCGTTCATCCGGTCGACGAGGTGGCGGCTGACGAGGTTGGCAGTGAAGACACCGGTCTCCTCGACATTGCGAAGGCTGTCCTTGCGCCCGCTGGAGGAAAACATCACCAGCTTCGGCCGGTCCGAAATCGCGTTGAAAAACGAATAGGGCGACAGGTTGAAAGAGCCGTCCCGGCCTTTAGAGCCAATCCAGCCGATCGGCCGGGGCGCGACGATAGCCTTGAACGGATCATGCGGCAGGCCGTGCTGGTTGGTGTCGGTGGTGTAGAACATCAGACGTCCCCAACCCAGGTTACCACATCCGCAAGCTCCGGCCGTGGCCGCTCCACAAGCGGGAATGTCGTCGAGCCGATATGGATATATCCGGCGACCTTCTCGTCTGCGGCAATCCCCAGTTCCGACAGGAAGGCCGGGTCGAAGGCAAGCCATTCCGTCAGCCAGTTCGCCGCATAACCATTGGCGTTGGCGGCGAAGATGAGATTGAGGCACACTGCACCGGCGGACATGATCTGTTCCCATTCCGGAATCTTGAAATGCGGCTTGGCGGTGCTGATGACGGCGATGACGACGGGAGCGCGCGTGAAGCGGGTGCGCTCCGCGTCCTGCTGCTGCAGGTCCAGTTCCGGGTTCTTCTCAAGCGCGATCCGGAGCGCTTCTTCCCCGAGACGCACGCGGTCTTCGCCGCGATAAACGATGAAGCGCCACGGCGCCAGTTTGCCATGGTCAGGCACGCGCACGGCAAGGCGCAGGATTTCCTCGATTTCCGCTTTCGATGGACCCGGCTCAGCAAGTTGCAGGGCGGGGGTGGAGCGGCGAACCTTGAGATAGTCGAGGAGCTTGATGTCACTTGTCATGATCAAAATTCTTCCATTGTGCTGTCATCGCGAAATTATGGGCCTTGAAATAGCCACGGCATTGGTTTTGAAGTGATGCGGGAAAATCAAGAAGTCAATCGGTATCGAAAATGTCGGCAATCAAAATCGCGGCACGTCTGGCCATTGCGTTCGCCGCGATCGGCGTTTTATCACAGGCAGCCTTTTCGCAAGACGCTTTCAAGGACTTCAAGCAGCTTGGCGGCACGCCTAAAATGCCGAAACTCAATGCGTTCACCGCTCCTACCGCCCCGAATGCCCCCGCAAGCACCGCCCGTGATATTGACATGGAAGCGAAACTGACGAGTGAAGGCGAAGCGGTGAAGGAAGGCCTTTCCTGGCGCGTCTTCAGCCCCATTCCGGGCGCTGACGGCAAATTGCCGATGCTGGCAAGCTCCGAAGGTGGTTCGGCGCAGTTCCATCTGGTACCCGGCGAATATTTCGTCAACGTTGCCTTCGGGCGCGCAGGTGTTACCAAGAAACTCAATGTTCCGAGCTCCGGTAATGTCCAGAAACAAGTGCTGATTCTCGATGCTGGCGGTTTCGTTCTGAATGCGATCGCGGGTTCCGACAAACAGATCTCCGCTAACCAGCTCAAATTTTCCGTCTATTCCTCCGACGCACGACCGGATGGCGAGCGCGGCCTTGTCATGGCCGACATCAAGCCCAACACCGTCGTTCGCCTCAATGCCGGCACCTATCATGTCGTTTCCGAATACGGCAACGTCAATGCGGTGGTGCGCGCCGATATTCAGGTGGAGGCAGGCAAGCTGACCGAAGCGACCCTGCAGCATCAGGCGGCACAGATCACGCTCAAGCTCGTCTCCGAACAGGGCGGCGAAGCCATTGCCGATACGGCTTGGTCGGTGCTGAACGGCGGCGGCGACGTTGTGAACGAAAGCGTCAGCGCGTTTTCGACCATGGTTCTGGCGGAAGGCGAATATACCGCCATGGCCCGCAACAAGGACAAGGTCTACCAGCGCAACTTCAAGGTCACGTCCGGCCGGGACGCCGATGTGGAAGTGCTGATGAAGGATCAGGCGCCGGAAGACATGACCGGCGATTTCGAATAGGCCGCACTTCCCTCAGCCAGTAACGAAAACGGCCCCCGAAGGGGCCGTTGTTTTTTGTCACGCAACCTGCTTCTTCGCCGCAAGCTTGCGCTTCACATCCGGCGGCGTCGCCTCTTCCACGAGGCTTGTAATCGCGTCTTCGAGCGACATCGGCGTCTGGTTCTGGGAACCGAGACGGCGGATGTTGACAGTGCGCTCTTCCGCTTCCTTGCGTCCGCAGACGATGATGACCGGCACCTTGGTCACCGAGTGCTCGCGGACCTTGTAGTTGATCTTCTCGTTGCGGAAGTCGGTTTCGACAGCCATGCCCGCCTCGCGCAGTGCTTCGGCAACCTCGCGGCCATAATCGTCCGCATCCGAGGTGATCGTCGCGACCACGACCTGAAGCGGCGCGAACCACAACGGCATGTGACCGGCAAAGTTCTCGATCAGGATACCAAGGAAGCGCTCCATCGAGCCGCAGATGGCGCGATGGATCATCACCGGCTGCGTCTTTTCGGAGTTCTGATCGATATAGAAGGCGCCGAAACGTTCCGGCAGGTTGAAGTCCACCTGCGTCGTGCCGCACTGCCATTCACGACCGATGGCATCCTTCAGCGTATATTCGAACTTTGGCCCGTAGAAAGCGCCCTCGCCCGGCAGAATGCCGGTCTTGATGCGGCCGCCGGACTGTTCCTCGATGGTTTTCAGAACCTCCATCATGACGCTTTCGGCACGGTCCCAGAGATCGTCGGAACCGACACGCTTTTCCGGACGGGTCGAAAGCTTGACGACGATCTCGCTGAAACCGAAATCCTCATAGACCGAGAGGATCAGGTCGTTGATGCGCAGGCATTCCGCCGCCATCTGCTCTTCCGTGCAGAAGACATGCGCATCGTCCTGCGTGAAGCCGCGAACGCGCATCAGGCCATGCAGTGCACCTGAAGCCTCGTAGCGATGGACATTGCCAAATTCAGCAAGGCGAACGGGCATTTCGCGGTAAGACTTCAAGCCATGCTTGAAGATCTGCACGTGGCCGGGGCAGTTCATCGGCTTCAAGGCAAAGACGCGCTGGTCCGCATCCTCGTCATCGGGATGGGTAAAGGCATGGGCGGATTTCACCGCGAACATGTTTTCCTGATACCAGCCCCAGTGACCGGAGGTTTCCCACAACGACTTGTCCAGCACCTGCGGCGCGTTGACTTCCTGATAGGTATTGGCAAGCCGACGGCGCATATAGGCCGTCAGCGTCTGGAACATGCGCCAGCCCTTGCCGTGCCAGAAGACCACGCCCGGACCTTCTTCCTGGAAATGGAACAGGTCCATTTCCCGGCCAAGACGGCGGTGGTCACGCTTTTCGGCTTCGGCCAGAACGTGCAGGTAATTGTCCAGCTCTTCCTGGGTCGCCCAGGCGGTGCCGTAGATGCGCGACAGCATCGCATTGTTGCTGTCACCACGCCAATAGGCGCCGGCTACCTTCATCAGCTTGAAGGCCGTACCGACCTGACCCGTGGACGCCATATGCGGGCCGCGGCAAAGATCGAACCAGTCGCCCTGATAATAGATCTTCAGGTCCTGACCTTCGGGAATGGCATCGACCAGCTCGACCTTGTAGTTTTCGCCCTTTGCGGCAAACACTTCCTTGGCCTTCTCGCGCGACCAGACTTCGCGGGTAAACGGCTTGTTGCGCTGAATGATCTCCTTCATCCGCTTTTCGATCTTCGGCAGATCTTCCGGCGTAAAAGGTTCGTTCTTGGCAAAGTCGTAATAGAAGCCGTTCTCGATGACAGGGCCGATCGTCACCTGCGTGCCGGGCCACAACTCCTGCACGGCCTCGGCCATGACGTGGGCGGCATCGTGGCGGATGAGTTCCAGCGCGCGGCTGTCCTCACGCGTGACGATTTCTATCTTGCCATCGGTGATTGCCTCGGACAAATCGCGCACGGTGCCATCAAGCGCAATGGCGACAGCCTTCTTCGCAAGCGATTTGGAGATGGATTCGGCGACCTCGCGGCCGGTCGTGCCGGCGGGATAGCTGCGTACGGAACCATCGGGAAATGTAAGGGAAACGGTTTGTGACATCGTCGAATGCTCCTGATCCAGTCCCGCCAACGAATGCGGGTGGTGTTGGAATAAAAAGAACGCCCTCTTTCGCAGATGGGCAGGCAGGCTGATAAAGAATTTTCCCGTTCCAGTCAAAGGTGAACGGCGGCTCAGCGAAGCATTTCGGCAATTCCATTGACGGTATTGGCGTTGCGGGTCGTGCCGATGCCGAGCTTCTTCGTGGTCAGCGCAGAGAGAAGCCGGCTTTCGCTTGGCTTGCCGCAAAAGTCGATCCACAGGTCACCGCCGACAATGGCGATCTTTTCCTTCTGGCGGTACTTCTCCAAGAGTCCAAGATAATCCCCGGCAAGCGGCTTGCGCATCACCCTTACGCAGACATCCGGTGGATTGCCATCCGGAAACGGGTTTGTGGCAGTCAGGGCCAGCCAATCAGGCGCTGAGCGAACGAGAATATCGACGTGTTTGCCGAACCGTTTTTCAAAGGCGCGCTCCAGCGCCTCCTCGATTTCGCAGACAGGCGCCTCCGGTGCACGGAAGACCAGATTTCCGGTCGCAACCAGCGTCCTGCATTCCTCAAAGCCCAGCTCCTGCGCCATTTCACGCAGATCGGCCATGATGAGCCGCTTGCCCGCCCCGAGCACGATGCTGTGCAGAAGAGCGACATAGGTCATCGATGCAGCATCCAGTATCGCCAGGGCGTCCACCAGTGCTTGTCAGCGGCCAGCGTTTCCGGCACGGGGTCCAGCCCGCTGGTGCCGCCCGGACCGCAACGCGCGACGCGAAACAGCGTCATCCACCCGCCCGGCCAAAGTCCGTGGCGGGCGATCGCCTCATAGCCATATTCGGAACAGGTAGGAATGTGGCGGCAGGAATTGCCGACGAAACCCGACAAAGTCAGCTGATAGAGCCGGATGAAGCCAACACCGAAAAGACGGCCTGGGGTCTTCGCAAAGACTCCCCCCCAGTTGCGGGATCGCCCGACCTTCTCCCCCGTCTTCTGATGTCCGCAGTCCGGTTCACCGCACATCGCCTAACCCGCAGCGTTCAGAACCGGCCGGGCTTCGATCTGGTCGAGAGCATCGACCACTGCTTCGAAGGTCAGCATGGTCGAGGCGTGGCGTGCCTTGAAATCCCGGACGGGTGAAAGCACCCGCATATCCTCGAAACGGCCTGTTGGCCCCTCGCCGCCCTGTTTCAGCATGGCAAGCATGTCTTCCCGCGCCTGCCGGATCTCACCGCTGGAGGCGCCGACGACATGATGTGCCATGATCGAGGCGGATGCCTGGCCGAGCGCGCACGCGCGAACCTCATGTGAAAAAGCCGTGACGATGCCGCCTTCCACCTTCAGATAGACCTTGAGTTTGGAACCGCACAGCCGCGAGTGTTTTTCAGCGCTGGCATCGGCATCATCAAGCACGCCGGTCAGCGGAATATTTCCGGCAAATTCCAGAATTCGGTTGTTGTAGATATCGTCCATCATCAGGTATCCGGCGTTCAAGAATGCCCAAAAACGGGACAGGATATTTTTTTCAAACACAGCGTTTGTCGCAGTGGAGCTTTCCTGCCCTTCATTCCCATTATATGCTAACGAGCTTCCTGGACATCAAGCCGATATGAAATTAACGGCTCCGATACCGAAATATCAGCATCGGCCTTGCCAAAATGCTGTAAAACAACCAGATAGCAGCAACGGTGGACGAAGTCCCCGCTACGAAAAACAAAGTTCAGGTGCGGCCTTGACCCGCATCGGGAGAGACGGAATGGATGCGATCGTGAAGAATTTCCCCGGCGCTGGCGCAAAACCCGATGTGGCAGAGGCTCGCCCAAGCCAGACGGAAGCGGAAGAAGCAGTGCGCGTTCTTCTGCGCTGGGCAGGAGAAAATCCCGCCCGCGAAGGACTCCTGGACACGCCGAAGCGCGTTGCCAAGGCCTATCGCGAACTGTTCGCCGGTTATGAGCTGAACGTCCAGGACGTTCTCGGCACGACCTTCGAGGAAGTTGGCGGTTATGACGATGTGGTGCTGGTGCGCGACATCCCCTTCTTCTCCCATTGCGAACACCACATGGTTCCGATCGTAGGCAAGGCGCATGTCGCCTATCTTCCGGCTGGGCGCGTGCTCGGCCTGTCGAAGATCGCCCGCGTCGTCGAAATCTTTGGCCGCCGCCTGCAGACGCAGGAAAACATGACCGCGCAGATCGCAAGATCCATCGAGGAAACTCTGAAGCCGCGCGGCGTGGCCGTCATGATCGACGCCGAACATATGTGCATGTCCATGCGCGGCGTAAACAAGCAGGGGTCCACGACCCTCACCACCAGCTTCACCGGCACCTTCAAGAACGACCCGGCAGAGCAGGTGCGCTTCATGACCATGGTGCGGAACCGCTAACGGTTCCGCTTTTTCCCCGGGGTAGCAATGTCCATTTCGTTTCCGTCCGCGCCTGCGGACAAGGAAGTGCTTGAAAATTCAGGTCTCTTCTCACCGAAATTCGATGCCCACGGCCTTGTCACCGCCGTGGTCACCGATGCGCGTGATGGTGAATTGCTGATGGTCGCCCATATGAATGCGCAAGCCCTGTCGTTGACGCTGGAAACGGGCATCGCCCACTATTACAGCCGCTCGCGCGACAAGATCTGGAAAAAGGGCGAAACCTCCGGCAACCTGCAAACCGTGAAGGAATTCCGCACCGATTGCGATCAGGACGCCGTATGGCTGAAGGTCTCCGTCGCCGGCCATGACGCAACCTGCCATACCGGCCGTCGCTCCTGCTTCTACCGCACGGTCGAGTTGGCCGATGGCAATGCCGTCACCAGAATCACCGACGATACCCGCCATTTCGACCCGGCGACTACCTATTCTGGCACGTGAACGGCCACCTTCCATCCGCCGCACCAATTTGCTACCAATAATTCAGGATTCGGGGAGGAACAGACCGGGTCCTGGGAGCAGGCAGGGAGTGTACGGTCATGTTGGGCTGGGGAAGCAATCGTCACAATGCTCTTGCGGCTGGCAACACCGAAACAATCGTCAAAGAGGTCGTTGATACGCGCCGGATTGCGCTTGCGCTCGGCGGTGGTGCTGCGCGCGGCTGGGCCCATATCGGCGTCCTGAGGGCACTAGACGAGGCCGGGGTGAAGATCGGCATGATTGCCGGAACCTCGATAGGCGCGCTGGTCGGCGGTTGTTATCTCGCCGGAAAGCTCGACGAGCTGGAGGAATTTGCCCGTTCGCTGACGATGCGGCGCATTGCCGGCCTGCTCGATCTGACGATCGGCGGCGGCGGTCTCTTCGGCGGCATGCGGCTGACCAAGCGCATGCAGGAGCATCTCGAAGGCTTGCGCGTCGAAAACCTCGAGCACCCTTTCATCGCCGTCGCCACGGAATTGCGCACCGGCCACGAGGTCTGGATTCACCAGGGCGACCTCGTCACCGCACTGCGCTCATCCTATGCGTTGCCCGGCATTTTCGAGCCCGTGCAATGCAACGGCCGCACCCTGATCGACGGCGCTCTCGTCAACCCCGTGCCGGTTTCGGTCTGCAGGGCCTATGAGCAGGCGCTCGTCGTCGCCGTCAATCTCAATTACGATCTGTTCGGCCGCTCTGCCGTGGTCAAACATTCCTCTTCGCCCCCTAATGGCGCAGCACCTTCCCTGGAAGGTCCGCCGCGCCCTGGCCTGCCGGGCGTCATGGTGCAGGCCTTCAATATCATTCAGGACCGGATTTCGCGCTCGCGTCTGGCGGGCGACCCGCCCGACCTTATGCTGCATCCCCGTATCAACGATATCGGCCTGTCGGAATTCCATCGCGCCAGCGAAGCCATCGACAGGGGATACGAGGAAACACGCGCCCGCGTTCCCGAGCTGGAGCGCATGCAGCAGGCGTTCCGACGCTAACGTACACTACAAATATTCGTGCTGAGCATTCCAGCTTGCGGTAGCCGCAGCCTCCTAGGCCGTCATTCCTGCGCGTGTCACAGGAATGACGTAGTCGTTTCGAAATGACTATTGCGGACGCGCCGGAAACGAAACCTCATCCGGCGATATAGGCCTTGATATGTTCGGCTTCCGCCTCGATCTCGCCGATCCGCGCCTTTACCACGTCACCGATGGAGATGATGCCGGCAAGACGACCGTCGTCCTCAACCGGAATATGGCGGAACCGCCCTCCGGTCATGATTTCCATCAATTCGTCGGTGGTGGAATTGTGATGACAGCGGATGACGTTCTTCGTCATGGCCACCGAAACGGATTGCAGAAGGGAGGCAGCGCCCTCGCCTGCCACGACCTTCACCAGATCGCGTTCCGTGAAAATACCGAGAACGACGCCGTCGGCATCGGTCACGACGAGTGCACCGATCTTGTGCGCATTCAGCGTTGCTGCCGCCTCGCCGATGCTTACGCTCGGTCCCACAGTCACGACATTCCGGCCCTTGCGGTCGAGAAGATCTTTTACGAATGTTGCCATGCCTTCCTCCTCCTGTCAGCAATCTGCAACGCGGCGAAGTCTCTCCGCGGTTGCAAATCATGGAACATGGTGCGCTGAGGCCTATGCGAATGCAATCCCGGATGGGACCTGCACAAGCAAATTTGCGCCACGGCCGACAAGGAGCGTGATCGCCCTAAAGCGGGTGTTCCACACTTCCACTGGAAAGGTTCCCGCGGATCGGGCGATCAAACAGGCCGAAGAACAGGAAGCCGAGCAGAAAGCCGAAGACATGGGCATCCCAGGCGACTTCACCGCCGACATCGCCAAACAGCGGCACGCCGACCGCGATCAGGACATTGCCGAAAAGCCACATCAGCGTGAAGATCAGCACGGTCCTGTTCGAAAGCGCCGCGACAATGCTCTGCCTCGGCATCAGATGGCCGAAAGAGGCGCTGTAGCCGCCGCGTGACGGGAAAGCGAAACGGCACGCGGCTCCCATCAGGGCCGAAACGACACCAGATGCTCCGATCAGAACCGTCACATCGCCCCAGTTCAGCGCCGCGTGGCCAAAAGCTGAAACGGCGGCGGATATGCACCATAACAGTACGAAGCGAAGCGTTCCGATCCGGCGCAGAACCGGCGCACCAAAGGCCATCAACCACAATCCGTTAAAAAGAATATGCTCGATGCCGCCGTGCAAAAAAGAATATGTCACTGGCGTCCAGAGCCATTCCAGCCCCTGCTGGGATAATGGCACCGCGTAACGCAGCGGAATGAAGCCGAAGGTGAAGATGAACCAGCCGTTGCCATCCTCCGAAAGAAGATAGGCCGGAACCACAAAGGCCAAGAGCAGCGCCGCCAATATGCCGACCAGAAGCGGCGGCAGGTTGAAGACGGGATTATGTGCGTCCTCTTTCAGTTCCTGACTTTCCGAAACCGGCGGCTGTTCGCCGTCGCCGTTGGACATGATTCCATCCCTGTTTTTGTGGAAATTTGCGTCTCCCGAGCAATATAGGAAGCCCGCGCGAAAAAAAAGCCGTCCTGCTTTTCGGGCCACGACGCAAAAACCGCAATCGGTTCAAGCGCGTGTACCCAAAGGGCAGTCCGGCCTGCACGCCCGCCGTAAAATTACGGGCGAAAGCATTAATTGTGCTGACTGGGAGCATGTCCCCGACATGGCCGCAGCGATGCCACGAGCTTGGTCGTCGCGCAATCTCAACCATTTGTTAACCTTAACAAAATCGGTTGGCACGAAATTCGCTACACCACAAGTAACAGACGTTCGGATGGACATGATGTCCCAAAAACGAACATGGAGAACGATGCTATGAAGAGCATGGCCGGACTGGAGATATATGCCTATTGGGACACGCTGCGCGGCAATAAACCTGCGCCCCGCCGAGAAGACTTCGATCCCGCAAAGCTGAAACATCATCTCGGCGACCTCTTCATCCTCGTGGACAAGGGAGAAAGGACGCCATTCTTCCGCCTTGCAGGCACGCACCTGTGCGACCTGTTCGGCCGGGAATTGCGCGACAGCCCGTTCTCGGATCTGTGGCCAGCGGCAAGTGCCACCTTCCCCTGCCGTGTCGCACGCGGCATCCTGCAACATCAATTGCCCGTGGTGTTCGATATCGAAGCGGAGGACGACCATGGCGCGGCGCCGCTTGCTTTCGAAATGCTGCTCTTGCCACTAAGTTCGGATAATGACACAGCCCCGAGATTGCTCGGAGCGCTGCTGCCGGAACGGCCCCGTCACGAATTCGCAGCACCGATCAGTTGCCTCGTCATGAAAAGCAGCCGCCTGCTACGCATGGATATCGCGCCGACAACGTATTCTACGAATGCGCGAACCGCTGTGATGCCGCATGCGGTAACCCGCTGACTGCCGCATCCCACCCCGCATGGTGAGGGTGGATCGCGTATGATCGCGCCGGAATTTCGTACGAAATACGTCAAAGCTGTAACGATTTTGACGATTGCAAAAATTGTAAGGGTTAAACAATACAGTCTGTTAACCCGGGCGGCGTAGAGATTTGTCATCATCACTGGTTACAATTGCGCTGCCATGTTCTCATCACGTTCGGTCAACACTGCCCAAACCCTGCGTCCGGTTGAAGAGGTTCACTTCGACGATCCCGTCCGTGTGTCCTTCACCGGCCGCCTCATGTTGCCCGATCACCAGGAATATGATTGCACCGCAACCGAGATGACCGCCGAAAGAGCGCTGTTCGCCTGCTCGGGCATTGCGCGCAACGGTGATCGCGTCATCTCCTATCTCCAGCATATCGGTCGCATCGAAGGAACGGTTACGGCGCTTACCGCGTCAGGCTTCGTCATTGCCATCAATGCGCCCGAACGCAAGCGGGAAAAGCTGGCCGCCCAGCTCGCATGGATCGCCAAACGCCAGCTGCTCGGCCTGCCGGAAGACCGCCGCCACGACCGCCTGACACCACGCAATACCCGGGCACATCTGATGCTGGAAGACGGCGTGCTTCTCGCCTGCCGGCTGATCGACCTTTCCTTGTCGGGCGCAGCCATCGAGATCGAAAACCGGCCTCCACTCGGCACCAGGGTCCAGCTTGGCAAGAACATGAGCGGCAAGATCGTACGCCACTTCATGGAAGGCGTTGCGGTCGAATTCGACCGGGTCCAGTCGCCCGACGCCCTGATCGAATTTCTCTAGGTCATTTCCCGTAATACCGTGGAGCGGTATGTCCGTGCGGCAAGTGCGGCATTCGCTAGATCTTGTCACGGCAATCGCTTTCCGGCGCTCCGGCCGTGAGCCGGACTACAGCCAGCACAAGTCTCTGCGCCGAAAGAGCTTTTCCCGCCACGCAGGCGCACATCGATCCGATTCCGGCTCAAGGCCGGAATGATGGGAGCAGACTGCTTTCGTCTACAAAAATGCCGCTCGTGCATTTGCGCTGACAGTTTAAAATACTGCTCCAGGCATTTTTTCCAAGAAAAAAACAGTTTTCTTGAAGTTTTTTTCGCTGCCTTTTTGCCCTGTCCCGACTTGAAACACCAATCCCAAAACGGGAAATCCGCGTCTTCGATACGCTCCGCGGCCTGACTACCCATCATCGCAAAAATATCTCTGTGCCGAAAATCGCTTTCAATACAGCAGCCTAAATGGCTACCAAAAACCTAAGGTCGAGATGCGTAAAATTGTAATAAAACTTGCTTCAAACACGCGTAAAAACTAACTCGAATACAGTTCAAAACAAGCGCTAATTTGCTGAAATATAAGCTCAAATTGACACGCGCATCTTTCCGCGGGGTCAAAATATACATGCGAGTGTCTCCTCAACACGGGGAGACAAGCAATGAACAAAAACAACCGTTTCGGTTTCTTTCTGATCGCATTCATCGTCAGCGCCATCGCCCATCAGGCCAGCGCTTCGCCATCCGCCGCCATGCGCGTGATCGGCAAGGCCAACCCGCCGATCGGCCACTACGAGTTCTGCCAGACCTATCAGAGCGAATGCCAGCCGACATCGCTGGACAACGGCCCGATGAAACTGACCGAAGAGCGCTGGAAGACGATGCTGGACGTCAACTATACCGCCAACACCACGATCACGCCGATGACCGACATGGAAATCTACGGCGTCGAAGAGCGCTGGGCCTACCCCACCACGGTCGGCGATTGCGAAGATTTTGTGCTTCTGAAGCGCAAAATGCTGATGAACAAGGGCTTCTCCGCCAATAACCTGCTGATCACGGTTGTTCTGCAGCCGAATGGCGAAGGCCATGCAGTTCTGACCGTTCGCACCGATCGCGGTGATTTCGTCCTCGACAACATGCGCAACAAGGTTATGAACTGGTCGGAGACCGAATATACCTACCTGAAGCGTCAGGACACCGCCAATCCCGGACGCTGGGTGAAAATACAGGATGGCCGCGCCACCACTGCGGTTGGCGGCATCAACTGAAGCCACCCAAACCCACGCAAATACCGTCTCCCCAAAAGAAAAAGCCGGCTCCGCGAAGGAAGCCGGCTTTTTCATTTCAATCACATCCATTGACGATCAGAGCAGGCCTAGTTCGGCCAGTTCCCGCTTGAGGTCGGAGGGCATCTCCTCGCCGCCGAAATCACCGCCGCCGAGATCGCGTGGGGCCTCGTTGTCCTTGAGGTAGCGCCAACCCTGAAACGGTCGCTTCGGCGCAGGCGACGTCTCGATCACCTCGGGGCCGAGAATGAGATCGCAGCGGGTAATCCCGTCGTCGCCCTTGAAGGAACGTATGTCGAGAAGTTTCTGCCGTGCCTGCACCTGGCCCTTGATGACCCAATAGAGCGAACCGCCTTCCAGCAATTCGTCAAGCCGTTTCGGGATCATCCGCGTGGTGTGGACGCTGTGCGGCTCAAGGCCAGCGGCGATCGCGGTCAGCGAGCGATGCGCGACCCAGTCTCTCAAATCCTGGAGTGAATCCGCTCCGACGCAAAGTTTTATAAGATGTAGAGGCATATGCTTATCAATGCCTTTTTGCGTCGGGCGTCAAGCATGTGGACCATGCCTGACGCCCTGCCCGCTCAGCATTCCACAACGTTGACGGCAAGACCACCGGTGGAAGTTTCCTTGTACTTGTCGCTCATGTCGTTGCCGGTCTGGCGCATGGTTTCGATACAGGCATCGAGCGGCACGAAATGCTGGCCGTCACCCTTCAGCGCCAGGGAAGCCGCCGTTACCGCCTTCACCGCACCCAGCGCATTGCGCTCGATGCAGGGCACCTGCACCAGACCGGCGATCGGGTCGCAGGTCATGCCGAGGTGATGCTCGAGCGCGATTTCGGCGGCATTCTCCACCTGTTCTGGCGAACCGCCCATGACGGCGGCAAGGCCTGCGGCCGCCATGGCGGCAGCGGACCCAACCTCGCCCTGACAGCCGACCTCGGCACCTGAAATAGATGCATTATGCTTGATGATGCCGCCGATTGCGGCCGCCGTCAGCAGGAAATCGCGAACATCGTCAACGGTCGCATCCTCGTGGAAATGCCGGAAATACCGGACCGTGGCCGGAACGACACCCGCAGCACCGTTGGTCGGCGCTGTCACCACGCGCCCGCCCGCAGCATTTTCCTCGTTCACGGCCATGGCATAGACGCTCAACCAGTCATTCGCCATGACAGGATTGAGCCGGTTGCTGCGCCATTCCTCATTCAGCTTCTCGTAGATGGAGCGGGCACGACGGCGCACCTTCAGGCCACCCGGCATGATACCATCCACCTTCAGCCCGCGCTCGATGCAGCCGTTCATCGCCTCCCAGATCTGGTCGAGGCGCTCGTTCAGCTCGTCGCGGGAGATTACCGTTTCTTCGTTTGCGCGCTTCATCTGGGCGATGGTGCGGCCGGAGCGGCCCGCCATCTCAAGCATTTCCCGCGCCGTGGCGAACGGATAAGGCACACGCGGACCATTATCGATGGTCTTGCCGCGCTGCTTGATCGCCTCCAGTTCCGTATCGGTCACGACGAAACCGCCGCCGACGGAATAATAGATGCGCTTGAGAAGCAGCCTGCCCTGATTGTCGAAGGCGGAAAAGGTCATGCCGTTGGCATGGCCGGGCAGCGGGTTCTTCTTGTCGAAGACCAGATCCTCGGCTGGGTTGAACTCATAGGAGGGGTGGCCGGGTGGCGACACGGTACCGGCCTTTTCAACCTTTTCGATGATCGGGTCCATGGCGTCGGGGTCGACGAGATCCGGCCGCTCGCCCGTCAGGCCGAGGATGACCGCACGGCCGGTGCCGTGGCCAATGCCGGTAAAGGCAAGCGAACCGTGCAGGCTGACCTTCAGGCGCGACACGGAAGCACCCGCCGGACGCGGCCATTCATCACCGAGGATAAGCGCAAGAAAGCGGTTCGCCGCCGTCATCGGCCCCATCGTATGCGAGCTGGAAGGACCGATACCGATCTTGAAGACGTCGAAGACCGAAAGAAACATGAGGCTTACCTTGAATAAGAATGGATTCCACCGCCATCATATCCAAAGCCGCGACGGATCGCCACAAAAGAGCGGCACCGGCTTTTGCAGCTGCGACATGCGGGCCGCAGAAACGAAAACAGCACGGTTTCCAGAGGAAACCGCGCCGTTTCAAAACCCGTCATTCATGAGAAGTGCTTATGGGCTGCCAAAAATGTACGTCAATGCGAGAAATGCGGCAAAGCCTGCAAGCGCGCGCAAGGTGACGGCCCAACAGGATTTCTGAGCGGTTTCTTCCATGATTACTCCAGCTATTCACTCTCCGGGCGATCTTCAAGACCGGGCCCGTTGGGGGAAGCATTTATTAAAATCCGGCGCAGAACGCAAATGCAAAAAGCGGCTAAATGAAGGCGTTTTTGACGGGCTGCCATTCGTCAGTTGCATAGGTGTGTGAAAAAACAAGGCTTTAGATCGGGGCTTTCGGGTTACCCCTTTTTGCCGTTAGCCTCAATTTGAACCAAAGTGTAACTGGTTTATGAAGGTTTCGCACAAACGCCTGTTGAAGCCAGCGGCAATCGGCATTCCAGAGTTGAATTTCAGTGTCCGGACTGTTGTGCCTTGAAAGCCTTTCGGCTGTGCCTTATCGACAGAAAACGGCAACGGGATTCGTCATTACATGCAGCAGGCATCATCTTTTCCGGACCGCGAGACGGTCGCATCGAAACTTGCCTCGCTTGCAAGCGAGGACAAGGCGTGGGTGCTGCTTTTGATGGAAAACGTGTTGCAGGATGAAAACCTGCTGGCCGGCCTCAATCTCTATCTCGATCAACAGGCCAATGCCCGCTTCCTCAACAGTCTGAAACTCGAGACATCAGGCGAATGGCTGGGCTGTAATGCCCCTGCCCGCCTGCAGATACGCATCACGGAAGCGGCCAAGGCCAGCCAGCATCCTGCCTATCTGGCCTTCCGCAAGGGACTGACGGCATCGGCAGGCCTCGAAAAAGCCTACCCCAAGGCGCCGATCTGACTTAGTCAGGCACCCTGTCGACGACAGCGATAATCGGCCCCATGGCAAACAGGGAATCGCGCCTTTTCATCGCGGGAATGTCGACACTGGAAATCGTCCCGTCGAGATACAGCGCGTTTGGCGCATCCAGCGCATCCCTGAACAACGTCGCGAAGTCGTAAAAACGCACGGTGTTTTCCGAAATCGCGAAATGCACCATGCCATCGCGCGACACGCCGACGCCGTTGCGGCGTTTCAGGCTGTCGCTATCGGGCAGAAATCGCGGATGCAGCTTTCCATCGATCACCAGCATCGGGCCGGACTGGGTGGCAAAATCAGGCTTCAAGCCGGCAGAGACATAGCCCTGCGTTTCCAGAACGCCCGCCATTGCACCCTTCAGATAAAACACGCCATTCGGCAGAAGATGGAAATTGCCCCACCCGCCGGCGGTAATAATCGGCGAACGTTCGACGCCGTTTTCGACAAAGAGGCCAACGGGAGAATAGTCGGAATGATACATGCCGCCATTCATGGCGAAAACGCTGAACATGTGCTGCCGCCACAGGGCGGAGGAGAGATCGGAGAAGGAGCGATATCCCTCACCCGAAACATGATCGCGGTCGTAAATCCGAATCATGCTTTTCGCCGGATCGAAACTGCAGACGATGTAACGTCCGCCCGCATGCTCCATGGTTTTGCAGAAATCCACCTGTCCGCCCGCCTTAGCCGAAAACGGCAAAAGCAATGGCAGCAGCAAGCTAATCAGTCTTTTCGTCACCAGTCTTTTCATCAACGCCCGCTCATGCCCTCTCGCCCCATCTTAATACGGCGCGATTCTTACTTCATGAACTGTGACGGTGAAATCAGGTAAAAGAAAAGGCGTCCCCTTCATTCAGGGAGACGCCAGACCTTGGAGGGGAGAGACTTAGCGACGCGCGGCGCGGTCTACGCTACGACCTGCGTCCTGCGTGGCGTCCACTGCATTTGCCGTATCCCGGCCAACGCCGCGAATGGTATTACCGCAGGAACTCAAGGTCACGACGGTCAACAAAGCCACGAAAACTGTCGAAAGAATACGTGTGATCATTTGAAATAACTCCCCTATGACTTGCCGTCCAAAGGCAAGCGCCGATGTGATATGCGTCACAATAACGTGAGCATTGGAAATCGGTTCCACCGGCGTTTGAAAAAATCCCGTCGGTGAAAATTAACATGGTTTTGAACTTCGCGAGGGAAACTCGGGCGCAGGGATCATGATCGGGAAAATCGTGTGGGTGACATGACTGAGATAAACAATCGGCTACTGGTGATGACGGCGGGGGGGCTGAACCCCAATGTCATGATCAATGCGCTGGCCGCCCGGTTTCCGGATATCCATGTCATCGTGGAGCAGGCGGAAAGCAAATCGGCCATTCTGAAAAGACGGGCGCGGCGGCTCGGCTGGATGACAGCCGCAGGCCAGATGGCGACGATGATCGCCTCCCGGCTCGGCAAACGCTTCACTGTTCGGCGCACCAATGAGATCATTGCCGAACATGGCCTCTCTGCCGATCTCGGCCAGGCAGTTCCTGTTACACATGTTGCCTCCCTGAACGACGAAGAGTGCCACAAGGCCATCAACACCTTGCAACCGGCGACGATCTTCACCATTTCCTGCCGCCTTCTGACACCGGCAACCCTTCAAGCCCTGCGCTGCCCGGTCATCAATTTCCACGCCGGCATCAATCCCGCCTATCGCGGCCAGATGGGCGGTTATTGGGCGCTGGTGGAAAAGGACCGGGGTAATTTCGGCGCGACCGTGCATCTGGTCGACAAGGGCGTGGATACCGGCGCAACCCTTTACGAAAAGCGGCTGAAGCCCTCGCCTTCCGATACCATTGCCACCTACCCCCTGCTTCTGACCGCCGCCTCGGTCGATATTGCGGTCAGCGCTATCGAGGACGCCCTTTCCGGCAGCCTTGCGCCGCAACCGCCCTTGCCTGGCAAATCGGTGCTGCGGTTTCCGCCGACGATCTGGACATGGCTGTGGAACGGCCTCACCAAACGTGTCTGGTGAGAACAACCAGCCATTGCCGCCAGCCAAACGCATGAAATCAAGCTTCGTCGCAGATGCAGGGCTGTCTTGCCGCAACAGGCAAAGACGTGGGCAAAAAACCGATGCATGATAAGGAAAAGGACCAAATTCAAATTGCACGATATCTCGACCTCTCCCGCCATTGCCGCCTCCATTGAAGCCTCACCCGCACAGGTGCTCGGCCCGGCAAGTCTTGCCGGTATCTTTCCACAGGGCGTGCGTGTTTATCTGACAGACACCGGACAGGCCTCGCAGGACAGGCTGGTCGACGCTGCAAAACACCTTCGCGATCTCGGCTACACACCAGTGCCGCATCTCGCGGCACGGCGCATATCGTCTCGCGTGGAATTCGAGGAGCAGGTGAAGCGGCTGGCAGGCGAAGCGGGTGTGTCGGATGTGCTGGTAGTCGGCGGTGGCGTCGCCACGCCGGCTGGTCCCTTCGCATCCAGCATGGATATGCTGTCGACCGGCATCTTCGATCGCTGCGGGATCAATCAGATTGCAATCGCCGGCCATCCCGAAGGCAGCCCCGATTTCAGCGATGAGACGGCGACGGCCGCCTTGAAGTTGAAGTGTGATTTTGCCGAAAGAAGCGATGCAGCAATGCGCATCGTCACCCAGTTCGGCTTCGACCCCACGCGCTTCATCGCCTGGGCGGAAGGACTTGCCGCCTCCGGCATAGACTTGCCGGTGCATATCGGCGTCTCCGGTCCGGCCAGGATAACGACGCTGCTGAAATATGCAGCTCTCTGCGGTGTCGGCAATTCCATTGCCTATCTGAAAAAGAACGCGCTCTCCCTGACGACGTTGGCCAAGGGGCATTCACCGGAAAGCGTGGTCGGCCCTATCGAACGGCACTGGCAGGCAAATCCGGCAGGGCCGATCCGGCAAATCCACGTTTTCCCATTTGGTGGGCTCCAGAATTCGGCAGACTGGCTGGCGGGTCGTGGAAGCTGGCAAACCGGCGATGCGGACTTTTCCACAAAACGGGGCACGGTAGCGATCTAAGCCCACCTTTGCCTATGGCGCGACGGACGCTCGCCGTCGCGCATTCCCGTTATAAAGATCTACCTCAGGCCGCCTTGGCGACCTCGACAAAGGCGTTGCGGATGCTTTCCGCGACCGCAAGGATGGGGCGCGAGGGTCTTTCGCCCGTGATCAGGCGAATATCGAAATAACCAAGTTCCGGCAGGCCCTCCTTGTCGCTCAGAATGACCATGTCGTTCTGCACATAGGAGCGCGGCAGGGGCGCGATGGCGAGATCGGCGGCAATTGCTGCGCGCTGCGCCATGGTATGGCCGCTGAGATAGGCCACGCGGAAATTGCGACCCCGCTTTTCAAGCGAGTTGATCGCTTCCGAACGCCAGATGCAGCCCTCTTCCCAGATCGATATGGGCAGCGGATCGCGCAGATAGGCCGTACCGCATTTTGCCCCGGCCCAGACGAGACGTTCGCGCATCAGCACCTCGCCCGTATCCCGCAGCGGATGCGACGCACAGTTGACCAGTGCCAGATCCAGCCGCCGTTCATCCATGCGCTTGTAGAGATTGGAACTGGAATCGATCGTGACATCGATCATGATGCCGGGGAAAACCTCGGCAAAACGCTTGAGGATACCCGGGAGCAAACCGCGCTCGCCAATATCTTCCGGCGCACCGAGCCTGACGACGCCAGACAGTTCAGGCATGACGAAACGCGACACGGCCTCGTTAGACAGCGCGATCATGCGGCGCGCATAGGTAAGAAGCGTTTCGCCATGCGCCGTCAAAGTCACCGAGCGGGCATCGCGCAGGAACAACGTCGTCTTCAGCTGTTCCTCCAGCTTCTTTATCTGCATGGAAACGGCGGACGGCGTTCTGAACACCACCTCTGCAGCGGTGGAGAAGTTCCCGGTCTCGGCAATCGCGACGAAGGTTCTCAGAATGTCGTTATCCAGCAGCGGCAACGGTTGGCGGAAAGTTACGGTCATGGCACGAACCTTCAAATATTTTGATTTATAGATGGATATCATTTCGTTTGATTGAATGTCAACACAGGCGCACCATCCGGGACATCGAATGACAGGGCAACTAACACCTTGTCGGAATGAAGCGCTGGCCCATCACGGATAGACAGAAAGTCCGGCAGGCGGCGAACGCAATTCATTCCTAAAATTGATGAATTACATAAAATTCATTCTCTTGTTTGATGAGATATGTAAGCGCATACCGAAGTCGTAAACAGGATCGTGGTTCACGAAAGGATCAAGACATGGCCATGATACATTATCACCCCGCAGCGAGCCGTTCGTCGCAACGCCCCTCGACCGGTAGCTGGCTCCAGCGCCTGTCCGGACAGATTTCCGCTCTCCATACGTCATGGAAGCGCGCAAGAATGCTCCGCGCGCTGGAAGGTTTGCCGCCTGAAACATTGAAGGACATTGGATGGCCGACAACCGACAGCAACCGCATCAGGGTCGTCCGCAAATGATGCGCAACCCCATGGCTCGCCACCGTCTCAGGACTTGCGAGCCATCCCCGTCAATCCCGAGACGCGCCGGCATAGGCGTAAAATGACCTGCCTGTTTTACATGCGACACGACGCCCTTTAAAAAGGCTTGTCGCAAATTTTGCATATTTCAAAAGCTATTTTTTGACAGCCCGGATTTCACGGCGTATTTTTCGTTAAAGATGTCGGAAACAGGACATCCAGAAGACCGATTCCAAGGGAGGAATTGCGTATTCGCAACGGAGCACGGGCAAATGAGCAGGAACTCCCAGAAGAAACGCTCAATCGTCTTTTTTCTCATTCCGCAATTTACCATGCTGCCGTTCGCCGCAGCGGTTGAAACGCTTCGCATCGCCAATCGCATGCTGGGGTATCAGGCTTACGAATGGCGCCTTGCCTCGCTCGACGGCCAGAAGGTCATGTCATCAAGCGGCATCTGTCTTGAGGTCGACACCTGTCTTGCCGATGAGCGCCGATATGTCAGCGGCGAAAACCGCGTTGAAATGGCGATCATCTGTTCGGGCATCGATGTCGACCAGCACATCAACAAATCCGTCAATGCCTGGCTGCGTGAAGCCTATAATCGCGGCATCGCCATCGGCAGCCTCTGTACCGCCGCGCATATCCTCGCGCAGGCTGGTCTCTTGAACGGCAAACGCTGTGCGATCCACTGGGAGAACCTGCCTGGTTTTTCCGAAGCCTTCCCGCAGGTGGAAGTCTATGCCGATCTCTTCGAGGTGGACAGCAACATCTATACCTGCGCCGGCGGCACCGCATCGCTCGATATGATGCTGAGCCTGATCGGTCAGGATTTCGGCGAAAATCTTGTCAACCGCGTCTGCGAGCAGCAATTGACGGACCGGGTGCGCAGCCCCAACGACCGCCAGCGCCTGCCGCTGCGTGCGCGCCTCGGCGTTCAGAATAGCAAGGTCCTGTCGATCATCGAATTGATGGAAGGCAATCTGTCCGAGCCGCTGTCGCTGCTCGACATCGCCGATGCGGCCGATCTGTCGCGCCGACAGGTGGAGCGTCTCTTCCGGCAGGAAATGGGCCGCTCTCCAGCCCGCTACTATCTTGAAATCCGCCTGGACCGCGCCCGCCACCTGCTGGTGCAATCGGCCATGCCGGTGGTCGAGGTTGCCGTTGCCTGCGGTTTCGTCTCCGCTTCGCATTTCTCAAAGTGTTATCGCGAAATCTACAATCGCACGCCGCAACAGGAACGGGCGGAACGCAAGCTGCTGATCAGCGCTTCGCGGATGGCAACCGCGAGCCAGGGCAAAGCCGCGCACTGACGCGGCTTTAAACTTCGAGCGCGAAAAAAGCCCTCACCTCAGTGATGAAAACCTCCCCCCGTCATGCCGGACTAGATCCGGCATCCAGCCACGACGCGTCTGCGCAGCGAAAGGTATCTCCTGCGATCAAGTCCGGGGTGACGGAGTGGACACCAACTCAAGGTCACGCAAACGGCCGCACCGCGTGGGCGAGATCCTCTGCCGTCATACCTGCACCCGCCCTGCTGCCCGCCTCGCCATGCAGCCAGACACCGGCAGCGGCGGCCTCAAAGGCAGGCGTTCCCTGCGCAAGCAGTGCGCCGATGATGCCAGCCAGCACATCGCCTGACCCCGCCGTCGCAAGGCTCGACGGCGCATTGGTATTGACCAGCGCGCGGCCGTCCGGCGCGGCGATGACCGTATCCGCACCCTTGTAGACCAGCACTGCGCCGCTGCGCGCCGATGCGGTCTGCGCCTTCTCGATCTTGCTCAGTGACGTGTCAGCGGCGAGATCGGGAAACAGCCGAGCAAACTCGCCCTCATGCGGCGTCAATACGAATTTCCCCGCGCCTGAAATCACCCGGTCGAACAGGGTTTCCGGGCAGTCCTTGAAAGCGGTGATCGCATCGGCATCCAGCACCACCATCTTTTCCCCGAGCAGGGACACGAATTGCCGCGCCTTTTCGAGATCGCCGAAACCGGGACCGAGGACGAAAGCGCCGTGGCGTTTGTCGTCCAGCCAGTGGCGCAGATCGTCCGCATCATCCAGACCGGAGCTCATCACCGCCGTCAATGTCACCGAAAGCACGTCGAGCGCCTGCTTCGGCGCGGCGATGGTGACGATGCCCGCCCCCGCCTTCAGCGCAGCAATTGCCGTCATGCGGCTTGCTCCCGTCGCATGTGGCGGTCCGGAAAAAACGGTCAGATGCCCACGGCGGAATTTATGCGTTTCCATTTCGGAGCGGGGCAAGGCGTCGCGCCAGACAAGTGGATCGTTTTCCGCAACCGATCCCGCATGAGCGGCGAGAATACGGGAGGGGATACCGATATCGAACACCTCAAGCGTCCCGCACAGTTCCCGCCCCGGCATCAACAGATGGCCGGGTTTTCGCGCCATGAAGGTTACGGTCCGCTCCGTCTTGAACGATGCGCCCAGAGGCACGCCCCTCCTGCCGCAAAGACCAGACGGCAGATCGACGGCGAGAACCGGCACGGCCGCATGCGTCACCGCATCGATCAAGCGCCGAAGCTCCGACGGAATCTCGCGGGACAATCCGGCACCGAACACCGCGTCAATCACCACGTCACCAGCCATGGGCACATAGTCGCCAAGCGGCAGGGCTGTGGCGCCGCTGCCCTCGAAAGCCGTGCGGGCATCGCCTTTCATGGCCGTA
The DNA here is from genome assembly GCF_001427205.1 of Rhizobium sp. Root491. NCBI lineage: Bacteria > Pseudomonadati > Pseudomonadota > Alphaproteobacteria > Hyphomicrobiales > Rhizobiaceae > Rhizobium > Rhizobium sp. Root491. The sequence continues at coordinate 296,384 of NZ_LMFF01000016.1, forward strand.
ACGTGGCCAAGATGATGAACCGCAACTGTCGCCCCGCTTTGCACAAGCGAGCGTGCCGCAACGTAACCATCACCGCCATTATTGCCGCCTCCGCAGAGCACGACGAAACGCAGCGCGTCCGGATAGTAGCGAAGGGCCGAAGCAGCGACCGCCTGCCCTGCCCGCTCCATAAGATCGTATAGGGGAATGCCGGATTGGCCTGAGGCCGCATCGATGCGGGCCATCACAGCAGGGTCGATAAGAGAGAGATTCAATAGGGATTTCATGGAGCGATCATCCCTTCAAAACGCCGGAAAGGCAATCGATACAAAAATAAGCAAATGGCTACGGCGAAATAATAATCAAATGCATAAAATATAAACAAATCAACAAAACGCCGTCAGTGCATTCCGAAATATTCAACATAACTAAAATAAGGAAAACCGACAGAATTGATGACGGATTTTTCGGGTTTTGGCGAGAAATTGGCTGGAAAACCACAAAAAGCGAATGCATTTTGTGCCAGAAAGCCGGGCAAGCGAAGTTTTTTCTTCAAGCCCGCTTCCGATCTGGCACAATACGTGCATTCTTGTGGCAGAGCGGGAATAACCTGCTTTAACGGGAGAAGCGGAGAGATATTTTCTCATGAAAAAGATCGAAGCGATCATTAAGCCTTTCAAGCTCGATGAAGTGAAGGAAGCCCTTCAGGAAGTCGGACTTCAGGGAATCACGGTCACGGAAGCAAAAGGCTTTGGTCGTCAGAAGGGCCACACGGAACTCTACCGCGGAGCAGAGTACGTTGTGGACTTTTTGCCGAAAGTGAAAGTCGAAGTCGTACTGGCGGACGAAAATGCGGAAGCCGTCATTGAGGCTATCCGCAATGCGGCACAGACCGGACGTATCGGCGACGGAAAGATTTTCGTTTCCAACGTCGAGGAAGTCATCCGAATCCGTACCGGTGAAACAGGCGTGGACGCCATATAATCGGAACCAGGTCCTGAGCCGGGGAGGCTCAGGTTTTTCACCTCGTCACCACCACACTCAAGGAAAACGTTTAAATGACGACCGCAAACGATATCTTGAAGCAGATCAAGGATAACGACATCAAGTTCGTGGACCTGCGCTTTACCGACCCCAAGGGCAAGCTGCAGCATGTCACCATGGATGTTGTCTGCGTAGACGAAGACATGTTCGCCGATGGCGTCATGTTCGACGGCTCCTCGATCGCCGGCTGGAAGGCCATCAACGAATCCGACATGGTGCTTATGCCCGATCCGGCAACTGCCCATACCGATCCGTTCTTCGCCCAGTCGACCCTCGTCATCCTTTGCGACATTCTCGACCCGGTTTCCGGCGAAGCCTATAACCGCGACCCGCGCGGCACCGCTAAGAAGGCCGAAGCCTACCTCAAGGCCTCCGGTATCGGCGACACCATCTTCGTTGGCCCCGAGCCAGAATTCTTCGTCTTTGACGACGTGAAGTACAAGGCAGACCCTTACAACACCGGCTTCAAGCTGGATTCATCGGAACTGCCGTCCAACGACGACACGGATTACGAAACCGGCAACCTTGGCCACCGTCCGCGCGTCAAGGGCGGTTACTTCCCGGTTCCGCCGATCGACAGCCTGCAGGACATGCGTTCCGAAATGCTGACGGTTCTCGCTGAAATGGGCGTCGTCGTCGAAAAGCACCACCACGAAGTCGCCTCCGCGCAGCACGAACTGGGCGTGAAGTTCGACACCATGGTATCCAGCGCCGACAAGATGCAGATCTACAAGTACGTCGTGCACCAGGTCGCCAATGCCTATGGCAAGACGGCAACCTTCATGCCGAAGCCGATCTTCGGCGACAACGGCTCGGGCATGCACGTGCACCAGTCGATCTGGAAGGGCGGCAAGCCGACCTTTGCTGGCGACGAATATGCCGGCCTGTCTGAAAACTGCCTGTACTACATCGGCGGCATCATCAAGCATGCCAAGGCCATCAACGCCTTCACCAACCCCACCACCAACTCCTACAAGCGTCTGGTACCGGGTTATGAAGCTCCGGTTCTGCTGGCCTATTCCGCCCGCAACCGCTCCGCATCGTGCCGCATTCCCTTTGGCTCCAACCCGAAGGCAAAGCGCGTCGAAGTCCGCTTCCCGGACCCGACCCAGAACCCCTATCTCGGTTTTGCAGCCATGCTGATGGCCGGCCTCGACGGCATCAAGAACAAGATCCATCCCGGCAAGCCGATGGACAAGGACCTTTACGACCTTCCTGCCAAGGAACTGAAAAAGATCCCGACCGTCTGCGGCTCGCTGCGCGAAGCGCTGGAAAGCCTCGACAAGGATCGCAAGTTCCTGACCGCCGGCGGCGTGTTCGACGACGACCAGATCGACTCGTTCATCGAGCTGAAGATGCAGGAAGTCATGCGCTTCGAAATGACCCCGCATCCGGTCGAATTCGACATGTACTACTCTGCCTGACCGGCATTTGGGACGCCTTTAGAGGCGTCCCTTCCCGCTCGGCGGTTTTCCCCTGGAAAGCCGCCGTTTTCTTTTGATGCCCAGCCATGTCGCGAACAATGTCGATCAAGCCAGCCTCTCAGCAAACGCGCCTCACGGACTGGCTCATCTTTCTGGCGGTACCGTTCTTTTTCTCCAGCAACATCATTTTCGGCCGCGGCGTCATCGGAGAGGTCTCGCCCTTCATTGCCGCCTTCATTCGCTGGATCGGATCGAGCCTCATCATCGCTCCGTTCATGATCGCCGACTGGCGGAACTGCCTCGCCTTCGTGCGCCAGAAAACGCTGCTCTGGCTCGTTCTTGGCATTCTCGGCATGGGCGTTTGCGGTGGCGTGGTCTATTGGGGCCTCACAATGACGACGGCTGCCAACGGTACGTTGATCTATACGACTTCGTCGCTATTCATCATCCTGTTCCAGCGCATCTTTCAGGGCCGCCCGATCCGCAGGCTCGAAGTGGCGGGCATGATCATCGCTTTTGCGGGCGTGGCGGCAATCGTGCTCAAGGGCGATATGTCCGCTCTCTGGCAGATGAAATTCAACATTGGCGATTTTGCCATTCTGACGGCAGCGATTGCGTTTGCGGTCTATTCGCTACTATTGCGCGATCCCGCGGCGCGGCAGATGGCCTCGTTCAGCCTTTTCGGCCTCATCGCCTTCTCCGGCGCGCTGGTCCTGCTCCCGCCGGCAGCGGTCGAACTGGCGCATGGTGGCTTGCTGCCGGCCACGGCCATCGCCTGGGCCAAGATCGGCGGCATCATCCTGTTCGCCTCACTGCTTGCCTTTTATTGCTTCACCCATACGGTCCGCGTTTTCGGCCCCGCCACGGCAGGCATCACGCTTTACATGATGCCACCCGTCTCGATTGTCATGGCCACGCTTTTCCTTGGTGAAACGTTTGAAACATATCACGCCATCGGGATCGTACTGGTTACCGGCGGCGTCGTCATCGCCACCGCAACGATCGGCCGCAGGGTCGCTTAAGAGCATCACGGGAAAAAGGGCCGGATACCGCTAGCCCTTGATATTTCCCATTCCGCACCCAACTATTAGTGGGAAAGGAAGTTCATACCATGAAACAAAGAGACGCAAAATTTACGCTTGGCGAGATCGTCCGCCACAAGGTGTTTCCGTTCCGCGGTGTGGTGATTGACGTGGATCCGGAATATGCCAATACGGAAGAGTGGTGGAACGCCATCCCCGCCGATATTCGCCCGGAGCGCGACCAGCCCTTCTACCATCTTCTGGCGGAAAACGATGAGACTGAATATGTCGCTTACGTTTCCGAACAGAACCTCGTCCACGATGAAAACGAGGCGCCGCTCCGCAACCGCAATATCGAGCGGATGTTCGACAAGGCGCCCAACGGCGAGTGGCGGCCGAAGATGTCGCTGGCGCATTAGCGCACGCCCGATTTGACAACAGTCATAAGGGCGCTGTGCGCTTTGACTGAAAATACGTCGGATCAAAACCGCGCATAAAAAAACCGGCCTGAAAACAGGCCGGTTTTTTCGTGTTGTCGTAAAGAGATCAGGGCTTCGGCGCGCCCTTTGCGGCGTCCTGAGCAGCTTCCAGCTTCTTGCGAGCCTCTTCGGCCTTTTTCTGCATGCCTTCCTGAAGGCTGCGCTGGCTTTCTGCGAGCTGCGACTGGGTGATAGCCGCGCCGTCATAAGCGCCGGTAAAGCCGGTAAGCGCGATCTTGATAGGGTTCGGCGCGCGGCGGAAGTTGATCGAGGTGAAGACGATCTCGTTGCCCTTCTTCAGCGACGCGATCATGGCGTCCGTCAGCGGAACTTCAGCCGTGCACTTGTCGGGAAGGCAAACAGCGTAATCGAGCTTCTGACCCTTGCCACCGTCGATCTGCATCATCACACCCGGGGGAATGAGGCGCGCGGTCGGAACGGAAACCTGGAGCAGCTTGCGGTTGACCTTGCCCTCGACAGTGATGAGGCCGACGGCAGTGATCATCTGGCCGTTCTGGGCAAGAACCACGTTCTGCACGACGCAGACATCGTTGTCTTCCTGCTTGGAGCAGGTCTTGAACCAGCCGAGCGGCGGAGCGCCAGCGCCCTGATTGGCGGGAGCATCCTGTGCCTGCGAGATGGCCGGAGCGGAAACCGCGCCCAGGGAAAGAACGAGAGCGGACAGAGCTGTCCGGGTGAATGTGTTTGCCTTTTGCATCATAAGAGTTCCGTCTCCTGAATGTCTGCCAGAACAGAACCGCGGGTCCTGCTCGCCGATGGCGGTATCCTTCTGCCCGTTCAACTGTCGTTTAAATGAGGCAAATGCGTGACCCGTCTCTTCCGGCCACCCTGTTACATGCCGTTCGCGGCGATATCCAGCACTTCTTTAACTTTTTCTTGAGGCAACCCAAGATTTCCCGCCCTCGCATGGGTCCAGCCATGGGCTTGTGCTACATATTCGCCAGAATCATAACAAAAAACCAATCATGACGATAACCGACCACGACGACAAAACGGACCGACAGTTGAGACAGGATAGTGACATGCGCAAGCTTGCGGCCCTCATCCCCGCATTGTTTCTTTGGGGAACGGCCCTGCTTTCTCCGGAAATTGCCGTAGCGCAGCCGCTTCACGGCATTTCCATGCACGGCACGCCGGAACTTCCCGCCGACTTCCGGCACTTCCCTTATGTCAATCCGGACGTGAAAAAAGGTGGTCGCATATCATACGGTGTCGTCGGCACCTTCGACAGCCTCAACCCCTTTGTTCTCAAGGGAATGCGCACCACGGCGCGCGGCGTCTGGGACCCTGAATTCGGCAATCTCCTCTACGAGCCGCTGATGCAGCGCTCGAGCGACGAGCCTTTCAGCCTTTACGGCCTGCTTGCGGAAACCGTGGAGTGGGACGAGGAGCGCACCTTCACGCAGTTCAACATCAATCCCAAGGCCAAGTGGTCGGATGGCGAGCCGGTGACGCCTGACGATGTTATCTTCACATTCAATCTCCTGAAGGAAAAAGGCCGTCCGCCGTTCAACAGCCGCCTCGACGGCGTGGCGAAGCTGGAAAAGATCGGCGAACACGGCGTCCGCTTCACCTTTAACGACAAGGCGAACCGCGAAACGCCGCTCATTCTCGCCTCTTCCACCCCGATTTTGCCGAAACACGCGATCGATCCGGAAAAATTCGAGCAGGCGGGCCTCGGCGCTGTTGTCGGGTCGGGTCCATACCGAATCAAGACATTGCGGCCGGGTGAACGAATCATCTGGGAGCGAAACCCGGACTATTGGGGCAAGGATATCCCGAGCAAGGTCGGCTTCGAGAATTACGACGAGATCAGCATCACCTATTTCCTTCAGGTCACCACCATGTTCGAGGCCTTCAAGAAAGGCGATATCGACATCTATCCCGAAGGCGACGCCATCAACGGCACCTCCGATACGTCCCATTGGGGCCAGGCCTACAACTTCCCCGCCGTTCATCGCGGCGATATCGTCAAGGATGTGTTCCAGCCGCGCCTGCCATCGGGCATGTTCGGCCTTGTCTTCAACACCCGCCGCGCGGTCTTTGCTGACGAAAAGGTGCGCGAGGGCCTGTCCTATGCGCTCGATTTCGAGTGGATGAACAAGAACATTCTCGGCGGCGCCTTCAAGCGTACGCAAAGCTACTGGCAGAACTCAGCGCTCGGCGCCTATGGCAATGCCGCAGATGAGCGCGAACTTGCGCTGCTTGGCGATGCGGCCAAGAGCATGCCGCCGGAACTTCTGGCGGGAACCTATGCCATGCCCACCACCGACGGGACCGGCGCGGACCGCAAGGTCCTGAAGCTCGCCGTCGATAAGCTGAAAGAGGCCGGATACAGCATCAAGAACGGCAGGATGTCCGACGCCAATGGCCGCCAGCTCGCATTCGAAATCATGACGCAGAACCCGGCGCAGGAACGCATAGCGCTTGCCTATCAGCGTTCGCTGAACCTGATCGGCGTCGCCATGGGCATCCGCTCCGTTGACGATGGCCAATATCAGGCACGCTCCAACAGCTTCGATTACGACATGATCATCCGGTCCCTGCCCTCATCGCTCTCGCCCGGCGCCGAGCAGCTCAACCGCTGGAGTTCATTGTCGCGGGATGCGCAGGGCAGCTTCAACTATGCGGGTGCGGCCAGCCCCGACATCGACCGCATGATCGAGGCCCTGTTGCAGGCCCGATCCACGGAGGATTTTCAGGCGGCAGTGCGTGGTTATGATCGTCTTCTCGTCGCCGGCCACTATGTCATTCCGCTCTACTACATCGGCGCGCAATGGATAGCCCGCTGGAAATATATCGACCGCCCGGATATGACCCCGATATCAGGCAATCAGAAACAGACCTGGTGGGATGCGAGGGCGCAATAACCCGCCCCTGCCCGGTCCAAGACAACGGAAGATAAAGCCATGGAACGCATCGTTATCGACGTCGTATCGGATATGGTCTGCCCCTGGTGCTATCTGGGCAAGGCAAGGCTCGATCTTGCCATTGCCGAGGTGCAGGACGAAATCAGCGTCGACGTGAACTGGCGACCTTACCGGCTCAACCCGGATTACCCGCCTGAAGGCGTTGACCAGAAGGCCGCGCTTGAGGAAAAGCTCGGCAAGGAGCGTCTCGAGCAGGCCCATGCCTCGCTGGTTGAACTCGGCAAACAGGTCGGCATCCACTACGATTTCGATGCAATCAAGATTGGCCCGAACACGCTCGACGCACATCGCCTGTCGCTCTGGGCCCATGCTGAAGGCCGTGACGTTCAGGAGAGGATCGTCACCGCTTTGTTCAAGGCGAATTTCGAGGAAGGCCGCAATATCGGCGATCACGCCGTGCTGACCGATATCGCCGAAAAGGCGGGCATGGACGCCAAGGTGGTAACACGGCTTCTGGCGTCGGATGCAGACAAGGACACGGTGATTGCCGAAATTGACGCGGCGCAGCAAATGGGTGTTTCCGGCGTACCGTTCTTTATCGTTGACCAGAAATACGCCATCAGCGGTGCACAAACGCCTGATGTATTGATTGCTGCACTGCGGGATATTGCAAAAATCAAGGCGGACGAGCATAAATCGATGAACTGACGGTCGAACACCGGCAGCTTGCCGTAATCGATAAACTGTTGGTGTTTTCCCGTGTCCGACCAGACCCTGAAAGGCATTCTGCTTGCCTTTGCCGCCTTCGCTGCCTACGCTTGGAGCGACGCGAGCGTTAAACTCATAGAAGGCCAGATTTCGCCGATCGAATCGGCCTTCTTCGGCGCCCTGTTCGGCCTCATCGCCCTGCCCTTCATCCGCAAGCGCAATGATCGCTGGGTGGATGTGGTGAAGACGACCAACCGGCCTTTATGGATCATCCGATTTTTTGCCGCCGGTACGGGTGCCGTCGGCAGCGTCACCGCTTTCACCCATCTTTCCATGGCCGAAGCCTTTGCGCTGATCTTCCTGCTTCCCTCGTTCGTCACCATCATGTCGGTGGTGTTTTTGAAGGAACAGGTGGGCATCCGCCGCTGGTCTGCGGTCATCATCGGTTTCCTCGGGGTGCTGGTCATCCTGCGGCCGGGTTTCCGTGAACTCGGCATCGGCCATATCGGCGCCATCATCGGTGGCTTCAGCGGCGCACTCAGCATCGTCATCTTCCGCGCCATGGGTCCGTCGGAAAAGAACGTCTCGCTGTATGGGGCCGGCGTACTGGGCTGTCTTACCATCAGCGGCATCGCCATGGTGCCGACCTTCATCATGCCGGGCGGCGAACAATGGTTGCTGCTGGCGGGATACGGCCTGCTCGGCGCGCTTGGCAACGTGCTTGTCATGTATGCTGCCCAATATGCACCCGCCGCCATGATCGGCCCAACGCAATATAGCCAGATGCTCTGGGCCATCCTGTTCGGTTACCTGATTTTCGGCGACCGTATTGATGGCTGGATGTTGATGGGCATCGCCCTGATCGTCGGCTCCGGCCTGCTGACGCTGATCCGCGAGAAGCAGCGAAAAGTGCCGCTTCCCGCCTCCATCGCCGCAACCGACCAGAATGTGGCTGTCGGGATCACGCCGGAAGACGAGCGCTAAAGTCGAAAATGCATGAGAACCAGCGACGCATGTTTGCGTCGCTGGCATGGCATTCGATCAATCACAAACCCTGACCCGATACATGTCGCCCCAGGCGTTCTGTCGCCAGGCCACGTGGCAGCGAGGATAAACCGGCTGGTAAACAACAGGCGGTCCATAAGCTGGCGCGGCGTAGACGGGTGGACCATAGGCCGGTGCATAATAGGCGGGGCCATAAGCGTAACCGGGATGCCTTGCCCCGGCGATGAGCGCTCCGCCAATGATCGTTCCTGCGATCCCGGCGGCAAGGCCGCGGCCGAAATTATTGCGCGCTTCCGCCTGACTGGTGGTGGCAATTGTGGTGCCCGCAATTGTCAAAGCAACCAGACCAGCGGTGGCAAACCTGTTGATGTTGGTCCACATCGTCCTGCTCCTTCAAGACCCGGCGGCTTTCCGATCCGCCGCACCGGGTATGAAGGAAAGATTACGCCCGCGAAGACTACCGATACATGTCCGTCTCGTTACATCGCGGTAACTTTCGCTGAAGGCAGTGAGTGTAGTTTTCGAGGGATTGGCTAACGGAAATGAGCCGAAGATGGGTGTGGTTTACCCCCTCTGCCCTGCCGGGCATCTCCCCCAAAGGTGGGGAGATCGATATGCGGCAAGGTTTTGCCTATATCAACGTTAGAGAATGAAGTGGTGACAGCGCGTCTTGCCGATCTCCCTCCTTGTGGGGGAGATGCCCGGCAGGGCAGAGGTGGGGTAAGCCACACCCACCGCCCCCGCCAAAGGCTTAAATCTACGACCGAGCCAGCTCCGCCAATTGCGTCATGACCATCGCCGCACCCGCCAGCCGTTTTTCCGGCGTCGGCAGATCGCGGTTCAGGAACAGGCTGTGGTCCGGGCGGATCTTCGCCATCGAGCCCTGCTTGCCGATATAACCGACAAGCGCTGCCGGATTGGGGAATTCCTTGTTGCGGAACTGCACAACCACGCCTTTCGGCCCGGCATCCACCTTCTCGACATTGGCCGTGCGGCAGAGCGACTTGATGTAGACGATCTTGAGGAGATGCTGCACTTCCTTCGGCAGCGGGCCGAAACGGTCGATCATTTCTGCGCCGAAACCGTCGATCTCGCCTATATCCGCAAGCTCGCCGAGACGGCGGTAGAGACCCATGCGCAGATGCAGATCCGGCACGTAGTCTTCCGGGATCATCACCGAGGTGCCGACAGAGATTTGCGGCGACCAGCCGCTGTCGCGCACCTCTTCGTCACCCTTCACTTCGGCCACGGCCTCCTCCAGCATCTGCTGGTAAAGCTCGAAGCCGACTTCCTTGATGTGGCCGGACTGTTCTTCGCCAAGCAGATTGCCAGCGCCGCGAATATCGAGATCGTGGCTGGCAAGCTGGAAACCGGCGCCGAGTGTGTCGAGCGATTGCAGCACTTTCAGCCGCCGCTCCGCCATCGTCGTCAACACCTTGTTGACCGGCAGGGTGAACAGCGCAAAGGCGCGGACTTTGGAACGACCAACACGGCCACGCAGCTGGTAAAGCTGGGCGAGACCGAACATGTCGGCACGATGCACGATCAGCGTATTGGCGGTCGGCACGTCGAGGCCGGATTCGACGATGGTGGTCGAAAGCAGCACATCGTATTTGCCGTCATAGAAGGCGTTCATGATGTCTTCGAGTTCACCCGCCGCCATCTGGCCATGCGCCACCGCCACTTTCAGTTCCGGCACATCCGACTGCAGGAATGCATGGATATCGGCGAGATCGGCAAGGCGGGGGCAGACATAGAAGCTCTGGCCACCGCGATAATGCTCGCGCATCAACGTTTCACGGATTACCAGCGGATCGAAGGGCGAAATGAAGGTGCGAACCGCCATGCGGTCCACTGGCGGCGTGGTGATGAGCGACAGCTCGCGCACGCCGGTCATGGCCAGCTGCAAGGTGCGCGGAATGGGCGTCGCCGACAGCGTCAGCACATGCACGTCGCTTTTCAGCTCCTTCAGCCGCTCCTTGTGCTTCACACCGAAATGCTGCTCCTCATCGATGATCAGCAGGCCGAGATTGGCGAAGCTGATGCCCGCACCGAGCAGCGCATGGGTGCCGACGACAATGTCGGTCTTTCCATCAGCCACTTCTTTCTTGGTGAGCGCAAGCTCCTTCGAACCCACAAGGCGCGAGGCCTGCTGCACCCGGATCGGCAGACCGCGAAACCGTTCGGAAAAGGTACGGAAATGCTGTCGCGCCAGAAGCGTGGTCGGCACCACCACCGCCACCTGAACGCCATTCATGGCGGCAAGGAAAGCGGCGCGCAAGGCCACTTCGGTCTTGCCGAAACCGACATCGCCGCAGATCAGGCGATCCATCGGCCGCCCGGCACCGAGATCGTCGCGAACAGCGTCGATGGCGTTCAGCTGGTCCTCGGTCTCGTCATAGGGGAAACGGGCGGCAAACTCGTCGTAAAGCCCGTCCGGTGCGATAAGCGCCGGCGCGTGGCGCACCAGACGCGCGGCTGCAATGCGGATAAGCTCGTCGGCCATATCGAGCAGGCGCTTCTTGAGCTTGGCCTTGCGCATCTGCCATGCGCCGCCACCGAGCTTGTCGAGCGTGGCTTCCGCGGCATCAGAACCATAACGCGAGAGAAGATCGATGTTTTCGACCGGTAGGAACAGCTTGGCGTCGTCGGCATAATGCAGTTCCAGACAGGCGCGCGGCGCGCCCGCTGCCTCGATGGTCTGCAAACCGACGAAGCGACCGATGCCGTGTTCGGCGTGAACCACGAGCGAGCCTTCGTCCAGCCCCGCCACTTCCGCGATGAAATCCGCGCCGCGCTTGCGGCGCTTGGAACGGCGCACCATGCGGTCGCCAAGAATATCCTGCTCGCCGATGATAGCGAGCGTTCCGGTCTCAAACCCGGCTTCGAGGCTCAGCACCGCAGAAGCCGCCTCACCCTTGCCGAGTTTCTCCACCTCTTTCAGCGATGTCACCGGCTTGATCTTTTCAAGCCCGTGTTCGTTCAAGACCTGCAACAGCCGGTCGAGCGAACCTTCCGACCAGCCGGTGATCAACACCTTCCAGCCCTTGGCCCGGCGCTCGGCAATGTGCTTTACCGCCAGATCGAAAACATTGACCCGCTCTTCGCTGTCGCCTTCCGTCGGTGGACGTGCCCAGCGCGGACCAACATGGGCATCAAGCGTCGCGACCGGGCGACCTTCGCTATCGTGTTCGTTGAAGGGCGTCAGCCGCACCGCATTGACGCTCGCAAGCGCCGCCTCGAAGCTCTTGCCGTCGAGATAGATTTGCCCAGGCGATACCGGCTTGTATGGTGCGCCCTGCGTCGAGCCCTTGGTCTCTCCGGAAGCCCGCCGCGCCTCGTAATAATCGAGGACCAGCTTGGAGCGTTCCTTCGCCGCCTCTCGCGCCGTATGGTCGGTGACGATACGGAAACCGCTGAGATAATCGAAGGCGGTTTCCAGCTCTTCATAAAACAGAGGCAGCCAGTGCTCCATGCCGGCATAACGGCGGCCTTCGGAGACGGCCTGATAAAGCGCATCGTCGCGCGTCGCCGCACCGAATAGCGACAGGTAGTTCTTTCGGAACCGGCCGATCGTATCCGGCGTCAGCGTCACTTCGCTCATCGGATTGAGATCAAGCGAGCGCGCCTGTGCGATGGTGCGCTGGCTGGCCGGATCGAAGGTGCGGATGCTTTCCAGCGTATCGCCGAAGAAATCGAGCCGCACCGGCTCTTCGGTGCCCGGCACGAAGACATCGAGAATGCCGCCGCGCACGGCGAATTCACCCACTTCACGCACCGTCGCCACCCGGTCGAAACCGTTGCGCTCCAGCCGCGCGGCGATGTCCTCCATGCGGATCTGGTTGCCGGGCTTGGCCGAAAAGCCCAGGCTCTCGATAACGTCGCGCGGCGCCATCTTCTGCAGCATGGCGTTGACGGTGACGAGAACGATGGCCGGATGCGGTTTCTTGGCGTGATTGATGAGGCCGGCAAGTGCCGCGAGCCGGCGCGCCGAGGTGTCCGCACTCGGTGACACGCGGTCATAAGGCAGACAATCCCAGGCCGGCAGCGTCAACACCGGAATATCCGGCGCGACAAAACCAAGAATCTGTTCGAGATCGGCGACCCGCTGGCCGTCCGACATCACGTAAGCCACCGATGTTCCCGCCCGCGCCATATCGGCGAGCAGCAGGGCTTCCATGCCGGAGGGCACGTTTCCGATGGTCAGCGGCGTATCGGCCGACGCCACCAGCTTTGCATCGAATCCGGCTATCATGTTTCAGGCCTTCAGGGTTTCGGCTGTGACGAGATCGAAATCGGGACGGTAAGAGGCGATCTTCTCGAACAACGGGGTCTGGAATTTTTCCGGCACCGGCAGGGCACCCGTCACCATCTTGACGAGGTCGTTATCCTCTTCCGCCATGATGATTTCCAGCTCGTCGAGCTGATCGTCGGAAAGCCCGGCAATATTGTCTTCCGCAAATTGCCCGAGCACCAGATCCATCTCGCGAATGCCCCGGTGCCAGCAGCGGTAAAGTATCCGCCTGCGCCTCGGATCGAGGTCGGCGCTCGTGCGCACCAGTCCAGTCATCGCATTCACCTTTCGGTTGGCTATTCAACAGGATGTTGATTGCGCCCTCCTATAGAACAGGAGGCGAACGCTTGGAACCGGTTTTTATCGAAATAATGCCACGGCGGCTAAAATCTGCCGGTGATAAACAGCCTTTGTCGGGCGCCACGTCTTGCATAACGCGTCCCCTTCCCCGATTTTGCTGAGCATGCGTCCCGCCATTCTCGATCCGCTATTTGCTTCCGTCTCCACCCTTTCCGGTGTGGGGCCGAAGCTTGCCGACCTTCTGGCCAAACTGCTGAGCCGGGAAAATGCCGACGACACCCGCGTGATCGATCTTCTGTTCCACGCACCATCAAACGTCATCGACCGGCGCAACCGCCCGGGCATCGCGCTTGCCGCTCCCGGCGCCATTATCACCATCCAGGGACGTGTCGACCGGCATCAGCCAGCTCCACCGGGCAATCGTTCCGCGCCCTACCGTGTTTTCCTGCATGACGAGACCGGGGAACTGGCGCTGACCTTCTTCCGCGCCAAGGGAGACTGGCTTTCCAAGGCCTTGCCCGTCGATGAAGAGGTTCTCGTCAGCGGCAAGGTGGACTGGTTCAACGGCCGCGCCTCCATGGTGCATCCGGATTTCATGGTGAAACTCTCCGAGGCCGAGAACCTGCCGCTGGTCGAAGCCGTTTATCCGATGACAGCCGGGCTGTCTCCGAAGGTGCTGCGGCGGGCAATTGAAGGCGGACTTTCGAAACTGCCGGTCTTTCCCGAATGGATCGACGAAACGCTGAAGACCCGGCAGGGGTTCGGCGACGTGGCATCGAGCTTCCGTGAGTTGCACGACCCACGCGACAGCGCCGATATCGATCCTCAGGCCCCGGCACGCAGACGGCTCGCCTACGACGAATTCTTGGCCGGGCAGCTGTCACTGGCGCTGGTGCGGCAAAGACTGCGCAAGGTCGCGGGCCAGCCGATCCGCGCCAAGGGGGACATTGCTGCAAAAATCCTGTCGCAACTGCCCTTCTCCCTGACGCCGAGCCAGAATGCCTCGGTGAAAGATATCCTGACCGATATGGCCAGCGAGGACCGTATGTTGCGGCTGTTACAGGGCGATGTCGGCGCGGGCAAGACGCTGGTGGCGCTGATGGCTATGGCAACCGCCGTCGAGGCCGGAGGACAGGCGGTGTTGATGGCCCCGACCGAAATTCTTGCCCGGCAGCATTTCGCCACCATCTCCAAACTCGCCAATGCCGCGGGCATTACGGTTGAGGTGCTGACCGGCCGCACCAAGGGCAAGGAGCGTCGCGAGATCGAAGAACGCGTGGCCTCCGGTGAGGCACAGATCGTCATCGGCACCCACGCGCTGTTCCAGGACAGCGTGAGTTACAAGAACCTCGTGCTGGCCGTGGTGGATGAGCAGCACCGTTTCGGCGTACACCAGCGCCTGCGTCTCACCGCCAAGGGCATCACGCCGCATATGCTTGTTATGACCGCCACGCCCATTCCGCGCACGCTGGTGCTGGCCGCCTTCGGCGACATGGATGTATCAAAACTCACCGAAAAACCGGCTGGCCGAAAACCCATCCAGACCGTGACAATCCCCACAGAGCGCATCGGCGACATCGTCGAGCGGCTGCGCGCCGCGCTGAAGGAGGGCAAGAAGGCCTACTGGATCTGCCCGCTGGTGGAGGAGACGGAAGAGTCCGACCTGATGTCGGCGGAAGAACGACATGCGGTTCTCTCGCAGATGCTCGGTGCCAATATCGGTCTCATCCATGGGCGCATGAGCGGCCCTGAGAAGGACGCCGCCATGCTGGCTTTCAAGAACGGCGAAACCCGGCTGCTGGTGGCAACGACAGTGGTGGAAGTGGGTGTCGACGTTCCGGACGCCACGATCATGGTCATCGAACATGCCGAACGTTTCGGCCTGGCCCAGCTTCACCAGCTGCGTGGCCGGGTTGGACGCGGTGACGAGGCCTCCACCTGCATCCTGCTCTACAAGGGGCCGCTCAGCGAAAACGGCCGCGCCCGACTTTCCATCCTGCGCGACAGCGAGGACGGCTTCCTGATTGCCGAAGAGGATTTGAAGCTGCGCGGCGAAGGCGAACTCCTCGGCACCCGCCAGTCCGGCACCCCGGGCTTCCGCATCGCCAGCCTCGAAGCCCATGCCGACCTCCTGGAAATCGCCCGCAAGGACGCCGCCTATGTCATCGAGCGCGACCCCGAACTGACCGGCCCGCGCGGCGAAAGCCTGCGCACCCTGCTCTATCTGCACCGCCGCGACGAAGCTATCCGCTTCCTGCACGCCGGCTGAAAGTGAACCGCCATGAACATGATCGACCCACGCCGCCCACCGCCCGCCTTCAGAAAGGGCTACGCGCTCTGCTCGCCGCAAAACATCCTGCAACCCGACACCTTCGCCAAAAGCCAGAAGAAAGCGATCGGCAAGGCCTTCAAAAAGCCCGGCCGCAAGAAGGCATGGACCGAGGCACTGGAACAGGGCTGGAGCGTGCGGCTGGTCTACATGCGGCTTTTCGTCCCCGTGTTCCATGCGACCACGACGGGAACAGAGGTGGATGATCTCGATGACGAGGATTGATTTGGTCCATTCAATAGACTAATCTGAAGCGAGATTTAACGCTTAAGGTTAGCCATGCAGATATCCGTAACTGATGCAAAAGGCCAACTGACAGAATTGGTACGACGCGCCGAGGCCGGGGACGAAATCATTCTCACCCGGCATGGTCATGCAGCAGTGCGGCTGGTTCCAGTGGTTGTTGTGGCGGATAAAAAATCCCGCAGGGCCGTGCTTGATAAAGTGCGCGCGGCCGTCGCGACCAAGAGCGACGATGGCCCGGATGCCGCGCATAGTCAGGATTTCCTTTATGACGAGCACGGCCTTCCAAAATGATGGTCATCGATACATCTGCTCTGCTTGCAATCCTGCTTGATGAACCCACAGCAGATGCATGTGCCATGGCTCTCGATACGGATGAACCATTGCTGATATCCGCCGGTACGCTTGCCGAAGCTGTTATCGTAGCGCAAAGACGTGGCCGCAGCCGGGAACTCGAGATGCTGATCGAAGGGCTGAGCGTCGAAATCAAACCCGTTACTGCTAAATCAATCCGTGGCATTTCGGAAGCCTATCGCATCTGGGGAAAGGGTATCCACCCCGCCGGGCTGAATTTCGGAGACTGCTTTGCCTATGAACTGGCAAAAGCTGAAGGCTGCCCTTTGCTTTATGTCGGCAACGACTTTTCGCAAACAGATATCAGCGGCCTCCTGTGACGCTCAAACCGGCGCAATCATTTTCGGCGGCGTGAAATCCGGAGCCACCAGTCCACCTGAAATCAGCAGTTTCGCCGCGTCTTCCGGTGTCATGTCCAGCATCACGATCTTGTCCTTCGGCACGAACAGCAGGAAACCCGCCGTCGGCACCGGAGTCGGTGGCAGGAAGACGGCAACCATCTCCTGGCCCATCTCGTTGAAGCGATGGGCAAGCTCTCCCTTGACCTCCGAGGATACGAATACCATCGCCCAGGTGCCGGGTGACGGAAACTCGATCAGGCCGACCTTCTTGAAAGAGTTCGAATGCTCTTTCAGGACGGATTCGAACAGCTGCTTGATGCTCTTGTAGATCGGTCGCACCAGCGGCATGCGGTTGAGAACGGATTCGCCGACGCCGACGATCCATTTGCCAATGAGGTTGTTGCCGAGAAAGCCGATGAGCGTGATGCCGATGACGGCGATCAGCAGGCCGAAGCCGGGGATCGCCACATCGAAATATTGCTCGGGATCGTAACGGGCGGGAATATAGGGCTTAACCCAGCTATCCGCCCATTGCAGGAAGCTCCATACCAGCCACATGGTGATGGTGACAGGCGCAAGGATGAGGACGCCCGTGAGGAAGCTGTTGCGCAGACGGGCTGCGAATGAAATTTTGACTGGAATATCGGTCATTTACCGTTCGGAATTAAGCGTTGTCGCTATCGAAACCCGGATGAAAACCGACAATGCCGGATGGAGTTCCGCCATGCAAGCGAAGAACTGTGAAATATTCGTCAGGAATCCCCTTGCCGCTCACGCCCTCAACATGGCGAAAACCGAAGCGGCCGTAATAGTCCGGATCGCCAGCGACAACTGCGCCAGAAGCACTCAGACGGTCCAGCGCGGCAAGCCCTTCCCGAACCAGCCCTGAGCCGACACCCTGCCTTTGCCGGTCCGGCGCCACCGCTAAGGGCGCAAGACAGAACCAGCCGGTCTCGCCTCCCGACAGTGTTACCGGTGAAAAACCGATATGGCCGATGATGCCTTCGCTGTCCTCGGCAACCAGAGAAACAGTCAGCGCACCGGCCTTGCGAAGCCGTTCGACGATCACATGTTCCGTCTTGTCGCTGTAGTCGACGTTACGGAAGGCATATTCCGTAACGCGAGCAATCGCCTCTTCATCACCTTGCCGCTCCGGCCGGATGATCATTCCACCGTCACCGATTTCGCCAGATTGCGTGGCTGGTCCACATCCGTGCCCATGAAGACGGCGGTGTGATAGGCCAGCAGCTGGATCGGCAGCGAGAAGACCATCGGCGCGATCAGCTCGTCGACATTGGGCAGCGTGATCGTCGCCATGGTGTCGAGCTTGGACGCAGCGGCGCCCTTCTCGTCGGTGATGAAGATGATGCGGCCGCCGCGCGCGGCCACTTCCTGCATGTTCGAAACGGTCTTTTCAAAGAAGCGGTCATGCGGCGCAATGACGATGACAGGCATGTTCTCGTCGATCAGTGCGATTGGCCCATGCTTCAGCTCGCCGGCTGCATATCCTTCGGCGTGGATATAGGAAATTTCCTTGAGCTTCAGTGCGCCTTCCAGCGCCAGCGGGAAGCTGGTGCCGCGGCCGAGATAAAGTACATCCTTGAAGCGCGACAGATCGCGCGACAGCGCCTCGATCTGCGGCTGGATGAGGTTCAGCACCTTGCTCATGATGCGCGGCATCTCGATAAGCTGCTGCACCAGCTCCTTTTCCTCGCCCGGCTTAAGCGTACCGCGCGCCTTGCCCGCGGCAACCGCGAGCGAAGCGAGCACGGCAAGCTGGCAGGTGAAGGCCTTGGTGGAGGCCACGCCGATTTCCGGGCCGGCGAGGATCGGAAAGATCGCATCCGATTCGCGCGCCATCGTCGATTCACGTGTATTGACCACCGCGCCGATCTTCAGTCCCTCTTGCTGGCAGTAACGCAAGGCCGCCAGCGTATCGGCGGTTTCGCCCGATTGCGAAATGAACAGCGCGGCCTGCGTGGGAACGAGCGGGATCTCACGGTAACGGAATTCCGATGCGACATCGATTTCCACCGGCAGGCGCGCGTAACGTTCGAACCAGTATTTGCCAATGAGGCCGGAAAGATAGGCCGTGCCGCAGGCAGAAATGGCAAGGCCGGAAAGCCTGGCGAAATCGATTGCCGTGTCGGCATCCTTCACGGTTTTGGAGGCGAAATCCACATAGTGGCTAAGCGCATGGGAAATGACTTCCGGCTGCTCGTAGATTTCCTTTTCCATGAAATGGCGGTGGTTGCCCTTGTCGACCACGAAAGCCGTCGCCTGCGAAATCTGGCGCTCGCGTTTCACCGGCTTGCCGGAGAAATCGATGATTTCCGCACCGTCACGGGTCACGATGGCGCAGTCGCCATCCACCAGATAGGTGATCTCATTGGTGAAAGGCGAAAGCGCGATTGCGTCGGACCCCAGGAACATCTCGCCCCTGCCGTAACCGACGGCAAGCGGCGGGCCGGAGCGCGCCGAAAGCAGCGTATGGGGATCGTCCTGAAACATCACCACCAACGCATAGGCACCGGTCACGTGGTTCAGCATCTTCAGCATCGCCTCGCGATGGCCAAGCCCTTCGCGGGTGTATTTTGCCAGAAGCTGCGCCACCACTTCGGTGTCGGTCTGGGTGGTGAAGGTTGCACCCTCGGCGCTCAGTTCCTCGCGCAATTCGGAGAAGTTTTCGATGATGCCGTTATGAACGACGGCAACGCCTTCGACGAAATGCGGGTGGGCGTTGGTTTCGTTCGGCACGCCGTGCGTCGCCCAGCGTGTATGCGCGATGCCGACGACACCTGGCAGCGGCTTTTCAGAGACCAGCTTTTCCAGATTGAACAGCTTGCCTTCCGCCCGGCGACGGTCCATCGCGCCATTGTCGATGGTGGCGACACCCGCCGAATCGTAACCGCGATATTCGAGGCGCTTCAGCGCATCGACAAGCCGTTCAGCAACGGGCTGTGTTCCGACAATTCCGACAATTCCGCACATATATTTCTCCAGACGGCGATCTCTTCACCGAAACTTCCAGAGTATTTCCGCCTTCCCTGAATGCGAAAATACACCACCTTTTTGTTCTGACGCATTTCCGGACGTAAAACCGCTGCGCACCTTTACTGGAAATGCTTTAACCGTTTCTCTGAAATCGGCAATTATCCCGCCGGTCACTTTCAGTATCGCTCGGTAACGTCATCTAAGAGGATTTTTTCTTCGCTTCCTTCAGCGCTTTCGCCCGCTCGCGCAAGGCGACCGCCCTGCCCGGTTTCACCTCTTGGCGCGCGCGCCCGAAAGCCAGCGCATCAGCAGGCACGTCATCGGTAATCACGCTGCCGGAGGCGATATAGGCCCGCTCTCCAATGGAGACGGGAGCAACCAGAGACGAATTCGAGCCGATGAAGCTGTTGGCTCCGATCCGCGTTTCGGACTTGTTGTAACCGTCATAATTGCAGGTGATGGCACCCGCGCCGATATTGCTGCCTGCACCCACGAAAGCATCGCCGATATAGGTCAAATGGTTGACCTTTGCGCCCTCGCCGATCTCGGCCTTCTTGACCTCACAGAAATTGCCGACCTTGGCGTTGGCGTGCAGGTTTGCACCCGGACGCAACCGCGCAAAGGGACCGACAACCGCACCCTCGGCCAGATAGGCCCCTTCCAGATGCGAAAATGCATGAATGATCGCACCCGGCTCGATCGTCACGCCGGGACCGAAAACGACGTTGGGCTCGATCAGGACATCCTGACCGATCTTCGTATCGAAGGAAAGGAATACTGTCTCAGGCGCGATCATCGAAACGCCGTCGACCATCAATTCGTGACGGCGGCGCTCCTGCCAGAGCCTCTCGATGAAGGCGAGTTCGGCGCGGTTGTTGCAGCCGGTCAATTCCTTTTCCGGTGCATCGATGGCAATGGCGCGGCGGCCGAGAGAACGGGCGATCTCGACGATGTCAGTCAGATAATATTCGCCCTTCACATTGCTGTTGCCGATCCGATCCAGCAGATCCAGCGCATTGCGGCCGTTGATGGCCATCAATCCGCTGTTGCACCAGGTGACCTTGCGCTCCTCGTCGGTGGCGTCCTTTTCCTCTCGGATCGCGACCAGCTCGCCATTCTCGACCAGAAGCCGCCCGTAACCCGTGGGGCGGTCGGTATGGAACCCGATAACGGCGACATCGGCACCGTCGGCAATCGCCTCGCGCGCCCTGTCGAGCGTGGCTGAGGTGATGAGCGGCACATCGCCATAAGCGACGATGACATCGTCAAAACCGCGTTCGATCGCCTCGCGTGCGGCAAGAACCGCATGCCCGGTGCCCTTGCGTTCCTTTTGCAGGAAAGCCTCGACCTGCAGGCCCTTGAGACTTGCCGCAGCAGCGACATTGTCGGCATCGCGCCCGACCACCAGCGCCACCGCGCCGACGCCCGCTCCAGCAACAGCCTCCACCACATGCCCGATCATCGGGCGTCCAGCGACCGGATGAAGCACCTTGGACTTCGAAGACTTCATGCGCGTGCTGTCGCCCGCTGCGAGAATAACGGCTAGAGAGCTGCGCTCCATAAGACCTCCAACACCCCGTCACCGGCCACAGGCGGCCCGGACAGGGGCAATGTTTGACTTTACGCCGGCCAGCATTGCGGACGGGCGTATGGGTGATTTCTTTCCGGCACTGCTATAACGGCGCCCCACTTAAGAAACCATGCAAATCTCCACCAAATTTCCACGCCGATTTTCATCAAACGTGATCAGCGGCAGGCTGGCATGATCTATGGGCGGGAGTTACGGGCCGTGAATTCAAGTATCTGCTGACGGCCGTTTTCAATCAGCCTTTCCATCTCGCGCCGGGCTGCCCCCTCATCGCGCAGGCGAAACGCTTCGACGAGTCGCAGGTGAGAGGCAGACACGTCGGAAATCTCGTTGGGATCGGCTTCCGGGTTGCTCATCCGGAAAATGCCCGCCAGCGCCGCCTTTATCAGCGAACCGACGGTGCGCATGAACGGGTTGCCGGACATTTCGGTGATGAGAACGTGGAAATTCATATCCGCAAGCGCGCGCTTTTCCTTGGAATAAGCCGTGTTGCCCATCTCGTTGGCGTAAGCGACAAGCCTTGCGATATCGGCGTCTTTTGCCCTGGCGGCAGCAAGACCCGCGCCATAGGGTTCGAACGCCTGGCGGATATCGTAGAGATGCAGCAGGAATTCCTTGCTGACACCAGCCTCGAAGTGCCAGAGCAGCACCTCGCTGTCGAACATGTTCCAGCTTTCGCGCTCCGTCACACGGGTACCGATGCGCGCCTTGGGGGAGATCATGCCCTTGGCGGTCAGCGTCTTCATCGCCTCGCGAAGCACCGTTCGAGAGACTTTCAGCCGCTCCATCAGCTCGGCATCGCCCGGCAGGATGTCACCCGTCTTGAAAACTCCGGACACGATATCGAGACCGAGCTTGTGAACGACCTGAGCATGATTTGTCCGCAACTTTCGAAAACCGATCGCCGCATCGAGCATTCCGCGCTGCAAATTCCATGTCCTTCCGTTCGGTTGAAGATGTAAAAATCGCGCCTGACTTGTGTAATCTAGGAAAGCAGCCCGATTTTCAACGCAGAATACAGTGAAAAACATCAACGCGCGTGAAAAGCAAAGCCAAACTTCGTTCGAACAATAAAACACATCAAAATAACAAAGACCGCGCATGAATTGCATGCGCGGTCCCGTTAGCAGCTAGTACCTGCATGTCACATTATTGCGGCAGCTTGTCGTCCACGCCGGCAACGTAGAAGTTGAGGCCGAGCAGAACGCCGTCTTCAGCCTTCTCACCCGCCTTCAGCCATTCCGAACCGTCCTGCTTCTTCACCGGACCAGTAAAGGGGTGCAACTCGCCCGACTTGATCTTGGCTTCGGTTTCCTCAGCCATCTTCTTCACGTCATCAGGCATGTTGGTGTAAGGCGCCATGGTCAGGATGCCGTCCTTCAGGCCGTCCCAGATGGATTCGGACTTCCACGTGCCGTCAAGCAGGGCCTGCGTGCGCTTGATGTAATAAGCGCCCCAGGTGTCCTTGATCGCGGTCAGCTGTGTCTCCGGACCGGCCTTGATCATATCGGAAGCCTGACCGAAGGCCTTGATGCCGCGCTCGGCTGCAACCTGCATCGGAGCCGTCGTGTCGGTGTGCTGCGTCAGGATATCGACGCCCTGGTCGATAAGCGCCTTGGCAGCATCGGCTTCCTTGCCGGGGTCGAACCAGGTGTTGGCCCAGACAACCTTGACCTTGAACTCAGGATTGACGGACTGCGCGCCCAGAACGAAAGCGTCGATGCCCATCACCACTTCCGGGATCGGGAAGGAAGCGATGTAGCCGGCAACACCCTTCTTCGACATCTTTGCGGCGATCTGGCCCTGAATGTAGCGGCCTTCATAGAAACGCGAATTGTAGGTCGCGACGTTTTCGGCGGTCTTGAAGCCGGTGGCGTGCTCGAACTTCACCTTGGGGAACTTCTGGGCAACCTTAACGGTCGCATCCATAAAGCCGAAGGAAGTGGTGAAGACCAGCTCACAGCCGGAACGTGCCATGCGCTCGATGGCGCGTTCGGCATCCGGGCCTTCCGGAACGCTTTCGAGGAACGGCGTTTCGATCTTGTCGCCGAAATGCTTCTGCAGCTCTTCGCGACCGATTTCATGCGCCTGCGTCCAGCCGCCATCGGTGCGGCTGCCGACATAGATGAAGCAGACCTTCTTTGCGTCGGCGGCCTCAGCCGAAGAAACGACGCCTCCAAGAGCCGCTATGGAAGCAGCAAGTGCGATGACCAGTTTTTTCATTTTTACCCCTGTTTGGTTTGGAGACTGGAAGTTTTTCTCACCGGTCCGGCACGAAGGATTTGCCCAGTGATGCCGGCGTGTTGATCAAGGTCGTGCGGCGATTATGCGAGATGATGACCAGCACGACAATAGTTGCGATATAGGGCAGCGCCGAAAGCAGTTGCGACGGCACGCCAATGCCGAATGCCTGGGCGTGCAACTGCCCGATGGTGACAGCGCCGAACAGATAACCGCCCGCGAGCACCCGCCATGGACGCCAGGACGCGAAGACGACAAGCGCCAGTGCGATCCAGCCACGCCCGGCCGACATGTTTTCCACCCATTGCGGCGTATAGACCAGCGAAAGCTGCGCGCCGGCAAGCCCCGCGCACGCACCGCCGAACATGACAGCCAGATAGCGTGTGCGGATGACGTTGATGCCAAGCGCATGGGCAGAACCGTGATTGTCGCCGATGGCGCGGATCTTGAGACCCGTGCGGCTCTTGAACAAAAACCAGCTTATGCCGGCAACGAGCGCGATGGACATGTAGAAGATCAGGTCTTGCCGGAACAGCAAGGGGCCGATGAAGGGTATCTCCGACAGCACCGGAAAGACGATGGGCTGCAGCTTGACGCCCGGCAGGCCAACGAAGCTTTCGCCCAGCATGCCGGAAACGCCAAGACCGAGAATGGTCAGCGCAAGGCCGGTCGCCACCTGGTTGGTAACGAGCGTCAAAGTCAGGAAACCGAAGAGCAGCGAGAAAACCGCGCCCGACGCGATACCGGCCAGAATGCCGAGATAGGGCGAACCGGTCATATGCGCGGCAGCGAAAGCGCAGACCGCACCCATGATCATCATGCCCTCGACGCCGAGATTGAGGACGCCGGAGCGTTCCGCCACCAGCTCGCCCGAGGCGGCAAGGACGAGCGGTGTGGCGGCAGTGATGACCGTGAGAAGGATGGCCTGAAGCATATCCATCATGCCGCTCCTTGGCTGTTATGCGCCTTGCCGGTGAAGACGACCCTGATGCGGTAAAAGATCAGCGTATCGCAGGAGAGTACGAAGAACAGCATCAACCCCTGAAACACACGCGTCACCTTGTCAGACACACCGATGGAAAGCTGCGCCGCCTCACCACCAAGATAGGTCAGTGCAAGCACCAGCCCGGAGAGGATGATACCGAGCGGATTGAGGCGGCCGAGAAAGGCGACGATGATGGCGGTGAAGCCGTAACCCGGAGAAATGCTGGGTTGAAGATGGCCGATGGAGCCGGAGGCTTCCGAAATGCCCGCAAGCCCGGCAAGCGCGCCGGAAAGCAGCATCGAAAACCAGACCATGCGGCTCGATGAGAAACCGGCAAAACGCCCTGCCCGCGCCGATTGGCCAAGAACCGTGACCTCGAAGCCTTTCAGCATGTAACGCATCATGAACCACAGCGCGATGGCCGCCACGATGGCAAACACGAAACCCCAATGCGCCCGGCCCGATGCCAGCATTTCCGGCAGCACTGCGCTCTCGTTGAAGGGTTTCGTCTGCGGGAAGTTATAGCCGCCCGGATCGCGCCAGATGCCGCGCGTCAGCCAGTCGAGAAAAAGCTGCGCGACATAGACCAGCATCAGGCTGACGAGGATTTCGTTGGTGTTGAACTTCGTCTTCAACAGCGCCGGAATACCGGCATAGAGTGCGCCACCGATGGCGCCCATAACCAGCATCAACGGCAGGATGAGTGGCGAATGCCAATCCGGATAAAGCACCGGCAGGATAGAACCGGTGATCGCGCCGATGGTGAATTGTCCTTCCGCGCCGATGTTCCAGTTGTTGGAGCGATAACAGATAGACAGGCCAACCGCGATCAGGATCAGCGGTGCGGCCTTGATCGCCAGCTCATGCAGCGACCAGACCTCCAGCAGTGGCTCGATGAAAAAGGCGTAAAGCGCATCAAGCGGATTTTTACCGAGTATGGCGAACATGATGGCGCCGACGAGCAGCGTCAGCACCAGTGCCAGAAGCGGCGAGAGAAGGGTAAATAGCTTCGAGATCCCTGCCCGTTTTTCAAGCTCAATGCGCATGCTGGGCGGCTCCTGACTGTGTGTGGACGCCGCCCATCAGCAGGCCGATCTTTTCAAGCGTCATGTCTTCCACCGGATAGGCCTGCGAAAGCTGCCCATCGGAAATGACCGCGATATTGGTGGCGACCTCGAAGATTTCATCTAGGTCCTGGCTGATGACGATGACGGCAGAGCCGGCTTTGGCGAGATCGACAAGCGCCTGCCGGATACGGCTCGCCGCCCCCGCATCCACACCCCATGTCGGCTGGTTGACAACAAGCACGGCCGGTTGACGATCGAGTTCGCGCCCGACGATGAATTTTTGCAGATTGCCGCCCGACAGCGATCCCGCCAGCGGATCGGCCCCGCTTTTGCGCACATCCATGGTTTCCGATATGCGCCGCGCCGCCGCCTTGATAGCTGAGCCCCTGACGATGCGCAGGAAACCGCCCGTCAGAAATGCCTTGCGGTCGGAGCGCGCCCGCGCCAGCAGAAGATTGTCGGAAAGGCTCATGCCGGGAACGGCGGCATGGCCGTGGCGCTCCTCGGGTACGAAACCGGCGCCCATCAGCCGCCGGCCATTGATGCCGATGCGACCGACCGGCTTGCCGCGGAGATGGATCGCATCATTATTATAGACGGGATATTCGCCCGAAAGCGCATCGAACAACTCGCCCTGCCCGTTTCCGGCAACCCCGGCAATCGCCAGCACTTCGCCGGCGCGCACAGTCATGGAAACCGCTTTCAACGCCACGGCAAAGGGCGTGCGTGGCGCAACGGAAAGCCCCATGACTTCGATCTGCGGTTGACCGAGGGCATCGCCCGTCGGTCGCGAAACGCTTGCGACATCGCTACCCACCATCATGCGCGCCAGAGATGCCGGTGTTTCCTTGCGCGGATCGCAGGCGCCCGTAACCTTGCCATGGCGCAGAACGGTGGCGCGGTCGCAGATACGCTGCACCTCTTCCAGCCGGTGGCTGATATAAAGCACCGAACGGCCTTCGGCCTTCAGCTTCGCCAGCGTCTCGAACAGCTTGTCCGCCTCCTGCGGCGTCAAAACCGAGGTCGGCTCGTCGAGAATGATAAGGCGCGGGTTCTGCAACAGGGCGCGCACGATCTCGATACGCTGGCGCTCGCCAACCGAAAGATCGGCCACATGCGCATTGGGATCGAGCGGCAGGCCATAGGCACGCGAAAGCTGTTCCGCTTCCTTGGCGATTTCCTTCAATGAAATTTTCGGGTCCAGCGACAGGGCGATGTTTTCAGCAACCGTCAACGCCTCAAACAGGGAGAAATGCTGGAAGACCATGCCGATGCCGAGCCTGCGGGCCTCGCTTGGCGAACCTATGGAAACCGGCTGACCCTGCCAGACGATATCACCCTCGCTCGGCGAGAGCACGCCGAACAGCATCTTGACGAGCGTGGACTTGCCCGCGCCGTTTTCACCCAGAAGCGCGTGGATTTCGCCCGGCGCTATATCGAGGTCGATGCCGTTGCATGCGGCGAAATTGCCGAACAGCTTGGTCAGCTTGCGAACGGACAGGAGAGGCACGGCCTCCGGCGCCATAGTTCCAGTCACGAATTCCCTCTCTACACCGGCTACCCATGCTTTCTTCGAAGCATTTCAGCAACCGTGGTCATTGTTCCCAATCAGGCTACAACACGTATGCAATGCTGCGCGATCATGATTTATTGATAACTGTTTTGCTGCTGCGCACAACTGAAAAAGACGTTGCTTAAATGCAATTTGCACAAGCAATAAACGGCTTTACGCTTTTCTTATTTCGCGCCGAGCGCGGGGAAAAACTGCAATATTCCGCCGATGCAATAGAGATAAAGCCCGCTCGCTACAAAGCCGATCACCGCCCAGGTCGGCGTTTCGAAATGCATCAGCAACGCATAACCGCCAAGCGCACACCAGACGAACACGATTGCCAGATTTAGCGGCCGCAATCGCTTCACGCGCACCGGATGCAGGAAATTGATCGGCAGGAATGTCAGGAACACCGAAACGGTAACAACAGTCATGGCTGTTGTGGCGCTGGCATCCATGACGAACAGCGTGAACACCACCATGTTCCACACCACCGGAAAGCCGGAGAAGAAATATTCGTCCGTCTTCATGCCCATGTCGGCATAATAGATGGCGCTCGACACCACGATCATGCCAGCCGCCACGAAGGACAGCGGTTCGCCGATCATGCCGCTCTGGTAAAGCGCAAAGGCGGGCAAGAGCACATAGGTGACATAGTCGATGATATTGTCGAGCGTATCGCCGGACCAGTTGGGCAGAACTTCCTTCACCCGAACCTTGCGCGCGATGGGCCCGTCAATGCCATCCACCAGCAGCGCAAGCCCCAGCCACCAGAACATGTCGACAAAGCGGTGTTCGGAAGCGGCGACGACGCCAAGAAAAGCCAGAAAGGACCCGGATGCCGTCAAAATATGAACGGAAAAGGCGCGGATTTCCGCGTAGGGAACACGCTTGTAGTTGAAAATTTTCATGGTCAGCGTCTGCGCCCCGCTTTTCATCCGCCCTGTTCATTCCGGTATGCGGCCATTCACCACGCTTTGCAACCGGCTGATCTGGCTTATCCTAGGACTAATATAGCGGTACAACCAACGAATGTTTACGCCGGGATGTTCCGGGGTCAAAGTGGATTTACCCACGCAAAGCCTTTATGATGCCTTGGAAATAACAACGGATCAGGACCATGAGACACTTCGATATCGCCATCACCGGTGCGGGACTTGCGGGCCAGATTGCCGCCATAGCTCTTGCGCGGTCGGGCCACCACGTGGCGCTTGTTGCGCCCCCCAGCGAAAAGAAGGACCGGCGCACGACGGCGCTGATGGACCAGTCGATCCGCTTCATGGACCGTCTTGGCCTCTGGTCGCGCATAGCCCCTGCCGCAGCCCGTCTTTCCACCATGCAGATCATTGACGGCACCGACCGCCTGCTGCGCGCGCCCACCGTGCAGTTCCGCTCATCTGAAATCGGGCTGGATGCATTCGGCTGGAATATTCCCAATGAGGCGCTGCTTGGCGTGCTTAGCGAAGCGGTCGAACAGGAACACAATATTACCCGCTTCGAAACCACCGCCGAGACGATTGATATCGGCAACGACCGTGTATCGGTAACACTTGGCGATGGTGAAGCGCTCTCCGCCGATTTTCTTATCGGCGCGGATGGCAGGAAGTCGATGGTGCGGGATGCAGCCGCAATCGGTGTCAAATCCTGGTCCTATCCGCAGACGGCCATCGTTTTGAACTTCAGCCATAGCCGGCCGCACGGCAATGTCTCGACAGAATTCCATACGCCCACGGGACCTTTCACGCAGGTTCCCCTGCCCGGCGACCGCTCCAGCCTCGTCTGGGTTGTCACTCCAGCGCAAGCGGAAGAGCTGACGGCACTGCCGCTTGAAGCGCTCAGCCTCAGGGTGGAGGAGCGCATGCAATCCATGCTCGGCGCCGTTACGGTGGAAGACAGCGTGCAGGCATGGCCACTGTCTTCCATGACCGCGCATCGCTTCGGCAAGGGCCGCGTCGCCCTGATCGGCGAGGCTGCACATGGTTTCCCGCCCATCGGCGCACAGGGTCTGAACCTCAGCCTGCGCGACATCATCGCCCTCACCGACCTGCTCGGCGCTGTCTCCGACCGCCCGATTGCGGCGGATGCCGGCAGCAGCTTCGACCGCAAGCGGCGGGCGGATGTCTACACCCGCACCCTCAGCGTCGATCTCCTCAACCGGTCGCTGCTTTCCGATCTACTGCCGGTGCAGATGGCGCGTGCGGCTGGTCTGCATGTGCTATCCGGCATCGGCACGCTCAGAAGCATGGTCATGCGCGAAGGCATCGAGCCGGGGCGCGGGCTGAAGGCCCTGCCCTCGCTGCTGTTCGGCAGCTTCAAAAAGGCTGGATGAAATAAACCACGCCCGTCAGCGTGAAGACCGAAAGCACCGTCGAGATCAGGATCGTCGCCGACGCCCTCTCCTGCCAGACGTGATATTGCTGGCCGATGACGAAGACATTCGTCGCGGTCGGCAAGCCCGCAAGCAGCACGGCGGAATAGATCCATACCGGTTCGAACCGCCCGAGCGACGAGAGCACGAGATAAGCGGCAAGCGGATGCAGGATAAGCTTTGCCGGGACGATATAGCTGATTTCGACCGGCACCCGCTTCATTGGCCGCAGCGCCAGCGTGACACCCATGGCAAACAGAGCGCATGGTGCTGCCGATTGCGCCAGATAATCCACCAGCCGCTGCACCGCCTCCGGCGGCTGCCATGACAGCGAAGCGGCCAGAAAACCGGCGATTACCGACACGATGAACGGGTGAGTAATGACCTTGCGCGCCACATCCAGCGCAAGCCTTGCTACAGAGCGCTTGTCACCGCCCGCAACCGCCATCATCGCCGGTGCGACGATGAAATGGGCGGCGTTTTCGAGACAGACGATCAGCGCGACGGGCACTGCCGCTTTTTCACCGAGCGCCAGAAGCGCAAGCCCCGGACCCATATAACCAATATTGCCGTAGCTTGCCGCGAAACTCTGGATCGTCGTTTCGGCGAGATTGTTCTTTCTCACGAACCGGCCGATCAGGAACACAGCCAAGAAAATGCCGTAGGTGCAGGCAAGACTGGCGGCAACGAAATCCATGCGCGTCAGTTCTTCCACCGGCGTTTTCGACACCAGCTTGAAAAAAAGCGCCGGAAGCGCCGCATAAATGATGAAGGTGTTCAGCCAGCCCATCGCCTCGACCGGCTGTTTCGTTATGCGCGCCGCGCCGTAGCCGATGAAGATCAGGCCGAAAAACGGCAAAAGCAATCCGACGATATCGGCCACAGTCTTTCCCCCGCGTATAAAATACGCGGGGAGGCTTAGCCGATTTTCATCAGGATCGGAAAGGTCTCCTGGAACCAGATCGCCACATTGGTGATGAAACCGGTCATGAAAGCGAGGCCGGTGAGCACCAGCAACACACCCATCAGCTTTTCCACAAGACCGAGATGGCGGCGGAAACGGACAAGGAAACGCATGAAGGAACCGGAAAAGGCGGCAGCAATCCAGAACGGCACCGCAAGGCCAAGCGAATAGACCGCAAGCAGCATCGCGCCATCGCCAACCGTGTCACGCGAGGCGGCAACGCCGAGGATCGCGCCTAGGACAGGACCGATGCAGGGCGTCCAGCCGAAGGCAAAGGCAAGGCCCATGACATAGGCGCCGGAAAGCGTGGCCGGTTTGCCCGCCCCCTGAAACCGCGCCTCACGCGAAAACAGGCCAATGCGGAAAACGCCGAGAAAATTCAGACCCATTAGAATGATGATGAAACCGCCAATCTTGGCGAGAATATCGAGGTTCTGGCGCAACAGCGTGCCGATCGTCGAAGCACCGGCACCCAGCGCCACGAAGACCGTGGCAAAACCGAGCGTGAAGAAGAAAGCCGAAAACAGCACGGCCCGGCGGATTTCAGGCCGCGGCGCGGTATTCTCCGTCCTGAACTGCTCCACCGAAACACCGGCCATATAGCAGAGGTAAGGCGGCACCAACGGCAGGACGCAGGGCGACAGAAATGACAGGGCACCGGCCAGAAGCGCGCTGAACAGGGAAATATCGGCAATCGACAAGAAAGAACTCCGCATTGACGCATGTCTCCCAAAAGCGGGAATCGGTTTTGGGATAACGTCACGCGCAAAAAGATCAGCAAGGCACGTCGCGATTCCCGAGATTCGCCGCGTTTCACGCTCTCATTTTGGCGCATGCCATTGCCGCAAAACGATTTCACCCGTTTGCCAGACATGTCTGAAGCCGCTTTTATCCCCAGCCGCCCCCTCTCTCCAATCACCTTTTCGGGGGTGCGACAAAAAAAACCGGATTGATTGTAGAAAGCGCTTTTTTTGGGTTGACCGAACGGATCGCTCTACCTATGTTCCGCGCACTTCCGAAGGGCATCCCAGCCCCGACACGGGAGAGCGTAGCTCAGCCGGTAGAGCAACTGACTTTTAATCAGTAGGTCCAGGGTTCGAATCCCTGCGCTCTCACCACCTTCATCAAAGATATCAGTAAGTTAAGACGCATAATGCTCATCGATATGTTCGCTGGCGGTAACGATATGCGCTTGCGCCGCGTGACATGAAGTTGCGTCCCGACAGATCTCGTCCCTGAAACTGCCTCCCAGAAGAACGCAAATCGCCGCCCTCCCTCACACGCCGACCCCTGGCTCGCGAACCGGCCGATAAGGCCGCTCAATGCAAAGCATTGTACGATGGCGTGTGCTAATACCTGATCCGTGTAGGGGCGGCCTTCGGTCCGGAGTCGGTTGTCGGATTGGCGCGAGCCAAGGGAGAAAGAACAATGGCAACCCATATCGAAGACGACAGTGACATGCTCATACCTCAGGATCTGGCGGAGGGAGCGAGCCGTTATCTGGGGAAACCGCTTGAGCTGCTGCCGGACAGGGAAAAAGCAATATTTCGTCGTCTTGCAGCAAGGCGCACCATCTCGACGGACGCGAATGCGGTTTTCGACGAGAGACTGACGCCCGGCCAGCGGCTTGCGGATGCGGTTGCCAAATTCGGTGGTTCCTGGACCTTTATCCTTATATTTGCGGCTTTGCTTGCGATATGGCTGAGCGCAAACATCATCGCGGCTTCGAACGCCTTCGATCCCTACCCGTTCATTTTCCTCAACCTCATCTTATCCATGCTCGCAGCGGTTCAGGCGCCGGTGATCATGATGAGCCAGAACCGACATGCGGCCAAGGATCGGATCGATGCCGCACATGACTACGAGGTCAATCTGAAGGCAGAGATCGAAATCATGGCGCTGCACGATAAGTTTGATCGGATGCGCTCTATCGAGCTGAAAGCCCTCGTCGATAAACAGCAGCAGCAGATCGACCTTTTGACAAAACTCGTGCTGAAACAAACAGGCTAGAAAATTTACGACAAAATACGGAAAATCGCGCCCGCGCGCCGATTCCATGTGCAACGGAACGCGCTTTGTGTGCCGGTGGTACAGTAGCAGCTGCAGCACTTCATGGATGGTTTCCAGACAAGCTATGTGCTTGCGCATCCCTCATATAGAGCGCAGAATAAATCAATCGCAGCATTTGAAGCGGGCGCTGTTGTGTGAAGGTGCATCTGCCTTGGCCCCAACCAAAGGAGGACGAAATGTCTTCCATCAATCGAAAACGAAATGTCGATCCAGATCGTGCGCCCCTGCTCGTCAAGGCGATCGACAGGCTTGAAAAAGATGCTGCAACGTTATGCGGTTCGTCGAAACTCGACGCGTGCAGGCGAGTTCTGATCGCCGCCATTCGACGTGGTTCCGGCAGGCGTAAACCAATCCCGGCTGCGTCGGCTCCTCACCATAAGAACCGGGACATATTTCAGTCTACCCAAAAATCCGGAAGCCCGGCTGTCGAGAGATGGGAAAATGAAGGCGGCGCGATCAGATGATCGTTGTCGCCTGCCCAGAACGGAGTGATCATCATGGCGTCAAGTGTCCATCTGGAAGAAATGACATCGGCGGAATGCATCGCATTCCTTTCCCGGATGAGCTTCGGGCATCTTGCCTGTATCGATCACGACAGGCCCTATGTGGTGCCGATCCATTTCGTGTTTCACGAAGGTGGAGTCTACAGCTTCTCGATGATGGGAGCCAAGATAGAGAATATGCGCCTGAACCCTCATGTTTGCCTTCAGGTTGATGAGGTCAAAAACACCAGCACATGGACAAGCGTAATTCTCCATGGCCTCTATCAGGAGCTTGAAGATAACGAGCAATGGCAAAGCGAGCGGATCTACGCCTGGTCTCTGATCCAGAAACACCCGAACTGGTGGGAGCCGGGAGGCTCAACGATCCATCCGCACGAAAATGGAACGGACTCCACCAAGCCGATTTTCTTCAGCATCCAAAAAGAAAGCCTCACGGGCCGCAAAGCGGTCCAGAGGGAAGATTTCGTGCGTTAAGCGGCCTCCCTCTACAGATAGGCGTACACATACCGCGCAATATTGTCATAAAAACTGGAGAGATAGGCTGGCACCCGGTTCAACCGGGCAAATTTGCTGCCGCGATATTCCGCGCGCGTGCCGACCAGCGTGTCCGGATCGCCGAAAGGCAGAAAATCCTTTTCGGTGACGTAGACATGCGTGCCGTAACCCCAGCCGCATTCCAGCGCCCGGTCGAAAGGCAGCGTCATCACCCTTGCCGCTTTCAGAAACTCCTCCGCTCCACCGCGTGAGATGATATAGCAGGCCGACGATCCCTGTGGCCCGTATATGCAGCGCCCCAGCTTGTCTCCGAGAGCGCTGGTCTTCCTGGCTCTGAAACCTCTGTGGCGGTGATTGGTCAGCTTTACGATGGAATTCTCAGGCATGATCGCGACCATTGCCTTGACCCGATCGGAGAAGTCAGGCGTGAAGGCAACATCATCCTCAACGATCACGGCCACCGGCGCATCCGTGGCGAGGAAAATCTCCAGTGCCTTGATATGGCTGGCATAACAGCCATACTCCCCAGGCAAGGCATGACGACCGTTGCGAAGCTCAAAGCCGCGCCTGTTAAAATCCGTCCATTCGGCAGCGGGAATGGTCTTACCGTCAACACCTTCCACCGGGCGCAAATCCAGCCCAAGACCTGATGCTCCGTTCAGCATCTTTTCAAGACGGGCGCGCGCTCTGGCGATGGAGATGATGTAAACGGGAAAAGCGGATATCGGCAGCATTCGGAAAGCACCATGCGCATAGGGTCG
The DNA here is from genome assembly GCF_001427205.1 of Rhizobium sp. Root491. NCBI lineage: Bacteria > Pseudomonadati > Pseudomonadota > Alphaproteobacteria > Hyphomicrobiales > Rhizobiaceae > Rhizobium > Rhizobium sp. Root491. Next base: position 330,385 of record NZ_LMFF01000016.1, read on the forward strand.
GGAAACCGTCTCCTACAGCATGTGGCGCACCATGTCTGCATGCCGTGATTTCCACGCCGGCAGAATTTCGGGCGAGCAACGCGCAAGCTTTGATGGTTCGAGAATGCGGCGCGAGATTATTTACGCGGGGCGGTGCGGCGGCAGCGCCAGTTCCAGTCTCTGGCTTCGCCCGTATCCATGTGAACCGATTCGGTGTGGCAATAGGTGCCTACACCACCACGCTGCGGCATCGAGCGCAGATAGGACGCAAGCTCCCATTTGGAAACGCCCTTGATCTGGATGTCGGCTGCATCGCAGGTGTAGTGCTTGGAACCCTGCCTTATGCCCTTTGGCGGGCGATAACCCGAGGTGACGATGGCCGGGCTGTTGTAGTGGCGCTCGACATCCTTGATCATGCGCACCAGTTCCGGCTTGAAACAACCGACTTCAACATGATCGGTCTGCAGGAAAAGCCCGTTCGGAGAAACTCGAGTGAGGCCGGAGAGCGAGGCAAGCTTCATCAGGCCGGCCGGCTGGTCATCCTCGTCTTCGAGATGCGCATCGTCGAATTCGTCAGACATCATCGAACGGCCGGAAAGCGCTATACCCATCGTCCTGTCCGACCCGCCGGAAAGCGCGGCAACCTGCGTATTCTCCGCCGTACCGTTTTCGATCATTTTCGGAAGGCGCTTCTTGGCCGCACCGGCGAAGAAAGCTGCCAGCGGCACGACTGTGCCCTCACTTTCCTGCCCCTCGCCTGCCCGTTTCCCGGCTCCAGAAAACTGCGCTGAAGCAGCTGCGAGCTGTTCCGACGCATTTTGCGGCGCTGGTACGGGAACCGCCTGACGGTTTTCGCTGTGCTGTTCTGCCGGTACCGGCACGGCAGTCGGCACTTGTCCCGTTGCGGATACCGGTTGCGGCTGTGTCGCCTGCACTGGTGCCGAGTAGACGCTGCTGACGGCGGGTGCGATACCCTGGGAAGGTGCACCCGCTGCGGCTGTAGCCCCCGCCGCAACGGCAGGTCTGCTTGAATATATGCTTGATGTACCCGCGGAAATCGCCGTCGGCTGCGTCGTCAGGCCGCCAATATCGGCGGCGGCACCGTAACCCTGTGCGGGGACACCGGGCGCCTGCGGCTGGGCCGCAACGGCCCCGCCGGTTGCGGAGGCCACGGCGGGATCCACGTAATGCCCCTGCTGCTGTTTGGCGGCCGGATTATGAACCGCCGATGCCGCCTGCGCCTTCTGCTCGGCGGAAATCGCCGGCTTTTTGCTATTGGCAGCCATGTCGTCATCCGTCACCGCTGAAACGCATCCGGCAAGCCCGAGCAACGAAACCGCGACAACAAGACGCTGACAGGCAACGCGTCCTTTCGCGCTATCGACAGCTTTCATGGGTGGCCTCCGTATCTTGCATTTACAACAGCAGCACGGGAACGGAATCGTCTGCTTTTTCAAAACAGGACATGCCGTTTCGATTCGCGGACTATGCCTCAACCCATCCGGACAAGGCAAGAGTGACCGAAATCGTCGCTTCTGGTCGGGAAAACCCCTACCAGGAACCCGTATTCTGCATAGATATCCACGGTTCGGCTGGCGCGAGGCTTTCGCCCTTCTGCAAGATTTCGAAAGAAATACCGTCGGGCGAACGAACGAAGGCCATGTGACCGTCACGCGGCGGCCGGTTGATCACGACGCCATTTTGCTGAAGGTGGGCACAGAAGTCGTAAATATTGTCGACCTCATAGGCCAGGTGCCCGAAATTGCGGCCGCCAGTGTAATCTTCGGTGTCCCAATTGTAGGTGAGTTCAAGGGAAGGCGCCTTTTTTTCGCGCGCCGCAGAGATATCGTCGCGCGCTGCAAGAAAAACCAGAGTGAAACGGCCTTTTTCGTTTTCGATCCGGCGTATTTCCTCGAGACCCATCAGGTCGCAATAGAATTTCATTGATTCGCCAAGGTCTTTGACGCGAACCATCGTGTGCAGATACCGCATTTTCTTCCTCTCCAATACGCTTTTCCGGGCCATAAACGCATGATCGCAAGCCCCGGACAAGGACGGCGACATAAAAGCAGCTACGCAAATCAAAAACTAGGGCTTGCGTGGAACCGTTACCAAGATGTTAATCTGGTACACAGGAATCAGTTGACCGGTGTGTGGCGCGTAATCGAGGGGTTGGCAGGATATGGCTGATAGGATGTCATCGAAAACGATAGTCGATGTCGAGGACCTTTCGGCCGATGCCGTGGACCTGACCGAAATCACCGGCGCGGTGAAATGGTTCGACGTTGCCAAGGGTTTCGGCTTTATCGTGCCTGACAACGGCATGCAGGACGTGCTGCTGCATGTCTCCTGCCTGCGCCGCGATGGGTATCAGACCATTCTCGAGGGTACGCGCATCGTTGCCCTCATCCAGCGGCGTGACCGCGGCTTTCAGGCCTTCCGCATCCTGTCGATGGATCAGTCCACCGCCGTTCACCCGTCGCAGCTGCCGCCGGTTCGCACCCATGTGCAGGTCACGCCGTCAAGCGGGCTTGAGCGTGCAATCGTCAAGTGGTTCAACCGGACCAAGGGTTTCGGCTTCTTGACGCGCGGCGAAGGCACGGAAGATATTTTCGTGCATATGGAAACGCTGCGCCGCTTCGGCCTCACGGAACTGCGTCCGGGCCAGGTGGTGCTGGTGCGCTTTGGCGATGGCGACAAGGGTTTGATGGCGGCGGAAATCCACCCCGACAACCCGGCCCCGATCGGGATGTCGCACTGATGGCCGCTGTGTTTCGCAACTTGATGAAGAGCGCCGTTCTGGCGCTTCTTTTTTTCACGCTCTCAAGCGCAGCACAGGCTCAACAGCAGCAGACGTTTCAATCCGAACCGCTGACGATAGAGACCGCCTCCGGAGAAACCCACGAATTTGTTGCGGAACTGGCGCTGGACAACGCCCAGCGCGAACAGGGCCTTATGTTTCGCAAGTCAATGCCGCTTGGAAGCGGTATGCTGTTCGATTTCGGCAAGGAGCGGGATGTAGCCATGTGGATGAGGAATACTCTCATTCCGCTCGACATGCTGTTCATCGCCCGGGACGGGCGCATAACCCATATCCACGAGAACGCCGTGCCACACTCAGAAGCGATCATCAGCTCCCGTGGGTCGGTCAAATTCGTGCTTGAACTGAATGGCGGCACTGCCAAACGCTACGGCATCAAACCAGGCGATGTGGTTCGCAGTGCACAAATCGGCAACCGGAAATGACATTGCCGCGTTACTGCGTCTGAAAAGGCCGGACGACGTTTCGCCCGGCCGGCAAGATCTCAGTAGACCGGCTCGATATGGCTCAAAATCCGGCAATTGGAAATAGATGCGGCAAGATTGATGGCAATGTCGATTGCCTCGACCGAATCCGCCGTCCCTTCGAGATAGATCACGTCATTTTCGACGGTTGCGGAAATCCGCGACTTCTCGAGACCGTTTTCGAAAGCCAATGCAGAGGTGATGGCCTCGCATACACCCGCCATGCGGTCTCCAAAGAAGCTTTCCTGAATGCCTGACAAATTGAACATGTGCGTTCTCCTTCTTGGCTATTACAACGCCCGAATCACGGTTTTGTTCATCTCCGGTTCATCAATTCGTTCATCTTCCATTCATCTTGGCAAATTGGAACCCCCTGCCCGATCACATTTTAGGTGATCGGGAACCATTTCGTGAGGTGAGCATTTCGCGCATGGGAGTGAAATTTGCCGTCAAGGCGCATGAAACAGGGAGGAGAATGACATGCTGATTAACAAAACGGAGCCGTGTCACCACGCCTCGTGGATGAAGCCGGTGGCGATCCACCTGCCGTTATCCGCAGCGGTGGAAATCTACAGCCCTCTGGTGGCGCTGGACATGCTGATGTACCGCTGGCCGGATGAACACGGACCGGAATATGAGGACGCACGCAGGAACTGTCTCGATGCTATCGCTGGAAAATGCGACATCGAAAAAGCGCGGGAATCGTTTCTGGTCGCAAGCAGCCACGCGCATATTCTGAACATCCACTAGGTCGTCACGCGGAAGGCTTTGTGAATATTATCGACTACATATCAATCACTTACGGTGATGACAACCGGATGAGCGGCAAGTCTATCTGCCGTCATCAACATGGCTCCAGAGGTCAAAACAACGGGCAATCCACCTGCGTGGATCGCCCGTTTGATTGAAGCCTGAACTTCGTCCTATTCAAATGGCCGGGTGCACAGGGATCGGGAGGTTGCTGTGAGATACACCGTCTTAATTTTCCCCATGCACCGGCAGTCAATACTCGGATAGATTTCTGTCTTACAATCGGTGTTTCGACGTGACTATTCCTGATAGCGCGACACGCCCGCTTCGTCGTTATGGCATTCAACCAGGCAAACGACCGTCTCCCCTAGCGAAGAGGTAGTCTGCAAAAACCGTTCACGCTTTCTCGGTAACAAACGCGGCATCGACCCGTGCGCCAGGGTCGCATGAACGACCGAAGTCGTATCCTGCCTGCGGAACATGACATGTAACTGTCATGCAAACGTTATAATCCGCAATGACGAATTCCATGGAATCGGTTGGCGGGTAAACCGCTGAAAGCTTGGGAGTGGAACTGGCCAACATGGAAACTGTTTTTGCCCTTTGCGCAATTCTGCTCCTCGCCTTCAATCTTCTCGGCGTCGTTCTGGCAGGCTGGCGGCTGAAAAGATGCGATACGGACAACGCACTTGTCCGGCAGAAACCGCCGGTATCACTGGTGGTGCCGCTGCGCGGCATCGAAACTTTCACGCCGCTGACGCTGTCGCGCGCCTTCCAGCTCAACTGGCCGGACTATGAGCTTCTGTTCTGCGTCGCCGACGAGTTCGATCCCGTGATCGAGGAAGTGCGCAAGGCAAGCGCGGCCTTCCCCGCAGTTTCAGCGCAATTGCTCATCGGCGATGATCGCATCAGCGCCAATCCCAAACTGAACAATTGCGTCAAGGGCTGGCGTGCTGCCCGACACGAATGGGTCATTCTGGCCGATTCCAATGTTTTGATGCCGCAATCCTATATCGAAACCATGATGTCGGCCTGGCGGCCGGATAGCGGACTGGTCTGCTCGCCACCGCTCGGCTCCCGGCCGGATGGCTTTTGGGCGCATGTGGAATGCGCCTTCCTCAACGGCTCGCAAGGCCGCTGGCAATATGCGGCGGAAGCCATCGGCATGGGCTTCGCGCAGGGCAAATCGATGTTGTGGAACAAGCCGTTCCTGGAAGAGCGCGGCGGCATCCGCGCGCTCGCCGCCGAAATCGCCGAAGATGCCGCTTCCACGAAACTGGTCAGAAACGCCGGTCGCAAGGTACACCTGGTGTCGGCCCCGTTCGAGCAGCCGCTCGGACAGCGCCATGCCGGTGAGATCTGGTCGCGGCAGACCCGCTGGGCGCGGCTGCGGCGCGTCACCTTCCCGCAATATTTCGCCCCGGAAATCCTCACCGGCGCGCTTCCCCCGCTCCTCTTCGCGCTCGCTGCCGCCGTTGCCGCGGATGCGAACCTTGCCGTCACCGCGATTGCCGTACTCGCCATCATGTATGGCCCGGAACTGGCGCTCGCAGCTCTCAACCGGTGGCCGGTATCACTCTATACCCTTCCGGCAATGGTCGCGCGGGATGTCATCATGCCATTCGTCTGGGTACGCAGCTGGATCGGCAGCGCGGTTGCATGGCGCGGCAATGTCATGACGATCGGCACGGCCGAAAGCACATTGGCCGGACCTTCAGCGGACTGAACGGAAGCTTTTATTTGAAGGGGTTACACCGACAAGCGAATGTTTCGCTTTAAATGGTCGGAGTGGAGAGATTCGAACTCCCGACCCTCTGGTCCCAAACCAGATGCGCTACCAGACTGCGCTACACTCCGCCGAGGCGATGGCTGGGGAATACACGGTTCACCCGCAGTCCGCAACAGGGAAATTCATCTTTGTTGAGCCCATTGTCTCGATTATTGAAAACTCATGCAACGCGGTGGGACCGTGAAGAGGTCGCAAAGGATAATCGTCTTGACTCTCACATGGAGTCGGTCCATTTCAAATTCAGCGTTCCTGACACGATTTGGTTATTCTATTCAGGTACGTGAATAGTAATCCGGGGCGCATGCCCCACCGCCCAACCGGAGCAGTTTCGACATGTCTGCGAAGATTTACCGCCCTGCAAAGACCGCCATGCAATCCGGCAAGGCGAAAACCAATGTCTGGGTTCTGGAATTCGACGCTGAGGTCCCGCGCAAGATCGATCCGATCATGGGATACACCTCGACATCCGACATGAAGCAGCAGGTAAAGCTGACATTCGAGACGCAGGAACAGGCCGAAGCCTATGCGCAGCGCAAGGGCATCGAATACCGCGTCATCCAGCCAAAGGAAGCAACCCGCAAAGTTGTATCCTACACGGATAATTTCCGCTTCAACCGCACCCAGCCCTGGACGCATTGAAGAAGACGCACTGAACGATTTTCAGCCGGAGTAACAATAGTCCGGCACGACGGCCCCTTAGCTCAGCTGGATAGAGCGTCGACCTTCTAAGTCGAATGTCGCAGGTTCGAATCCTGCAGGGGTCGCCATCTCCATCTAAACTGCCGCTTTCGGGATCCAGATCGCGTGATTTCGCGGGTTTGGTTTGTCCCTGCGCTGACTGATCGGGGCAACTCGCGGCATTTGAATTGGGCATGTTCGACTTTCCGCTCACAACAGAGGGTCCTGCGGTCGCACTGCATTTCTGAAGAACGGTTTTCACATGGCGATAGGCGTGATTTACTCTTGAGCGTCGCCAGGCGGTTAGGCTTTAACAACCCGCCACCGAAGCCGACAACCCGTGGGTTGTTCTTCGGTGATACCGCTCCGTAGGTTTGTCGCTATTTCACTTGGTCGGGGCGAAATGTTCCGATAGGTCTGTCCCTCGTCACATCGCGAGCTTTCTTTGTCCATGAGCTGACCGGGAGATTCTTCCACCACTCCTTTTGTAAAGCGTCAGAAGAAATTTAACCCGGGTGCGGCTTGAAACGAGGGGGCAATTCGACACCCACCTTCTAAGCTTGAGCGTGACTATTCTAGGTCTTTCTCAGTAGTTCCTTGATCGCCCCGACAACGAAGCGCGCCGAAAGAACAGAGCCGTACTCATGAACATCGTCAGCTTTTGCCGAATCGGCTAAGTCAACGACGGTCTTTGCTCCAAAACAAATCGGTTTGCTCATGGACAGCTCGCGGGCGCGATATAACCCGTACATTTCCATATCGAGACCGCCAAGTTTGCGATGTTGATCGCGAATTTCTAAAATGCGCTGTTCCGACGCGATCACGGCCGAACCGGTGACGGTGGGTTTAAGCAACACACTCTGTTTTAGGACTTTATCGCTGGCAATTTGGCCGGCCTTTAAATGATCGAAAGGAGCGTTTCGTTCGATGTACTGGCTGAGGCGGACACGCACGTCATTTTCGAGTGTGATGTCGTAGTGCTCAAGCTTGAATGTGTCACCAGACCACTTTCCCGCTTGATGTTCCCAACACACGTCGGAAACGATGAGTGTGCCGACCTCAACCTCCTCCGAAAAGCCGGCACAGATGCCCGCCATGCAAATCAGCTTCGGATTGAGCAGTTCAATTGCGCGCGCGGAAATGACGGACGCGTCTACAAGTCCCATTCGTGGTGGTTTAACACATACGCCTTTCAGTCCATCGATTTCTAGGTGGAGGCAATCTAGTTCTGAGATGATCTCAAGCTCGCCAATTGTTGCCTCTGTGTGCTTGAACCCACTACGCTCTTTTTCCAATGCACATACGATCACGAAATCGATCCGCACGCGTCTTTCGATACGCTGAAGGATAACGTTCAAGCTAGCTTTCCACGAACCTCCATTGCCATCGAAGTGAACCAATATTATCCCAGCATCGACAAAACGTTTCCGACGCGCGTCAACAAGGTCTTCGAACTGGGAAAGCGCGACTACAACCGCGCGTGAATTCTTTGCGCTGTCCTGAATGTGAGACACGATCTCGTCCGAGACATCGATTTCCTTATCTCCTCTCCGTCGTGGAAGCAGAAGATCAGTCACGATGAGGTCGTAGGAGGTTTCAAAAATAGGCTTCACTGCTGCCTGGAGGCAATCTACTTTAGTAAAATCCACCTCATAACCCGCAAAATACTGGGTGACTTCAGCTTCGATCATTCTGCGCTTAGACTCGGTGTCCTCGATAATCAATGCACGTATCACAAAATTCTCCTGAGCAACGTATCGAGGTCTTTCTTCCAACCTTCCGACAACCTGTCGAACTGCACGACGCCGGCTAAGTTGACGCGCATAAGTTCACTGACCCGTTTTTTTACCCGCCCGAGAGGATAGAGTTTCCCTTCAAGTTCCAACTCCGGGTATTGCGTGACGATAATGACGTTATCCTTTCGACCCAAGTAGTCTAACTCCAATAGCACTTCAACGCCGCCCGAAGGAAATGAATGCGGGGCCCCCTCACCCTTTTTTAGTCCATGACTCGGCAGCGCGATGTCCAGGAGAATGCAGTCGAACTCCGCTTCAGCAAGCGCCGCAACCGCCTCGCCGACGGAAAGTGCAGAAATCACCTCGGTTACATCGCAGCAACCTGCAATCGCACGAAGCATCTCGCCATATTTGAAGGTATCGTCTTCAACAATCAAAACTTTTGCCATGAGTTAGATCGCAGTTAGAGCAAGGGATGCGGAAAACCGAACTCTACGTCCATTGTAGGTAACGCCGAAATTTGAGACTTCCCCCAGATGAACCTCCAGCGCCCGGATTTTGCGAATGCCGCTAAAACTGTCCACTTTGAAGGCGTTTTCTATTTCAGCCTCCATGGCGACTTGAATGCGCTTCTTAACCTTTTCGACCGTTGCCTTCTCGCTCATTTCGGATTCAATGGAAATTCGCGCTGACGTCCCATCGTCTGTGACAGTTACGTCGAAGCTAAGAACACCCTTCTTTTCCCCGTGTTTTCCTGCGTTGTAAACGAGGATATAGAGCATGTCGTAGACATAATGGTATCGGTGGCCGAACAGGTCGAGTGCACGCTCTTCGTTGAATACTATCGTCGGATCGAAACCGGGAAGTTGCTCTTTCACCTCAACGAGAACGGCGTTGAAGAGAAGCGACAACGGTGCTGAAGGGCTGACGTTTTTAGGTTGCGTCAGCCACAGGTTTAAGGTCGCAAACTTACGATGTACTGCCTCATTGACTCGCCGAGCCAAATCGTTCACTCCATCGACATCAGGTAAGGCCGCTGGATCAATAATAAGGTGTTCGGACCGAATACGACTGATCTCGTGCCGGATACGAACTAGATCGGTTTCAAGAAGTCGCCAACAGTATTCCTGAATCGTGGCAATGGCATGGATCACGGGATTATCTTGCTCCAGGCTAAGAGCAATATCCCGGACGGCCGCCCGGGCGGTATTTAGCTTGTTGGACGTTGCGATCGTTGCGATGATGCCTCCACGGCTTTTGGATTCTGCATGGAGTTGAAGAATCTCATCGCCGATCAATGCGATAGCACCCTCATACTTCTCTACGGTAGTGCCACCGCAGCATGCGGCTCGGAAGACCTCGCGCGGAGAACAGCCCAAGGATGCTTTCGATATCCGACACCTTCGCGCCGTCATCTTCGTCATCCTGTTCCGATCCGTCGGATGTCATTTTCGAAAAGAACATCGTTGGCGGAAGCTGGCGTTCGTCACCGACGACCACGACCTGTTTCGCGCGCGCAACCGCCCCCAACGCATCAACGGGCTGTATCTGACTTGCCTCGTCCATCACGAGAAGGTCGAACTCAATAACACCTGGGGGAAGAAACTGGGCAATGGAAAGCGGGCTCATCATGAAGACGGGCTTGAGCGCCTGGATTGCGGGAGACGCGCGCTGCATCAATTGCCGGATCGGCATATGGTTTCGACGGCGTGCCATTTCGCCACGCAGGACTCCTACCGGGCCGATACCACTGACAGAAGGAATCTTGCGGTGGTGGGCGCGGACGACTTCCAGCTTCGAGTGCTTCATACGGCCGAGATCAAGGTTGGCAAAATCGGCGACAAGCCGATTGTGTACTTCCCCGTCGAACCGCGCGAGTTCCGGGGTCCTGTCGTGCTGGTCCCTCAGCAACGCCTCGTAGTAAGCCATGTCGAAATACGGAATGACATTCGCCGTTGTTAGACGTCCATCCTCCAAGCGAGCAACGATCTCCGCAACGCCGGCCTCTGCAGCCTCCTTTGCTCTACTGTTAAAGGCCGCAAACTTCGAAAGTTGCTCCTCATTGGCAATCCAATCACCTAACTTTCGGATCATCTCATCAAGTGGGGCATCAGCTACCACGCCCACGCCGAACAGCGTCTCGGTATCCGATTTCAGAAATACCAAGAGTTCCGTCATCCGATCAAGGAACTCTTTCCCGAGGGCATATGCTTCCTTGGCATGAGCGTAATTCGAACTTGGGTCATCGACCCGAGACGCCAGCTTGCGAATGTCAGCATTTGAGGTCGACCAAGCGTAGACTTGGGAGAGCTTCGGCCAGTTCGAGGTCGCTCCTGACCAAAGCGAGCCGAACGCAGCGACGCCAACGGCACTGCTGGTTTCCAGCGTTTGCTTGCAACGCTGCGCTGTCGCGAGGGTCCCCAGGGCTTTCACCCGGGCTGCGGCATCAGTAAGCGGCACATGAAGCAAGTCCGAAAACGCCGCATCCGCATTCGTCAGATCGGTAATTGCAGGCGCGGATTGGAGCAAAGATATCTCATCGACGTCCGACGAACCGCCGAAAAAGTCAGTATTACCCGATCCCATGTCTGTCCAAAGAGAAAGAAGTGCTCGACGAGTTTCATCAAGCAAAGCCCGGACCTGCTCACAGCGAGACGCCACCGCTGATTTATCTGTCAGCCTACCCGCGATCGCCCGCGCTTCCGATCCCACGCCTCGTAGGCTCCTCATCCAAAGGACAAGGCTCTCGAGTGGACGTGGATCAGATTTTTCGCCGCGCCAGTCAGCTCCGAATGCCGAGCGTCCAAGACCGTCACCCTCTCTGATCGCTTTGCGGGCATCTTTGCCCTTCTGAAGGAGATCGAGAATACGGACGGTTTCTGCGGGCGGCGTCTCTGGCATCACAGTTTTTAGCAGCGCCTTTGCCTTTCTCCAGTCCCCGCTGAGGAACTTGAGAAAGCGGTCTCCGTGCATCGCCACCGCCGTGCGGGTGGGAAGCCGCGGCGGCTCCTGTCCCGAGCCGCCAGCCGCGGCTGGATACTTACCTTCGAGACGGCGTGTTCCAGGATGGCGGGGATGGCTTCCTCGACAGGCTCGACGCACACGTCGCTGCCGAGTTCTCCCGCTATCTCGGGGACTTCCTGGTCCTCCACGATGTCAGGGCCTGGATGCACGAGGAAACCGATCTGCGTGAATGGGGCTTCAGCCTCGCGGTAAATGGAGAAGACGAAGTCCGGCGTGTTGTTGCCGAAGTCGTCGATCGCAAGCGACCGACGACACAGTATGTCGAATCCGTGATTGGGCCGATGGTGAATTGGTTCCGACGCAACGCCGCAAAGGAAGCATATGGTCCTGTGATCGATCTCATGCAGGACATCCTCGAGCGCAACATGCCGTTCGGAGAAGGCCAAATCATCCTCAAGTGTTTAGCGGCAATCTCGATGAGAATCAGCGTCATTCAGGATGAGACTCGCGCCGGGGTGTGACGGAGGGAGGGCGTAGCCCGATCGTAGTCATACC